>NZ_BCQP01000009.1 GCF_001552135.1 Actinomadura chibensis NBRC 106107 | reverse complement strand
GGCCCGCCGCACCCCGGGCTGCGCGGCGAGCGCGGCCTCGACCTCGCCCGGCTCGATCCGGAAGCCGCGCAGCGTGAGCTGCGCGTCGGCGCGGCCGAGGAAGTCGAGCCCGCCGTCCGGGCGGCGGCGGACCCGGTCGCCGGTCCGGTAGAGGCGGGAGCCGGGCGGGCCGAACGGGTCGGCGACGAACCGCTCGGCGGTGCGGGCCGGGTCGCCGAGGTAGCCGCGGGCGAGGCCGTCGCCCGCGAGGTACAGCTCGCCGACGGGGACCTCGCGGAGCGCGCCGTCCAGGACGTGGGCGCGCGTGTTCGCGATCGGCCGCAGTCCCCCGCCCTCGGCGACCCCCTCGGCGACCACGCCGATCAGGCTGTCGCCCGCCGCCTCCGAGCAGCCGTAGAGGTCGATCAGCCGGGCCGGGACCTTCGCGGCGAGCGCGGGCGGCAGCGCCTCCCCGCTGCTGATCCACGTCGTGACGGACGGCGGGAGCCCGTTCTCCGCCAGCGCGGCGAGGAGGCTCGGGACGAGCGTGACCAGCCCGGCCCCGTGCCGCTCGGCGAACGCGGCGAGCGCGACGGCGTCGGCGGCGGTCGCGTCGTCGGCGATGGCGACGGCGTCCCCGGCGACGAGGCCGCCGAGCAGCTCGGTCGTCCCGTCGATGAAGGCGGGCGAGCTCTTCGCGACGCGGACGCCCGGCGCGGCGAGGTCCGCGCCCCACGCGAGCCGGTTGGCGAGGCCGCGCTGGGTGCCGACGACGGCCTTCGGCGTCCCGGTCGACCCGGACGTGAACACGACGTACGACGCGTGCTCGGGCCGCACGTCGGGCCGCGGCCGGGGCGGAGCGTCCGCCGGCGGTTCGTCGCGCCCGAGCACGAGCACCGGCCGCACCGTGTCGAGCATCATCCGGACGCGGGCGGGCGGATACGACAGGTCGACCGGCAGGTAGGCCGCCCCGGTCTTGAGCACGGCGAGGAGCGCGACGGCGAACTCGTCCGAGCGCGGGAGCGCGATCGCGACGACCTTCTCCGGACCGGCGCCCGCGGCGGCGAGCCGGTCGGCGAGCGCCTCGGCGCGCCGGTCCAGCTCGGCGTAGGTGAGGACGGTGTCGCCGAACACCACGGCGGTCGCGCCGGGCGCGCGGGCGGCCCGCTCCTCGATGAGCGCGGCGACCGTCCGCACCGGCCACGCGCGGGAGGTGTCGGGATGCTCGACGCGCGGCCCGAGCGCCGAGAGCCGCCGCCCCGGATCGGCCGTGACCTGGGCGAGGAGGTCGTCCAGGGCGTCGAGGAGGCGCTCGACGGTCGGCGCGTCGAACAGGTCGGCGTCGAACGCGGCGAACCCCTCGACGTCCGCGTCGCCCTCGGCGAAGTACAGGTCCAGGTCGAACTTGACGCCGCCGGTCTCGGGCAGGAACGGCTCCGCGCGCACGCCGGGCAGCGCGAGCCGCACGTCCGCCAGCCGCTGGTGGACGATCATCACCTGGAAGAGCGGGCTCCGGGCGAGCGACCGCTCCGGCGCGAGCCGGTCCACGACCCGCTCGAACGGGACGTCGGCGTGCGAGAACGCGGCGAGGTCGGCGGCGCGCACCCGGTCGAGCAGCTCCGCGAACGTCGGGTCGCCGGACAGGTCGGTCCGCAGCACCAGCGGGTTCACGAACACGCCGACGAGCCCGGCGAGGTCCTCGTCGGGACGTCCCGCGATGGGCGAGCCGAGCGCCACGTCGTCGCCCGCGCCGAACCGCTGGAGCAGCGCGGCGACGGCGGCGTGCAGGACCATGAACACGCTGGTCCCGGTGTCGCGGGCGAGCCGCCGCGCCCCGGCGGCCGGGAGCCGGAACGGGACGAGCCCGCCCCGGTGCGCCGCCTCCGCCGGGCGCGGCCGGTCGAACGGCAGGACGGTCTCCTCCGGCAGCCCGGCGAGCGCGTCCGCCCAGAAGTCGAGGCCCTCGGCGGCGTCGGGGGCGGCCTCCCGCTGCCAGGCCGCGTAGTCGGCGTACTGGACGGGCAGCGGCTCCCAGCCGGGCGCGTGGCCGTCCCGGCGGGCCGCGTAGGCGCGGGCCAGGTCGGCGAGCAGCGGCGTGAACGACCACTCGTCGGCGGCGGCGTGGTGCAGCAGCAGGATCAGCGACCACGCGTCGTCGCCGGTCCGCACGAGGGTGCCGCGGACGGGCAGGTCGCGGCCGAGGTCGAAGACGTGCGCGGCGGCCTCGCGCTCGATCGCCGCCCGCCGCTCCGGCGTCTCCGCGCGGGCGTCGATCATCGCGAGGCGCACGGGCACGTCCGGTTCCAGGACGCGCTGCACCGGCAGCCCGTCCGGGCCTTCGACGAGCAGCGTCCGGAGGGCCTCGTGGCGGGCGACGACGTCGGCGAACGCGGCGTCCAGCGCGGCCTCGTCGACCGGGCCGCGCAGCCGCAGGCCGAGCGGCAGCGAGTACGACGCGGACGGGCCGCGCAGCCGCTCCTCCAGCCACAGCCCGCGCTGCGCCGCCGACGCCGGGACGACGTCCGGCCGCGCGACGTCGCGGACGCGCGCCGCCTGCGACGCGACCAGCCGGGGCGCGAGCGCGGCGACGGTCGGCGCCTCGAAGACGTCCGCGATGGACAGCGTCCCGCCGAGCACCGCCCGCGCCTTGGCGGCGACGCGGGTGGCGAGCAGCGAGTGCCCGCCGAGCGCGAAGAAGTCGTCGTCGATCCCGACGCCCTCGACGCCGAGCAGCTCGGCGAAGATCGCGCAGAGCGCGGCCTCGCGGGCGTCGCGCGGGGCGCGGCCGGACACCCCGGCCTCGGGGGCGGGCAGCGCGGCGCGGTCGAGCTTGCCGTTGACCGTCCGGGGCAGCGCGTCCAGCGCGACGAGGGCGGACGGCGCCATGTACTCGGGCAGCGCCCGGCCGAGCGCGTCGCGCAGCGCGGCCTCGTCCGGGGCCGCGCCGTCCGGCACGTAGTAGCCGACGAGCCGCGGCTCGCCGGGCCGGTCCTCGCGGACGACCACCGCCGCCCGCGCGACGCCCGGCTGCGCGGCGAGCACGGCCTCCGCCTCGGCGGGCTCGATCCGGAACCCGCGGATCTTCACCTGGTCGTCGGTGCGGCCGAGGTACTCGATCGACCCGTCGCGGGCGCGGCGGGCGAGGTCGCCCGTCCGGTACATGCGCGACCCGGGCGGCCCGAACGGGTCGGCCACGAACCGTTCCGCCGTCAGGTCCGGGCGGCCGACGTACCCGCGCGCGAGCTGCGCGCCCGCGAGGTACAGCTCGCCCGGCACGCCCGGCGGGACGGGACGCAGTGCCGCGTCCAGCACGTGGGCGCGGGTGTTCCAGAACGGTGTGCCGATGCCGGACGAGGGCAGGTCCGCCGCCGTCGCCCAGATCGTCGCCTCGGTCGGCCCGTACAGGTTGGTCGCGAGCGACGCGGTCCCGGCGAGGGTCTCGGCGAGCGCGGCGGGCAGCGCCTCGCCGCCGACCAGGACCCGCTTGCCCTTGAGCGCGTCCGGGTCGAGCGTGCCGAGCAGGGACGGCGTCCCTTGCACGACGGTCGCGTCCGCCAGCAGCGCGCCGAGCGCGGCGGGGTCGCGGACCGCCGCGCGGTCGGCCAGCACGACCGTCGCGCCGCTCGTCAGCGGGACGAACAGCTCCAGCGCGGCGATGTCGAACGCGACCGTCGTCACCGCGACGAGCCGGTCGCCCGCCCCGAGGCCGAGCCGCGACCGCGTCGTGAGCAGGAAGTTGGCCAGCGCCCCGTGCGGGACGGCGACGCCCTTCGGACGCCCCGTCGACCCGGACGTGTAGATGACGTAGGCGAGGTCGTCGGCGCGCGGCCGACGGGACGGGACGGCCGGAACGTCCGGCCGGGGGCCGTCGACGACGAGCAGGCCGGTCGTGTCCGGCAGGAGGCTCGCGGTGTCGCGGGTGACGATGGCGCAGAGCGGCGCGGCGTCGTCCAGCATGTAGGCGAGCCGGTCGGCGGGATGGTCCAGGTCGAGCGGCAGGTACGCGGCGCCCGACTTCAGGACGCCGAGCAGCGCGACGACGAGGTCCGGCGTGCGCGGCAGCGCGAGCGCCACGGTCCGCTCGGGCCCGGCGCCGCGGGCGCGGAGCTCGGCGGCGAGGGCGGACGAGCGCCCGTCCAGCTCGGCGTAGGTGAGCGACAGCGGCCCGGCCTCGATCGCCGTCGCGTCCGGGGTGCGGGCGGCCTGCTCCTCGAACAGGGCGACCACGTTCGTCCGCGGGAGGTCGCGGCCGGTGTCGTTGGCGGCGTCGATGAGGGCGCGCTCGGCGCCGTCCATGACCTGGAGCGCGCCGATCGGGCGGTCGGGGTCGGCCAGCGCGTCCCGCAGCAGGGTCTCCAGGTGGCCGAGCAGCGCGTCCACGCGCTCGTCGTCGAACAGCTCGCGGCGGAACGTCGCCTCGACCGTCATCCCGCCCGGCCGGACGAACGCCTCCAGCGACAGGTCGAAGTGCGTCGTGCCGTTGTGGACGTGCGTCCACGTCGACGTGACGCCGGGCAGGTCCAGCTCGCCGATCTCCTGGGCGAGGAACAGCAGCATCGTGTCGAAGAACGCCGACCGCCCCCGCCCGCGCGCCGGACGCAGCTCCCGGACGAGCCGGTCGTAGGGCGCGGACTGGTGCGCGAAGCCCTCGGCGACCGTCCGGGCGGCGCGCCGCACCGCCTCGCGGAACGTCGGCGCGCCCGCCAGCCCGACCCGCATCACCAGCGTGTTCCCGAAGTTCCCGACGAGCCGCTCGACCTCGGCGTGCTCGCGGTTCATCACGGCCGAGCCGACCGCGACGTCGTCCGCGCCGGTGTAGCGGTGCAGCAGGACGGCGTACGCGGCGAGCATCACCGTGTACGGGGTGGCGTCCTCCTCGGCGGCGAGCGCGCGCAGCCCGCCGGTCACGTCGTCGCCGAAGCGCCGCGCCCGGCGTCCGCCGCGCTCGGACGGCGCGGCGCCGCGCGGCCGGTCGGCGGGCAGGTCGAGCGGAGGGGGCGGCGGGTCGAGGCGCTCCCGCCAGTACGCGAGGTCCGCCTCCGGGACGGGCCGCCGCTGCTCCCACTCGGCGAAGTCGGCGTACTGGACGGCCAGCGGAGGCAGCCCGTCCGGCTCGCCGGTGACGGCGGCGCGGTACAGCGCGGACAGGTCGCGCGACAGCGAGCCCCACGTCATGCCGTCCCACGCGATGTGGTGCACGACCAGGACGAGGCCGTGCTCGTCGCCGCCCATGCGCAGCAGTTCCAGGCGGATCGGGCGCTCGTTCCGCAGGTCGAAGGGCCGCGCGGCGAGCTCGGCGGCCCGCGCGTCCGGGTCGGCGCAGTCGACCGGGGTCAGGTCGAGGGAGCCGTCGTCGGTGACGGTCTGGACGGCGCGGCCGTCGCCGTCCTCCGCGTAGGTCGTGCGGAGGACCGCGTGCCGCCGGAGGAGGGCGCGGAGCGCGTCCCGCAGGGCGCCGGTGTCGAGCGGCCCCGACATGCGGACGAGCAGGCAGACGTTGTAGGCGGGGCTGTCGGGGAAGGCGCGGTGGTGGAGCCACATGCTCTGCTGCGCGTAGGACAGCGGGGCGGGCCCGTCGCCGTCGCGCGGGGCGAGCCGGGCGGCGTCGGGGCCGAGCCCCGCCTCCGCCATCATCCGGCGCATCAGTTCGCGCCGCCGTGTCCGGACCTCGCTGACCACCGTCTGCTCCTGCACGCTCAACTCTTTCGCCGTCGGCTGGACCATCGCGGGTTAGGTTAGCCTTGCCTACGAAAATCGCACAAGGTTAGCCTTACCTAAGTTCGGGATCCCCCGGCCCGCGAAAGGATGTCGACGCCTTGTCCTCCGGTCTGAGCACTGATGCGAAACCCGCCGCCCGGCTCGTCGAACACGAATCGGAACCCCTCGCGCTGACCGCCCGGCTCGCCGCCTCGGGGCTGTTCGACGACTACGTCGTCTACGAGCGCCCCGGCTCGTGGACGTTCGCGGGCGGCCTGCTCGGCGAGGTCGTCCTCGACGCCGATCGCGTCCACGCCCGCTGGCCGGGCCGCGCGCCCGCCGCCCGCGCCTGGACCGGACGCCCCGCCGACGCCCTCCGCGACACGTTCGCCGCCGCCCCGCTGCCCGCCTGGAACGCCTACGGCTGGATCGCCTTCGAGTTCGCCGCGCCGGAGCCGCGCGGGCGGCTCGCGCACCTGCTCGTCCCGCGCACCGAGGTCACGGTCGAGGCCGGGCGCGCCCGCGTCACCGGCGTCGACGCCGCCGAGGCCGAGCAGGTCGCCAAGCTGCTCCGCGAACCCGCCGCGCCGTTCGTCGGCGCGGCCTCGCCGGTCGGCGTCCGGACCGGCGGCGACGCCTACCGCGCCCTCGTCGCGGACGCGGTCGCCGAGATCGGCGCGGGCCGCTACCAGAAGGTCATCGTGTCGCGGCGGGTCGACGTCCCGTACCCCGTCGACGTCGTGTCGACGTTCGTCCGGGGCCGCCGCGCGAACACCCCGGCCCGCTCGTTCCTGCTCGACCTCGGCGGGTTCCAGGCGACCGGGTTCAGCCCCGAGGTGCTCGCCGGCGTGGACGCCGCCGGACGCGTCATGACCCAGCCGCTCGCCGGGACCCGCGCGTTCGGCGCGGGCGCCGCCGCCGACGCCCGCACCCGGCGGGACCTGGAGACCGACCCGAAGGAGATCTACGAGCACGCGGTGTCGGTCCGCACCTCCCAGGACGAGCTGAACCGGGTGTGCGAGCCGGGATCGGTCCAGGTCACGGGGTTCATGACGGTGAAGGAGCGGGGCAGCGTCCAGCACCTCGGCTCCAGCGTCGGCGGCGTCCTCGCGCCCGGCCGCACGTCCTGGGACGCCCTGGACGCGCTGTTCCCCGGCGTCACCGCGTCCGGCATCCCGAAGCCCGAGGCGATCGAGGCGATCACCCGCCTGGAGGAGCGCCGGGGCCTCTACTCGGGCGCGGTCGTCGCCGTCTCGCACGACGGGTCGCTCGACTCGGCGCTCGTCCTGCGCGCCCTCTACAACGAGGACGGCCGCGCCTGGCTGCGCGCCGGGGCCGGGATCGTCGGCGCGTCCACGCCCGACCGGGAGTTCGAGGAGACCTGCGAGAAGCTCTCCAGCATCGCGCCGCACGTCGTCCCGCTCCGCTGACCTTGCACGGCGGCGCGGCGGGTAAGAGGGGCGCATGCCCGAACTACCCGACGTCGAAGGGTTCCGGCGGGTGCTGGAGGAGCACACCGGCGAGCCGATCGAGTCCGTGTCCGTCTACGACGCGGGCGTCCTGCGCGGCGTCACCGCCCGGCGGCTCCGCGCCGCGCTGCGCGGCCACCGGTTCGAGGCGGCGCGGCGGCGCGGGAAGTGGCTGATCGCCCCGGCCGAGGGACCGGTCGTGCTGATCCACTTCGGCATGACCGGCTCGCTGTCCTGGCATCCGGCGGACGAGCCGCGGGACCGGTTCGTCCGCGTCGTGTGGCGGCTCCGCGACGGCGAGCTGCGCTACCGCGACATGCGCAAGCTGATGGGGATCCACCTCGCCGCCGACGCCGCCGCCGCGCCGCGCGTGCTCGGCGACCTCGGCCCGGACGCGCTCGACGTCTCCCGCGACCGGCTCGCCGAACTCCTGTCCGGACCCCGGGGACGGCTGAAGACGACGCTGGCGGACCAGTCGGTGATCGCGGGCCTCGGCAACCTGCTCGCCGACGAGATCTGCTGGCGCGCCCGGATCAACCCGCTGCGCGCCGCCGGGAGCCTGGACGCGTCCGAGCTCACCGCCCTGCACCGGGCGATGCGCCGGGTGCTGCGCGCGTCGGTCGAGGCCGGGCGCGTCCCGCCGCGCGCCGCCTGGCTCACCGGCGCCCGCGACGACCCCGACCCGGTCTGCCCGCGCTGCGGCGCGCACCTGGCGAGCCGCCGCCTCTCCGGCCGCCGCACGGTCTGGTGCCCGCGCTGCCAGCCCGGGTGAGCCCGCCGGGCTAGGCGGCGGCGCGGTAGACGTCCGCCGCGATCCGCGCGAACGAGCGGACGAGGGGGTTCGCGCCGGCGGCGGGCCAGGCGGCGACGAGACGGCTCGGCGGCATGTCCGCCAGGGCGACCGAGGTGAGGCCGTCGGGGAGGTCGAGGTCGAGCGGGGCCAGGCCGACGCTCCCGTTCCACAGGACGGCCTGGAGGCACTCGTGGACCGTCCGGACGACGGGCCCGTCGCTTCCGGCGGGCCCGCTCCAGTACGCCCGCCAGCGCGGGTCGACGCCGTCCGGCAGCCGGAACCAGCGGCGGTCGGCGAGGTCGGCCGAGCGCAGCCGGGGGCGTCCGGCCAGCGGGTCGTCGGCGCGGAGCACCACGCCGACCGGGTCGGTGCGGAGCACGCGGACGGCGAGGCCCGCGTCGTCGAACGGCAGGCGCGTGAGGGCGACGTCCACGAGGCCCGCCCGCAGGCCCGCGGACGGGTCGGTGAAGTCGGCCTCCCGGACCCGGACGCGCACCTCCGGGTGCCGCTCCCGGTAGGCGGCGGCGAGCCCGGCGCCGACCCGCTCCGCGCTGTCGCCGAGCGTGCCGACGGCCAGCGCGGCGGCGCCGCCCGCGGCGGCCACCCGCGCCCGCGCGTGGTCGGCCTGCGCGAGCAGCGTGCGCGCCTCGTCGTAGAGCGCGGCCCCGGCGGGGGTGAGCGCCACGCCCGTGGGCGACCGGCTCAGCAGCGGGTGTCCGAGGTCGGCCTCCAGCCGCCTGACGGCCCGGCTCAGCGGAGGCTGCGTCATGTGCAGGCGCGCCGCGGCCCGGCCGAAGTGCAGCTCCTCGGCGACCGCCACGAAATAGCGGAGTTCTCGCAGCTCCATCACCGGCGACGATACCGGACGGGTATCGGGGCCACGGGATCGGACTTGGACGCCCGCACGCGCCGCGCGCTGAACTGGGATTCCACCGACGACTGATTTCGAGGAGCGACCATGCCCGTGCATTCCGGAGCCGATCCCGCCGTGCAGATCACCGGCGTCCGGGAACTCGGACGCGACCTGGTGGCCGTCCCGAATCGCGGGGTGCAGCTCGTGCCGAACATCGGGGTGATCGGCGGGACGCATTCCGTCCTCGTCGTCGACACGGGCCTCGGCCCGCGGAACGCGGAGACCGTGCTCGAATTCGCCGCCGAGTACGCGCGCGGACGCAGGCTCTACCTGACCACGACCCATTTCCACCCGGAGCACGCGCTCGGCGCCGGGACGTTCTCCGGCGAGGCGACGTTCCTGGTCAACCGCGCCCAAGCCGACGACCTCACGACGAAGGGCCCCGGATACATCGAGATGTTCAAGGGGCTGAGCGAGGAGGTCGCGCGCCATCTGGAGGGCGTCGAACTCCCCCGCCCGGACGTCGTCTACGACGACTCCCACGACCTGGACCTCGGCGGCCGGGTCGTGGAACTGCGGGCGACGGGGCGGGCGCACAGCCGCGGCGACCAGGTGGTCCGGGTGCCGGACGCGGACGTCCTGTTCACCGGCGACCTCGTCGAGACCGGGCAGTTCGCGATCTTCCCGTGGTTCCCGCCGCACGACACCGACGTGTCCGGACTGCGGTGGCTCGCGGTGCTGGAGCGCCTGGCCGTCGATCCGCCGGGGACCGTCGTCCCCGGCCACGGCGACATCGGCGGCGCGGGCCTGCTGCGCGACGTCCGCGACTATCTCCGCCTGCTACGCGACGAGACCTGGAAAAGGCGCGACTCGGCGGTCAGCGAGGAGACGACCGCGCAGGAGGTGAAGGCCCTCATGCTCGAACTGCACCCGGACTGGACCGGCCGGGAATGGATAGAGAACGCGGTCGCCTGCCTCTGCGCCGAACATTCACATCCCCATCAGGCCGAATGAATCCGGGCGGTCAGGGCCTTCTTGCTGACCTTGCCCACGGGCGTGCGGGGGAACGCGTCGGCCGTTTCGAGGCGGTCGGGGAACTTGTAGGCGGCGACGCCCCGCGTCCGCAGGAAGTCCTTGATCTCGCGGAGGTCGGGGGCCTTCTCGCCGTCCCGGACGATGAGGAACGCGCAGGTGCGCTCCCCCATCATCGGGTCGGGGACGCCGACCACGGCCGCGTCGTGGACCGCGGGGTGCGCCAGCAGGTGGTTCTCCAGCTCCTCCGCCGAGATCTTGTCGCCGCCCCGGTTGATCTGGTCCTTCTCGCGCCCTTCGACGATCAGGTGGCCGGACGGCAGCCGCCGGACGAGGTCGCCCGTCCGGTAGAAGCCGTCCGGGGTGAACGAGCGGGCGTTGTGCTCGGGCGCGCGGTAGTAGCCGCGGAGCGTGTACGGGCCGCGGGTGAGCAGCTCCCCGACCTCGCCGGGCGCGACCCGCGCGCCGTCGGCGTCCACGACCAGGATCTCGTCGGCCGGTGAGAGGGGGCGGCCCTGGGTCCGCTCGATCAGGTCGCGGGGGTCGTCCAGGCGGGTGAAGTTGAGCAGGCCCTCCGCCATGCCGAAGACCTGCTGGACCTGGCAGCCGAGGACGTCCGGGACCTCGGCGGCGCGCTCGGCGGCGAACTTCGCGCCGCCGACCTGGAGGAGCCGGAGGGACGAGATGTCCTCGTCCTGCCAGGCCACCGCGTCCAGCCAGAGGAGCGCGATCGGCGGGACGACCGCGCAGACCGTCGCGCGCTCGCGCTCGATGAGCGGGAACGCCTCGTCCGGGGACCCGGACGGGGCGAGCACGACCGTCCCGCCCGTGGCGAACACGCCGAGGATGCCGGGGCAGGCGAGCGCGAAGTTGTGCGCGGCCGGGAGCACCACCAGGTAGACGGTCGACGGCGTGAAGCCGCACACCTCGGCGCTGGCCTCCAGGTTGTAGACGTAGTCGCGGTGCGTGCGCGGGATGAGCTTCGGCAGGCCGGTCGTCCCGCCGGAGAGCAGGAACACGCCGACGTCGGACGGCGCGGGCGGCGCCGTCTCGACCGGGTCGGCGTCGACCTTCGCGAGCGGGACGAACTCCTCGGCGTCCCCGTCCACGACGACGTGCTCGACGGGGAGGGTGCGGGCCAGGGCGCGGTAGTCGAAGTC
This sequence comes from Actinomadura chibensis NBRC 106107, assembly GCF_001552135.1. Classification (GTDB taxonomy): domain Bacteria; phylum Actinomycetota; class Actinomycetes; order Streptosporangiales; family Streptosporangiaceae; genus Spirillospora; species Spirillospora chibensis. The sequence continues at coordinate 75,970 of NZ_BCQP01000009.1, read as the reverse complement.
GCCGTCGCGGTCCGCGCAGACGTAGGCGCGGGCCTCGGCCAGCTCGCACAGGTAGCGGATCTCGCTCTCGCGGTGCGCGGGCAGCGCGAGGACGGGCGCCGCCCCGATGCGGACGAGCGCGAGGAACGCCACCACGAACCCCGTGGTGTTGGGGAGCTGCACGACGACGCGGTCGCCCTTGCCGATGCCGAGGCCGAGGAACCCGGCGGCCGTGCGGGCGGCGCGGTCGTACAGCTCGGCGTAGGTGAGGCGGTCGTCGCCCGCGACGAGGGCGGTCTTGCCGGGCGCGCCGCGCAGCAACCCGCCGAGGACGCGGTCGCTCCAGTACCCCTCCGCCGTGTAGCGGGCGGCGAGGTCGGCGGGCCAGGGGGTGACGCCGTCCACGCCGGTCACCGCCCCGTGAGCTGGGCGGGGGCGCCGGGGACCGGCGCGGCCGGGTCGGAGCCGAGCGCGACGATCCGGTTCGCCCCGTCCACGTGGACGACGCGGGGCTCGTGCCGGTGGCGGTCGGACTCCGCCACCGACGCGTAGGTGATGATGATGACGAGGTCGCCCGGCTGGACCAGGCGGGCCGCCGCGCCGTTGATCCCGATGACGCCGCTGCCCGCCTCCCCCGTGATGGCGTAGGTGACGAGCCGGGCCCCGTTCGTGATGTCCACGACGTGGACCTGTTCGCCCTCCACGATGTCGGCCGCCTCCATGAGGTCGGCGTCGATCGTCAGGGAGCCCACGTAGTGCAGGTCCGCCTGCGTGACGGTGGCACGGTGGATCTTTCCGTTCATCAGCGAGCGCAGCACCGGTGCGTCCTCTTCCTCAAGACCAACTAAGGCTAGGCTTACCTTAGCTACTCCCCCGGCTGAGGAGAACCCCGCGATGCCCCGACCGCCCCGACGGCTGCTCCGGCGGCTCACGATGGACATCACGCCCCTGCGCGACAGCGCGCCGTTCCGCGACGTGTTCGTCGCCCGCACCGTCTCGGTGTTCGGGATCGGCATGCTCGCGGTCGCCGTCCCCGTCCAGGTGTACGCGCTGACCGGGTCGACGGCGCACGTCGGCGCGGTGTCCGCGGCGGAGGGGTTCGCGCTCCTCGCCGGGTTCCTGTGGGGCGGCGTCCTCGCCGACCGGCGCGACCGGCGGCGGCTGATGCTGCGCGCCCGGACCGCCGCCGGGGTCGGCTTCGTCCTGCTGGCGCTGAACGCGTTCCTGCCGTCCCCGTCGGTCGCGGCGATCTACGTGCTCGCGGCCTGGGACGGCCTCGCGACCGGCGTCAGCGTCACCGCGCTGCTGGCCGCGACGCCCGCCCTCGTCGCGCCGGACAAGCTGGTCGCGGCCGGGGCGCTGAACGCGCTCACCGTCCGGCTCGGGTCGATGGCCTCGCCCGCGCTCGGCGGCGTCGTCGTGTCCGCGTTCGGCGTCGGCTGGAACTACGCGGCCGCGGCGGCCGGGACGCTCGGCACGATCGGGCTGCTCACCCGCCTCCCCGTCCTCAGGCCGGACACCGCGGGCGAGGAGCCCGCGCACCCGCTGCGCGCCATCGGGGACGGGTTCCGGTTCGTCGCCTCCCACCGGGTCGTCGGCTCGCTCATGCTGCTCGGCCTGCTGTTCATGGTCGCGGGCGGCATCCCGGTGCTGATGCCCGCGTTCGCGGCCCGCGCCCTGGACGGCGGCCCCACCACGGTCGGGCTGCTGTTCGCCGCCCCGGCGTGCGGGGCGGTGCTCGCGTCCCTGACGAGCGGCTGGGCCGGGACGTTCCGCGCGCCCGGCCGCGCGCTGCTCGCCGCGTCCGTCACCGGCTTCGCGCTGCTCGCCTGCCTCGGCCTCGCCCGGCACGCGGCGCTCGCCGTCGCGATCCTGTTCGCCTACGGGTTCGCCCAGTCGGTCGAGGAAATCCTGCGGTACGGGCTGATCCAGTCGCACACGCCCGACTCCCACCTCGGCCGCGTCAACGCCCTGTGGGCCGCGCAGGAGACCGGCGGCGGCGCCGTCGGGTCGCTCGGCGCGGGCGCGCTCGGCCGCTACCTCGCGCCGGGCGCGGTGATCGTCCTGTTCGGGACGGTCAGCGCCGTCCTCGCCCTGGCCCTGGCGCTCACGCTCACCGGGCTCCGCACGGCGACGCTGCGCGCGGAGCCGGAACCCGGCTGATCAGCCCAGGCGGGCGGCCAGCTCGTCCTCGGTCATGGCCTCGACCTCCAGCCAGATCGCCGCGACGGCCTCCAGGCGCCCGGGCGCGTCCTCCAGTTCGGCGAGGCGGCGGCACACGCGCGCCACGGTCCGCTCCGCGAACAGCACCCGGACGGGCAGCGCCGTCGTGTCGAGCGCCTCCCGCAGCCGCGCGACGACGGTCGTCGCGAGGACGGAGTCGCCGCCGAGCGCGAAGAAGTCGGCGTCCGCGCCGACGCGCTCAACGCCCAGCACCTCCGCGACGATCCGCGCGAGCACCTTCTCCAGCGGCGTCTCCGGCTCGACGTAGGCGTCCGCGGCCCCGCCCGCCTCGGCGGCGAGGGCGGTGAGCGCCTTGCGGTCGACCTTCCCGTTCGCGGTGAGCGGCAGCGCGGCTACGCGGACGAGCACCTCGGGCACCATGTGCGGCGGCAGCAGCTCCCGGGCGCGGGCGAGCACGGCGTCCCGGTCGAGCCCGTCCGGGGCCTCGACGGCGGCGGCGAGGCGGCCGTCCGCGAGGAGCGCGACGGCGCGTCCCACGGCGGGGTGGTCGCGCAGCGCCGCCTCGACCTCGCCCAGCTCGATCCGGAAGCCGCGCACCTTCACCTGGTGGTCGCGGCGGCCGAGGAACTCCAGGGTGCCGTCCGGGCGGTAGCGGGCGAGGTCGCCCGTCCGGTACCAGCGGGCGCCCTCATGGACGACGAACCGGTCGGCCGTGCGCTCCGGGTCCCCGGCATAGCCGTCGGCGACGCCGGAGCCGCCGATCCACAGCTCGCCCGCCGCCCAGTCGGGGCGGTCGCGGCCCGCCTCGTCCACGACCCGGCAGGCGACGCCGCGCAGCGGCACCCCGTACGGGACGGCGTGCCAGTCGTCCGGGACGCGGCCCGCGACCTCCTGCACGGTGGAGTGGATCGCGGTCTCGGTCGTCCCGCCGAGGGCGACGAACCGGCAGCCGGGGGCGCGCTCGGCCAGCAGGGCGGGCAGGTGCGTGCCGACCCAGTCGCCGCCGAGCAGGACGAGCCGCAGGGTGTCCGCGCGCCCGGCGCGCAGCAGCATCTCCAGCACGGACGGGACGCAGTTCAGCACCGTCGCCGACCAGCGCCCGACCAGGTCGGCCCAGCGCGCGGCGTCGCGGCGCTCGTCCTCGCCGGGCAGGACGACCGCGCCGCCCGCGTGCCAGGCCGCGAACAGGTCGAACACCGACAGGTCGAAGTCGAGCGCGGAAACCCCGAAGGTGACGTCGTCGGGACCGATCGCGAACCGCTCGACGAGGTCGCCGATGGTGTTCATCGCCGCGCCGTGCGGCACCTCGACGCCCTTCGGCTCGCCCGTCGAACCGGACGTGAACAGCACGTACGCCGTCTGGTCCGGGCGCACCGCCACCGGCTCGCGCAGCGGCTCGACGTGCGCGGCGGCGTCCAGGGTGCGCGACGCGGCGACGCGGGCGGACGCGCGGATCCGGGCGCGGCGGGCCTCCGGCTGCTCCGGCCCGATCGGCACGTAGGCGGCCCCGGCGGCGAGGACGCCGAGCACGGCGGCGGCCTGCTCCGGTCCCTTCGGCAGCTCGACCGAGACCCGGTCGCCGGGGCGCACGCCGTCCGCGACCAGGGCGGACGCCACGCGCAGCGCGCGCTCGGCCAGTTCGCCGTAGGTGAGCGTCCCGGTGTCGCCCCAGTGCAGCGCGGGCGCGTCCGGACGGGTGCGCGCGTGCGCGAAGAACCCCTCGGTCAGCGTGCGCGGCGGCGGCGCCGGGGTCGCGTTGAGCCCGTGCCGGACGCGCAGCTGAGACGGCGGCGCGGCGACGCCGAGCGGCGCGTCCCAGTCGGCGCCGGGCGCGCCGAGCCGGGCGATCGCGGCCGTGTAGGCGGCGAACATCGCCTCGGCGACGCCCTCCCGGAAGGCGGGGACGCGCACGTCCCAGTTCAGCAGCAGCCCGCCGGAGACCTCGGTGACCTGCGCGTCCAGCAGGACCTGCGGGCCCTGCGAGATGATCCAGCCGGGCTCGCCGAAGCGCTCCCGGACGGCGTCCCCGAACAGCTCGCCGAGGTTGAGCGCGCTCGTGTAGACGATCGGCGCGAGGACCTGCTCGCCGCGCAGCCGGGACAGGTCGCGCAGCACCTCAAGGCCCGAGTAGTCACTGTGCGCGCCCGCCGCGTGCAGGTTCGCCTGGACGGCACGCGCGCGCTCGACGAACGGGAGGTCGGCGGTGAGGTCGGCCTCCAGCAGGATGGAGCCGGTGAAGTCGCCGACGACCTTGTCCACGTCCGGGTGGACGGGCTCGCGGTGGAACAGCGGCAGGTTGAGCAGGAACCGGGGCGACGCCGACCACGTGCCGATGACCTCGGCGAACACGGCCGCGAGCGCCATCGCCGGGGTGACGCCCTCGGCGTGGGCGCGGGCGACGAGGCGCCGCCGCTCGTCCGGCGCGAGCCAGTGGTGCATGCGCTCGACGCGGTCGCCGGGCTCGGCGACGACCGGGAGCTCCGGCGGTCCGGGCAGGTCGGGGAGGCGCGCGGCCCACCACTCGCGGTCCTTCGCGCGGGCCTCGGCGCGCGGGTCGTCGGCGAGGTAGCGGGCGTAGCCGTAGCGGATCGGCGCGAGCGTCTCGCCCTCGTACAGGGCGGCGAGGTCGGCGAGCATGACGCGGTAGCTCATCGCGTCGGCGGCGACCATGTCGACGTCCAGGTGCAGCCGGGACTCGCCGGACGGCAGGAGGCTGAGGCGGGCGTCGAAGACGCGGCCGTCCTCGATCGGGAGCCGCTGCTCGGACATCTCCGCGCGGATCGCCGCCAGCTCGCCGTCCGCGTCGGCGGACCCGCGCAGATCGTGGACGGTCACCGCGGGCCCGGGACGCTCCGGCAGGATCCGCTGCGTCCCGTCGTCGGACACGGCGGCGCGCAGCATCGGGTGCCGCTCGGCCAGGGCGCGCACGGCCGCCTCGAACCGGGCGGGGTCGATCGCGCGGCCGTCCAGCTCGACGTACAGGTGCGCGGCGACGGAGCCGAGCGACTGGCCGGAGTCGCGGCCGATCCAGTACGCGTGCTGCATGAGCGCGAGCGGGAACGGCTCGGCGGGCTCGATCTCCTCGCGCGGCACGGCGGCCTCCTCGCGCGGCACGGCGGCGTCCGCCGGGGCGGCGCCCCCCGCCTGGCCCTTCGCCGCGAGCAGCGCCCACCACTCGGCGAGCGTCGGGCGCTCGGCCAGCTCGGCGAACCGGACCTCGACGCCGCGGCGGCGCAGCCGTCCGGTGAGCTGCATCAGCCGGATCGAGTCCATCCCGAGCCCGATGAGGTTGTCGTCGGCCCCGGCGGGCTCGCCCAGCACCTCGGCCAGGGCGTCGTGCAGCTCGTCCCAGGTCAGCACGGTCGACACCGGCACTCCCCTCAAGTTAGGTAAGGCTAACCTAATTTAGAGGGTGTCGGCCGTCAACGCCCGCGCCCGCCGCCGGTCGGCCGGGACGACCATCGGCGTCGCCGTCTCCGGGCACGGGACGACCCGGCACGGCAGCCCGAAGACCCGCTCCACCAGCTCCGCGGTGACGATCTCCCCGGGCGGCCCCGCGGCCAGCACCTCGCCGCCGCGCATCGCGATCAGGTGCGTCGCGTACCGGCAGGCGTGGTTGAGGTCGTGCAGGACGGCGACGAGCGTCCGCCCCTCCTCGTGGAGCCGCGCGCACAGGTCCAGCACCTCGATCTGGTGGGCGATGTCGAGGTAGGTGGTCGGCTCGTCCAGCAGCAGCACGCCCGTCTCCTGGGCGAGGACGAGCGCCAGCCACACCCGCTGCCGCTGGCCGCCGGACAGCTCGTCCACGACCCGGTCGGCGAGGTCGGCGACGCCGACGGCGGCGAGGGCGTCCGCGACGGCGGTCTCGTCCTCGCGCGACCACTGGCGCAGCAGGCCCTGGTGCGGGTAGCGGCCGCGCGCGACGAGGTCGGCGACCGTGATGCCTTCCGGGGTGAGCGGCGACTGCGGCAGCAGGCCGAGCCGCCGCGCGAGCCGCTTCGGCGGGAGCGCGGAGATCGGGGCGCCGTCCAGGAAGACGGTCCCGGCGCGCGGGCGGAGCAGGCGGGCGAGGGCGCGCAGCAGCGTCGACTTCCCGCACGCGTTCGGGCCGACGATGACGGTGAACGACTCGTCCGGGATCTCCACGGAGAGGTTCTCGGCGACGACGCGCCGCTCGTAGGAGAGGGTGAGGTCGTCGGCGTGGAGCCCGGTCATGTCGTCCCCTTCCGTGCGGTGGTCGACAGCAGCCACGCGAGGTACGCGCCGCCGAGGACGCCGGTGACGACGCCCACCGGCATCGCGACCGGCAGGTGCAGCGAGATCAGGTCGGCCGCGGCGAGCAGCGCGGCGCCGGTCAGCGCGGCGGGCAGGAGCTGCGCGCCGGGGCGCCGGGTCAGCCGCCGGGCGAGCTGCGGCGCGGCGAGCGCGACGAACGGGACGGGCCCGGCCGCCGCCGTCGCCGCCGCGACGAGCCCGACCCCGGCGACGGTGAGCAGCGCGCGGGTCCGCTGGACGGGCACGCCGAGCGCCCGCGCCGCGTCGTCGCCGAGCTCGCCCATGCCGAGCGGCCGGGCGAGCGCGAGCGCCGCCGGGACGAGCACCGCGAGCGCGATCGCGAGCGGGACGGCCTGGCTCCAGTCCCGCCCGTTCAGGCTGCCGGTCAGCCAGAACGCGGCCTCGTACGCCTCGTGCAGCTCGGCCCGCGTGATCAGGTAGGAGTTCAGCGCCTCCAGCGTGGCCGCCGCCGCGACGCCGATCAGCACCAGCCGGACGCCGTGCACGCCGCTCCCCCGCCGGTAGGCGACGACGTAGACGGCGAGGGCGGTGAGCACCGCGCCCGCGACCGAGCTGGCCGTGATCGCGACCGCGCCGCCGCCGAACACGAGGATCTGCAGCAGCGCCCCGGTCGCCGAGCCGGTGGTGAAGCCGATCAGGTCCGGGCTGCCGAGCGGGTTCCGCGAGACGCTCTGGAAGATCGCGCCGCTCAGCCCGAGCGCGAGCCCGGCGAGCAGGCCGGTGAGGGCGCGCGGCAGCCGCAGCGTCGTGACGATGAACTCGGTGGCCCGGTCGCCCTGCCCGGCGACGGCGCGGACGACGTCCGGCGGCGAGATCGGGAAATCGCCCGAGCCGACGACGAGCACGGCCGCGCCCGCCGCGACCAGCGCGAGCGCACCGCACACCACCGCCGCCCGCGGCTCCCAGCGCAGGGACACCGTCCCCGCTCGCAGCACCCTCACAGGTCGCGCGTCCTTCCCCGCCGCACCATCACGGCGAACAGCGGCGCCCCGAGGAACGCGGTGACGATCCCGGTCTCCAGCTCGCCGGGGGTGACGACGCGGCCGACGACGTCCGCGCCGAGCAGCAGGACGGGCGCGAGCAGCAGCGAGTACGGCAGGACGAGGCGCTGGTCGGGGCCCGCCGCGGTCCGGACGATGAACGGCACCGCCAGTCCGAGGAACGCGATCGGCCCGGCCGCCGCCGTCGCGGACCCGCACAGCACGACGACCGCGACGGCGCCGAGCGCGCGCGTCCGGCCGGGGCGCGAGCCGAGCGCGCGGCCCGCCTCGTCGCCCATCGCGAGCGCGTTCAGCGGCCGGGCGAGCAGCAGCGCGAGGACCGTCCCGGCCAGGATGAACGGCAGGACGCGCAGGAAGACCGACATCTCGCGGCCGCCGAGGCTGCCGACCTGCCAGAACCGGAAGCCGTTGAAGCTGCGCGGGCTGAGCAGCATCAGCCCGGCCGTCAGCGCGCTGAACACGGCGTTGACCGCGGCTCCGGCGAGCACCAGCCGGGCGGGCGACGCGCCGCCGCGCCCGCGCGCGCCGATCCCGTAGACGAGGGCCGCCGCGCCCGCCGCGCCGAGGAACGCCGCCCAGACGTAGACGAGCGCGTCGTCGGCGCGGACCGTCCCGATGACGACGACCACGGCGAGGGCCGCGCCGCCGTTCACGCCGAGCAGGCCGGGCTCGGCGAGCGGGTTGCGGGTGAGCGCCTGCATGACCGCGCCCGCGAGGCCGAGCGCCGCCCCGACGGCCACGCCGAGCAGCGTGCGCGGCAGCCGCAGCTCGTGGACGATCAGCTCGTCCCGGGAGCCGGGGTCCGGGGAGAGCACGCCGGGCAGGACGCGTCCGAGCGGGACGTGCTCCGCGCCGATCGCGAGGCTCGCGACCACGGTCAGCAGGAGCAGGACGGTGAGGACGGCGATCCAGCCGAGCCTTGCCCTTCGCCCGGTCCGCAGGGCTCCGGCGCGCGTGCCGTCCGCCCCCGCCGGGGGCCCGGAACGTCGTCGCACAAGGGGAAGCACGCGCTAAGGCTAGCCTAAGCTAACTTGCTCGGTGAAGGGCAATCCGTGCCAGAACCCCCTCAACCCAGACCCCTGCCTCACCCGCTCGCGCCCACCGACAATATGAGCGTATGGTATACATGCATATTGGAAGTTGAACGCTTGTATTGGGGGTGACGGGACATGGCGGCGGCCGGCCGGGACGAGCGACCGCCACCCGAGGACCTGACCGCCCGCGCCCGCATCCGCGAGGCGGCGCTGCTCCAGCTCGCCGAGCACGGCGTGAAGGGCGCGACGTTCCGCGGCATCGCCGAGGCGGCCGGGGTGTCGGTCGGGCTCGTCCAGCACCACTTCGGGTCCAAGGACGAGCTGCGCGCGGCGTGCGACGCCTACGCGCTGGAGACCGTCCGCCGGCTCAGCGCCGCGTCGGCCGCCGGGGGCATCTCCGATCCCGGCTTCCTCGCCGCGACGATGCGCGCCGACCTGCCGGTCCGCCGCTACCTCGCGCGCGCGCTGGTGGACGGCTCGGAGGCGGCGGCCCACCTGTTCGACGAGCTGGTCGAGACGACGGAGGAGTACTTCGCCGACCCTCCGGCCGGGGTCAACCGGCCCACGACCCGCGATCCCCGGGCCTACGCGGCGGCGACGGTCGCGATGACCGTCGGCATCGAGGTGCTGCACGAGCACCTGTCGCGGGTGCTCGGCGCCGACACCTTCACCCCGGAGGGCTCGCTGCGGCTGCGGCGCGCCGTCTTCGAGGTGTTCGACGACCGGCTGCTCAGCCGGGAGCTCGTCGAGCGCGTCCGCGCCGTGATGGACGACTTCGAGGCGAACGACACCAAGGGAGACGACGATGACCGACCCGGTCCAGGCTGACCCGGTCCAAGCGGAGGGCCTGGTCAAGACGTTCGGCCGCACGCGCGCCCTGGACGGCCTCGACCTGCGCGCCGCCCCCGGCGAGGTGCACGGCTTCCTCGGCCCGAACGGGGCGGGCAAGTCGACCACGATCAGGATCCTGCTCGGCCTGATGCGCGCCGACTCCGGCCACGCCCGGCTGCTCGGCGGCGACCCGTGGCGGGACGCGACCGCGCTGCACCGCAGGCTCGCCTACGTCCCCGGCGACGTCACGCTGTGGCCGAACCTGTCCGGCGGGGAGGTGATCGACCTGCTCGGGCGGCTGCGCGGCGGCCTCGACCCGGCCCGCCGCGCGGAGCTGCTCGACCGGTTCGAACTCGACCCGCGCAAGAAGGGCCGCGCCTACTCCAAGGGCAACCGGCAGAAGGTGGCGCTCGTCGCGGCGTTCGCGTCGGACGCGGAGCTGCTCGTCCTGGACGAGCCGACGTCCGGCCTCGACCCGCTCATGGAGGAGGTCTTCCAGGAGTGCGTCCGCGAGGAGCGGCGGCGCGGCCGGACGGTCCTGCTGTCCAGCCACATCCTGTCCGAGGTCGAGGCGCTCTGCGACCGCGTCACCATCATCCGCAAGGGCCGGACGGTCGAGACCGGCACCCTGGACGAGCTGCGGCACCTGACCCGCACGTCCATCACGGCGGAGCTGGCCGCCCCGCCGGACGGGCTCCCGCTCCCCGGCGCGCACGACGTCCGGATCGAGGGCAACACGATCCGGTTCGAGGTCGAGACGTCCGAGCTGGACGCCGCCCTGAAGCAGCTCACGACGGCGGGCGTGCGGAGCCTGACCAGCCGCCCGCCCACCCTCGAAGAACTGTTCCTGCGGCACTACGAAGACGACCTGGTTCAGGAGGCGTCATGACTGCGGCGGCTCTGCGCCCCGCCGCGCGGCCCGTGCGGCGGGAGGGCGGGCTCACGGGTACCGCGCGGCTGCTCACGCTGTGGCTGCGCCGCGACCGCGTGATGGTGCCGTCCTGGATCTACGGGCTGACCGCGCTCGTGGCCGGGACCGTCTACAGCTTCAAGAACGAGTACGACACGCCGGAGGCGCTCGCGTCCTTCGCGCGCGGGATCAACGGGAACCCGTCGACGCGGGCGATGTACGGGCCGGTGCTGAACCCCGGGACGGTCGGCGGGCTGAGCGCCTGGCGGGTCGGCGCGGTCGGCGCGGCGTTGACCGCCGTGATGTGCGTGCTGCTCGTCGTCCGGCACACGCGGGCCGAGGAGGAGAGCGGGCGGCTTGAGCTCGTCGGCGCCGCCGCGGTCGGGCGCCGCGCGCCGCTGACCGCCGCGCTGCTCACCGCCGGGACGGCCGCCGCCGTCCTCGCGGCGGTCGCCGCCGCCGTCATGGTCCTGTTCGGCATGCCGGTGGCGGGCTCGGTGGCGTTCGGCCTGTCGTGGTTCGGCGCCGGGGCCGTGTTCGCCGGGGTCGCGGCCGTCACCGCGCAGCTCGCCGAGACGTCCCGGCTGGCGAACGGGCTGGCGTTCGCCGTGCTCGGCGCGGCGTACCTGCTCAGGGGCATCGCGGACGCCGGGTCCGCGCACTGGGTCGCGTGGCTGTCGCCGATCGGGTGGGCGCAGCGGGTGCGCCCCTGCGCGGACGAGCAGTGGGCCGTCCTGCTGCTGCCGCTCGCCGCGACCGCCGCGCTCGTCGCCGTCGCCTACGCGCTGACCGAGCGGCGCGACCTCGGCGCGGGGATCCTCGCGCCCTCGCTCGGCCCGGCCGCGGCGGCGCCGTCGCTGCGGAGCCCGCTCGCGCTGGCGTGGCGGCTCCAGCGCGGCGCGCTGCTCGGCTGGGCGGCCGCGTTCGGCATCTACGGGTTCGCCATCGGCGGCGTCGCCGACGGCGTCGGCGACCTGGTCAACGGCAGCGAGGCCGTCCTCGACGACATCCGCAAGCTCGGCGGCGGCGGGGACCTCGCGGACGCGTTCCTCGCCACCGCGATGAGCCTCATGGCCCTGTTCACCGCCGCGTACGCGGTGCAGACCGTCGTGCGGATGCGGGCCGAGGAGAGCGCCGGACGGCTCGAACCGCTCCTCGCCACCGCCGTCGGCCGGGTCCGGTGGGCGGTCGCGAACCTCGCGGTCACCGTGGCGGGCACGGCCGTGCTGCTCCTGCTGTCGGGGTTCACCGCCGGGCTGGTCCACGGCGCCCGGACCGGCGACGTGGACGGGCGGCTCGTCCGCCAGCTCGGCGCCGCGCTGGCCCAGCTCCCGTCCGTGTGGGTGATCGCCGCGGTCGCGTTCCTGCTGTTCGCCGCGCTGCCCCGGGCGACGTCCGCCGGGTGGGGCGTGCTCGCGGCCTGCCTGCTGCTCGGGCAGGTGGGGCCGCTGCTGGACCTGCCGCAGGGCGTCCTCGACGTCTCGCCGTTCACCCACACGCCGAAGCTGCCCGGAGGCGACTTCGCCGCGACGCCGCTCGCCGTCCTGACGGCGGTCGCGGCGGCGGTGACGGCGGCCGGGCTGCTCGCCCTCCGCCGCCGCGACATCGCCTGACCCGCCGCGTTCCGCCCGGAGGCGGCCGCATGACCTGGCCGTTCGCGGGTACCGAGATGCCCGCGACGACGGAAGGTGACCGGCATGTCTCTCGGCGCGGACGGGCCGCGGCCCGTCGACCCGCTGCGGGTCCGCACCATGACCCGCGGCCCCTGCCTGCTCGTCGAGGCGGAGGGCGAGCTGACGATCCTGACGGCCGACCAGCTCCGCGAGCACGTCCTGCTGGACATGCGGGAGCTGGACGGCCCCCCGCGGGTCGTCCTCGACATCGGCGAGGTCGGGTTCTGCGACTCGTCGGGGCTGAACGCCCTGATCGTCCTGTGGAAGGCGGCGCGCCGGGCGGGCGGGGAGCTGGTCCTCGCCCGGCCGCGGCAGCGGCTGCGGACGATCATCGAGCGCAGCGGCCTGGACCGCCACCTCATCTCCCACCCGACGCAAGAGGAGGCGCTCGCGGCCCTGACGGAGTCCTGACCGCGGCGCCTCCCCTTTGATCAGCGGACGGCCGTCACGGCCCTTCCGGGTCGACGATGTCGCGGTCGACCCAGTACGGGTCCATCAGCGTCCTGAGCTCGGACGCGCCGACGCGCTCCAGGACGTCCAGCGCCGCGATGTTGTCCGTGAGCTGCTGAATGCTCGTCGAGCCGAACAGCACCGTGCTCGTGGACGGGTGCGTCAGCGTGAACGCGATGCAGAGCTGGGCGGCCGTCGCGTCCAGGCTCGCCGCGAGGTCGGCGATGCCGCGCGCCGCCTCGTGGATCCTCGGCCGGATGTCGCCGGGGTCGCGGCCGACCTGCCGGGACTCCCCCGACTTGCCCGCGAGGATGCCGCCTTCGAGGACGTCGGACGCCTGCAGCGACACGCCCTCGGCGAAGACGGCCGCGAACGGCTCGCCGTCCGGGATGGCGCGGCGGCACGGGCTGTACTTCAGCTGGGCGAGCTGCGGGCCGGGCGACCCGGCGGCGAGGGCGTGCTCGCGGATCGTCCGGACGGCGGTGGCCGACCAGTTGTTCACGCCCCAGCAGCCGAGCAGGCCCTCCTTCTCCAGCGCGGCGAGGTCCTCGGCGAGGGCCTTCAGGTCGAGGTCGTCGCTGCGGATGTCGCCGAGGACGGCCACGTCCGCGTGGTCGGCGCCGACCCGGAACAGCGCGTTCGCGAGCTGGTCGCGCAGCGAGTGCTCGGGGTACCCCTCCAGCCACAGCTTGGCGGACAGGAGGTAGTCGTCCCGCGCGAGCCCGGCGGCGCGGACCATCGCGGAGAACAGCACGTCGGTGAAGACCGGCGGGTGGACGCCGGGGATCCCGTAGACGGCGACGTCGAACAGGTTGATTCCGGAGTCGACGGCGTGCCGGAGCATCTTCACGGCCTCGCCGAAGTCCATGCGGTCGTAGGTGTGCCAGGAGCCGAGCGACAGGACGCCCACCTCGGGCCCGGCGGAGCCGAGACGGCGCTGGGGGATCTTCCGTTCTGGGGACACGGTGCGAGCTGTTCCTTACCTGTTGGGGTGGATGACGGCCTTGACCTGCTCAAGCCGGGACATGGAGCCGAGCGCCCCGGACGCCGCGCCGAGGCCGTCCGGGGCGCCGAACAGGTCGTCCCAGGCGAAGCGGTCCTGGAACGTCCGCAGGAACTCGACGGCGCGGTGCAGGTCGCCGACGTCGCCGTTGAGGGAGCCGCGCACGTTCAGCTCCTTGCCCATGATCGCGCCGAGCGCGAGCTGCTCCGGCCGCGGCCCGGTGCTGCCCACGATGACGAACGACGCGCCGAACGCGGCCATGCCGATCGCCTCCGCGCCGACGCCCGGCGCGCCCGCGAGGTCGAGGACGAGGTCGGCGCCGCGCCCCTGCGTCGCGTCCATGACGGCGGCGACCCGGGAGTCGGCGTCGCCGTCCAGCCCGATCGTCACGTCCGCGCCGTACCGGCGGGCCAGCTCCAGCCGGTCGTCCGGGGCGCCGATGGTGATCACCGTGCCGGCGCCGGACACGCTCGCCACGGCCGTCGCGACGAGCCCGAGCGCGCCCGCGCCCTGCACCGCGACCGCCGACCCCGGCCGGACTCCCCCGGCCCGGTCGAACGCGTGCAGGACGGTCTTGACCGCGCACCCGGCGGACGCGGCCCAGGTGTCCTTCACGTCGTCCGGCAGGACGAGCTTCAGCGCGCCCGGCGTCACGTAGTTGTATTCGGCGAGCCCGCCCGTGGCGTAGGGGAACCGGTCGGCGCGCAGGAGGAAGCCGTAGCCCCGCTCGGCGCACGCGACCGGGTTGCGCAGCACGGTGCACCCGTAGCAGTGCCCGCACACCGACTCCGACCAGCCGATGCGGTCGCCCACCTTGACCTCGCGGCCGAGGGCGTCGCGCGTCCCCGGGCCGACGGCCTGGACGGTGCCCATCGTCTCGTGCCCGAGGACGATCGGCAGCATCTCCGGGAACGACATCGCGCCGGACCAGAGGTGCACGTCCGTCGCGCACAGCGTCGCGCAGTCGACCCTGACGAGCGCCGCGCCCGGCTCGCACTCGGGGGGCAGCGGAAGCTCCTCCAGGCTGAGCTCGGCGCCGTGCTCGCGGAGCACCGCGGCCCTGGTAGCGGTCGGGTGACCCATCTTGCCTCGTTTCTCTCTCTTCTCCGCACGCCTACCGGCTGTGCGCGGTGTCCCAGACCTCGCGGCGGCTCCGCCACCACAGCAGGACGAGGATCACCAGGAAGGGCACGACGCCCTGGTACTTCTGGATCGAGTCCATGGAGGACGACAGGCCCTCCAGGCAGCCCAGGATCAGCCCGCCGAGCAGCGTCAGCGGCAGGCTGCGGAACGCGCCGACCATCGCGACCGCGAGCGCGGTGCTGATCAGCCCGGACAGCGTCCCGAAGTCGCCGCCGAGGCGCGGCGCGACCAGCACGATCACCAGCATCGTGATCGCGCCGACGCCGGCCCAGACGCCGACCGCGAGCCGCGGCGCGGGGATGCCGACGACCTCGGCGGTGCCGGGCCGCTCCGACAGCGCCTGCAGCTTCAGCCCGAGCCGGGTGCGGGTCAGCAGCAGCCCGACGGCGACGGTGATGAGCAGCGCGAACCCGATCGCCACCGGCACCGACTGCGGGACGACGACGCTGCCCACCGTGAAGACGGGGTCGCCGAACGGGTTCGGGAAGCGGTGCGCGCCGGTCGAGTTGCCGCCGAACAGCCGCACCCCGATCGCGGTCAGCGCCACGTACAGCGCGACGGTGACGGCCGCCTTCGTCCGCTCCCGGTGCCCGGCGAACCAGCGGACGAGCGCCGCGCCGAACACGCCGGACAGCAGCGCCGCCGCGGCCGCGCCGACCAGCAGCGCCAGCCAGACGTTCACTCCCCTGTCGGTGAGCGACACCATCACGAACGCGCCCATCGCGCCGACCGCCGTCATCGCGAAGTTGACCACGGCGACGAGCCGGTAGGTCAGCACCACGCACAGGCCGAGCAGCGCGTAGGCGCCGCCGCTGGACAGCCCGGCGATCACAGAGTTCACCATCGGATACCTCCGGGTGGGGCCGGGCGCGCGGGAGGGGTCCAGCGCGCCCGGCGACAGGCCGCTACTTCGTGGGGGCCGGGACGGTGAAGCCGCCGGGCAGCACCTTCCAGCCGCCCTTGTCCGCCTTCACGAACTGGCTGCCCTTGATCGGGTTGTGCTCGTTGCCGGGGCCGAACACGTACGGGGTGCCCGCCATCGGGTAGCTGATCGGCTTCATGTTCTTGAAGGCCTTGGTCACCGACTCGCGGGTGATGTCGCCCTTGATGGACTTGAGCACCTGGACGAAGATGTCCGCCGACATGACCGCGCCCTGGCTGAACGCCGTCTTCTGGATGCCGTTCTTGTCGACGAGCTTCGCCCACCGGTCGTTGCCCGGCAGGGTCGGGTCGGTGTACGGCTGCCACTCGGTGGCGGCGTAGGCGTTCATGTCCGGCGGGATCACCTTGGCGTTGGCGTCGGTGTAGCTGTTCGCCGCGACGATGAAGTCGACCTTCTGCATGCCCTGCGTCTTGGCCTGCTGGAACCACGGCCCGACGGTGGCGTTGTAGAGGACGGCCTCGCAGCCCGCGTTCTTGTCGGCGACGAGGTAGCGGGTCGGGTCGCCCTGGCCGACGGCGAGGTTCTTGTGCGCCAGGGTCTTGCCGGTCAGGTCCGTCCAGTCCTTGATGGCCTTCTCGATGCCGCCGCCGCTGCCGGGCAGGACGGTGTAGTCGATACAGACCTTGTTGCGCTTGAGCGTCTCCGACGCGTAGTACAGCATCGCCGTCGTCAGCGTGAACGGACCCGGGTTCACGGGCGCGATGTTCGGGCTCGTGAAGCAGGTCGGGTCGACGCCGACCGCCGGGATGGAGACGATCTTCTCCTTGGTGTAGGTGGCGCGGTTCAGCCCGCAGTCCACCGCGCTGGAGGAGCCGGCGAACGCGACCACGTTCGAGGACTTGATCAGCTCGCGCGCGGCCTGACTGGACCGCGCCGGGTCCATCGCGTCGTCCTTGCTGATCAGCTCCAGCTTCCGGCCGTTGATCCCGCCCGCCGCGTTGACCTCCTCGAAGACCGCCTTGACGGCCTTCGGGACCTCGGGGGTCTGGAACAGCCCGGTGATGCCGTTGATCGCGCCGACCTTGATCGGCCCGTCCGAGCCGCCGGACGACTGGCAGCCGGCGCCGGTGACGGAGATGACGAGCGCGGCCGCGGCCGCCAGTGAGTATGAGCGCGCGTGTGTGCGTTTCATCGCAGAGGCCCTTGCTTCACGAAGAGATGGGGTTGGGGGTATGGAACAGGACTTGTTACGACGGGGCGTGGTACCACGTGATTTGTTACGACATTCGTTACGACAGCGCGGGTCACGACGCCGGGACGTCCGCGGCGCCGAGGTAGGCGGCCCGGACGGCGGGGTCCTCCAGGACCTCGCCGGTGGGCCCGGACGCGATGACATGGCCGAAGTCCAGGACGGTGACCTCCTCGCACGTCGCCTGGACGAGCTCCATGTCGTGCTCGACGAGCAGGATCGCCACCCCGAACCGCGCGGGGACGGCCCGCAGCCGCGCGCCGAGCGCGATCGACTCGGCGGCGGACTGGCCGGCGGCGGGCTCGTCGAGCAGCGCCACCTTCGGCCGCGCCGCGATCGCCGCGGCGACGTCGAGCTGGCGGCGGGTGCCGGCGTCCACGATGGACACCGGGACGTCGCCGGGCGGGCAGGCGAAGAACTCCAGCAGCTCGTCCGCCTCGGACTTCGCGAGCTTCCGGCCCGCGCCGATCGTCAGGTACTCGTAGAGGCTGAGCTCGGGCGCGATGGCGGTGGTCTGGAACGTCCGGCGCAGGCCGAGCGTCGCCCGCTTGTTCGGCACGACCCGGTCGAGCGGGCGCCCGTCCAGCGTGACCGCGCCCTCGTAGCCGACGAAGCCGCTGACGGCCGCGATGAAGGTCGACTTCCCGGCGCCGTTCGGGCCGATGAGCCCGACGACCCCGCCCTCGGGGACGGTCAGGTCCACGGCGTCGAGCGCGACGACCTCGCCGAACTTGACCGTCATGCCCTTCACGGTCAGGACCGGCTTGCGGTCGGCGGCGGCCCGCGGCGCGGGCGCCTCCGGCGGGTCGGCGTGCGCCTGCGCGGCGGCGCTCTCCGCGGCCGCCTCGGCGGGGTCGCCGACCTCCTTGAGCAGCTTGCGGGCGTCGCGCTCGCGCTTGCGCATCCGGGTGAGGTCGGTCTGGCTGAGCCCGCTGCGCAGCGCGAGCAGGGCGCCCACGCCGAACAGCACGCCGCCGAAGTCCTGCGGCAGCGAGATCTTCTCCATGATCGTCCCCATGATCGCGCCGAACACGCCGCCGAGGACGGCGCCCTCCGGGTGGTGCGGGCCGATCATGATGGCGACGGCGAACAGCGCGAGCGACTGCCCCATCGCGAAGTTCTGCGGCACCACCAGGCTGAGCTGGCCGACCAGCAGCCCGCCGCCGATCCCGGCGACGAACGCGCTGATCGCGAACGCGGCGAGCTTGCTGCGCGCGACGGAGATGCCGTGCGCGGCGGCGGACCGCTCGGAGTGCCGCAGCTCGTACCAGGACAGCCCGAGCCGCGTCTTGCCGATGGCGCCGAGCGCGACGGCGAGGATCGTGAACACGATGACGCAGAGGATGAAGTACCCGCTGTCGGTGTCGAACGGCGCGGGCCGGTCGAGCATCTTCAGGTCCTTGGCGCCCGGGAACGGGTTGCTGTTCAGCACGATGTCGGTGGACACCGCGAAGCCGAACGTCACCACCGCGAGGTTCACGCCGCGGATCCGCAGCGCGGGCAGCCCGATCGCGACGCCGACCGGCACCGCGGCGAGGCCGCCGAGCAGCAGCCACACGAAGAAGCCGCCGGGGGCCTCCGCCACGTTCAGCCGCAGCATGACCCACGCGCCGATCGCCGCGAAGGACATCTGGCAGAGCGACATGACGCCGGCCCGGCCGACGATCACGCCGAAGCTCTGCATGATCACCGCGCTGATCGCCGCGCTGATCCCCAGGTAGATCCAGTACGGGGGCAGCACCACCGGCAGCACGGCGCAGGCGAGCGCCGCGGCGCCGAGCCCCACGCCCAGCCCCCGCTTGTCCAGCACGTTCATTCGAGCTCGCTCTCTGCCGCACCGGCGTCGGTCTTGGCGCCGCTGAGGGGCGGACCGCCGAAGTAGAGCCGGTGCAGGCGCTGTTCGTCGCCGCGGAGTTCCTCGCACGGGCCGGAGAAGACGACGCGGCCCTTGCGCAGCACGTGGGCGTGGGTGCCGATGTCCAGGGCCAGGTTCGCGAACTGCTCGATCAGCACGACCGCGATGCCCATCCCGGCCAGCTCGCCGACGGTGCCCATCAGCCGCCGCACCACGAGCGGCGCGAGGCCGAGGGACATCTCGTCGATCAGGACGACCTTCGGCGCCGAGACGAGCGCCCGGCCGAGCACGAGCATCTGCTGCTCGCCGCCCGACAGGTGCCCGGCCTGCAGGCTCCGGCGCTTCTCCAGCTCGGGGAAGAGCCGGTAGACGGTGCCGAGGTCGCCGTCCCCGGACTGGGACACGAGGAGGTTCTGCTCCACGGTCAGCGTCCGGAAGGTGGTGCGGGCCTGCTCGACGTAGCCGAGCCCGGCCCTCGCCCGCTTGTAGGGGGCGAGCTTCTCGATGGGCGTGCCGTCCAGCCGGATGGAGCCGGACCTGAGCGGGGCGAGGCCGGCGATGCCGTCCATCAGCGTCGTCTTCCCGGCGCCGTTCGCGCCGAGGACGACGGTGACCGCGCCCGGGGCGGCGTCGAGCGTGACGTCGTGGATGATCTGGACCTCGGCCCGGTCGACGCCGACGCCCTCCAGGGCCAGTGCGGGGGCGGTCATCAGGCGCCGTCCGTCCCGAAGGCGGCGCGGAGCGCGGCGGAGACCCGCCGCTGCGCCGCGCGCCCCGCCGACAGCTCGGTCGCGAGCGGGCCGAAGAACGCGTGGATCATGCCCTCGTACCGGACGAGCTCCGTCGGGACGCCCGCCTCCTCCAGCCGCGCGGCGTACTCCTCGCCCTCATCCCGCAGCACGTCGTACTCGGCCTCCAGGACCAGCGCCGGGCACAGCCCGGCGAGGTTCTTCGACCGCAGCGGCAGCAGGTACGGGTCGTCGAGGTCGCGCGGATCGGTCGGATATGTCGTAAAGAACCAGTCCATACTGGACTTGGAGAGGAAGTATCCTTCCGAATACTCCTCGTAGGAGGCCCGCCCGTCGTCGGGATGGCCGAGCACGGGCGAGACGAGCACCTGCAGGGCCAGCTCCGGACCGCCGAGGTCGCGGGCCTTGAGCGCGGTGACGGCGGCGAGGTTGCCGCCCGCGCTCTCCCCGCCCACCGCGATCCGGGCTGGGTCGGCGCCGATCTCCGCGCCGTGCGCGGAGATCCAGGCGACGGCGGCGTAGGCGTCCTCGGCCGCGGCCGGGAACGGGTTCTCGGGCGCGAGCCGGTAGTCGACGGAGACCACCACGGTCTCCGCCGCGGCGCAGACGGCGCGGCACGAGTACTCGTTCTCGTCGAGACCGCCGATCGTCCACCCGCCGCCGTGGTACCAGACGAACGCGGGGAACGGCCCCTCCCCGGCGGGCGTGTAGACGCGGACGGGGAGGTCGCCCGCGGGGCCCGGGATCACGGTGTCGGCGACGGAGCCGACGGCGGGCAGGTCGTCGGGCATCCGCCACATCTGCTTGAAGCCCTCGCGCATCGCGACGGGGTCGGGCGGGGCCGACCCGTTCGGGTCCTCGGCAGGAGTGCGGTCGACGATCCGCTGCGCCTCGGGATCCAGGGGCATCGTTTACCTCCGAAGGCCCGGCGTGTCCGACTCCCCACTGGAGCGGACACTCCAAAATCGTATCTGATTCCGTGTACGTTAATTGCATCCCATCGACGCTGTCCAGATGTTGGAGCAGGATATGCCGGATGTTTCCGCCGCCGATCTCGTCTTGACCGGTGGACGTGTCCACACCGTCGACGCGCAGGACCGCATCGCCGAGGCCGTCGCCGTACGCGCCGGACGGATCGCGCGCGTCGGCGCCGCGGAGACGGTCGCGCCCCTCATCGGACCGCGCACGCGCGTGGTCCATCTCCACGGGCGGTCGGTCCTGCCGGGCATCAACGACTCGCATCTGCATGGAGTGTGGCTCGGTTCGATGTGGCCGGCACTGTTGATGGATCAACTGGCCGGTTCCGGCGGGCACTCGCACGAACCCCCGCCGGACGGCATGCCGGAGGGCCCGCCGCGGCTGGAGACCGAGGCCGACCGCCGCCGCGCCATCCTGCGCACCGCCGACCTGCTCGCCTCGTTCGGCATCACCAGCTACACCGAGCCGGGCCTCGGCCCCGGCGAGGACGCGGGCGCGACCGGCTGCTTCGGCTCCGCCGCCCTGCACGACTACGCCGAGCTGGCGGCGGAGGGCAGGCTGAAGGCGCGGGTGACCGCGCTGACGCTGTTCGGGGAGCTGGACGGCCGCAGCTCGGCCGCCGAGCTGCTGGCCGGGCTGCGCGACTTCAAGCCGCCCGCGGACGTGCCGGGACGGTTCCGGGTCGCGGGCGTGAAGATCTTCGCCGACGGCATCCCGCCCATGCGCACCGCCTGGACGGACCGTTCCTATTCCGACGGCACGCACGGCGCGCTGCTGGTCGACGGGAACTCCGACGCCGAGCGCGAGGCCGCGCTGCGCACGATGATCGACGCGGCGCACGACGCGGGCCACCAGATCGGCGTGCACGCGACCGGCGACCGCACCACCCGGGTCGTCGCGGACGCGCTCGCCACGGCGCTCGCCAGGGACGGCCGCGACGCGCGGCACTACCTCATCCACGGCGACCTGCTCGCGCCGCGGACGCTGACCGTCCTCGCCGCCGCACGGATCGGGCTGAACACCCAGGCCGGGATCCCGGTGGCGACCGAGCCGATGATCGTGGACGCGCTCGGCGCCGACGCCCTGCGGGACGCCTGGCCCACCCGCGACGCGCTCGACGCGGGCGTCCGGCTGTCGCTCAGCTCGGACGCCCCGGTGCTCACCCCGGACTGGCGCCACGGGCTGGCGGCGGCGGTGACGCGCCGCGGCCTGGACGGTTCGGTGCGCGGCGAGGCGCAGCGCCTCGCGGTCGCGGAGGCGCTGCGCGCCTACACCGTCACCCCGGCCTGGCAGGACGGCATGGAGGACGTGAAGGGCTCGGTCGAGCCGGGCAAGGTCGCCGACCTCTGCGTCCTCGACGGCGACGTCTTCGCCGTCGAGCCGCGGGAGCTGCCGTCGGTGCCGGTGCGGATGACCGTCCTCGGCGGCGAGGTCGTCTACGAGGGGTGAGCGGGGCGGACGGCCCGGCGGCTCATCCGCAGGGGACGGCGTCGCGGCCCTGCGCCGACGGCGCGTCGGTCCCCCAGGACGCCGCCGGGTCGACCACGCCCTTGTCCAGCCAGAGGCCCGCCGCGGCCGCGCGCAGCTCGGCGCCGTGCCGGGCGGCGAGGCCGAGCGCGGCGAGGCCGTCTTCGAGCTGCTCCGCGCGGGAGACGCCGACGAGGACGTTCGCGACCGCCGGGTGGGCCAGGGTGTAGGCGACGGCGAACTGCGCGGGCGGCACGCCGAACTCCCCGGCGATCCGCTTGACCTCGGGGAACGCGGCGCGGATCCGGTCCCGGATGCCGCCCGGGTCGGCGCCGATCTTGCGCTCGGGGGCGAGCTTGCCGGCGAGGATGCCGCCCTCCAGGACGTCCGACGCCTGGAGCGCGAGGCCCTCCTCGGCGTACAGCTTGCCGAACAGCGCGCCCTCGGGCACCGACCGCCGGGCCAGGTTGTACTTGAGCTGCGCGAACGAGGGCGGGACGAGGCCCTCGGCGGCGGCGAACCGGCAGGCGAACAGCACGTCGCAGGCCGACCAGTTGTTCACGCCCC
This sequence comes from Actinomadura chibensis NBRC 106107, assembly GCF_001552135.1. GTDB lineage: Bacteria > Actinomycetota > Actinomycetes > Streptosporangiales > Streptosporangiaceae > Spirillospora > Spirillospora chibensis. Next base: position 53,718 of record NZ_BCQP01000009.1, on the reverse strand, counting down.
AGGACGCGAACCTCCCGGCGCGGACGAGCTCGGACACGTCCCGCACCACGGCGTGCAGATCGGGACGTTCCATGAAGTCGCCGACGACGACCATGTCGGCGCGGTCGGTGCCGATCCGGTCGAGCGAGACCTCGATCTGCTCGGCGAACGAGGAGCGCGGGTACTCCCACAGCCAGAGCTTCCCGCACAGCAGGTAGTCTTCGCGCGCCAGCCCGGCGTCCCGGACGGCCTGCCCGAACAGCACGTCCGTGACGGCGTTCTCCGCGTGCGGGCCGAAGTTGTAGTGCGCGACGTCGAACATGTTCGCGCCGCGGTCGACCGCCAGCCGGACCAGCTCGGCGGCGTCGTCACGGTCCATCCGGTCCCAGGTGTTCCAGGACCCGAGGGCCAGCAGCGGGACCTCCGGGCCGTGCACGCCGAGACGCCGTCTCGGGACCCGTTCTGCGAACTCCATCGCCGACCTCCGGTGCGGTTGAGCAGGGCCGAGGGGCGGAACCCCTGGCCGTCGTTCACGCTGATCGTATAGCATCTGGCATATCTTTTACCCCGAAGGAGACATCTTCATGTCGCATCCCTCCCCGGGCGCCGACCCTTCCTCGATCCTCGGCGTCGCCACCGGCTACATGGCCGCCAAGCAACTGTTCGCGGCCAGCGAGGCGGGCGTCTTCGCGGCCCTCGCGGACGGTCCGGCGACGGCGGCCGAGCTGGCCGGCCGGGCCGGGCTGCCCGAGCGCACCGCGCGCATCCTCGGCGACGCCATGGCGGGACTCGGCCTGCTCACCCGCGCGGACGGCCGGTACGCGAACTCCCCCGCGACCGCCGCGTACCTGGCCGGAACCGGCGACGACGTCGACCTGCGCCCGTTCCTCGCCTTCCTCGACGCGATCAGCTATCCGCACTGGACCGAGTTCGCCGCGACGACCCGGAGCGCCGAGCCGCAGCCGCTCGACCTCGGCGGCGAGCGGATGCAGACGTTCATGACCGGCGTGATGACCTACAACGCGCTGCACGCGAAGATGCTCGCGGAGACGTTCGACTTCACCCCCTTCTCCCGGATCCTCGACTTCGGCGGGCTGTCCGGCTCGTTCCTCATCGAGGCGCTGCGCTCGGCCGAGAAGGCGCACGGGACGTTCCTCGGCCCCGGCGACTTCGTCCAGTTCGCCCGCACTGCGCTCGACGAGGCCGGGGTGGGCGACCGCGCCGACGTCGTCCAGTCCGACCCGCTGACCGGCGACCTGCCGGACGGGTTCGACCTCGTCCTGCTGGAGCACGTCGTCCACCGGTTCGACGCCGAGCAGAACAAGGCCATGATCGAGCGGGCCCGGCGGGCGGCGGCGCCCGGCGCGACGCTCGTCCTGCTCGACTTCTTCCTCGACGACGACCCCGAGCAGCGCGTGATCGACGCCCTGCACGCCGGCGAGTACCTCGTCATCGACGGCACCGTCGTCTACCCCGAGGCCGAGGTCCGCGGCTGGCTGTCCGCCGCCGGCTGGGAGCCGGTCGAGACCCGCGCGCTGCCCGGCAGCCCGCGGATCATCATCGCGGAGGCACGATGACCGCCGGGCGGGTCGTCCTCGTCACGGGCGCCGCGAGCGGCATCGGGCGCGCCGTCGCTGCGGGGTTCGCCGCGGCGGGCGACCGCGTGGCGATCGCCGACAAGGACGCCGACGCGGCGGCGGGGGCGGCCAAGGAGCTGAACGCCCACGCCGTCGCCATGGACATCACCGACGCGGACTCGGTCGCCGCCGGGGTCGCGCACGTCGCCGAGACGCTCGGCCCGATCGAGGTGCTGGTCAACAACGCGGGCGTGGTCGCGGGCGGCGGGCCGCTGACGTCCCTTCCGCTGGAGATCTTCGACACGGTCGTCGCCGTGAACCTGCGCGGGACGTTCACCGTCACCCAGGCGGTCGCGAACCAGATGTTGGAACGGGACACAAAGGGCCGCATCGTCAACATCAGCTCGATCGGCGCCCGCCAGCCCACGGCCGGGCTCGGCCACTACGAGGCGACGAAGGCGGCCGTGGACGCCCTCACCCGCACCGCCGCGCTGGAGCTCGCCGGGCACGGCATCCGGGTCAACGGCGTCGCGCCGGGGCCGGTCCACACGCCGATGACGGCGGGCCTGATGGAGAACCCCGAGGCGCGCGCGGCCTGGGAGTCCCGCATCCCGCTGGCCAAGATCGCGACGACGGACGACATCGTCCCGCTGGTGCTGTTCCTGGCGTCCGACCAGGCGGGCCACATCACCGGCACGGTCATCCAGGTGGACGGCGGCCAGTTGCTCGTGTGACCCCGGAGAAACCCGAACGCGCCGTTCCCCGATCGCCCGGTGGGAACGGCGCGTTCGTCTCTTCGCGCGTCTCGCGCGCGGGAGCTACTGCTGGGGGACGACCGGGTGGGAGGCCGTGTGGAGGGCGTCCGCCGTGGCGTTCTTGTGGGCGCAGGCGACGCGCTCGATCTCGGCGGCGTCGGCGTTCTCGGAGATCAGCTTGAGGATCTGCTCGTGCTCGACCACCGAGCGGCGGGCGCGGCCGGGGACGTAGCTGAACGTGGACCGGCGCATGTGGTCCAGGCGCGTCCACTCGGCCTCCAGGAGGGCCTGGAGGTGCGAGTCGGGGCAGTGCTCGTAGATCGAGAAGTGGAACTCGCGGTTCAGCGCGGTGAACGCGGTGGGGTCGAACGCCTGGAGCGCCTCCACCATCCGGTCGTTGATCTTGCGGGACCCGGCGACGTGCGCGGCGGTCATCTGCGGCGCGGAGATCGCGGTCGCGTAGCCCTCCAGGCGGGCCAGGATCTGCAGCGTGTGCTCCACCTGCTCGGCGTCGAAGACCGCGACGCGGGCGCCGACGTTGCGCACGACCTCGACGAGGCCGTCGGACTGGAGGCGGCGCAGCGCCTCGCGCAGCGGGATCGTGCTGACCCCCGTCTCCTGGGCGAGCTGGTTGATGACCAGCCGGTACCCGGGGACGTACGTGCCGTCCAGGATGCGCGACCGCAGCAGTTCGTAGCAGAACTCGGCCTTGCTCTCTTTGGTCTGGTCCTGCTTCTTCGCGGCACTCACCCGGTTCTCCTCATCCTCGGCCCGCGCCCCCAGTTCGTGGTCGGGGTGGTGGTCACCGCGCCAGCGCGTCCACGACGACGTCGCGGAAGCGCCCTCCGCCCAGCACCTCGTGGTGGGCGCCGGGCACCGTGACCAGTTTCGCCCCGATCTCCTCGGCGAGGCCCCCGATCCCTCGTGTCAACTCATCATTCTCGCCGACGACGAAGACGGGAAGGGCTTTGGCGTTCCAAGCGCCGCCCGCGAACGGGGTCGCGCGCAGTCCCTCCACGCAGAGCGCGAGGCCGGGCGCGCGGTCGCCGTGGCCCTTGACCATCCCGGCGATCATGCCGGTGAAGGGGTCGGCGCACTCCGTCCCGTCCTGGACGGCGCGGTGCAGGGCCTCGACGTCGACGGCCGTGAACGGCTCGCCGGGGGCCAGCCCGCCGAGGACGGTCCGCGCCACCCGGTCGGGGGCGGCCGACGGCAGCTCCCATATGATCCTGGCGCCGAGGGAGTACCCGACGGCGTCGAACTCGGTGACCCCGGCGGCGTCCAGGGCGGTCACGAGGGCCGCCGCGATCGCGGGCGCGGTGACCTCAGCGGCGGTGGCGGGCGCGGGGCTCTCCCCGTGGGCGGGCAGATCCGGGACGACGACGGTCCGCCCCGCCGAGGCGAGCGCCTCGGCGATGCCGGTGTCGACCCAGTCGGCCTTCCCGTCCGAGCCGAAGCCGTGCACGAGGAGCACGGGCGGCGCGTCGGCGGGACGGGTGGGCGTGAGCGTCCGAACGGCGAGGTCGCGCATCCGTCAGGCACCTCCTAGAGGATTTCGCATACGATTTGCGATGATACTGCACAGGCACATCGTGTCCGGCCGTTCCGGGCCCCGCTGAGTTGGAACGATCGAAGTCACATCGGATGCACTCTCGTCATCGTGCATGACTTCATATACGATTTGCAGCGACCCTCGGCGCGGGGGTTCCGTCCCGACCGTCAGCAGGAGAGCCCGCAGTGCCGCACCCCCTGGGCGACCGACCCTCCAAGATCATCGCCGTCCACCTCAACTTCCCGTCCCGGGCCAAGGAGCGCGGACGGACGCCGTCCGAGCCCTCGTACTTCGTCAAGCCGCCGTCGTCCCTCGCCGGGACCGGGGACCCGCTCGGCCGCCCGGCCGGCTGCGAGCTGATGACGTTCGAGGGCGAGATCGCCCTGGTCATCGGGCGGCGGGCGCACCGCGTCACGCCCGCCGAGGCGTGGGAGCACGTCGGCTGGGTCACCGCCGCCAACGACGCGGGCGTGCACGACATGAAGTACGCCGACCGGGGCTCCAACCTGCGCTCCAAGGGCGCGGACGGGTTCACCCCGATCGGCCCCCGGCTGCTCGACGCCCGCGCCGTCGACCCGCACGGGCTGCGGATCCGCACGTGGGTGAACGGGGAGCCCGTCCAGGACGACACGACCGACACATTGCTGTTCCCCTTCGCCACGCTCGTCGCCGACCTGTCCCGGCTCGTCACCCTCGAAGCCGGGGACGTGATCCTCACCGGCACCCCGGCGGGCGCGTCCGTGGTCTCCCCCGGCGACACCGTCGAGGTCGAGGTGACCGCCGGGGACGCGTCCACCGGACGGCTGTCCAACACCGTCGTCGAGGCGGACGCCCTGCCCGGCTGGGGCGCGATGCCGAAGGCCGCCGAGGCGGACCGCGCCGACGCCTGGGGTTCGGCCTACCGGGCCGCGCCCGCGCTGGACGAGGACCTCGCGGCGGCACTGCGCGAGCTGTCCACCGCGACGCTCAGCTCCCAGATGCGCAAGCGCGGCCTCCAGCACATGAGCGTCGACGGCGTCCACCCGGCGGGCGGCGCCGGCGTGAAGATGGTCGGCACCGCGCACACGCTCCGCTACCTGCCGCTCCGCGAGGACCTCTTCGAGCGGTACGGCGGCGGCATGAACGCGCAGAAGCGTGCCGTGGAGGAGCTTCGTCCGGGGCAGGTACTCGTCATGGACGCGCGCCGGGACGCCTCCGCCGGGACGATCGGCGACATCCTCGCGCTGCGCGCCCAGCGGCGCGGCGCGGCCGGGGTCGTCACCGACGGCGGGCTGCGCGACAGCGCGACCGTGGCGGGCATGGACCTGCCGGTCTTCCACGCGGGCGCGCACCCCGCCGTGCTCGGGCGCCGCCACGTCCCGTGGGACACGGGGCTGCCGATCTCCTGCGGCGGCGCGCTCGTCCAGCCCGGGGACATCCTCGTCGGCGACGCCGACGGGGTCGTCGTCATCCCCCCGGACCTCGCCGCCGAACTCGTCCGGGACTCGGCCGAGCAGGAGGCGCAGGAGCGCTTCATCACCGAGCGCGTCGCGGCCGGGGAGCCGATCGAGGGCCTCTACCCGCTCGGGCCGCGCTGGCGCGCGGCCTACGAGACCTGGCGCCGCGACCACGACCTGTGAGCGCGCCCCGCCGCGCGCGACAACGACCACCGAGGAGCAGACGTTGAAGTTCCGCACCGACCCGGCCACGATCCGCGGGTCCATCGCGCCCGTCGTCACCCCGTTCACGGCCGAGGGCGCCGTCGACCACGACGCGCTGCGCGGGCTGATCCGCTGGCAGCTCGACTCCGGCTCGCACGGGATCTCGCTCGGCGGCTCGACCGGCGAGCCGAGCGCGCAGACCGCGGCCGAGCGCATCGCCGCGATCCGCACGGCCGCCGACGAGGTCGCCGACCGGGTCCCGTTCCTGCCCGGCACCGGGTCCGCCAAGCTGGACGAGACCCTGGAGATCACCGCCGCCGCCCGGGACGCGGGCGCCGACGCCGCGCTGATCATCACCCCGTACTACGCGCGGCCCACCCAGGACGCCCTGTACGCCTGGTACGCGGCCGTCGCGCGCGAGTTCCCCGACCTGCCGCTGGTGATCTACAACGTGCCGTCCAGGACGGCCGTGGACATCGCCCCCGAGACGGTCCGGCGGCTGTTCGCCGACTTCGACAACGTGGTCGGGATCAAGGAGACCACCAAGGACTTCGAGCACTTCTCCCGCGTGCTGCACGCCTGCGGTCCCGAGCTGCTCGTCTGGTCGGGGATCGAGCTGCTGTGCCTGCCGCTGCTCGCGCTCGGCGGCGCCGGGTTCGTCAGCGCCGTCGCCAACCTCGCTCCCGCCGCGGTCGCCCGGATGTACGAGCTGTGGACGTCCGGCGACCAGGCCGGCGCCCGCGACCTGCACTACCGCCTCCACCCGCTGGTGGACCTGCTGTTCGTCGAGACCAACCCCGCGCCCGCCAAGTGGGTGCTGGAGCGGCAGGGCCGGATCCCGTCCGGGTACGTCCGGCCGCCGCTCGCGACGCCGTCCGACGCGGCCGTCGCGCGCATCCGCGACCTGCTCGACCAGGGCGGCGACCTGACCGCCGGGCTGTGACCCGCGCAGGCGCCCTCCCACAACGACCGGAAGAGAGCACGATGTCCCTCCCCTCCTCCCCCACCCGGCCCGACGGGTTGCCGGACCGCATCCGGCACTGGATCGGCGGCGAGTTCGCCGACAGCGCCGACGGCGCGGTCTTCGACGTCGCCGACCCCGTCTCCAACACCCCGTACGCCACCGCCGCCGCGGGCGGGCCCGCCGACGTCGACCGGGCCGTGGCCGCCGCGCGCGCGGCGTTCCCCGGCTGGGCCGCGCTCGGCAACCGGGAGCGTGCCACGATCCTCACCCGCGTCGCGGACGCCGTCGAGGCCCGCGAGGACCGGCTGGCCGAGTTCGAGTCGTTCGACTCCGGGCTGCCGATCACGCAGGCGCGCGGCCAGGCCCGCCGCGCCGCCGAGAACTTCCGCTACTTCGCCGACGTGATCGTCGCGCTGGGCGAGGAGTCCTACCGGGTCGGCTCCCAGCAGCTCAACTACGTGGTGCGGACGCCCGCGGGCGTCGCCGGGCTGATCACCCCGTGGAACACCCCGTTCATGCTGGAGAGCTGGAAGCTCGCCCCGGCGATCGCGTCCGGCTGCACGCTCGTGCTGAAGCCCGCCGAGTGGACGCCGCTGTCGGCGGGCCTGTGGCCGGAGATCTTCGCCGAGGCGGGCGTGCCCGCCGGGGTGGTCAACATCGTCCACGGCATCGGCGAGGTCGCGGGCCAGGCGCTGGTCGACCACCCGGACGTCCCGCTGCTGTCGTTCACCGGCTCCACCGAGACCGGCCGGCACATCATGCGCTGCTCCGCGGACGGCCTGAAGGCGCTGTCGATGGAGCTCGGCGGCAAGTCCCCCGTCGTGGTGTTCGCCGACGCCGACCTCGACGCGGCCCTCGACTCCGTCCTGTTCGGCGTGTTCTCGCTGAACGGGGAACGGTGCACCGCGGGCTCCCGCGTGCTGGTGGAGCGCCCGATCTACGAGGAGTTCACCCGGCGGCTCGCGGCCCGCGCCGAGAAGGTCAGGGTCGGGCCGCCGTCCGACCCGGCGACCGAGGTCGGCGCGCTCGTGCACCCGGAGCACTACGCGCGCGTCCTTGAGTACGTGGAGATCGGGCAGCGGGAGGCGAAGCTCGTCGCGGGCGGCGTGCGCCCCGCGCACCTGCCGGAGGGCAACTACCTGCAGCCCGCCGTGTTCACCGACGTCCCCCGGGACGCCCGGATCTTCCAGGAGGAGATCTTCGGCCCGGTCGTCGCGGTCGCCCCGTTCGACGACGAGGGCGAGGCGATCGACCTGGCCAACGCCACCCGCTACGGCCTCGCCGCCTACGTCTGGACGAACGACCTGCGGCGCGGCCACCGGATCGCCCACGGGGTCGCCTCGGGTATGGTCTGGATCAACTCCCACAACGTTCGCGACCTGCGCACTCCGTTCGGCGGCGTGAAGGACTCGGGGCTCGGCCGGGAGGGCGGCGCGCACAGCATCGACTTCTTCTCCGAGTCCAAGATCGTCCACGTCATGCTGGGCGAGGTGCACACGCCCCGCTTCGGCGCCCAGGAGCAGCCATGAGCACAGCCCCCGACGTCGTCCGCTCCGCCTACGTCCAGCTCGCCGTCACCGACCTCGCGGCGGCCCGCTGGTTCTGGGTCGACATGCTGGGGATGCACGTCCAGCACGAGGACGCCGGCGCCCTCCACCTGCGCGGCACCGACGAGCTGACCCACCATTCGGTCGTGCTGCGCGCCGGGCCCGTCGCGGCCCTGGACCACCTCGCCTACCGGGTGCGCACCCCCGACGACGTCGACAAGGCGGAGCGGTTCTTCAAGGACCTCGGCCGCCCCGTCCGGCGCCTCGCCGCCGGGGAGGGCACCTTCGGGGTCGGCGACGCCGTCCGGGTGGTCGACCCGCTGGGGTTCACGGTCGAGTTCTTCCACGACATCGCCCGCGGCGAGCGCCTCATCCAGCGCTACGACCTGCACCGGGGCGCCCAGATCGCGCGGCTCGACCACTTCAACGTCTGCACCCCCGACATCCCCGCCGCCTACGAGCACTACAGGTCGCTCGGGTTCGGCTGCTCGGAGACCATCGAGGGCGACGAGCACGAGCTTTACGCGGCGTGGATGTACCGGAAGCAGACCGTCCACGACGTCGCGTTCACCGGCGGCGCGGGCCCCCGCCTGCACCACATCGGGATGGCGACGCACGAGTCGCACCAGGTGCTGCACATGGCCGACATCCTCGGCTCGCTGCGCAAGGAGCACCACATCGAGCGCGGGCCGGGGCGGCACGGCGTGTCCAACGCCTTCTACGTCTACCTACGCGACCCCGACGGGCACCGGGTGGAGATCTACACCTCCGACTACTACACCGGCGACCCCGACCACGAGACGTTCCGGTGGAACGTGCACGACGACCGCCGCCGCGACTTCTGGGGCAACGCGGTGATCGAGTCCTGGTACAAGGAGGCGAGCCCCGCCCTCGACCTGGACGGGAACGTCCAGCCGGTCTCCGACGCGGCGCTGGACGAGTCCGCCGTCCGCGTCGGCGCCGACGGGCTCGGCATCATCGACCCCTCCGAGTAGCGCGGGTCAGTCGGGCAGCAGCGGGACCTGCACGCCCGGGTCCCGGCCGAGCAGGACGGCGCGGGTGATCGCGGCCTGGCCGAACCGGCCGCGGACGCCGTCGACCGCGTCGTCCACGGCCATGGCCCGGTCGAACGGGAGCGCGAGCTGGACGGCCCGCGCGTCCTGCAGGTTGCCGAGCGAGAGCCCGATCAGGGTGAGGCCGCGGTCCTCGATCAACGGCGCGGCGGCGGCGAGCAGGCCGCGGGCCGTGTGCAGGACGCGCGGGGTGTCCGCGGTGGCCTGGGCGAGGGTGTGCGAGCGGGTGGCGCGGGCGAAGTCGTCGAAGCGGAGGCGGAGGGTGACCGTCCGGCAGACGCGGCGGGCCCGGCGCAGCCGTCCGCCGAGCCGGTCGGCGAGGCCGACGAGCATGGCGTCCAGCTCCTCGGGCGACCGGCGGCGGCGTCCGAGCGCCCGCTGCGCCCCCATCGAGCGGCGCCGGACGCCGGTGCGCACCGGGCGCGGGTCGCGGTTGCGGGCCAGCGCGTGCAGGTGGCGTCCGGCGCCGGGACCGAGCAGCGACACGAGCGCGGCCTCCGGCATGTCGGCGACGTCGCCGACGGTCGTGACGCCGTAGCGGGCGAGCTTCGCGGCGGTCGCCTTGCCGACGCCCCGCAGCCGCCGGACCGGCAGCGGACGCAGGAAGTCGAGTTCGCCGTCCGGCGGCACGACGAGGAGGCCGTCGGGCTTCGCGACGCCGCTCGCGACCTTGGCGAGGAACTTGGTGCGCGCGACGCCGACCGTGATCGGCAGCCCGACCTCCTCGGCGACGTCCCGGCGCAGCCGCGCGGCGATCGCGGCGGGCGGCCGGCGCAGGCCGTCCACGTCGAGGAACGCCTCGTCGATCGAGAGCCCCTCCACCAGCGGCGTCGTCGCGCGGAAGACGGCGAACACCGCCTTGCTCGCCGCCGCGTAGGCGCTCATCCGCGGCTGGACGACGACCGCGCGCGGGCACAGCCGACGCGCCTGCCCGCCGCTCATCGCCGTCCGCACCCCGTGCGCCTTGGCCTCGTAGCTCGCGGCGAGCACCACGCCGCCGCCCACGATCACGGGCCGACCCCGCAGCGCGGGGTCGTCGCGCTGCTCGACGGACGCGTAGAAGGCGTCCAGGTCGGCGTGCAGGATGGAGGCGGACACGAACATATGTTCGCATGGTCGGCGGGCCCGAGCATGTCGTGATCCTCGTCACATTCGTTACGGCCTTTACGCTCGGCGAATTCCGTTTTGCGGCGACGGCATTTTTCCGGCATGGCCCTCTTGATCCCTTATGCCGATCATCGGCGGGGGTCGCGGAGGCCGTTCGCCGACTGCCCGCTGAGCGGTTCCGCGCGTTGTCAGGGTGCCCCTCGAAAGACGTCCGCCCCCGCACCGTTCGGCACCACGGAAGCGAGTTCGATGTCCCTTAACCCGGCGTTCGACGCGGCCGGTCTGCTCGCCCTGATCCTGGCGTTGCACGACCTGGCCGTCGTCAGGATGAGTCTCCGGACGCCTCCCGGCAGCACCGTGCGGATCAGCCTCTCGTCCGGCTTCACCATGCAGTACACGGCGGGCGGCACGCCCCGTCCGGGCCTCGGCGGCGACGGCCGGGGCGAGGACGAGGACGGGGACCAAGGCGGGGACGGCCGACCGGATTTCGAGGAGTTCGTCGCGCGCACCTACGGGTACGCGCGGCGGATCGCCTACGACCTCGCGATCGGCCGGATGTTCGACGGCGAGGACGCGGTCCACGACGTCTACGCGAAACTGCAGCGGGAATGGGGCCGGTATTCGCGAAAGCCGGAGTCCGAGCTGCGCGCGATTCTCACCCGGGCGATCAGGAACCAGGTCGTCGAGCAGTTACGGAAGGAGGAGCGGGCGATGCGCGCGCACACGGACTGGGCGCGCGTCCGCGCGGTCCTCGACGGGCCCGACCCGGTGCGGGGCGGCCTGCACCCCGTCCTCGCGCGGATCTGGGGGGACCTGCTCCTGGAGACGGCCGGGGTCGACCGGCGCGTCATCGAGCTCTACTTCACCAGGCGGCTCACCCGCCGCGACATCGCCGCCGCCACCGGGGCCTCGCGGTGGCGCGTGCGCCGCGCGGTCGAGCAGGCGGTGCGGGAGCTGCTGTCCCGGCTCGACGCCGCCGCCGAGACCGATCCGGAACTGCGGGACGCGCTGCGCACCGAGGCGCGCGACCGCCGCCCGCGGCCGCGCCGCAGGTCCGTCCACGACGAGGAGGCCGGCCAGTGACCGCGTCCCGCCGCCGCGAGGCCGACGCCCTGACCCGGATCATGCGCGCCGCGCACCGCCCCGAACCGCCGCCGGCCGACCTCGACCGGGCGCTCGCCGACATCGGCCGCCGCGCCCGGCGGTCCCCCGCGCCGCGGGCCGGGACGCTGCGCCGCTGGTCGCTGGTGCCCGTCGTGCTGGTCGTCACCGCCGCGACGCTGACCCTCGCGATCAACGCCCGGGGGGACGGCGGCGCGCCCGCGCCGCCGTCCCCGGAGCGGGCCGCCGCCGTGCCCCGCGCCGCCCCGGCGCCCTCGGCGCACCCGCCCCGCCGCCCCATGGCCGCCGGGCGGCCGCGCGGCGGACCGGCGCCGGCCGCCACCCCGCTCGGACGGCTTGAGCTGCTCGGCGATCCCGGCGTCCGGCCCGCGCTCGGGCCCGTCGAGATCGGCGGGCGCCGGTTCCGGGACGGCTGGCGGGTCCCCGTCGGGCGGGGCGCCGCCCTTCACTTCCGGTACCGGATCGACACCCGGTCCGGGTGGCTCGACGCCACGGTCGGCGCGAGCGGCGTGGCCCGCTGCGTCTGGACGCTGCGCACCGACGAGGGCGCGCCGGAGCTGGTCCGGACGGTGCGGCGCGGGCAGGCGGCGTCCATCCGGCTCCGGCTCGACGAGGCGAGGACCGTCGGGATCACCGTGGCCGCCGCCGGCGCCCGGACGGGCGGCGCCGACCCAGCGTGCCTGATGGGCGACGCGCGCGTGGGCCGTTCCGCGCCGCCCGCCGCGGAGTCCGGGAGCCCCGCGGCGAGCGCGGCGCCCACCGCCGCTCCCCCGCCGCCGGGGACGCCGTCGGCGACGCCGTCCGGCGGGCGCGAGAGCGACCGGAGGACGGGAGCGGAGCCCTCGCCGACGCCCGCCCCCGACCGGCCGTGAGGGCGGGCGGCTCCGGCGGCCGGGGCTAGGGCGCGGCCAGCGCCTCGGTCGGGGGCAGGCGGGCGGCGCGCAGGGCCGGGTAGAGGCCCGCGACGCCGCCGATGAGCAGCGTCGCGAGGATGCCGCCCGCCATGGCCCAGACCGGGACGACCGTCGGCCAGCCCTGCGTCACCGCGAACACGGCGGTGACGACGATGCCGAGCGCGACGCCGCCCGCCCCGCCGAGCGCGGCGAGGAGCTGCGACTCGGTGAGGAACTGGAGCCTGATCTGCCCCCGGGTCGCGCCGAGCGAGCGGCGCAGCCCGATCTCCGCGCGCCGCTCCAGCACCGAGATCACCATCGTGTTCGCGACGCCGACGCCGCCGACCAGCAGCGCGACCCCGCCGAGGCCGAGCAGGAGGCCGGTGAACGCGCGGTCGGTGGCGTTCTCGGCGGCGAGGGCGTCCGAGGGGCGGCTCACCTCGACCTCGTTCGGCGCCTGCGGGTTGGCGGTGGCGGCGAGCAGGTCCCGCACCTTCGGCACGGCGTCCTTGTGGGCGCGCGTGTAGACGGTGGTGGGGTGCCCGTCGAACCCGAGGCGGGCGGTGGCGGCCTCCCAGCCGACGAGGGCGGCGGCGTCGAGCTCGGGCGCGAGCCGGTTCGGCTCCAGGATCCCGACGACCTTGAACCACTGCGAGCCGAGCCAGATCTGGACGCCGGGCGCGCCGACGCCGAGCCGGTCCGCGCTCTCCGCCCCGAGCACCACCGCCGGGTACCGGGCGGTGCCCGCGTTCAGCCAGCTCCCGGACGCCATGGCAAGGCCGACGGTGCGCGGCAGGTCGAGCCGTGCGGCGAGGACGGCGATCCCGCCGCTCTCCCCCTCGGGGATGCGGTCGTTGCGGTAGACGCGGGCGTCCCGCAGCGCCGCCGTCGCGGAGACGGACTCGACGTCCGGCATCCGCCGCACCATGCCGACCGACTCCTCGGGCAGCTTGGAGGCGTCCCCGAACAGGTCCTTGCCCGGGCCGACCGTGAGCAGGTTCGTGCCGAGCCGGTCCAGGGTCGCCTGGAGCTGCGCCCGGCTGGACGTCGAGATCCCCACCACGCCGATCATCGCGGCGATGCCGATCGCGATGCCCAGCGCGGACAGGAACACCCGCAGCGGCCGCGACCGCAGCCCCGCTGCCCCGACCCGCAGCACGTCCCCCGGCCCGAGCCGGGCCGGTGTCTCCATGCTCATAGGGTCGCCTCCGTCAGAGCGTCGTCGTGGACGATGCGGCCGTCGCGCATGCGGACCTGGCGGGGCAGCATGGCGGCGATGTCGCGGTCGTGGGTGATGAGGACGACGGTCGTCCCGGCGCCCGACAGCTCGCGCAGCAGGTCGAGGACGCCCGCGCCGGACGCCGAGTCCAGCGCCCCGGTCGGCTCGTCCGCGAGCAGCAGCGCGGGCTCCCCCACCACCGCGCGGGCGATCGCGACCCGCTGCCGCTCCCCGCCGGACAGCTGGTGCGGGCGGTGCCCGAGCCGGTGGCCGAGCCCGACCCGCTCCAGCGCGGCGCGGGCGCGGCGGCGGCGCTCGGCCTGCGGGACGCCCGCGTACAGCAGGCCGTCCGCGACGTTGTCCAGCGCGGCCACCCCGGCGGCGAGGTGGAACTGCTGGAACACGAACCCGATGCGGCGGGCGCGCAGCGCCGACAGCCGCCGGTCCGGCAGCCGGGACACCTCGACGCCCTCCACGAGCACGGCGCCCGCGCTCGGCCGGTCCAGGGTGCCGAGCAGGTGCAGCATCGTCGACTTCCCCGACCCGGAGGGGCCGACGATCGCGACCAGCTCCCGCGGCCGGACGGTCAGCGACACCCCGTCCAGCGCGGTGACGCCGCCCGGATAGGTCTTGGTGACCTCCCGCAGCTCCACCACCCCGGTCACGAGGGGACCCCGACCTTCATGCCCTCCGCCAGGCCGGCCCCCGAGACCTCGACCCGGCCGTCCGCGTAGACGCCGGTCTCGACGGGCACCGTCCGCACGCGCCCGCCCTGGACGACCTGCACCTCGTACCCGCCGTCGCCCCGCGCGAGCAGCGCCTCGACCGGCACCGCGAGGACGCCGCCGTGCCGGTTCGCGGTGAGCCGCACCGTGACCGGCGCCTTGTCGTAGGCGCCGAGCGACTTCCGCGCGCCGACCGCGACCGTCACCTCCACGGTCGTCGGGTCGTCGCCCTGCCCCTGCTTGGCGACCTTCCCGACCGAGGCGATCGTGCCCCTGGTGGTGTCGCCGGACGGCAACTCGACCTCGACCCGGGCGCCCTTCTTCGCGAGCCGCTGGTACTGGACGTCCAGGTCCACGGTGACGACGCGGGTGGTGCCGGTGTAGGTGAGCACGGCGCCGCCGACCCGGTCGCCGACGTGCGCCCGGCGCTCGGCGACCCGGATCCGGCCGGACGCGACGACCGCCGACCCGGGGCGCACCGTCCCCGTCTCGGGCACGCCGAGGTCGTCCTGCCAGCGCCTGACGGCCGCCGCGGTGGCGGCGTCGTAGCTCTCGTCGACGGTGAGGCCGGTGTAGCCGAGGGCGCTCAGGTTCCGCTCGAACTGCTCGACGTCGTCGCCCTCCGTCCCCGGCGCGAGCACGCGGTAGAGGGGCAGCGAGCCGTACAGCAGCGGGACGGGCCGGTCGTCGGCCCGGTACACCGGGCCTCCCCGCGCGACGACGGACCCGGCGGCCGGCAGCCACGTGACCGTCCCCCGCCCGGCGCCCGCGACGGTGCGGGTGTCGCCGTAGCCGAGCGTGCCGTCGACCTCCTGGGTCTCGACGAGGGTCGTCCGCTCGACCGGGGCGGTCGCCGGGGGCAGCGCCCCGCGCGCGGCGGCCGGGCCGTCGCCGCCGCCCAGCCCGGCGGCCGCGAGGCCCGCGCCGCCGAGCACCGCCGCGCCCGCCGCGCCGAGGACGGCGGTGCGCCGCCGCGACACTAGTCCCGCCCCTTGCCGGACGTCATCGGGCCCTTGCCGTCGGGGGCGAGCTTCGCGCACGCCCGCTGCGCGTCCATGAACCGCCGGCTCTTCGGATCGATCCCGGTTCCGGGCCCGGCCTTCAGCATCATGCCGCCGTCCGGCTGCGGGTCGGGGAACTTCGCGATGCCGTTGTCGCGCATGCACTTGGAGTACGCGCGCATCTTGGCGAGCTCCTCCGGCTTCGGCTTCTGCGGCTTGCCGCCGTTCGGCATCAGGTGCCGGCACTTGCGCTGCGCGGCCTCGACCTTGCCGTTCTGCCCCGCCTGGTCCGGCTTGCCTGTCACGCGGATCTGGACCTTGCCGTCCTTCGGGTCGGGCATGTCCACGCCGTTCTCGCGCATGCACGCGGCGAACTCCCGCATCTTCTTGTCGTCGTCGGCCGCCGGCTTCGCGGTCCCGCCGGACCCGCCGCCGTCGCCGCTCCCGCACCCGGCGGCCCCGAGGGCCAGCGCCGGGACGAGGGCGAGCGCCGCGAGCGTCTGTCGTCGCATCGTCGGTCTCCCTGTCGTCCGCACGAGGTCCGCCGGGCGGGCGCCCGGCGGGACCGCAAGTCCAGCGGCGCGCCGGTAACCCGGGCGTAACCGGATCGCGTTACGCCCGCGTTACGCCCGCTGCCCGAAGCTTGGTCGTCAGGCCGCGCCGAACGCGCGGCCGGGGAGCGGGCAGTGAGAGAGCAGGGACGGCAGACGTGCGGGTGCTGATCGCCGAGGACGAGCGGATGCTCGCCGACTCCATCGCCGAGGGGCTGCGGGCCGAGGCCCTCGCCGTGGACGTGGTCTACGACGGGGACGCGGCGCTGGAGCGGCTCGGCGTCAACGACTACGACGTGCTCGTCCTCGACCGGGACCTGCCCGTCGTGCACGGCGACGACGTGTGCCGCGCGGTGGCCGAGTCGGACGCGCTGGTCCGGGTGCTGATGCTGACGGCGGCGGTGACCGTCCCGGCCCGGGTCGACGGGCTGCGGATCGGCGCGGACGACTACCTGACCAAGCCGTTCGCGTTCGAGGAGCTGGTCGCGCGGGTCCAGGCGCTCGGCCGCCGCGCCCGCCCGGCCGCGCCGCCGACGCTGGAGCGCGGCGGGATCCGGCTCGACCCGTCCCGCCGGGAGGTGTACCGGGACGGCCGGTACGTGCGGCTCGCCCGCAAGGAGTTCGGGCTGCTCGCCGAGCTGATGCGCGCGGACGGCGCGATCGTGTCGGCGGAGCGGCTGCTGGAGAAGGTGTGGGACGAGCACGCCGACCCGTTCACCAACACCGTCCGGGTGACGCTGATGAAGCTGCGCCGCAAGCTCGGCGACCCGCCGGTGATCGAGACCGTCCCGGGAGCGGGGTACCGGATCCCATGACGGCGCGCGCCGCGGCCGCGCGGCTGACCGGACGGCTCCGGCCGACGATCCGGATGCGGCTCACCCTCCTCTACGCGGGCCTGTTCCTGTTCGCGGGGGTCGTCCTGCTCGGGCTGACGTACGTGCTGGTGCAGGCGACCCTCCAGCGGCAGAGCGGCACGGCCGGCGTCAACAAGGTGTTCCAGGCGGCCCAGGCGCCGCAGGGCGAGGCCGGGACCGGGTTCGACGGGCCGTTCCCGGGCGACCCGTCCGCCAAGCCCCCGCCGGTCGTGGTCAAGCAGGTGGAGGGCGTCCTCGTGAAGGGGCGCGAGGACTACCAGAAGAAGACGCTGTCCGCGCTGCTGACGCAGGGCTCCATCGCGCTCGGGCTGGTCGGCGCGGCGGGGCTCGGGCTCGGCTGGCTGCTCGCGGACCGGGCGCTGCGCCCCGTCCACACGATCACCGAGACGGCGCGGCGGGTGGCGCGCAGCCACGACCTCACCGAGCGGATCGCCTACCAGGGCCCGCGCGACGACGTCAAGGAGCTGGCCGACACGTTCGACACCATGCTCGGGCGCCTCGCGCGGGCGTTCGACGGGCAGCGCCGGTTCGTCGCGAACGCCTCGCACGAGCTGCGCACCCCGCTCGCCATCAACCGGACGCTCGTCGACGTCGCCGTCCGCCGCCCGGACGCCACCGAGGACGTCAAGCGGCTCGGCGAGTCGCTGCTGGTCGTCAACGGGCGGCACGAGCGGCTCATCGACGGGCTGCTCACCCTCGCGGGCACCGAGAACGTGGTCGTGGACGCCGGTCCGCTCGACCTCGCCGACGTCGCGGGGCACGTCCTCGACCAGGCGTCCCGGGAGGCGGGGGAGCGCGGGCTGACCGTGCGGCGCGACCTCGGCGCGGCGCCGACGTCCGGCGATCCGGTGCTCGTCGAGCGGCTGGTGCAGAACCTCGTGGAGAACGCGATCCGGCACAACCGGGACGGCGGCGAGCTGTCGGTCGCCACCCGCGTCCGGGACGGGCGGGCCGAGGTCGCGGTCGCCAACACCGGCCCGGTCGTGCCCGGCTACGACGTCGAGACGATCTTCGAGCCGTTCCGGCGGCTCGGCAACGACCGGGTCCGCTCGGACCGGGGCGCGGGGCTCGGGCTGTCGATCGTCCGGGCGACGGCGACCGCGCACGGCGGGACGGTGACCGCCGTGCCGCGCCCCGGCGGCGGCCTCGACGTCACCGTCCGGCTGCCCGTGCGGACGGCGGACGCGCGGGCGGAATCGCCGGGGACGGCCCCTGAAATCCCCGCCGGGGGCGGGTAGCGTCGGGGCAATGACCAGCGCGCACCTGCTCACCGACGCCTTCGACCGGATCCGCGAGGCCGTCCACGAGGCGGTCGAGGGGCTCACCCCGGCGCAGCTCGCCTACCGCGCCGACCCGTCCGCCAACTCGATCGCCTGGCTCGTCTGGCACCTCACCCGCGTCCAGGACGACCACATCGCCGACGTGGCCGGGACCTCCCAGGCGTGGACGGACGAGGGCTGGGCCGACCGGTTCGGGCTGCCGCTCGACCCGTCCGAGACCGGGTACGGGCACTCCCCCGACCAGGTCGAGGCCGTCCAGGTCGAGTCGGCGGAGCTGCTGACCGGCTACCACGACGCCGTCCACGCGCGGACCGTCGCCTACGTCGGCGCCCTGACCGACGACGACCTGCCCCGCGTCGTCGACCGCGCGTGGAACCCGCCGGTCACGCTGGGCGTGCGGCTGGTCAGCGTGATATCCGACGACCTGCAGCACGCGGGCCAGGCGGCGTTCGTCCGCGGCCTCGTCCTGCGCGTCTGACGGCGCGGCCGGAGGCGGCCTCCGGTCTGGCCAGTTCGGCGATGAGGCGCGACCAGCGCGGCCCGATGCGCTCCAGGTCGTGGGCCCGCGCCGACCGGGCGGCCGCCTCGCCGAGGCGGTCGCGCAGGCCCGCGTCCTCGACCAGGGCGCGGAGCGCGGCCGAGAGCGCGGCCCCGTCCCCGGGCGGGACGAGCAGCCCGTCCCGGCCGTGCGCGATCAGCTCGGCGGGCCCGTGCGGGCAGTCGAACGACACGACCGCGAGCCCCATCCCCATCGCCTCGATGATCACCATCGGCATGCCCTCGCGGCGCGACGACAGCGCGTAGACCGAGGCGCGCGCCATCTCGGCGTGCAGGTCGCGGGTCGCCGGGCGCAGCTCGACCCGGCCGTCGAGCCCGAGCTCGGCGACGAGCGCGCGGAGCGCGGCGCGGCGCGGGCCGTTGCCGAACAGGCGCAGCGTCCAGCCGGGATGGTCGGCGGCGACCGGCGCGAACGCGCGGATCAGCGTGTCGAAGCCCTTCGTGGCGATGAGCCGCCCGGCCGCCAGCACGACGTGGTGCTCGCGGCGGGACGGGCGGCCGGGCAGCGGCGGCGCGGCGTTCGGGATCCGCACGACCCGCGTCCCGGACCCGGCGAGCGCCGCCGCGTACCCGGCGCGGGCCGCCTCGGTGAGGACGGCCACCGCGTCCAGCCGCCGGTAGGCGCGGACGATCTGCCGGCGCAGGGCGGGCGTGTAGGAGTCCAGGCTCATGTGGTCCTGCCCGACCGTCGCGGCGCCGCGCGGGGCCAGCTCGGCGGCGAGCAGCACCAGCGACGGCCGCGTCCCGATCAGCACGTCGCAGGGCGGACGGCGCACGGCCCGCAGCAGGCACACGTCCGACCAGAGGCTCATCTGCCGGAACGACGCCTCCCCGGCCGGGACCAGCAGGCTCGGCAGCCGCGACAGCAGCCGCGCGGCCCGCCCCCGCGGGGCGAGCGCGTCGTCGGCGTAGGTCACCGCGACCCCGAGCGGCAGGGGGAAGAACGGCTCCCGCTTGCGCCGCAGCACGCTGACGACCTCGACGTCGTGGTCGCGGGCCAGGTGGCCGCACAGGTTCAGCACGGTGCGGATCGTCCCGCCCGTCCCGTGCGCGTTCTGCAGCAGGACGCGGACGCGCGGCCGCTCACCGGGCGGCGCGGCCGGGACGCCCCGCCACGCGAGCGGGCGCAGGGACCAGAGCGCCGCGCGGCGCAGCGCGCGATGCGCCCCGCGCCGGGCGCGGCGCCCCAGCGCGCGCGGCATCGGCTCGTTCACCGGCTCCCCCCAAGGCGGACGGCGTCCGTCCCCGGCCCGTTCCCGCCGGGGGGCCGGTCAACGTCAGCCGGTGGTCACGGTCCGGTCGAGAGCGCTTCCCTTGACCCAGCGGCTCCACGACATCTGGCGGTAGCCCCACCCGTTGAGCGGCTCAAGCTTGCGCGAGGTCCCCGTGATGTTCACGACGTCGCCGCGGTAGGACCAGTTGTAGAACCACTCGGCGTCCTTGGGCGGGGAGTTGACGCAGCCGTGGCTGACGTTCTGCCGCCCCTGCGCCCACGTGGTGGACGCCATCGAGTGGATGTACTCGCCGCTGTTGGAGATCCGCACCGCGAACGGGATGACCTCGCGGTAGCCGCCGTTCTTCTTGTCCTTCGGGTCGACGCCCATCCACTCCGACGTCATGATCGCCGGATTCTCCTTGCCCATGGTCAGGTGGATGCCGCTGGTGGTGAGGTAGGTGTCGACGCCGTTGACGACGCGGCCGCCGCGGCCCGCGCTGATCGGCCAGCTCCGGACCTTCTTGCCGTTCTTCCTGACCACGGCCTTCTTGGTCTTGGTGCTGATGTCGACGATGTGGGAGTCGCCGATGCGGAACGCGCGGCCGAAGTCCGACACGCCGTAGGTGCCGCCGCCCGCCTTCACGCCCGCGAGCTTGGCCCGGAACTCGACCCGCTGGTTGGGCTGCCAGTACTCGCCGTTCTTCGTCCGGAAGATCACCGTGGTGTCGTTCACCCAGTACCACGCGCCGGTCGCGGGCTTGGTGGACTTGACCTCAAGGGCCCGCTCCACGGCCTTCTTGTCGGCCACCGCCCGGGTGAACGTCACCTGGATCGGCATGCCGACGCCGACCTTCTCGTTCTTGTTCGGCGTGACGTCGGCGATGCCGAGCGTCTTCGCCGCCTTGAGCGTGGCGAACTGCGCGTTGACCGTCGCGGACTTGCCCTGCGGGCTCTTCGCCACGGCCGTCACCTGGTACTTGGAGCCGGGACGCAGCGTCCGCGACCGCCAGCTCTTCTTGTCGGCGGCCATCGCGCCGTCCACGGGCCTGCCCTTGAGGGTGACCGTGACCTGCTCAAGCGTGCCGCCCGCGGCCGTCACCACGACGCCCGCCTCCGGCCGCGCCTTGGTGTTCCCGTTGCCCGGGTCGATCGTCACCTGGGGGGCGTTCGCGTCGGCCTTCTCGCCGACGGTGACGCCGCCCTCCTTCTCCCCGCCGCTGCACGCCGTCGTGAGGAGCAGCACGGCCCCCGCCATCCCCGCGCCCGCCAGAACCCCTGCGGAAACCCTCCGCTGCACCACGACCTCCAGAAACCCCGCCGTCTATCAGGGAGACATTAGCGACTAATTCGGTGGATCACGCCATGAGCCCGGTTTTGGCGGTCGTCCGAGATCAAAGCGTTGCCTGGCCGCACGCTCCGCGATCGTCCCAGGCAGGGAGGGAGGCGGCGGCCGCGCCCGGCGGGGCGGGCCCGGCGCCTGCCGGGCGGGGCGGGTCACTTCAGCGCGCTGCCCTGCCGCCATTCGTCGAACGGCATCTGGAACACGCTCCAGCCGTTGTCCCACTCGACCTCGCGGGTGCTGCCGGTCAGCTTCAGGACGTCGCCGCGCTGCGCGATGTCGTAGAACCACTTGGCGTTCTCCGGGCTGACGTTCAGGCAGCCGTGGCTGACGTTGGCCGAGCCCTGCGAGCCGACCGACCAGGGCGCCGAGTGCACGTACTCGCCGCTGTTGGAGAACCGGACCGCGTAGTTGACGACCGTCTTGTAGTAGCCGGGGTCGCCCTCCTGGCGGCCGGGGGACGTCATCGTGACGGGGTTCCCCTTCTCCATCAGCAGGTGGACGCCGCTGGTCGTGGTGAACTCGCGCGTCTCGCCGTTCCCGGCGCTGAAGGGGACGGTGCGCAGCTTCTTGCCGTCCCGGGTCACGGTCATGTGGTGGCCGCCGATGTCGCCGGTCGTGATCTGCGCGGCGCCGATGGACAGGGTCGCGTCCGCGTCGGCCGCGCCGTAGACGCCGCCGCCCGCGTTCACTCCGGCGAGGCTCGCGTGGAACCGGACGTTCTGGTGCGGCTGCCAGAAGGTCTTCGTCCGGTAGACGACCTGGTCGGAGCCGATCCAGCGCCAGGCGCCCTCGACGGGCTTGTCGGGGGTGACGCGCAGCGTCCGCTCGACGGCGGCCTTGTCGGTCACCGGGCGGTCGAACCGGACGAAGATCGGCATACCGATCCCGACCTTCTCGCCCTTGAGGTTCGGCGTGACGTCGGCGATGGACAGCGTCGCGGACGGCTTGAGCGTGGTGAACGTGCTGGTCGCGGTGCGGGTCTTGCCGTCGTCCCTGGCCTGCGCCGTGACGGTGTAGGACGCGCCGGGCGTCATCGTCCGGTCGGACCGCCAGACCTTGTGCCCGTCCGCGAACCGGCCGCTGACCGTGACGGCGCCCTGCCCCTGGACGGTGACCTTCTCCAGCTTGCCGCCGGAGGTCTTGACCTCGATCGTCCCGTCCGGCTTGACCTGCGCGGTCCCGTTGGCGGGGGTGATCGTCACGACGGCGGGCGAGTCGCCCGCGGCCAGCGCGCCCTTCCCGCCGATCGAGCAGCCCGCGGCGAGCACCGCCATCGCGCCGACACCACCGGTCAGCGCCAGCCGCAAACGCCCCTTATTCACCACAAACTCCCCCAGATCCCACTTTTTCACCCCGTCTGGTGAATCTATCTGAGAGTGGAGACGCCGCGAACGGGCCGGAGGTTCGGTCCGGAGACCGGGAAATCACTGCTCAGACGGCCTGGCCGGGACGAGCGCCGGGGGCGGCGCCGCGCCATGGCGAAGGCCGGGTCGGGGCGGGCAGGAATCACGCGACGATCAGAAGGCGGCGCTCATGGAGCGCCGCTCGGAAGAAGACGCTCAGGACGCGGCCGAGGGCTCGCGGTTGACGTGCCGCACGACCCGCCGGAAGCCCCAGACGGAGACGGCGACGCCGAGCGCGCCCAGCCCGGCGACGATGCCGGTCCGGATCCACAGGTACATGCCGATCGACTCGTTGAAGAGCATCCAGAGGCTCACGGCCACGTTGGTGAAGAGCACCATTGACCAGAGCAGGGAGATCCGCAGGAAGAACTGGTGCACCCGGGCGTGCTTCAGGAACGCCTCGGGGATGGGCGCCATGTCCCTCGCCAGCTTCAGGGCGAGCGGCCGTCCGAGCGGGACGGACGCGAGGAACGCCAGACTGACCATCAGCGTGCCGAGCGTCGGCTGCAGGAAGTAGACGACGGCGCTGTGCGTCGCCGCCGCGAGGGCGGCCCGGACGGTCACGCCGACGGCGGCCAGCAGCAGCATCCCCGACACGGGGTGGCCGCGCAGGTACCGGTAGCAGATCCCGCCGTACACCCAGGCGACGGCGGCGATCAGCGCCCCGTTCAGCCCGAGCACCATGAGCGCCGCGTAGAACACCGCGACGGGCGCGATCACGCCCTCCACGAAGCGCGGGAGGGCGTGCATCAGCAGCGCCGTCACCCGCGGCAGTTCGAAGCCGTGGGGGCCGCCTTCCGCGGCGCCGTCCCGGGCCGCCTTCGGCGCGTCGCCGGTCTGCGCCCCGGAGGGCTCTTCGAGCGTGGTCGCCGGTGTCTCCATCGAGCGCTGCGCTCCCCGATCGGTGTGCTTGGACTGGGATTGCCTCACGATTTCGCCCCACCGTACGTGATGATCCGCACGCGTCCGTCCGCTTTCGACGATCCGGGCACGCGCCCTTGTTCCCCCCTTAGTTCGGCTCCACACTCCGTCCGGTGCGGGTGACGACCGGAAACGGCCAGAATCGAACCCCCGCGGCGCGGAACTCATTTTTCTTTCGGCGGGTCGTCCGCCGGTTTTCGCTCCGGTCACTTCTCCGGCGCGACGGGCTGGACGTCCCGCGCCGCCGCGTAGATCGCCCGCAGCGTCACCGCGACCGACGGCCTGCGCACGCTCGCCGACCTGGTCACGGCGTAGACCTCGCGGGCCAGCGCGCAGTCGGGGATGGACCGGACGGCCACCCCCCGGTCGCCCGCGGCGAGCGCCAGCGCGGGCACCGCGGTGATCCCGATGCCCCGCGCGACCAGGCTGAGGATCGTGTGCAGCCCCTCGAACTCCCACGGGACGGGACGCGCCCCGCCCACGGTATCGAGCAGGCGTTCGACGGCCTGCCGGGACGGCTCGCCGGGCGGCGCCGCCATCCACGGCTCCTCGCGCAGCCGCTGCAGGTCGACCGGCCGGCCCGGCTCGGACATGGGGTGCGCGGCCGGGACGACCAGCACCAGCGGGTCGCGGCGCAGGTGGAAGAACTCCAGCGCGGCGGGCGACTGCTCGGGGACCTTGCCCGTCCAGTCGTCGATGAGCGCGATGTCGACCTCGCCGTTCTGCACCTGCCGGATGCCGTCGCCGGGGCGCGTCTGCCGCAGCACGAACGTCAGCTCGGGGTGCTCGCCGAGGCTGCGCGCCAGCGCGGGCGCGAACGCGACGGCGGCGGTGGGGAACGCGGTGACGACGACCCGTCCCATCGGCGTGTCGGAGTGCGCGGACAGCTCCGCCTCCGCCGTCTCCACCAGGCCGAGGATCTCCTCGGCGCGCTCGGCGAGGCGGCGCCCGGCGTCGGTCAGCTCCGCGCTGCGGGCCGTCCGGTCGAGGAGCGGGACGCGGGCCTCCCGCTCCAGGGTGGCGAGCTGCTGCGAGACGGCCGACGGCGTGTAGCCGAGGGCGGCGGCGGTCGCGGCGATGCTCCCGCGGCGGGCGAACTCGGCCAGCAGGCGCAGGCGGCGCAGTTCCAGCATCACTCCACCTTACGGTCACCATCGATGAGACTCGCTTGTGATGATGCTAAAAGCGGGCAAGCATGAGGACGAGCCCGGCCGGGTCACACAGGGGGAATCCGCGGTCACCCTCCGCTGTCCTCGCATGCCCTTTTGGAGTTGTTGTCGATGTCTGCCCAGACACAGCCAGCCCAGATGAACTCCGCGTCCGCCCGGCCCCTGCCCTTCGAGCCGCGGCGCGTGCCGCTGTCGGCCACGCTCGCCGTGAACGAGGCGATCGCGCGCAAGCGCCGGGAGGGGGTGCGCGTCCTCCCGCTCGGCTTCGGAGAGGCCGGCATACCGATACATCCCGCCCTGGCCCGCGAGCTCGGCGCGGCCGCGGGCCGGGGCGGGTACGGGCCGGTCGCGGGATCGGCCGCGCTGCGCGCCGCCGCCGCCGGGTACTGGTCCAGGCGCGGGCTGCCGACCGACCCGTCCGCCGTCGTCGCGGGGCCGGGCAGCAAGCCGCTGCTGTACGCGCTGCTGGCCGCGCTCGGCGGGGACGTCGTCGTCCCGTCGCCGAGCTGGGTGTCCTACGCGGCGCAGGCGTCGCTCGCGGGGGCCGAGCCGATCCGGGTCGCCACGCCGCCGGGCGAGGGCGGCGTGCCGAGCCCGGCGCTGCTCGCCGACGCCGTGGTGCGGGCCCGCGCGCGGGGCCGGGACGTGCGGGCCGTGGTGGTGACGCTGCCCGACAACCCGACCGGGACGATCGCGTCCGAGGACGCCGTCCGGCGGCTCTGCGCGGTGGCCCGCGAGCAGGACCTCGTGATCGTCTCGGACGAGATCTACCGCGACCTCGTCCACGACCCGGAGCGGACCGCGCCGAGCCCCGCCCGGCACGCGCCGGAGCGCACCGTCGTGACGACCGCGCTGAGCAAGAGCCTCGCGGCGGGCGGCTGGCGGCTCGGCGTCGCGCGGCTGCCGGACGGCCCGTTCGGCCGGGCGCTGCGCGACAGCGTGCTCGGGGTGGCGAGCGAGATCTGGTCCAGCGCCCCCGCGCCGATGCAGCACGCCGCCGCCTACGCGTTCGCCGAGCCGCCCGAGCTGGTCGAGCGCGTGGACCGCAGCAGGCGGCTGCACGCGGCGGTGGCGGCGGCGGTCGCGGACCGGTTCACGGCCGCGGGCGCGCGGGTGCCGCGGCCGCAGGGGGCCTTCTACGTCTACCCCGACTTCGGGCCGCTGCGGGACGCGCTGGCGGAGAACCACGGCGTCCGGACGGCGGACGATCTCACGGGCCTGTTGTTGGAACGTTACGGAGTGGGCGTCCTGCCCGGCAGCTCGTTCGGGGACGCCCCGTCCGCGCTGCGGATGCGGGTGGCGCCGAGCCTGCTCTACGGCGAGGACGACGAGCAGCGCCTCGCGGCCCTCGCGTCCCCGGCCCCGGCGGCGCTGCCGTGGATCGCGGACGCCCTGGACCGGCTGAGCGAGGTGCTCGCCGACCTCGCCGAGACCGCCACCGCCGGACAGCCCGTCCCGGCGTGACGCGGGGCCGGTCCGAAAGGGCGGCGGGAAGGCAATCGAATTGCGGAGGGTAAGGGAGTCGAACCCCTTCGAGTGTCACCTCGACGCCGGTTTTCGAAACCGCTGCCTTACCGTTCGGCCAACCCTCCGGGGGATGCGCGGGCCGTCCGTTCGCGGACGGCCCGCGTCCCGCGAACCGCCCGGTGGACCAGCAGGGAGTCGAACCCTGATCGCCTCCTTGCAAGGGAGGTGTGCTTCCGTTGCACCACAAGCCCGCCCACGGCGCTCAGCAGGGGCGGTAGGAGTCGAACCCACTTTCCGCCGGTTTTGGAGACCGGCCGCCTAACCGGTGGCTCGCCCCTTCGCTGTTTCGCGTCCGTTCGACGCGTCCAATGATGCGGGGCGGTTTCGTTCGGACACAAATCGTTTTTCTCGGTGAGGGCTCGGACGCGCACCGTCATCGGGCCGTGATCGGTCCCGTGATGGGTCCCGTGATCGGCGGGGCGGAAGCGCAGGCCCGGCCCCTCCAGCGCACATAAACGTGGTGTAAGGTCCAACGACGCACGGGGCGAACGTCACGAATCGACCAACGGCAGGCCAACGGACGTCCTGTCCGCGCTGCCCGTGGTAAACCCGACACAGGCACGAAGTCACGCGAGTGATGGAAGAAGGCGAGGGGGCCCGCCATGAGGCACGCACGGGACGGGGCTGCCGCCGCGATGAGCGCCGCCTCCAGGATCCTCGTCGCGCGGGGCAAGAACGAGCCCCAGGAGATGGAGAACCCGGACGTGGCCTGGGGCCAGCGCGCCCGTGACGGGGTGTGGGTGCCGACCAGGGACGGGCAGCGCATCCACGTCGGCATCGACGTGGCCGCCGCCGACACCGTCGCGCAGGTGCTGCGCCCGAGCCTGCGGGTGTTCGTGGGCGTGGACGTCGACACCGACATCGTCGCGCAGACGACGGCGGGCGGTGTGCGGCTGCTGACCGTGATCCACGGGCCCGACGCCCCGACCGAGTTCCGGTTCGGCGTGTCGCTCGCCGACGGCCTGGCGCTGGAGTCGATGCCGTCCGGCGGGTACGACGTCGTCCACCTGCGGTACGGGGCGACGGTCGGGCGGCTCTACAACCCGTGGGCCAGCGACTCGATGTTCCGCCAGGTGAAGGCCGACTACACCCTCGAAGGGGCGGCCGTCACGATGCGCGTCCAGCACACCGACGCCTACTACCCCGTGGTCGCCGACCCCCACTACGAGCGCTGACCCGGCCGGGCGTCAGCGCTGCCCCTTGATCGCCACCGGGTCCTCGAAGTCGAGCTCGCGGACGATCTCCCGGTACGTCTCGGCGCCGATCCTGCCCTTGCGGTAGAGCGTCCGCAGCTTCGCGCGCTGCGCCCTGACCAGCTCGGTGCGGACGCGGCGGCTGTTCGGCGCGGGCCGGTCGCGGTCGGCCTCCTTGCGGTCGAGGAGGTACCGGACGCGTTCCAGCCGCAGTTCGAGCATCTGCCGGAACGCCTCGGCGGTCTGCTCGTCGACGTCCTCGTCCTCGGCCAGCTCGTCCAGCCGGGCGAGCGCGGCCTGCAGCCCGGCCTTGCGGGCGAGCATCGCCTCGGCGCGGCGGCGGGCCGGCTCGGCGAGGCCGAGGCGGCGCAGCAGGACGGGCAGCACCGGCGCCTGGCCGAGCAGCGTCACGAGGACGACGAGCGCGGCGAGGACGACCAGCGTGCCGCGCTCGTCCCCGACCGTGTCGGGCAGCGACAGGGCGATGGCGAGGGTGATAGCGCCGCGCATGCCGCCGAGCCCGATCACGAGCCGCTGCCGCCAGCCGAGCCCGGACTGGCTGCGGCGCCCGCCGGGGACCGCGCGGGCGAGCGGGCCGTTGCCGAGCTCCCACAGCAGCCGGACGCCGATCACGACGGCCGACACCGCGACCGCGACGACCGCGACCTTCCCCCACGTCTCCCCGCCCGGCTCGCGGACGATCTGCCGGATCTCCAGCCCGAGCAGCACGAACAGCGCCGACTCCAGCAGGAACGTCAGGATCCGCCAGAACGTCGCGCCCACCAGCCGGGACGCGGGCTGCAGGAACCCCTCGCCGTGCGTCCCGATCGAGAACCCGGCGACGACGGTGGCGAGCACCCCGGACGCGCCGAACCGGTCCGCCGGGACGAACGCGAGGTACGGCGTCACGAGCGACACGATGATCTGGCTGACCGGGTCGGTGATCCAGCGCCGCACCCGGCGGACGACGATCCCGAGGACGAGCCCGTACGCCACCCCGCCGAGGACGATCTGCGCGACCCGCCCCGCCCCGTGCGCGACGGTGAAGTCGGTGCCGATCGCCTCCACCGCCAGCCCGAAGATCGTCAGCGCCGCGCCGTCGTTGATCAGGCTCTCCCCCTCCAGGATCGTGACCATCCGGGGCGGGGCGCCGAGCCGCTGCAGCACGGCGGTCGCGGCGACCGGGTCGGTCGGCGACACGGCCGCGCCGAACGCCAGCGCGACGGGCCAGGAGACGTCCGGGAGCAGGGCGTGCGCGGTCGCGGCCACCGCGACGGTCGTGACGGTGGTGAGCCCGAACGCCAGCGCGACGATGGGCGCCGCGTCGGCGCGGGTCTCGCGCGGGGCGCTGAAGAACGCGGCGTGGTAGAGCAGCGGCGGCAGGAACCCGAGCAGCACCACGTCGGGCGGGACGACGACCGCGGGCAGCGCGGGCACGAACCCGGCGGCGACGCCGAGCACGACGAGCAGGATCGCGTCGGGCGTCCGCAGCCGCCCCGCCAGCGCGCGGGCGAGCAGCACCACGACCGCGACGGCCAGGAAGACGGTGAAGAGCCGGTCGTGCGCCACGGAGGTCTACCTGTCCGGAAAGGGGCGCGGTACGCGCGGCGTTCCCGCGGCCGCACCCGGCGTGGAACGTTCCCGCAGGTACGCGGCGCTGCGCCGGGCCCGCGTTTCCGGCGGGTGGACGTGGCCGCGCCCCCTTCTCGTCATATGCTCGGGGCCACGGGCCGCGTTCCGGCCCCGGCGACGGCGCCGGGCACACGACCGCCCCGGGTCCCCCGCGGGGCAGCCCGCGTCCCGGAACCGCCCGGGTTCCCGCGCGGGAAGCGACCCCGCGCGCCGGAACCGCGCCGGCCCCGAGACTGGGAGTCCTCATGACCGCACCGGAGCGAGGATCATGGCGCCGACCGTCCGGGGGACGGGGGGCCGCCCCCCAGAAAGGTAGGGCGTCATGATCTTCACTCATGACACCGAGCACGCGCTCGCCGTCGTCGTCGATCTGATCAACACCGGCGCGGCGGCGTCCGGCGCCGAGGAGCTCGGCGGGCTGCCCGGGCTGCGCGCGTTCGTCGAGCGCCACGACTTCAGCGACGTCGGCGAGCTGACCGAGGCCGACCTCGCGCGGGTGCTGCAGCTGCGCGAGCGGTTCCACGCGGTGTTCCGCGCGGGCGACGTCCCGGCCGCCGTCGCGCGGATCAACGAGATCGTCGGCGAGGTCCGCGCCACCCCGCACCTGACCGACCACGACGACTACGACTGGCACGTCCACTTCTTCGCGCCGGGCGCGCCGGTCGGCGAGCACCTCGCCGCCGACTGCGGGATGGCGCTCGCCTACGTCGTCGCGGCGGGCGAACTCGACCGGCTGCGCACCTGCGAGGCGCCCGACTGCGCGCGGGTCCTCGTCGACCTGTCGCGCAACCGCTGCCGCCGCTACTGCGACAGCCGCACCTGCGGCAACCGCATGCACGTCGCCGCGTACCGCGCCCGCCAGCGTGCGCTCTGAGCCCGTCCTAGCCCCGCCCGGTGAGCTCGGCCACGGCGTCCAGGGCGCGGCGCGCGGCGGCGACGTCGTGGACGCGGAACACCCGCGCCCCGAGCAGCGCCGAGACGCCGAGGACGGCCATCGTCCCGACGCCGCGCTTGTCGACCGGGCGGCCGAGCGTCTCCCCGATGAAGTCCTTGTTGGACACCGCGACCAGTACCGGCCACCCGGTGGCGGTCAGCTCGCCGAGCCGGCGGCAGATCTCCAGGGACTGGCGGGTGTTCTTGCCGAAGTCGTGCGCGGGGTCGATGAGGATCGCGTCGCGCCGCACGCCGAGCGCCACGGCGCGCTCCGCCTCCGCCGTCACGTGGGCGAGGACGTCCGCGACGACGTCGTCGTAGCCGATCCGGTGCGGGCGGGTCCGGGGCGCGAGCGCGCCCGCGTGCGCGCAGACGAGGCCGACGCCGCGCGCCGCGGCGACCTCGGCGAGCCGCGGGTCGGGGCCGCCCCAGGTGTCGTTCAGCAGGTCGGCGCCCGCGTCCGCGACGGCCTCGCCGACCTCGGCGCGCCAGGTGTCGACGCTGATGACGAGGCCGGGGTGCCGGTCACGGACGGCGGCGACGAGCCCGACGACGCGGCGCAGCTCCTCGGCGACGCCGACGTCCTCGCCGGGCCCGGCCTTGACGCCGCCGATGTCGACGATGTCGGCGCCGTCCGCCACCGCGCGGTCGACGGCGTCGAGCGCGGCGCCGAAGGCGTAGGTGGCGCCCTTGTCGAAGAACGAGTCGGGCGTGCGGTTCACCACGGCCATGATCGCGTGCGGGCCGACGGCGCGGCCGTTCAGCCGCAGCGGCGGCGTCCCCGGAGAGCTCATGATGCCCTCACCGTGGCACATCGCGGAGCCTCCGAGCGAACAGAAACGCATTCGGTTCAAACCCGGCCCTCCCTCGTCAGCCTCCCGCCGCGGTCGCTAACCTCATATGTCACGCTCGGCGCGGGCCCCTCCCCGCGCCGGACCCGGTCGGCCCAAGTCAGCCCAAGTCAGCCATGGAGGATCCGCTGTCCAGGCGAGCACTCATCACCGGCATCACCGGACAGGACGGCTCGTATCTGGCCGAGCATCTGCTTGCGCTTGGGTACGAGGTCTGGGGCCTGGTGCGGGGGCAGGCGAACCCCCACGTGTCGCGGTTGCGCAAGCACATCGGCGACGTCCACATCACCACCGGTGACCTCCTCGACCAGGGCAGCCTGATCTCGGCGGTGGAGCGGGTCCAGCCCGACGAGGTCTACAACCTCGGCGCCATCTCCTACGTGCCGATGTCGTGGCAGCAGGCCGAGCTGACCGCCGAGGTCACCGGCATGGGCGTGCTGCGGACGCTGGAGGCCATCCGGGTCGTGTCGGGCATCAGCCCGTCCCGGACGCCGGGCGGCGGGCAGATCCGCTTCTACCAGGCGTCGTCCTCGGAGATGTTCGGGATGGTCCGGGAGACGCCGCAGAACGAGAAGACGCCGTTCCATCCGCGCAGCCCGTACGGGGTGGCGAAGAGCTACGGGCACTACATCACGCAGAACTACCGCGAGTCGTACGGGATGTTCGCGGTCAGCGGGATCCTGTTCAACCACGAGTCGCCGCGCCGGGGCGCGGAGTTCGTGACCCGCAAGGTGTCGCTCGGCGCGGCCCGCATCAAGCTGGGCCTCGCGACCGAGCTGCGGCTCGGCAACCTCGACGCCCGCCGCGACTGGGGCTACGCGGGCGACTACGCCCGCGCGATGCGGCTGATGCTCGCGCAGGACTCCCCCGAGGACTTCGTCATCGGGACGGGCCAGACCCAGTCCGTGCGCGAGCTGGTCGAGTTCGCGTTCCGCACCGCCGGGCTCGACTGGGAGGACCACGTCGTCCTGGACGCCAAGTACACCCGTCCCGCCGAGGTCGACCTGCTGTGCGCCGACCCGAAGAAGGCCCGCGAGCAGCTCGGGTGGGAGCCCGCGGTGACCTTCGAGGAGCTGGTCACGATGATGGTCGAGTCGGACCTGCGGCTCCTGTCGGAGTCGGCCCGGCCCGAGGACGAGCCGTTCAGTCCCGATCATTGGTGATCCGGTGACCGGCGGCGTGGCACGATGCAGGCATGGCCACTTGCGAGCACGTGCTGACCCTTCCGGCGGACGATCCGTCGCCGAACACCCCGCAGGGCTGCGAGGAGTGCCTGGCGGAGGGCACCCGGTGGGTCCACCTGCGCCTCTGCCTCGGCTGCGGGCACGTGGGCTGCTGCGACTCCTCCCCGATGAAGCACGCGACCGCGCACTTCGCGAAGGAGGGGCACCCGATCGTCCGGTCGTTCGAGCCGGGCGAGGACTGGCGCTGGTGCTTCGTCGATGAACTGATCGTCTGATGCCGGACGTCCGGCTGGGCACCGGGCCGGGCCGCTGGGTCCTGCTGGCGACGGTGCTCGGGTCGAGCGTGGCGATGCTCGACGCGACGGTCGTGAACGTGGCGCTGCCGAGGCTGGCGCGCGACCTGGACGCCGACATGGCGGGCCTGCAGTGGACGGTCAACGCCTACACGCTGACGCTCGCCGGTTTCATCCTGCTCGGCGGGTCCCTCGGCGACCGGTTCGGCCGCCGCCGGATCTTCCTCGTCGGCGTCGTGTGGTTCGCGGTCGCGTCCGTGCTGTGCGGGATGGCGCAGAACATCGAGATGCTCGTCGCGGCGCGGGCGCTGCAGGGCGCGGGCGGCGCGCTGCTCACCCCCGGTTCGCTGGCGATCATCCAGTCGTCGTTCGCGGCGCAGGACCGGCCGCGCGCGGTCGGGGCCTGGTCGGGGTTCGGCGGCGTCGCCGGGGCGGTCGGGCCGTTCGCGGGCGGGTGGCTCGTCGAGGCGGCGGGCTGGCGGTGGGTGTTCCTGCTGAACGTGCCGCTGGCCGCCGTGGTGGT
This sequence comes from Actinomadura chibensis NBRC 106107, assembly GCF_001552135.1. Taxonomy (GTDB): domain Bacteria; phylum Actinomycetota; class Actinomycetes; order Streptosporangiales; family Streptosporangiaceae; genus Spirillospora; species Spirillospora chibensis. The sequence goes on along the minus strand of NZ_BCQP01000009.1, from coordinate 21,113 downwards.
GCTGGTCGCGGCGCGGCACGTCCCGGAGAGCGTCGACCCGGACGCCCACGGCCGCTTCGACGTGCTCGGCGCGGCGCTCGCCGCGCTGGCCCTCGCCGGGACGACGTACGCGCTCACCGAGGCGCCGGGCGACCGGACGGCGACCGTGGTGATCGCCGCCGCCGCGGCGGCGGGGATCGCGGCGGCCGTCGCGTTCGTCGCGGTCGAGCGGCTCCGGGGACGGGGCCGTCCGCTGCCGGGGGCGCGCGGCGGGCGGGCGGCGCCGCAGCCGATGCTGCCGCTGGACGTGTTCGCCTCCCGCCAGTTCTCCGCCGTGAACGTCGTCACGTTCGTCATGTACGGCGGGATGGGCGTGATGTTCTTCCTGCTGGTCCTGAACCTCCAGGTCGTCGCCGGCTTCTCGCCGATCGCCGCCGGGACGGCGCTGCTGCCGGTCACCGTGCTGATGCTGCTGCTGTCCGCGCGGGCGGGCGCGCTCGCGCAGAAGATCGGCCCGCGGCTGCCGATGACGGTCGGCCTCGTCGTCGCGGCGGTCGGGACGCTGCTGGTCGCGCGGATCGGGGAGGGCGCGTCCTACGTCCGGGACGTGGTGCCCGCCGTCGTCGTGTTCGGCCTCGGCCTGTCCGCGACGGTCGCGCCGCTCACCGCGACCGTGCTCGCCACCGCCGACGTCCGGCACGCGGGCGTCGCGAGCGGCGTCAACAACGCGGTCGCGCGGGCCGCCGGGCTGCTGACGGTGGCGGCGGTCCCGCCGCTCGCCGGGCTGACCGGCGACGCCTACGCCGACCCCGGGAAGTTCTCGCACGGGTTCACGATCGCGATGTCGGTGTGCGCGGCGATGCTCGCCGCCGGGGCGGTGCTCAGCTTCCTCACGGTGGGGGACGACGCGCTGCGCGCCCCGTCCGGCGCGGCCGTCGAGCCGGAGGGCCGGAGCCACTGCGCCGTCGGCGCCCCGCCGCTCCAGCCGGAGCCCCGGACCGCCCCCGCGAGCGGAGCGGCCGACGGGGCGCCGGACGGCCCGGCCGCGCGCCCGCTGGCTTGATCACCAGCGCGAACGGCGGCCGGACCCGGTCCGTTTCCGGCTATGTCCAGGACCGGATCGGTTCGTTGTCATACGGTCGATGCATGAATCTGCGGCAGCTGCGTTACGTCGTGGCGACCGCCGACCACGGCACGATGACGTCGGCGGCCCAGGCTCTCTACGTGGCCCAGCCCGCGCTCTCGCGGGCCGTCCGCGAGCTGGAGCGCGAACTCGGCGTCGAGCTGTTCCAACGGTCGGGGCGGGGGGTGGCGCTCACCGACGTCGGCGAGCAGGTGGTCCGGCAGGCGCGGGTCGCGCTGGACGCCGTCGACGCGATCGAGGGCCTGTCGGTCGGCCGCTCCAACGGGCGGGGCGCCGAGCTGCGCGTCGCCGTCACCGCGTCGCTGGAGCCGGAGCTGACCGGGCGGCTCATCCCCCGGTTCGCGCGCGACCAGCCCGCCGTCCGGGTCCGGGTGGTCCGCTGCGCCGACCGCGACCGGGTCGCGGCGGCGCTGCGCGCGGGCCGCGCCGACCTGGCGCTCGCCGACCTGCCGGTGCCGGGCGACATGACGGCGCACCCGTTCGAGCAGCGGGAGGTCGTGCTGATCTCGCCGCCCGCGCTGAAGGTCCGCGAGCCGGTGCCGCCCGCCGCGCTGGACGGCATGCGCCTCGTCCTGCCCGCGCGCGGCAGCCCCCGCCGCGCCGAGGTCGACGCGATGCTGCGGCGGATCGGCGCGACCCCGGTCGCGGCGGTGGAGTCCGACGAGCGCGGCGCGTGGCTCGGCTGGGTCCGCGCCGGGATGGGCTCGCTGCTCTGGTACCGCAACCAGATCGAGGACACCGAGGGCGTGACCGTCCGGTCGTTCATGCCGCCGATCACCCGGATGATCGGGATCGTGCACCCGCACCGCAGGCTGCCGCCCGCCGCCCGGGACTTCCTCGCGTTCGCCAAGGAGACCGCCCGCGACGCGCACTGAGCGGCGCGGCGCCGTGCGATCATCTGGCGGTGGGGACCACTAACGCGCTCTGGCTGCTGGCCGTTCCGATCTTCGCGCTGGCGGTGGCCGGCGGCGCGCGGCGGACCGGCCTGTCCGCGCCGCTCGTCCTCGTGGTCGCGGGACTGGCCGTCTCGTACGTGCCGGGCGTCCCGGCGTTCGAACTGCACCCCGAGTTCGTGCTGTACGTCTTCCTGCCGCCGCTGCTGTTCTTCGCGGCCTGGCAGAGCTCCCTGCCGAACCTGCGGCAGAACGGCTGGACGATCGGGATGATGTCGATCGGGCTCGTCCTGTTCACGACGTTCGCGGTGGGGTTCGCGGCGCACTGGCTCGTCCCCGGGCTGCCGCTCGCGGCGGCGTTCGTGCTCGGCGCGGTGGTGGCGCCGCCGGACGCGGTCGCCGCGGTGAGCGTCGCGCAGCGGCTCGGGCTCCCCCGCCGGGTGACGACCGTCCTGGTCGGCGAGAGCCTGTTCAACGACGCGACGGCGCTCACGGCGTTCCGGGTCGCGCTGACGGCGGCGACCGGCGCGGGCTTCACCCTCCTCGACGGCGTCGGGGAGTTCCTGTTCGCGGCCGCCGGCGGCGTCTTCGTCGGGCTGCTGCTCGGCCCGCCGCTGCACTGGCTGCGCACCCGGCTGGACGACCCGCTGATGGAGAACGGCGTCGCGCTCGCGGCGCCGTTCGCGGGCTACCTGGTCGCCGAGAGCGTGCACGCGTCCGGGGTGATGGCGGTGGTCGTCAGCGGCCTGTACCTCGGGCACCGGGCGGGCGAGTCGGGCGCGGTGACGCGGCTGGTCGGGCAGTCGTTCTGGAAGGTGACGGTCTTCGTCCTGGAGTCGGTGGTCTTCCTGCTGATCGGGCTGCAGCTCCGGCCCGTCCTGGACGGGGTGTCCGGGCACGGCGCCCTGGAGCTGACCGGCTGGGCCGCCGCGATCTTCGCGGTGACGGTCGCGGCGCGGTTCGTGTGGGTGTTCCCCGCCGCGCAGCTCCCCCGGCTGCCGCCGCGCGGGGAGCACGTCGGGTGGCGGAGCCGGACCGTCCTGTCGTGGGCGGGGATGCGCGGCGTGGTGTCGCTGGCGGCGGCCTTCGCCGTGCCGTTCACGACCTCGGACGGCCTCCCGTTCCCGGGCCGCGACCTGATCCTGTTCTTCACGCTGACGACCGTCCTCGGGACGCTGCTGATCCAGGGCATGACGTTCCCCGCGCTGATCCGCAGGCTCGGCGTCGGCGGGGAGCGCGAGCGCTACACCGACTCGGTCGCGGAGGCGGGCGCGCAGCACGCGGCGGCGCGGGCCGCGCTGGACCGCCTCGACGAGCTCACCGAGGACCAGGACGACCTGGACCCCGAGGTCGTGGAGCGGCTCCGCTGGCTCGCCGAGCACCGCCGGCTGAAGGCGTGGGAGCGGCTCGGCGGCGGGACGGGCCCGGAGGGCGCGGAGGTGCCGACCGCGACGTACCGGCGGCTGCGGCGCGAGATGCTGGCCGCCGAGCGGCGGGTGTTCCTGCGGGCGCGGGACGAGCGCCGCATCGACGACGAGGTGCTGACCCGCGTCCTGCACGAGCTGGACCTGGAGGAGGCCGCCCTCAACCGCGACTAGCCGCGCGGCGCCCCGGCCGCGGCGTCGACCGCGGCCGGGGCGGAGGGCGGAGGGGAGCCGCCGTGGCGGGCGCGCTCAGGCCGACCCGTTGAGGGGCTGGTCGGGCAGCTCGACCGCGTAGGACTCCTTGACCACGTCGAGGTGGTGCCAGGACTCCCGGACGGTCACGCCGGGCACGCCGCGGATGGCGTCCAGCACCGCGACCAGCCCGGTCCGCGACGCCGCCTCGGCCTGCCCGACGATGTCGTAGCGGCCGAAGCCGGTCGCCAGGTAGCGGACGCCGTCCTGGGCGGCGACCGCCTCGGCGACCTTCCGCAGCCCGCCGGTCACCACGAGGCCGAACCCGCCGAGCTCGGCCGCGCCGAGGGCGAGCGGGTCGGCGAGGCCGGTGACCTGGATGACGCCCGAGCGCATCAGCCGCACGACCCGCGCCCGGGTCGCGGCCTGCGACAGCCCGATGATGTGCGCGAGCCGGGTGTAGGGGGCGCGCCCGTCGCGCTGCAGCTCCTGCAGGAGCCGCCAGTCGATGTCGTCGAGGGAGACCTCGCCGAGCTCGCGCACCACCGCGTGCGTGTCGCGCACGGTGGACACCGACCGGAACACCTCCGCCGAGCGCACGCCGGAGACGGACCTGATGTGGTCCACCTCCGCGGCGAGCGCGGCGTCGTCGCGGGTGCGGACCTGCGCGACCAGGTCGTACGGGCCGGCGGTCAGCGCCGCGAAGCTGACCGCGGGACGGCCGGCGACGGCCGCCGCCACGTCCCGGGCCGAGCCCTCGACGGTGACCGAGACGTGCCCGATCGCCTCCGCGCCGACGACGGCGGCGTGCACGATGCCGACGACGCGGACGACCCGCGTTTCGAGAAGGTGCTGCACCCGGGCCCGCACGGCCGTGCGGGAGAGCCCGACGCGGTCGGCGAGCGCCTGGAACGTCGCCCTGCCATCCCGCTGGAGCTCGCGGACGAGCACGGCGTCGACCGCATCCAGCACGGCTGTCCTCCTCGACGTGAAAAGAATCGGTTTGCCTGCGACTGCAAGATCATTCCATTTCAGGACGGTATGACGTCAAATATTGATCTTGCTCGTGTTCGCCGTACCCGGCGGCCGTCGATGCGTCGGCGGCGGGTTCGGCGGGGCGACGTTTCGGACGCCTCGTGAACCCGCGTGGAAGCGCAACGCTGCCGGACACGGCGCGCGCCGGAGCGCGGGGGGACGCGGGCGGGGGACGTGCCCGGCGGCTCCACCGGTCGGCACATGCCCGGGACGGCCCGCGGCGCGGACGAGCGCGGCTGACCGGGCCCAAGTGCGTGACCTGCATGCGCTTCTCCCGGTGTTCTGCTGTCACGCCCCTACGGCGGTTCCGCCGTCCGCATGAGGCACATGTAAGAAAAGTGCATCGAGGGCGCAGTTACGTCAAGAGGTAACTTTACAGAGAGCCAAGCCTCACGTTGCACCGTTTTCGACCACGCCATGAGGATTTCCGCGCACGACGCCCGCCGGGGCCCCGGCCAGGAACGGAAGCACAATGGCGCCTCGCGGGTAGGCCCCGGCGAACGATAGCGGCGGCATGGCGGCGGCACCGCCGGGCATGGCCGAGAATGGACGGTGGCCCAGCCACTCCGACCGCGATTGGTGTAGTACAGACGTGCGCCTGCTGAACGGTGAGCGTTCCGCTCACGACCTCACCTACAACGACGTCTTCATGGTCCCGCGCCGCTCGTCGGTCGGGTCGCGCCTGGAGGTCGACCTCGCCACCGCCGACGGCAGCGGGACGACGATCCCGCTCGTGGTCGCGAACATGACGGCCGTGTCCGGCCGCCGGATGGCCGAGACCGTCGCCCGCCGGGGCGGGATCGCGGTCCTGCCGCAGGACATCCCGGCCGACGTCGTCGCCGAGGTGATCGGCTGGGTCAAGGGACGCGACCTGGTCGTCGACACCCCGATCCGGCTGGGGCCCTCCAGCACCGCCGGGGACGCGCTCGCGCTGCTGCCGAAGCGCGCCCACAACGCCGTGATCGTCGTCGAGGACGACCGTCCCGTCGGGGTCGTGACCGAGGCCGACTGCCAGGGCGTCGACCGGTTCGCCCAGCTCCGCGACATCATGTCCCGCGACCTCGTCACGGTGCCGGCGGGCGTCGACCCGCGCGAGGCGTTCGACCGGCTGCACGAGCGCGGCCACCGGCTCGCCCCGGTCGTGGACGCCTCCGGGCGGCTCGCGGGCATCCTGACCCGCACCGGCGCGCTGCGCGCCACGCTGTACAAGCCCGCCGTCGACGGCGCCGGGCGGCTGCGCATCGCCGCGGCCGTCGGGGTGAACGGCGACGTCGCGGGCAAGGCCAAGGCGCTGCTGGAGGCGGGCGCCGACCTGATCGTGGTCGACACCGCGCACGGCCACCAGGACAAGATGATCAGCGCGCTGGAGGCGGTGCGCGGGCTCGACCCGGCCGTCCCGGTGGTGGCGGGCAACGTGGTGACCGCCGAGGGCGTCCGCGACCTGGTCGCGGCGGGCGCGGACATCGTCAAGGTCGGCGTCGGCCCCGGCGCGATGTGCACGACCCGGATGATGACCGGGGTCGGACGCCCGCAGTTCTCCGCCGTGCTGGAGTGCGCCGCCGAGGCGCGCCGGCTCGGCCGGCACGTGTGGGCGGACGGCGGCGTCCGGCACCCGCGCGACGTGGCGCTGGCGCTCGCCGCCGGGGCCGCCAACGTGATGGTCGGGTCCTGGTTCGCGGGCACCTACGAGTCGCCCGGCGACCTGCAGCGCGCCGCCGACGGGCGGCTGTACAAGGAGAGCTTCGGGATGGCGTCGGCGCGGGCGGTGCGGCTGCGCACCGCCGACGACTCCCCCTTCGACCGGGCCCGCAAGGCGCTGTTCGAGGAGGGGATCTCCACGTCCCGGATGTACCTCGACCCGCGCCGCCCCGGCGTGGAGGACCTGATCGACTCGATCGTCGCGGGGCTGCGCAGCTCGTGCACCTACGCGGGCGCGCGGACGCTGGAGGAGTTCCACGAGCGGGCCACGGTCGGGATCCAGGGCTCATCCGGGTTCGCCGAGGGCATGCCGCTGTCCAGCAGTTGGTAAACCGGCGCCGTACGCGCCGGGCTTTACCCGACACGCCGCTCCAGGTCGCCCCCCTTCCAGCGCCCTGACCTGCACTCTCTGGGGTCAGGACGCGCGGGGAGGGGCGGGGCATGGGCGAGGGCGGGCCGGGCGGCGGCCGGGCGCGGACGCCGCCGCGACCGGCGCGCGGCGGCGCCGGAGCGGACGCGACGCCGCGCGGCCTGGCGGAGGCGCTGCTGATCGCCGCCGTGGCGCCCGCGCTGCCGGGTCTCGCGCAGCTGCGGGCGGGGCGCATCCGGCTCGGCTCGGCGCTGGTCGGCGGGCAGGCGCTGCTGCTCACCTGCGCCGCGCTCGCGGCCGGCCGGGGCCGCCCGCTGGTCGCCGAGCTGTCCGCGCGGCCGGGCTGGCTGCTCGGGCTGGCGGCCGGGTCGGTCGCCGTCGCGGGGCTGTGGGCGGCGCTGATCGTCCACTCCTACGCGGTGCTCGCCCCGGCGGGGCTCTCGCCGCTGTGGCGTCTCGCGGGCGGGACGACGGTCTCGGTGCTGTGCCTGCTCGTGATCGTCCCGCCGGTGACGCTCGCCCAGGACGGCTACCTGCAGCGCGACCTGGTCACGAGCCTGTTCGCCGAGGGCCGGGACGCGCCGTGGGCGGGCGCGCCGCGCCTCGACGTCCTGCTGGTCGCCGACGCCGACGCCGACCGGCACGGCGTCCGCACCGGGGACATGACCGTCGCCAGCATCGACACGAGGACGGGCGGCACGGTCCTGCTGGGCCTCCCCCGCGACCTGCGGCGCGTGCCGGTGTGGTCGGGCGCGGGACGCGTCCCGTTCCCGCCGGAGGGGCCGCTCGACGCCGTCTACCGCTACGGTGCCGGGCATCCGGGGGTCCTCGCGGGCGGCGGACGCGTCCGCGACCCGGGCGCCGAGCTGCTGAAACGGACGGTCGGCCACATCCTCGGCCGTCCAGTGCCCTATTACGCCATGTTCGACATGACCGGCTTCCGGCAGATCGTGGACGCGGTCGGCGGCATCGGGCCCGCCCGCGCGGCGGGCGGCGCGCCCGCGCGGATGGCCCGGCAGACGTGCCTCCTCCGGGCGCTCGCCCGGCAGGCGGGGCCGCGCGCCGTGCTCGGCGCCTTCGAGCGGCTCGCCCGAATTCTCAGGGACTCCGTCAGCACCGATCTTCCGCGCCGGCCGCTGCCCCCGCTCCTCGCCCTCGCCGCCAAGATCAAGGACGCGCAGATCAGCGGGTTGCGGCTCGCCGCGCCGCTCGTCTCGCCCCGGCGGCCGGACTATCCGGAGATCAGGCGGATCGCGGCGGAGACCCTCCGGATGCCCGCCCCGGGCTCCCGCGACACGCCCAGAATGCATATCCTGAGCAACGCCTGCACCTGAGGCACCACGACTCACAGGTGGCCGACACCTACGCAACCTTTGCCCGGTTCCGCGCGTCCATATTGTGAGCCGGGGCTTAATTCACCGTGGGTGGGAATCGGAGCTTACATGGGTCGCGCGAGCCGGCATGCCCGGGCCAGAGACGTCGACGGCCCCTCCGGCAACGGGGGGCTCGCCCGCGCGCTCGCGCTCACGCTCGCCTCCGCCCTCGTGTGGGGCGTCGCCCACCTCGCCGCCGGGCGCCGGGTCGCCGGGGCGGTGCTGCTCGCCCTGTACCTGCTGATGATCGTCGCGGTCGGCGCCGCCACCACCGTGTACCGTCCCGACCTGCTGCACCTCGCCGTCCAGCCGGACGTGCTGCAGCGGCTGTCCGCCGCGCTGGTGGCGGTCGGCGTGGTGTGGGTCCTGGTGGTCGTCCGCTCCTACTTCGTGCTGCGGCCCGCGCAGCTCACGGTCGGCGGCCGGACGCTCGGCGCCGCCGCCGTCGCGGTGATGTGCTTCGCCGTCGCGGTCCCGGCGGCCTGGTCGGCGCACAGCACCTACGTCTACCGCGACGCGCTGACCAGCATCTTCCGCACGGGCAGCGAGAACGGGCGGCACGTCGACGTCGACGACCCGTTCAACGGCCAGTCCCGCGTGAACATCCTGCTGCTCGGCGGCGACGCCGCCGCCGACCGCACCGGCGTCCGCACCGACAGCATGACGGTCGCGAGCGTCGACACCGAGACCGGCGACACCGTCCTGCTGAGCCTGCCCCGCAACCTGGAGCACTTCCAGCTCCCGCCGGGCCCGGCCCGCGACCGCTTCCCCTACGGCTTCACCGGCGACGGCCCGCAGACGCCCGGCCTGCTGAACGAGGTGTACCAGTACGCCGAGGAGCACCCGGACGTGGTGCCCGGCGTCGCGAAGAACCACCGCGGCCCCGAGCTGCTGAAGGCCACGATCGCCGGGATCCTCGGCCTGCGCGTCGACTACTACATCCTGGTCGACATGTTCGGCTTCGCCGACATCGTGGACGCGATGGGCGGCGTCAAGCTGAAGATCGACGAGCCGATCCCGTACGGGCTGGAGGGCGGCGTGCTCCAGCCCGGCTACCGGAAGCTGGGCGGCAAGGAGGCCCTCTGGTACGGGCGGTCCCGCACCGGCAGCAGCGACTACGTGCGGATGAGCCGGCAGAAGTGCCTGATGCGCGCGATCGCCGAGCAGGCCGACCCGCAGACCGTCCTCACGAGCTTCGACAAGCTCGCCGCCGCGGCCAAGCGGACGCTGTCCACCGACATCCCGCAGGAGCTGCTGCCCGCCCTCGTGAAGCTGTCCAACAAGGTCAAGGACGGCGCGCAGATCAACAGCCTGCAGTTCGTGCCGCCGCTGGTCTACTCGGGCAACCCCGACTTCCACCTCATCCGCAAGCTGGCGTCCGACGCGGTGAACGCCGACCCGCGCCAGGTGAGCAGCCATCCGAGCACGTCGCCGCCCGGGTCCCCGTCCGGCTCGCCGTCGGCGACGCCGTCCGGCTCCCCGGACGGGGGGACGCCGACCAAGCCCCCGAACAAGCCGGTCTCGCTGGAGTCGAGCTGCCCGAAGTGACCTCCCCGCCGGGGGGCGGCGGGAGGCCGGGCCGCCGCGCGTCCTGACCCTGCCCCGGAGGGGGGACAATCGAGGGGGACCAATTCCGGAAAGGCGGGTGCGGATTGCCACGGATCGAGGGCTGCGACGCGTTCCGCGTGGCGATGCCGCGGGGGCGCAGGCCGGTGAGCGTCCTCGTCCGGGTCGCCGGGGACGGCGCGGTCGGCTGGGGCGAGATGGCGGTGCCCGGCGGCCCGGACGGCGCGGCCGCGGCGTGGGCCGACATCGAGGAGCGCATGGGGCCCGCCCTCATCGGGCTCGACTGGGACCGTCCCGAGGACGTGTCCGCCGCCGCCGACCTCGGCGCCCGCGAGGCCGCCGCCGCGATCGACACCGCCTGCTGGGACCTGTGGTGCCGGACGCGGGGCCTGCCGCTCGCGCACGCGCTCGGCGGCACCCGCACGTCCATCGTGACGGGCGCGCGGATCTCGCCGGAGCCCGCACTGGACACGGTCACGGCCCGGGTGAACCGGGCGGTCGGCGCGGGCCACACCCGCGTGACGCTGGACGTCCGCCCCGGCTGGGACATCGAGCCGGTGCGCGCGATCCGGCAGGCCTACCCGGCGCTCGCGCTCGTCGCGGACGCGGGCCACGCCTACACCGAGTCGGCGGAGCACCTCGCCGTCCTCGCGGGCCTGGACGCCTACGGGCTCGCGGCGATCGAGCGCCCGTTCCCGCCCGGCGACCTCGCCGCGCACGCCCGGCTACAACTGCGGGTCGGCACCGCGGTCGCGCCCGCCGTCGGCGACCTGGAGACGCTCGACGCGGCGCTGTCGCTGGACGCGGGCCGCGCCCTGCACCTGCGGCTCGACCGGCTCGGCGGGCTGACGGCGGCGCGCAGCGCGCACGACCTCGCCTACGCGGCCGGATGGGACGTGTGGTGCAGCGGCTGCGGCGCGTTCGGGATCGGGCAGGCGGCGGCGGTGGCGCTGGCCGCGCTGCCGGGCTGCACGCTGCCGAGCGACGTGACGGACCCGGCGGGCGGCCCGGTGTTCGTGACGCCGCCGGTCCGCTCGTCCGGCGGCGTCGTCGGCGTGCCGCTCACCCAGCCGGGCCTCGGCCACGAGATCGACGAGACCCGCATCGAGCGGCTGGCGACCCGGCGGATGCGGCTGTGACCACCGCGTGGGTGGTGGCGGGCCCGCCCGGCTGCGGCAAGACCACGGTCGCGGAGCTGCTGCTGGCGCGGCTGCGTCCCGTCCCGGCGCTGCTCGACAAGGACACGATGTACGGGGCGTTCGTCGCGGCGACGCTCGCGGCGTCCGGCCGCGACCCGGGCGAGCGCGAGGGCCCCTGGTACGACGAGCACGTCAAGCCGCACGAGTACGCGGGGATGGCGGCGACGGCGCGGGAGATCCGCGGCCACGGCTGCCCGGTGCTGCTCAGCGGCCCGTTCACCGGCCAGATCCGCTCGGCGGCACGGTGGGCGGAGTGGGCGGAGGCCCTCGGCGGCCTGCCGGTGCGCCTCGTCTGGGTCCGGTCGGACGCGGCGACGCTGCGCCGCCGGCTGGCGCGGCGCGGGTCGCCCCGCGACACCGGCAAGCTCGCCGCGTTCGAGGCGTTCGCCGCGCGGATGCGGCCGGACGAGCCGCCGCCCGTCCCGCACGCCGCGGTCGACAACCGGCTCACGGCGCCGGAGCCGCTGTCCGCGCAGGTGGACGCCCTGCTCGCCTGACGCGGCCGCCCGCCCGGTCAGTAGGACTTGGGCAGTCCGAGGGTGTGCTGCGCGACGAAGTTGAGGACCATCTCGCGGCTGACCGGCGCGATGCGCATCAGCCGGACGACCCCGGCGAGCATCCCGACGCCGTACTCGGTGGTGAGGCCGTTGCCGCCGTGGGTCTGGATGGCCTGGTCGACGCAGTGGATCGCGGCCTCGGCGGTCGCGTACTTGGCCATGTTCGCGGCCTCGCCCGCGCCTTCGTCGTCGCCCGCGTCGTACAGCCACGCGGCCTTCTGCGCCATCAGCCGCGCCAGCTCCAGCTCGATCTTCGCGGCGGCGAGCGGGTGCGCGAGGCCCTGGTGCGCGCCGATCGGCGTCCTGAACACCTGCCGGTCGTTCGCGTAGGAGACGGCCTTGCCGAGGGCGAGGCGGCCGATCCCGGCGCCCATGGCGGCGGCCATGATCCGCTCGGGGTTCAGCCCGGCGAACAGCTGGAGCAGGCCGCCGTCCTCGTCGCCGACGAGCGCGTCGGCGGGCAGCCGGACGTCGTCGAGGTGGAGGACGAACTGCTTCTCCGGCGACACGATCTCCATGTCGATGGGCGTGAAGGCGAACCCCTCGGCGCCGGTCGGGACGATGAACAGCGAAGGCCGCAGGTTGCCCCGCTGGTCGTGGCTGCGGGCGACGACCAGGACGGCGTCCGCCTCGTCCACGCCGGAGATGAACGTCTTCTGCCCGGTGAGGACCCAGCCGTCGCCGTCGCGCCGCGCGGTGGTGGTGATGCGGTGCGAGTTGGACCCGGCGTCCGGCTCGGTGATCGCGAACGCCATCTTCACCGAGCCGTCGGCGAACCGGGGCAACCACTGCTCGCGCTGCCCCGCGGTGCCGGACCGGGCGATGATCGTCGCGCAGATCGCCGGGGACACGACCATGAGCAGCAGCGGGCAGCCCGCGGCGGCGAGCTCCTCGCACACGGCGGCGAGGTCGCCGATGCCGCCGCCTCCGCCGCCGTACTCGGCGGGGACGTTGACGCCGAGGTAGCCGAGCCGTCCGGCCTCGGCCCACAGCTCGTCGGTCTTCCGCCCCGCCTTGGCCCTCTCGACGTAGTAGGACGCGCCGTACTTCGCGCCCAGGTCGGCGACGGCGGCGCGCAGGGCCCGCCGCTCCTCGGTCTCGACGAAGCTCATCCTGGGCTCCCTTCGGCGGCCGCCGGGCCGGTGAGGACGGCGAGCACGGCGCCCGACTCGACCCGCTGACCGGCGGCGACGTTCAGTTCGGCGACCGTCCCGGCGGCGGGGGCGGCGACGCGGTGCTCCATCTTCATGGCCTCCAGGACGAGGAGCGTCTGCCCTTCGGCGACGTCCGCGCCCGGCTCGGTCTCGACGCGGACGACCGTCCCCGGCATCGGGGCGAGGAGGGTGCCGGGGGCGATCCGGGCGCTCGGGTCGGTGAACCGCGGGACGGCCGTGAGCGCCACCGGCCCGAGCCGCGAGTCGACGTACACCTCGGCGCCGCCGCCCGCCGAGGTGATCGTGAACGTCTCGCGCAGGCCGTCGCGCTCCAGGACGACCCGCTCCGGCGTCGCCGAGACCAGCTCCGTGCCGGGGCAGACGCCGGAGACCAGCGCGCCCCGGTGCAGGTGGTAGTCGACGTCGACCGTGCCGCCGGGGGTGCGGAACATCCTGCGCTGGGGCTGCGACCTGACGTTGCGCCACCCCGACGGCAGCCCGCCGAGGACCGCCGCCTCCGCGCGGTTCGCGGCCGCCCGGGCGAGCGCGGCGGCGAGGGCGGACAGCTCGACCGCCGCGCCGTCGGCGAGCGGCGCGGCGAGGACGTCCAGGCCGACGCGGTCGAGGTAGCCGGTGTCGGTGCCGCCGTCCAGGAAGCCGGGCTCCTCCAGGACGCGGACGAGCAGGTCGCGGTTCGTCGTCACGCCGTGCAGGCGGGCGCCGCGCAGCGCGGCGGCGAGCCTGCGCGCGGCGGCGGCGCGGGTCGGCGCCCACGCGATCACCTTGGCGAGCAGCGGGTCGTAGTGGACGCCGATCTCCGAGCCGCTCTCCACCCCGCTGTCGAGCCGCAGCCCGTGGGAGGCGGGGACGGCGAACTCGGCGTCCACGTCCGGGACCTCGAACGTGCGCAGGACGCCGCTGGCGGGACGCCAGTCGTGCGCCGGGTCCTCGGCGTAGAGGCGGACCTCGATGGCGTGCCCGCGCGGCTCCGGCGGCTCCGCGGGCAGCCGGGCGCCTTCGGCGATCTCGATCTGGAGGCGGACGAGGTCCACCCCGAACACGCACTCGGTCACCGGGTGCTCGACCTGGAGGCGCGTGTTGACCTCCAGGAAGTGGAAGCGGCCGTCGCGCGACAGGAGGAACTCGACCGTCCCGGCGCCGGTGTAGCCGATGGCGCGGGCCGCGTCCGCCGCCGCCGCGCACAGCTCGGCGCGCAGCGCGGGCCCGACCGCGGGCGACGGCGCCTCCTCGACGATCTTCTGGTGGCGGCGCTGGACGGAGCACTCGCGCTCGCCGAGCGTCCAGACGGTCCCGTGCGCGTCGGCGAGGACCTGCACCTCGACGTGCCGGGCGCCGTCCAGCAGCGGCTCGCAGAACACGGCCGGGTCGCCGAACGCCGACTGCGCCTCGCGGCGCGCCGCCGCCACGGCGCCCTCCAGCGCGGCGGCGTCGCGGACGACGCGCATGCCGCGTCCGCCGCCGCCCGCCGACGCCTTGACCAGCAGCGGGAGGTCCGCGGCGGTGACCCGGGCGGGGTCGATCTCGGGCAGCACCGGGACGTCCGCGGCGGCCATCAGCTTCTTCGCCTCGATCTTGGAGCCCATCGCGGCGATCGCGGCGGGCGGTGGCCCGATCCAGGTGAGGCCCGCGTCCGCGACGGCCCGCGCGAACGCGGCGTTCTCCGACAGGAACCCGTACCCGGGGTGGACGGCGTCGGCCCCGGCGCTCTTCGCGACGGCGAGGATCCGGTCGCCGTCCAGGTACGTCTCGGCCGGGGACGCGCCGGGGAGGCGTCCGGCGACGTCCGCCTCCCGCGCGTGCGGGGCGTCCGCGTCGGGGTCGGAGCAGACGGCGACCGTCGCGATCCCGAGGCCGCGGCAGGCCCGCAGGACGCGGCGGGCGATCTCGCCGCGGTTGGCGACGAGGACTCTGTTGATCATGTGGCTCACATCCGGAAGACGCCGAAGCCGGCGGCGCCGCGCACGGGCGCGTTGTGGACGGCGGACAGGCACAGGCCGAGGACGGTGCGCGTGTCGCGCGGGTCGATCACGCCGTCGTCGTAGAGGCGTCCCGACAGGAAGAACGGGAGGGACTCGGCCTCGATCTGCGTCTCGACCATCTCCCGCATGGCGCGGTCCTGCTCGTCGTCGTAGACCTGCCCGCGCGCTTCGGCGGCCTGCCGCGCGACGATCGACAGGACGCCCGCGAGCTGCTGCGGCCCCATCACCGCCGACTTCGCCGACGGCCAGGCGAACAGGAACCGGGGATCGTAGGCGCGGCCGCACATGCCGTAGTTGCCCGCCCCGTACGACGCCCCCATCATGATCGAGATGTGCGGCACCGTGCTGTTCGCCACCGCGTTGATCATCAGCGCGCCGTGCTTGATGATCCCGGCCTGCTCGTACTCCTTGCCGACCATGTAGCCGGTGGTGTTGTGCAGGAACAGCAGCGGAGTGTCGCTCTGGTTGGCGAGCTGGATGAACTGGGCGGCCTTCTGCGCCTCCTGGCTGAACAGGACGCCGCGCGCGTTCGCGAGGACGCCGATCGGGTAGCCGTGGACGCGCGTCCAGCCGGTGACGAGGCTCGTCCCGTAGAGCGGCTTGAACTCGTCGAAGCGGGAGCCGTCCGCGATGCGGGCGATCACCTCGCGCGGGTCGAACGGGACCTTGAGGTCCTCCGGGACGATCCCCGCCAGCTCCTCCGGGTCGTACAGCGGCTCCTCGGCGGGCGCGGGCGGCGGGCCGAGCTTGCGGTGGTTGAGGTTCTTGACGATCCGGCGGCCGAGGCGGAGGGCGTCGTGCTCGTCCTCGGCCATGTGGTCGGCGAGGCCGGACGTGCGCGCGTGCATCTCCGCGCCGCCGAGCTCCTCGTCGCCCGCCTCCTCCCCGGTCGCCATCCTCACCAGCGGCGGGCCGCCGAGGAACACCTTCGCGCGCTCCTTCACCATGACGACGTGGTCGCACATGCCGGGGATGTACGCGCCGCCCGCCGTGGAGTTGCCGAACACCAGCGCGATCGTCGGGATCCCGGCGGCCGACAGCCGGGTCAGGTCGCGGAACATCCGCCCGCCCGGGATGAAGATCTCCTTCTGCGTCGGCAGGTCCGCGCCGCCCGACTCGACCAGGTTGATCAGCGGGAGCCGGTTCTCCAGCGCGATGTCGGACGCGCGGAAGCTCTTCTTCACCGTCCACGGGTTGCTGGACCCGCCCCGCACCGTCGGGTCGTTCGCCACGATCACGCACTCGACGCCCTCGACGACGCCGATCCCGGTGACGACGCTCGCGCCGACCGGGAAGTCGCTGCCCCAGGCGGCGAGCGGGCTCAGTTCGAGGAACGGCGAGTCGGGGTCGAGCAGCAGCTCGACGCGCTCCCTGGCCAGGAGTTTCCCGCGTTTCCGGTGCCGGGTGACGTACTTGTCGCCGCCGCCGTCCAGGGCCTTGGCGTGCTCGGCGTCCAGGGCCGCCAGCTTTTCGAGCATGGCCCGGCGGCGCTCCCGGTACTCGGCGGAACCGGTGTCGAGGGTGCTCTTCAGGGTCAAAGGACGGCCTCCGGGACGTCGACGAGGCGGGATCGCAGCCACTCCCCCAGGGCCTTGCCCTGCGGGTCGAACCGGGTCGAGGCCGAGACGCCGTCCTGCAGCAGCCCCTCCACGACGAAGTTGACCGCGCGGAGGTTGGGCAGCGCGTACCGGCGGACGGTGTGCTCGCGGGTCTCGGGGAGCAGTTCCCTGAACCTGCCGGTGGTGAGGAACGGCTCCAGCCATTCCCATTGCGCGTCGGTACGGGCCCAGACCCCGATATTGGCGTCGCCGCCCTTGTCCCCGCTCCGCGCCCCGACAACCCTGCCCAACGGCAGCCTCCGCGTCCTCCCTGAGGAAGCGGAGGCGGCCAGGTGTCCGGACGCCCGACCGAACGCCCGACCGAACGCCCGACCGAACGCCCGACCGAACGCCTGGCCGAACGCCTGGCCGAACGCCTGGCCGAACGCCCGGCCGAGGCGCGGGTTTTCCACAGGGGGCGGTTTCGCCTCCGCCGTATGACCTGCGCGTTCGACACTGGAAATGGGATGGCCCCCCTGGGCGGGCGGGGACTGCACAGGCGCGGCCTCCACGGGCGCGGCCTCCACAGGCGCGGCCTCCACGGGCGCGGACTCCACAGGCGCGGCCTCCACGGGCGCGGACTGCGCGGGCGCGGCCTCCACAGGCGCGGACTGCACGGGCGCGGTTTCTTGAACGGGTGGGATGGGGATGCGCTCCCCCGCCGCCGTCACCGCGACGTGTTCGACCGCCCCGTTCGGGACGAACCCCGGCGAATAGACCCCGTAAGGGCTCCCCTTCCCCGGCGGCGACGTCATCGTGAACCCCGGATACCCGGCGAGCGCCAGCTCCACGGCCGCGCCGCTGAACGTCCGCCCGACCTTCTCCGGATCCGGGTCGAGGACGGCGCAGCGCAGCAACGCGGTCGCCTCCCCCTGCGTCGCCGGGTCGGCCTCGACCGACCCGATGAGCGTCCACTCCACACGCGCGGGCGGATCATCACCGAAGGCGGCCTCAAGCTGGCGTTTCGCGAACTCCGCCTTCGCCTCGATCCCAAGCCCCGTGAGGACGAACGTCATCTCGTTCCGATGCCCGCCCAGATGGTTCAGGCACACCTTCGTCGTCGGAGGCGGCGGACCGCCCCGGACACCGGAGACGCGCACCCGGTCGGCCCCGTCCTCCGCGAGCTCGATCGTGTCGAAGCGAGTCGTGACGTCCGGCCCCGCATAGGACGGCCCGCCGATCTCGTACAGCAACTGGGCCGTCACGGTCTCCACGGTCACCGCACCTCCAGTCCCGGGGTGCTTCGTGATGACGCTGGAGCCGTCGGAACGGATCTCGGCGATCGGGAAGCCCGTCCTGAGGTCCGCGAAGCCCGACGCCTTTACATTGTAGATCTCTTCAAAGAAGGCGAAGTTGCCACCGACCGCCTGCGCCCCGCACTCCAGGACGTGTCCGGCGACGGTCGCCCCGGCCAGCGCGTCCCAGTCGTCCCGGGCCCAGCCGAACCGCGCGGCGGCCGGTCCGACGACCAGCGACGCGTCGGTGACGCGGCCGGTCACCACCACGTCCGCGCCCGCCCGCAGGCACTCGGCGATCCCCCACGCGCCGAGGTAGGCGTTGGCGGTGAGCGGACGCCCATACCGCGAACCGCCGAGGCCCAGTCCGTCGACGCGTTCGACCAGATCATCACCCTCGACGTGGGCGATCCGCACGTCCAGGCCGAGCCGCCCCGCCAACTCGCGCAGCCGGTCCGCGAGCCCGCGCGGGTTGAGCCCGCCCGCGTTGGCGACGATCGCCGTGCCGCGCTCCACGGCGAGGCCGAGGCACTCCTCCATCTGGCGCAGGAACGTCGTCGCGTACCCGGCGGACGGGTCCTTCAGCTTCCCGCGCCCGAGGATCAGCATCGTGAGCTCGGCGAGATAGTCGCCGGTCAGGACGTCCAGCGGCCCGCCCTCCAGCATCTCCCGCACGGCGGAGAAGCGGTCGCCGTAGAAGCCCGAGGCGTTCCCGACCCTCAGCACCTCACCCATGCCTGAACCCTGCCAGCCCCGTCCTAAAAAATCAATCGCGCATGATTGTTTCCATCGGTCCGATCCCGGATCATTTGGTTGACTGGAGGCCCACCGAGCCGAGGACCCCATGACCGCCCAGGCACTCCCCCGCGAACCGCAGCAGGACCGCAGCCGCGCCACCCGCCGCCGCCTGCTGGAGGCGGCCATCGACTGCCTCGCCTCCGTCGGCTGGGCCGGGACGACCGTGACCGTCGTCGCCGAGCGCGCCGGGGTGTCCCGGGGCGCCGCGCAGCACCACTTCCGGACGCGCGAGGAGCTAGTCACCGCGGCGGTCGAGTACGGCTCCGAGGTCCGGATGGCGCGGATGCGCGAGCACCTCGACGCGCTCGCCGGACGCCGCCCGTCCACCCTCGACGTCGTCACCCGCCTCGGCGAGATGTACACCAGCCCCCTGTTCCGCGCCGCGCTGCAGCTCTGGGTCGCCGCCGCCTCGGACGAGCAACTCCGCGCGCGGGTCGTCCCCCTGGAGGCCCGGGTCGGACGCGAGGCGCACCGCCTCACCGTCGAGGCGCTCGGCGCCGACGAGAGCGTCCCCGGCGTCCGCGAGACGGTCCAGGCGACGCTCGACCTGGTCCGCGGCCTCGGCCTCGCCGACCTGCTCACCGACGACTCGTCCCGCCGCACCCGCCTGCTGAACCAGTGGGCCGCGACCCTCGACACGGTCCTCGCCCGCTGACCGTCCCCGCGTCCGCCCTCAGACGGTCAGTTCCCGCAGCGGACGCCCGCCGTCGACGAAGACCCTCCCACCGGGCGCGAGCGCCGCGGCGATCCGGGGCAGGGCCCTGCGCCCGGCCTCCGGATGACGGCCGTCGAGCGCCCCCACCCGCACCGCGAAGACGAGGTCGAACGGCGCTTCGCCCGGCTCC
This sequence comes from Actinomadura chibensis NBRC 106107, assembly GCF_001552135.1. GTDB lineage: Bacteria > Actinomycetota > Actinomycetes > Streptosporangiales > Streptosporangiaceae > Spirillospora > Spirillospora chibensis. The sequence continues at coordinate 2,053 of NZ_BCQP01000009.1, read as the reverse complement.
AGGACGAAGTCCTCGATCGCGGCCTGCCGGACGCTCATCCGCCCTGACGCGATCTCGTCCGCGCCGGCGTCCCGCGCTTGCGCGACCGCCTTCGCCGACCGGTCGATCGCGAGGATGTGCCCGGCGCCGAGCCTCGCCGCCACGGCCCGCGCGGCCGCGCCGGGCCCGCAGCCGATCTCCAGGACGCGCAGTCCGGGCGCGAGCGGCAGCGCCTCGACGATCTCCGCGAGCCGCGGCGACAGGGACGGCATGACCCGACGATAGGCCAGCGCCCGCCCGCTCCGCCTCCGCGCCCGCCGACCGGCGTCCGCCCCGACCCACCTTGACATGTGACCTTTTGGTCACCTATTTTGGAGTGGTGAGCGACGACGATCTCGCCTTCAAGGCGCTGGCGGACCCGACCCGCCGGTTCCTGCTCGACCTGCTGTTCGCCCGCGAGGGCCGGACGCTCGGCGAGCTGGAGTCGGAGGTGGAGATGACACGGTTCGGCGTCGCCAAGCACCTGCGGGTTCTGGAGGACGCCGGGCTGGTGGTCTCCCGCCGCTCGGGCAGGGAGAAGCTGCACTTCCTCAACCCCGTGCCGATCAGGCTGATCCACGACCGCTGGATCGGCAAGTTCACCGAGCGGCCCGCCGCGGCCCTCGCCGACCTCAAGAGGGAACTGGAGTCCGATATGACGACGACCGAGACCGACGAGAGCAGGACCGTCCAGGTGTACCGGGTCTACATCAAGGCGACCCCGGAGGCCATCTGGGAGGCCATCACCAAGCCCGAGTGGACGGTGAAGTTCGGCTACCAGGCGCCCGTCGAGTACGACCTGCGCCCCGGCGGCGCCTTCCGCGGCCTCGCCAGCGACGTGATGAAGGAGCACGGCGCCCCGGACGTGTTGATCGACGGCGAGGTCATCGAGGCCGACCCGCCGCGCCGCCTCGTCCAGACCTGGCGGGCGCTGTTCCTTGACGAGCCGTTCACCCGCCTGACCTACGAGATCGAGGACGACGGCACCGGGGTGTCGCGGCTGACCGTCACCCACGACGTCACCGACGCGCCGAAGACGGCACTGCAGACCGCCGGGGACGCGGGGGACGCGGGCGGCGGCTGGAGCCAGACGCTCAGCGACCTGAAGACCCTCCTGGAGACCGGCAAGGCCCTCTACTCCTGAGGACCGCCCCACCGCATCGAGGCCGGGCGCGACCGCGCCCGGCCTCGACCACTACCGGGGGTGCCGCGCGCGTCGCGCCGACGCGTCGTCTCGGCGCTGCTCCTGGAGTTGACGTACCACGTGGAGCATCATCTGTACCCGCAGGTACCGAGCCACCGTCTCGCGCGGCTCGCCCCTGCGGCTCGACCCGGTCCTCGCCGAGGGCGGAGTGAAACCCTGGAAGTGATCTGAGCGAATGGCGCCACGCGAGGGGACCCGGCAGCGTCTCCTGGAAGCGGCCATGACCACGCTCGCCGTCGAAGGCCACGGCGGGACGACCGAGCGTTCCATCGCCCGCACCGGCGGGTTCGCACCCGACATCGTCTACCACCATTTCGACGATCTCGAAGCCCTGTTCGTCGCGGCACTACGCCACACCAGCCAGGCGCGGCGGGCACGCTACGACGAGGTTCTCGGCTCCTGCACGGACGCCACCCAACTGCTCTCCCGCCTCCGCGGACTGTACGCGGAGGACACGCGGGACGAGGGTCACATCGCCGCCGTCCAGGAATTGTTCACCGCGTCGTCGTCCTCGCCGCGGCTGCGCGAGGAACTGCTCACCCAGGTCGATTCCTGGTCCGATCTCGCCGCCACCGCCATCGGACGCCTCGTCCAGGGGACGACGTTCGAGGGCCTGGTGCCGTCGCGCGATATCGGAATGCTCGCGGTGGCGACGTTCCTGGGCGTGCAGACCCTCACCCACCTGGACGGCGACCGCTCCCGAATCGAGTCGCTCTTCACCACCGCCGAACCCGCCGCCGTCCTCTGGGACGCCTTCTCCGGCGCCCGCAGAACAGACCCGTAGAAATGAGGAAGGCCCCGCCGATAACGGCGGGGCCTCCCCTTAATAAA
>NZ_BCQP01000008.1 GCF_001552135.1 Actinomadura chibensis NBRC 106107 | reverse complement strand
ATAGTCGCTCATCGTGCCCCATTTTAGTTTGACGACCAATATTTGAACGCCAAAATAAACGACGGCGGCAAGCCGCGTCAAGGCCGCGCCGGGCGGCGCGGCCTGCGGACATGCTGCTGGAGCAGGACTCGAACCTGCATGACGTGGTCCAGAGCCACGCATCCTGCCGTTGGATGATCCAGCACCGGGTGCCCGCCGGCGGGCGGTGGCGTCCGCCCGCTCGGGCACGGCGGACCGGCCGGGGGTCGTTACTCCCGCCGGTCCAGTCCAGAGCCGCACCCGGGAGTCGAACCCGGTCCGCCTGGTTGGAGGCCAGGAGTCTCACCACTTCGACCTGTGCGGCGCAACGCAATAGCGGCGACGCCAATTCGTGCCATTCGCTTTGCGTTACCCATATGGTGCGCGACAGGCGAGGAAGGGCGCAATCGAATTACGCCGCGGGGCCGCACCGGGGCCGTTCCCAGGGCGGCCCCGATGCGGCGTCGGCGACGTCAGATCGTCCTGCGGCGGGCCCGCGCGGAACGTCCGCGACCGGGGATCAGCAGGCGTTGCAGGACGCGGAACGGCAGCGTGACGACGGCGATGACCGCGCCCGCCACGGCGCTGAGAACGCCCGCGACGGTTCCGGCGATGGCGCTGAGCGCTGCACTGATGCGGCGCATGGGATTCACTCCTTCGAGTCGTCCTGACTCGCCCATACCCCGCCCCAGGGATTTACACGGATTTTGCGCCGATGACGACCGTGGCGTGGAATTCGTCGGATACCGCGACCTCGGCGCGCAGGCCGCCGCGCTCGACCGCCGCGACCGCGTCCGGGACCTGGCGCTCGCTCGTCTCGAAGAGCAGGCGCCCGCCCGGCGCGAGCCATCCGGACGCCCCGGCGGTGACGCGGCGCAGCACGGCGAGCCCGTCCGCGCCGCCGTCGAGCGCGACGCGCGGCTCGTGCACCCGCGCCTCGACCGGCAGCAGCGCGATCTCCCCGGCCGGGACGTAGGGGACGTTCGCGAGCAGCACGTCGACCCGCCCGCGCAGCGCGTCCGGGAGCGGCTCGAACAGGTCGCCCTCGTGGACGTGCCCGCCGAGCGGCGCGAGGTTGCGGCGGGCGCAGCGCACCGCCGCCGGTTCGACGTCGGCGGCGTGCAGTTCGCAGCCGTCCAGGACGGACGCGAGCGCCGCGCCCAGGGCGCCCGAGCCGCAGCACAGGTCGACGACGACGGGCCGGCGCGGCAGGTCCAGCGCGGCGGCCCGCCGGACGAGGAACTCGGTGCGCCGCCTCGGCACGAACACGCCGGGATCGACGGCGACGCGGAGCCCGCAGAACCCGGCCCAGCCGAGGACGTGTTCGAGCGGCAGCCCGGCGGCGCGCCGCTCCACCATCCCGGGCACGTCGCCGGCGGCCCCGGCCGTCTCCAGGATCAGGCGGGCCTCGTCCTCGGCGAAGACGCATCCGGCGGCGCGCAGCCTGGCGGCGACGGCGGATTCGGTGAGCGGCGCTGTCATGATCGCCCAAACGATATCCGAGCGGTGCAACGCTCCCCGCGCCACCGGTGTTCTCGGGACATGAGCATTTACGCGGACAGAGTCGCGGAGGCCGACTGGGCGGCGCTCGCCACGGAGATGGACGCCTACGGCGGCGCCCTGACGCCCCCGCTCCTCACCAAGGAGGAATGCGCCGACATCGCCGGCCTCTACGACGAGGTGGGACGGTTCCGCTCGACCGTCGACATGGAGCGGTACCGGTTCGGCTCCGGCCAGTACCGGTACTTCGCCGAGCCGTTCCCGGAGCCGGTCGGCGAGCTGCGCGCGGCGCTGTATCCGCGCCTGCTGCCGATCGCGCGGGAATGGGCGGCGCGGCTCGGACGTCCCGCGCCCTGGCCGGACACGCTCGCCGAGTGGCTCGGCGAATGCCACGCGGCCGGGCAGACGAAGCCGACCCCGATCCTGCTGCGCTACGGGCCGGAGGACTGGAACGCGCTGCACCGCGACCTCTACGGCGACCTGGTGTTCCCGATGCAGGTCGTGATCGGCCTGGACGAGCCCGGCGTCGACTACACCGGCGGCGAGTTCCTGATGGTCGAGCAGCGGGCCCGCGCGCAGTCCCGGGGGACGGCGACCCTGCTCCCGCGCGGGCACGGCCTGGTGTTCACGACGCGGGAGCGTCCCGTCCGGACGAAGCGCGGCTGGTCGGCGGGGCCGATGCGGCACGGGGTGAGCGTCGTCCGGTCGGGCCGCAGGCGGACGCTCGGCCTGGTCTTCCACGACGCGGCCTGACGGCGCGCGCGTCCGGTTCGCGGCATCCCGAAGGCGCGGCGACAATGGAGGGTCGCCCACCGACAAGGGGTTCCCGGTTGTCTCCGACGCTCGACCTCAAGGCCGACTGCGCGAACTGCTTCGGGCTGTGCTGCGTCGCGCTGCCCTTCGCCCGGTCGGCCGACTTCGCCGTAGACAAGAAGGCGGGCGAGCCGTGCCGGAACCTGCTCGCCGACTTCCGCTGCGGCGTCCACGCCGAGCTGCGCGAGCGCGGGTTCGCGGGCTGCACGGTCTTCGACTGCTTCGGCGCCGGGCAGAAGGTGTCGCGGGACACGTTCGGCGGACGCGACTGGCGGGGCGATCCGGGCGTCGCCCGCGAGATGTCCGCGGTGTTCCCGGTGATGCGGCAGCTCCACGAACTACTCCGCTACCTGGACGAGGCCGTCGCGCTGCCCGCCGCCGAACCCGTCCGCGGCGACCTGCGCGAGGCGCTGGACGGCGTCGTCCGCCTCACCGAGGGCGCACCGGCGGAACTCGCCGCGCTGGACGTCCGGGAGGTGCGGGGCGAGGTCAACGCCCTCCTCCTGCGCGTCAGCGAACTGGCCCGCGCGGGCATCTCCCGGCGCGGGAAGGACAGGCGCGGCGCCGATCTCATCGGCGCGCGCCTGAAGGGCGCCGACCTGCGCGGGGCCGACCTGCGCGGCGCCTACCTGATCGCCGCCGACCTGCGCGGCGCGGACCTGCGGCGCGCCGACCTGATCGGGGCGGACCTGCGGGACGCCGACCTGCGCGGCGCCGACCTCACCGGAGCGATCTTCCTGACCCGGCCCCAGCTCGACGCCGCCCGGGGCGACGCCGCCACGCGGATCCCGGCGGCGCTCGGCCGCCCCGCGCACTGGCGCGACCGGCCCGGCCGCTGACCGAGATGCCTGTTTAGCCCCGTCGACCAGGGGAATTTCCGCAGCGCACGTCATCGGGGGGCCGCGTGACGCAGGTGAGATGGTGGGGCACGGGGATGGTGGCGCTCGCGCTGCTGGTCCTCTGCTCCGCGCTGCCCCTGCTGGACCGCGCGCTCGGCAGCGGCGGCCAGCGCCTCGCGCCCGGCACGGTCGTGTCCATCGGCACCGAGCGCGACGGCGTCCGCCCGGTGACGGTGACCGTGCTGCGGGCCGGATGGGTGCTCAGTGCGGCGGACACATCCCTGACCAGCAACGTCAAGCTGCTCAGCGACGACGTCGTGTTCAACCTCAGCGTGGTCGTCCCGCTGTCCTCGCTGAACGCGCGCAAGCTCTGGGACGGTCTCGGCCGCATCGTCGCCGCCGGGGGCCGCGCGCGGCTCGCGACCGGGCCCGCGCCCGTCGTCACGGCGCACGGCATGACCGGGCTGACCGGGCGCATCGTCGGCCGCGACCGCGCCGGGGTCGCGGCCGTCTTCGCCACCGAAACGCTGGGCGCGACGGTCACGGCGGCCGGTCCGCCGCCCGCGTTCCGCGCGGCGGCCGCCGAGGTCGAGGCCATGGCGCGGACCGTCACCGTCGCGGCGCCCTAGCCGTGACCCGCGAGTCCGTGGACGAGGAGTCCCCGACCGGGCGTCCGGCGCGCGGCGGCGTGCCGCTGACGCGGCGCTCGGCGTTCTGGCTGTGGGCGGCGGTCTGCCTGATCGGCGGGTGGATCGCGGTCACCGGGCTGGACACCGCCGTCCGCGCGTTCCCGGCGGGCGCGATCGCGGGCGGCGCGCTGCTCGCGCCGACGCTGGTGGTCGGGGTGTGGGCGCTGCGGCGGCTGCATCCCGTGCGGACGCGTCCGATCGGGTACTCGCTCGTCGCTGTGGCGTGGGGGGCGTTCGGCGCGTTCGGGCTGGCGCTGCCCGCGAACGCGGCGTTCCAGGCGGTCCTGTCGAAGACGGCGGGGCCGGGCTTCAACGCGCAATGGGGCGCGGCGATCGCGGCCCCCGTGAACGAGGAGACCCTCAAGCTGCTCGGCGTGGTGACGCTGGCGCTGATGGCGCCGACGGCGGTCCGCGGTCCGCTGGACGGCTGGGGCTACGGCGCGCTCACCGGGTTCGGCTTCCAGATCGCGGAGAACTTCCTCTACGTCCTGAACACGATCGTGCTGACCGGCGCGACGCAGGACCTGCACGCCGCGTTCTTCTCGTTCGGCGGCCGCGTGATCGGCGGCGCCTGGTGGAGCCACTGGGCGATGACGGCGGTCGGCGGGGCGGGGCTCGGCTGCCTGCTCGGCCGCGCGACCCGGACGACCGCCGTGCTCGCCGCCGGAGCGTTCCTGCTGGCGATGGCGCTGCACGCGTGGTGGGACGCGCCCGTCCTCGCGGGCGTCGGGATGCTGGTGCTGAAGGGCCTGCCGATCCTGCTCGCCGCCGTCGTCGCCTATCGGCTGGCGCGGCGGCGCTACCTGGCGCACTTCCGGCGGACGGCCTACGCCGAGACGGTGCGGGGCGTGTTCGTCCCCGGCGAGGGGCACGTGCTCGCGCACCGCAAGTGGCGGCGGAAGGAGCGCTGGGACGTCCCGCCCGGCGAGCCGCGCCGCCTCCTCGCCCGCCTCCGCGCCACCGAACTGGACCTGATCGAGGACGGGCTCGGCGGCCTGGAGCACGACCCGCGGACGGCGGACCTGCTCCGCGACGACGTCCGCGACCTGCGCCGTCACCTCAACTCCTCGCCCACTCCCCCGCGCGTCGCCTGAACCGGGAAACGCCCCGCGCGGACGGCGCCCGACCCCCGCGCGCCGCGCGTTTGCCCCCACCGGCCCCGGGTACCCGCCCAGCGTTGATCAGTGCTCGGCCAGGGGAGACGCGATGGCGGGACGAAGGGGCGCGGCGAGGGCCGAGAAGCTGGAGGACGTCGCCTGGGGCGTCAACGACCGCCTCGGCTCCACCGAGTTCCTGCGCCGGAACCTGCGGAAGGCGTTCCCGAAGCACTGGTCGTTCCTGCTCGGCGAGATCGCGCTGTACTCGTTCATCGTCCTGCTGATCACCGGTGTGTACCTGACGATGTTCTTCCGGCCGGGCGGGATGACCGTCGTCTATGACGGCTCGTACGCGCCGCTCCGGGGGATCAAGATGAGCGAGGCGTACGCGTCCACCGTGCACCTGTCGTTCGACGTGCGGGGCGGGCTGCTGATGCGGCAGATCCACCACTGGGCGGCGAACCTCTTCGTCGCGGCGATCTCGATCCACCTGATGCGGATATTCTTCACCGGCGCGTTCCGCAAGCCCCGCGAGATCAACTGGCTGATCGGCGTCACGCTGTTCGGGCTGGCGCTGGCCGAGGGGTTCGCCGGGTACTCGCTGCCCGACGACCTGCTGTCCGGCACCGGGCTGCGGATCATGCAGGGCATCGTGCTGTCCATCCCGCTGATCGGGACGTACGCGAGCCTGTGGGTCTTCGGCGGCGAGTTCCCGGGGAGCGAGACCTTCATCCCGCGGCTGTTCACGGTGCACGTCCTGCTCGTCCCGGCGCTGCTGCTGGTGCTCATCACCGCGCACCTGATGATCCTCTGGCACCAGACGCACACGATCTGGCCCGCGCGGGGCCGCCGCGAGCGGTCGGTCACCGGCGAGCCGACGTTCCCGAGCTTCGCCGCGCAGAGCGCCGCCTACTTCCTCTACACGTTCGGTGTGCTCGCGCTGCTGGCCACGGTCGCGCAGATCAACCCCATCTGGCTGTACGGGCCCTACGAGCCGGACCAGGTGTCGGTCGGCTCGCAGCCCGACTGGTACGTCGGGTTCCTCGAAGGGTCGCTGCGCATCATGCCCGCCGCGTCGACCACCGTGTTCGGGCACACCGTGTCGTGGAACGTGCTGCTGCCCGCCGTCGTCCTGCCGGGCGTGTTCCTGACGCTCATCGCGCTGTACCCGTTCGTGGAGCGCTGGGCGACCGGAGACGAGCGCCTGCACCACCTGCTGGACCGTCCGCGCAACGCCGCGACCCGGACGGCGATCGGCGTCGCCGTCATCGCCTGGTACGGGAACCTGTGGGCGGCGGGCGGCAACGACGTCATCTCCGAGGTGTTCCACATCCGCCTCTTCTGGACGACCTGGTTCTTCCGCGTCGGCTTCTTCGTCGCCCCGCTGCTGGCGTTCACGGTGACCCGGCGGGTCTGCCTCAGCCTGCAACGCCGCGACCTGCGAAAGCGCGAGGAGGGCGTGGAGAGCGGCCTCGTCTCGCTGACCCCGGACGGCGGCTTCACCGAACGGCACGAGCGGCCGTCCGCCGACGAGGGGGCCCTGCTGCGGACGCGGCGGCCCGGCGAGCTCGTCGCCCCGTACCCGCACCACGTGATCCCGCTGCCGACGCCCGACCGCGCCCGCACCCAGCTCCGGACCCGCGTCAACCGCTTCTACCTCAACTACCAGAGCGAGGCGGACGGCGGCGGCCAGGGCGACCTGAGCCGGGACTCGAACGAGGACGGCGGGTAGCGCGGCCGTCAGTCCGGCAGGATGAGCTCGGCCTGCTCCGGCGACTCCTTCGGCGGGTAGTGCAGGTCGAACGCCGGGCGCACCGACCGGATCCGCGGCATCGACGTGAAGTTGTGCCGGGGCGGCGGGCAGGACGTCGCCCATTCCAGCGAGCCGCCCGCGCCCCACGGGTCGTCCACGCCGACCCTCTCGCCGCGCCGCCAGGTGAACAGGACGTTCCACAGGAACGCGAACGTCGACGCGCCGAGGACGAACGACCCGACCGACGAGACGAAGTTCAGCGTGGCGAACTGCTCGGGGTAGTCGGCGTACCGGCGCGGCATTCCCTCCGCCCCCAGCCAGTGCTGGACGAGGAACGTCGTGTGGAACCCGACGAACAGGCTCCAGAAATGGATCTTCCCCCAGGTCTCGTTCAGCATCTTCCCGGTCATCTTCGGCCACCAGAAGTAGAAGCCGCCGAACATGGCGAACACCACCGTCCCGAACAGGACGTAGTGCAGGTGGCCGACGACGAAGAACGAGTCGGTGAGGTGGAAGTCCAGCGCCGGGGAGGCGAGGATCACCCCGGTCAGCCCGCCGAACAGGAACGTCGTGAGGAACCCGAGCGCGAACAGCATCGGCGTCTCGAAGGTCAGCTGCCCCTTCCACAGCGTCCCGACCCAGTTGAAGAACTTGATCCCGGTCGGGACGGCGATCATGAAGGAGGTGATCGAGAAGAACGGCAGCAGCACCTGCCCGGTGGCGAACATGTGGTGCGCCCAGACCGTCATCGACAGCCCGCTGATCGCGATGGTCGCGGCGACCATGCCGAGGTAGCCGAACAGCGGCTTGCGCGCGAACACGGGGATGATCTCGGTGATGATCCCGAAGAACGGCACCGCGACGATGTAGACCTCCGGATGGCCGAAGAACCAGAACAGGTGCTGCCAGAGCAGCGCCCCGCCGGTCGCGCCGTCGTAGATGTGCGCGCCGAGCCTCCGGTCGGCCTCCAGCGCGAACAGCGCGGCCGTCAGCACCGGGAACGCGATGATGATCATCAGTGCGGTGAGCAGGACGTTCCAGCAGAAGATCGGCAGCCGGAACATGACCATGCCGGGCGCCCGCATCGCCACGATCGTCGCGATCATGTTGACGCCGGTCAGCGTCGTGCTCACCCCGGACAGGATCAGCCCCATCACCCACAGGTCCTTGCCGTGGCCGGGCGAGAACGTCGGCGAGGTGAGCGGCGAGTAGGCGAACCAGCCGAAGGACGCCGCGCCCTCCGGCATCAGGAACCCGGCGAGGACGAGCAGCGCGCCGAACAGGAACAGGTAGTAGCTGAGGGTGTTGAGCCTCGGGAAGGCCACGTCCGGCGCGCCGATCTGGAGCGGGACGATCACGTTCGCGAACCCGGCGAACAGCGGCGTCGCGAACAGCAGCATCATGATCGTGCCGTGGATCGTGAACAGCTCGTTGTACCGCTCGGCGCCCATCACCTGCGTGCCGGGCTCCAGCAGCTCCGCCCGCATCAGCATGGCCATCAGCCCGGCGATCAGGAACATCGTGAACGACGTGGCGAGGTACAGGTAGCCGACGACCTTGTGGTCGGTGGTCGCGAGGACGTCCCCGATCCGGGTGCCCTTGCGGTGCCGCGCGAGCGCGTCGGCGGCGCTGGTGTCGGTCTCGTCCCGCACGGCCGTCATCGCGGTTCCCTCCCTGCTCCCGAGCCCACCGGACCGGTTGCCGGGGAGACCCGTTTCAAACGCGGGCCGTCCCGGGGCGCGGGGGGCATCGTTCGCCGGTCACCGGGCACGACGGCGGCATGGAGGAGATGACGCTCAGCAGCCCCGCGTTCGCCGACCACGGGCCGATCCCCGCCGCCCACTCCCACGCGGCCGGGGACGTCTCCCCGCCGCTGCGCTGGACCGGCGTGCCCGCCGCCTGCCTGGAACTGGCCCTGACCTGCGAGGACCCGGACGCTCCCGGCGGGACGTTCCTGCACTGGGCGCTCGGCGGCATCCCGCCGGAGCGCGACGGGCTCGGCGCCGACGAGCAGCGCCCGCGCATCGCGCGGGGCCGCAACGACTACGGCGACAACGGGTACGGCGGCCCGCATCCGCCCGTGGGCGACCCGCCGCACCGGTACGTCTTCACGCTGTACGCGCTGCGCAGGCCGTCCGGGCTGACGTCCGGGTTCGCGATCGACGAGCTGCGCGCCGCCCTTCGGGGCAACGTCCTCGCGACCGCCGAACTGGTCGGCGCCTACGGCCGCTGACGTTTCGCGCCGCCGGGCCGGGTAGGGGCCTGGACCGGTCTAACTGTTCGCGTGATCTCGCGTGCGCGGAGTCGGAGGAGGCTCGATGAAGGCTGTCACCTGGCACGGCAAACGGGACGTCCGGGTCGAGAACGTGCCCGACCCGACGATCAAGGAGCCGGACGACGCGATCATCAGGGTCACCTCGTCCGGGATCTGCGGGTCGGACCTGCACCTGTACGAGGTGCTCGGCCCGTTCATGGGCGAGGGCGACATCCTCGGCCACGAGCCGATGGGCGTCGTCGAGGAGACCGGGCCGGAGGTCACGCACGTCAGGCCCGGCGACCGCGTCGTCATCCCGTTCAACATCTCGTGCGGCCGCTGCCACATGTGCGACATGCAGCTCTACGCCCAGTGCGAGACGACGCAGGTCCGCGAGGAGGGCATGGGCGCGGCGCTGTTCGGCTACACCCGGCTGTACGGGCAGGTGCCGGGCGCGCAGGCCGAGTACCTGCGGGTGCCGCAGGCGCAGTTCGGCCCGATCAAGGTGCCGGACGGCCCGCCCGACGAGCGCTTCGTCTACCTGTCGGACGTGCTGCCCACCGCGTGGCAGGCCGTCGACTGGGCCGACCTCCCCGAGCGCGGGACGCTCGCCGTCCTCGGCCTCGGCCCGATCGGCCAGATGGCGGCGCGCATCGCGCGGGTGCTCGGGCACCGGGTGATCGGGGTGGACCTCGTCCCGGAGCGGCTGGAGATGGCGCGGCGGCACGGCATCGAGGTGATCGACGCCGACGACGCCGACGACGTCCCGGACGCGGTCCGGCAGACGACAGGCGGCCGGGGCCCCGACTCGGTGATCGACGCGGTCGGGATGGAGGCGCACGGCTCGCCCGGCGCCAAGTTCGCGCAGACCCTCACCGGCCTGCTGCCGGGCAACTCCGCGGCGCCGCTGATGTCGCGCGTCGGGGTGGACCGGCTCGCCGCGCTGACCACCGCGATCGAGACCGTCCGCCGGGGCGGGACGATCTCCGTCATCGGCGTGTACGGCGGCATGACCGACCCGCTGCCGATGCTGCGCATGTTCGACAAGGGCATCGCGCTCCGGATGGGCCAGGCGCACGTCAAGAAGTGGATCGGCGACCTGCTTCCGCTGGTCACCGACGACGCCGACCCGCTCGGGGTGATGGACCTCGCGACCCACCGGCTGCCGCTCGCGGACGCGCCGCGCGCCTACGAGATGTTCCAGAAGAAGCAGGACGGCGCGATCAAGGTGCTCCTCCAACCGAACACCTGAGATTCGCGAGCGAGGGCCCGGGCGCGGCGCACCCGGGCCCTCGCTCGCCTCCGTCAGTCAGGCGGGGACGTGGTCCTTCTTGCGGGTCCAGTGCCGGTGCGCCTTGACGGCGTCGATCAGCTTGGCCGCGAAGTCGCCGCTCGGGCCCGTCGCGGTGACGACGCCGCTGTCGCTGACCGTCCCGCCGCCGTCCGAGGCGACCTGCACGCCGTTGATCCCGGCGCGCTCCAGCAGCCCGATGCCCGCGTCGAGCGCGCCGACCGCCTTGCAGTGGACGAACGCCTCCGCGACGAAGTGCACGGCGTCGCCGTCCTCGGCGAGCGTCCGCACGCTCTGGTCGCCGCCTGGCACGAGGACCGCGTCGTACAGGACGGACGCCACGGTCGGCATCGCCCGCGTCACCTCGACCTGGCCCCCGTTCGCGGCCTGGAGGAACCCGTCCTTCGCGGCGAGGACCTCGCACACGGCCCCGGCGTCGGTCAGCGCCTCGCCGACCGCCGCGACGGCCGCCGAGTCGACCCCGTTCGCCGCCAGGATCGCGATCTTGCGTCCGCGCACCGAGTCGGCGCGGGCGTGCGCCTGGCTGAGCGCGGGCGAGCTGCGGCCATGGTTGGCGCCGACCGGGGCCTGCGGCGGGTCCACCCCGACGCCCTCCGCGACCGCGACGGCGAGGTCGTGGTCGACGTGGTTGAGCCGCTCCACGACGCCCTCCCGGACGTGCCGCCGCTCGCACTTGCCGAGCTCGAACCGGAACGCGCCGACGATGTGCTCCCGCTCCCAGTCGGCCATGCTGTTCCAGAACAGCGTCGCCTGCGAGTAGTGGTCGGCGAAGCTCTCGCTCCGCTTGCGGACGACGTCGCCGTCCACCCGCTCCTGGTAGTGGGTGAAGGCCCCGTCGCCGCCGACCGCCGGGCACCCGCCGGACAGCGAGTTCTTGTGGTAGCTGGCCTGCCCCTGGTGGATGTCCATCTGGTGGTAGCCGTCGCGGTGGTGGTTGCGGACGTCGGCCACCGGGCGGTTCACCGGGATCTGCGGGAAGTTCGGCCCGCCGAGCCGGATCAGCTGCGTGTCCAGGTAGGAGAACAGCCGGGCCTGGAGCAGCGGGTCGTTGGTGAAGTCGATGCCGGGCACGACGTTGCCGATGCAGAACGCGACCTGCTCGGTCTCGGCGAAGAAGTTGTCCGGGTTGCGGTCCAGGGTCAGCGTGCCGACCGGCCGCACCGGCACCTCCTCCTCCGGGATGATCTTGGTCGGGTCGAGCAGGTCGAACCCGAACCGGTGCTCGTCCTCGACCGGGACGAGCTGGACGCCGAACTCGTACTCGGGGAAGTCGCCCGCCTCGATCCGCTCCCACAGGTCGCGGCGGTTGAAGTCGGGGTCCTTGCCCGCGATCTTCTGCGTCTCGTCCCAGGCGAGCGAGTGCGTGCCGAGTTTCGGCTTCCAGTGGAACTTCACGAACGTCGGCCGCCCCTCGGCGTTCACGAGCCGGAACGTGTGGACGCCGAACCCCTCCATCATCGCGTAACTGCGCGGCAGGGCCCGGTCCGACATCAGCCACATCATCATGTGCATCGTCTCGGGCTGGAGCTGCACGAAGTCCCACAGCGTGTCGTGCGCGGACGACGCCTGCGGCATCTCGTTCGGCGGCTCCGGCTTCACCGCGTGCACGAAGTCGGGGAACTTGATGCCGTCCTGGATGAAGAACACCGGCATGTTGTTGCCGACGAGGTCGAAGTTGCCCTGCGCCGTGTAGAACTTCGTGGCGAAGCCGCGGACGTCGCGGACCGTGTCCGCCGACCCGCGCGACCCCGCGACGGTTGAGAACCGTACGAACACCGGCGTCGACAAGGACGTGTCGCGCAGGAACTCGGCGGTCGTGTAGTCGGCGAGCGACTCGTGCAACTGGAAATGGCCGTAGGCGCCCGTGCCGCGCGCGTGCACGACGCGTTCCGGAATCCGCTCGTGGTCGAAATGGGTGATCTTCTCGCGGAGATGGAAGTCCTCGATCAGGGTCGGGCCGCGTTCGCCCACGGTCAGCGAGTTGTCAGTGTCGTCGACCCTGATTCCCTGGTCGGTGGTGAGCCGCGCGTCCTCCGGGCTCACCCGCCGACGCCGCAACTGCTCCTGCTTGGGGTCCTCCCGGCCGGCGGGGTTGGCCATTGTCAGCTCCCTCGGTGGTGAATGGACACTGGGGCGGCTACCCCGCCAAATCGGGGACATGCGGGCTTTGACCGGACTTTGATTTGCGCCGCCCGCCGGGCCCGCCCCCGCCGTCCCGGGCGGCCGGACGCGCCCGGCGTCCGCCCCGGACGACCCCGCCTTCCTGCCCGGACGACCCCGCCTTCCTGCCCCTTCGCGCCTCCCTCCCCCGGAATCCGCTACGGTCGGGGACGCCGCGCAGGCGAGGGGAAGGAAGACTGAGTACACATGGCCGAGAAGGTCATTAGGGTGGACGACATCGACGGCGCCGAAGGCGGCGATGTCGCAAAGCGGGACTTCCAAGTCCTGGGCCGGACGTTCACGATCGACTTGAGCGACGACAACTTCAGCCGCCTGAACGGGACGCTGGACGCGCTCGCGCCCTTCATCGAGAACGCCGTCGAGGTGAAGCCCGCGGGGAAGGGCCGCAAGTCGCCCGCCGCGAAGATCAAGGGCTACACGAACGGCGATGTCCGGGCCTGGGCATTGCGAAGTGACATCGAAGTCTCCGAACGTGGCAAGATATCGGATGAGGTCTATGCTGCATTCATCGAGGCACATCCGGACGCGAAGCCGGAGGCATAGCTAGAGGGAGTCCCCGCATGGCACAGAAGGTCGAAGTCCTTCTCGTGGATGACATCGACGGAGGAGAGGCCGACGAGACCGTCAGCTTTTCCATCGATGGCACCGCATACGAGATCGACCTGAGCAAGAAGAACGCCGCCAAGCTGCGCAACGGCCTGGAGCCGTTCGTCGCCGGCGCCCGCAAGGCGCGCAGGCCCGCCGGACGCGGTGGCCGCGCCACCCGCACCGCGGGCAGCCGCGAGCGCTCCGCCGAGATTCGAGAGTGGGCGAAGAGCCGCGGCATCAAGGTCAATGAGCGGGGCCGTATCCCCGCCAATGTGATCGAGCAGTACGAGGCCGCGCACTAGCGGTCGCCCGCGCCGCCGGACGGAGTTCCGGCGGGGCGCCAGGGGCCGGGGTGGGGAATTTTCTCCGCACCCCGGCCTCTTACGTGCGCATCGGGCAAATCACCTTTTCGGTACCGCATTCCCCGCGCCGGGACCGCGCCGCGAACCGCCGGTGGCACCGCACGGGCCGCGGAAGGTGGAGAATGCCGGGAATGGTGCGAGATAAGACAATAGGCTCGCCGCAGGGGAACGGCCGAGGGGGCAGACCGGCTTGAGAGGCGCGACGCGACGGGACCGTGTCCGTTACTGGTTCGACACCACGATGTCCAAGGGGACGCCCGCGCTGATCGGCTGGCTCGCCCTCGCGTCGGCGGCGCTCGTGCTCGTGGTGGCGACGGCGGCGGTGCTCGTCGCGCCGCGCGACAGCGACGAGAACGGGCACTGGCCCGGCATGGTGTGGCGCAGCCTGCTCCGCACGCTCGACCCGGGGACGATGGGCGGCGACAGCGGCACCGGACCGTTCCTCGCGCTGATGCTGGTGTCCACGATCGGCGGGATCTTCATCGTCAGCTCGCTGATCGGCGTCCTCACCACCGGCCTCGAAGCCAAGATCACCGAGCTGCGGAAGGGCCGGTCGCGGATCGTCGAGCACGGGCACACCGTCCTGCTCGGCTGGTCCGAGCAGGTGTTCACGGTGGTCGCCGAGCTGGTGGAGGCGAACCAGAGCAAGCGCCGCTCGTGCGTGGCGATCCTCGCCGACCGCGACAAGGTCGAGATGGAGGACGCGATCCGCGCCCGCGTCGGCGACCTCGGCCGCACCCGCATCGTGTGCCGCACCGGCGACCCGCTGAAGGTCGCGGACGTGGAGCTCGTCTCCCCCGGCACCGCCCGCTCCATCATGATCGTCACACCGGAGGCGGAGGACGCCGACACGCGCGTCATCAAGGTGCTCCTGTCGCTCGGCGCCCGGACGTGGGGCCGGACCCGCCCGCACGTGGTCGCCGCCGTGCACGACTCGGCGAACCTGCCCGCGGCGCGGCTCGCGGGCGGGCCGTCCGCGCACGTGATCGACGCCGACGACGTCGCGATCCGGCTGATCGTCCAGTCGCACCGGCAGTCGGGGCTGTCGCAGGTGTGCACGGACCTGCTCGACTTCGCGGGCCACGAGTTCTACATGCGCGCCGAGCCCGCGCTCACCGGGTCGACGTTCGGCGACTCGCTGTCGGCCTACGAGCTGGGCGTCCCGTCCGGGCTGCGCCGCGCCGACGGGACGGTCCTGCTCAACCCGCCGATGGACACGGTGATCCGGGCGGACGACGAGATCATCGTCCTGGCCGAGGACGACCTGCTGATCCGGCTCGCCGCGACGCCCGCGCCGCCCGTGAAGGAGTCGGCGATCACGACGGCGACCGTCCGGGCGCCGGTGCCCGAGCGGACGCTGATGCTCGGCTGGAACCACCGCGCCCCGAAGATCATCGAGCTGCTGGACGAGTTCCTCGCGCCCGGCTCCGCCCTCGTCGTCGCCGCGCCGCGCGCGGACCCGACCGACGACCTGCGCCCGCCCGCGAACCTCAAGCTGGGCTTCACCCGCGCCGAGCCGACCGAGCGGCCCTCCCTCGAATCCCTGGACGTCGGCTCCTACCAGCGCGTGATCGTCCTGTCCGAGGAGGGCTACGACCGGGAGCACGCCGACGCCCGCACCCTGGTCACCCTGCTGCACCTGCGCGACATGGAGGACGCCCTCGGCGACCCCTCGGCCCCCGACCGGGCCGACCCTGCCACTGGTGGGGGGACGACCCCCCACACCCCCCGGAACGACCCTTTCGCGATCGTGAGCGAGATCAACGACGACGCCAACCGGGAGATCGCGCAGGTCACCAAGGCCGACGACTTCGTCGTCAGCGAGAAGCTGATCAGCCTGATGCTCACCCAATTGAGCGAGAACCGGCACCTGTACGACGTGTTCGCCGACCTGCTCGACCCGGCCGGGTCGGAGATCTACCTCAAGCCCGCCTGCGACTACCTCGCGCCGGGCGCCGAGGCCGACTTCGCGACGCTGATCGAGTCGGCGCGGCGGCGCGGGGAGGTCGCGCTCGGGTACCGGCTGACCGCGCGGTTCCACGAGCCGCCCGGCTACGGCGTGGTGCTGAACCCGGACAAGCGGGCCCCGCTGACGCTGTCCGCCGACGACCGGGTGATCGTGCTCGCGGAGAACTGACCGCGGCGGATCACTCGCCGGGGAGGGTGAGGTCGCGGTCCGCGCGCCGAGCGCTCGTGCCGCGGTCGCGCAGCGCCCGCTCGGCGCGGCGCGCCTCGTCGGCCATCCCGCGGATCTCCGCGCCCGCCAGCTCGTCCCCGACCGTGCTCGCGAGCAGGTCGCGGTAGCGGGCGTTCTGCTCGGGCAGCCCCTGCAGGACGCGCGACTCGTGAAAGGCGTCGTCGGCCTCCTCCGCCCGCCGCGCGTACGCCTCCAGCGCCTCGATCCGCCCGGTGACGGACCGGACCGACGCCGCGAGCGCCCGGTCCTGCGGTTCGAGCAGGGCGCGCACCTCCGGCGACAGCCGTTCGGGCTGCTGCGCGACGCGTTCCCGGCGCAGCCGGGTGTGCTCGGCGAGCGCGCACGCGATCTCCCATTCCTGCCTCGGCAGGACGACGGTGTTGTTGACGTCGTCGAGGAGCCCGGCGCCGTGCGACCGCGACCCGAGGACGGCGTCGACGGCCCGCTGCGCCCGGACGAGCAGCCGCGCCGCGGGCCCGTCGAAGTCGCCCGGCAGCAGGTAGGACCCGTGGTGCTCGCGCGCGGCGCGGGCGGCGGCGGGCTCGCGGACGTAGCGCAGCGCGCCGACCGTCCACCCGGTGAAGCTCACCGCGGCGAGCAGGAAGGCCGCCTCGGTCTGCCCGAGCAGGAGCAGGAGGATCTGCAGCGCGGGCGTGACCATCATCGCGACGATGGGCGCCCTCCCCCACCGCGCGGCGCCCCCGACGAGGTCGTCCCCGTCGAGCGAGGCGAGCAGGAACAGGCGCAGCCACCCGCCGGGCAGCACGCCGTAGAAGAACGCGAACACCGGTATCCAGACCAGCCGCGCGACGACCGTGGCGGGGCGCAGCCGCGGCCGCGGCGGGGCGGGGCGGCAGGCCGGGACGAGCCGTTCCGGCGCGGCGGCGAGGACGGCGCGGTCGTCGCCGGGGACGCCGGGATCGAACACCGGACGGGGGCGGATCTCCTCATTCATGGGCACTCCCCACCGACCCTAGGCAGGCGGGCCGCCCGGCTCCGCGAATGTCACGGGATCCGGACATCGGACGCTGCCGCGGGCCCATCGCCGGGTCAGTCCTGTAGCGCGGCCCAGACCTCGCGGTCGCGGTCGGCCGTCCAGATCCGGGGACGTTCGACGCCGTCCATCTCGTCCCAGAGGCGGGACACGTCGAACGGCAGGCAGTGCTCGAAGATCGGCCAGCGGCCGTAGGCGGGCGCGAGCGCGCCGTGGACGGCCTCGAAGGCGTCCTTGAGCGTGCCGCCCGCGTCCTTGACCCGGCCGGTCTCGCGGATCATCGTGTCCAGGAAGTCGCGGGTCTGCGCGACGGCGGCGGCCGCCTCGTCCCGGCCGTGCGCGACCGCGCCGCGCCCGCCGACGAGCGTCTCCGCGCCGAACGAGGCGACGTGGTCGAGCGTCCCGGTCGCCCATTCGCGGTGGAAGGCGTCCCCGGTGTAGAGGGCGGCCTGCGTCTCGACGAGGTCCCCGGCGAACAGGATCCGGTGCCGGGGCAGCCAGGCCACGATGTCGCCCTCGGTGTGGCCGCGCCCGCAGTGGGCGAGGTCGAGGTCGCCGCGGTCGCCGCCGAGGTCGATGGTGAGCGTGCTGGAGAACGTCACGGTCGGCCAGGTGAGGCCGGGGATGCCGTCCGGGTCCTTGAACAGCCGGGGCATCCGGCCGAGCTCGGACTCCCAGTCCTGCTTGCCGCGCTCGGCGATCAGCGAGCGGGTGCGGTCGTGGGCGATGACCACGGGCGCGCCGAACGCGCTCGCGCCGAGCGTCCGGACGGCGTGGTAGTGCGAGAGGACGAGGTACCGGATCGGCTTGTCGGTGTGCGCCCGCAGCACCGTGAGCCAGTCCCGGGCGGCGGCGGGCGTGGCGAGGGCCTCGAAGCAGACGAGGAAGTCCTCGCCCTCGACGGCGCCGATGTTCGGGTCGCCCTCGGCGGTGAGCGCGTACACGCCGTCGGCCAGGATCTCCAGGGTCGGGGTCTTGTCGCCCAGATCTGCGGACGACGCGAACGGCTTGGGCATGGGCGCCCCCTCGCATCCGGTGGCCGCGGCCTCTGCTCGTCCATGGTTCATTCCACACAGAGCGGTAGATAACCGTCCTGATCGCCCGTTGGGAGAGCGGGTAGGAAGATCTCGCACAGCGACCGGAGGCGAAGGGAGCGCAGGGTGATCGCGGGGCTGGGACTGCTGGCCGTCCTCGTGCTGACCGCCGCGACGGGCTACTTCGTGGCGCAGGAGTTCGCGTTCGTCACGGCGGACCGTCCGGTGCTCGACCAGCGCGCCGCCGAGGGCGACCGGGCCGCCGCGCGGGCGGTGCGCGTCATGGGACGGCTGTCGTTCATGCTGTCCGGGGCGCAGCTCGGCATCACGGTCACCGCCCTGGTCGTCGGGTTCATCGCCAAGCCCGCGCTGGGCGACCTGATCGACCCGGCGCTGGACGCGGCCGGGGTCCCGGCGGCGCTGTCGGCCGGGCTCGCGGTGGCGCTCGGGTTCGGGATCGCGACCGTCCTGCAGATGGTGCTGGGCGAGCTGTTCCCGAAGAACCTGGCGCTGGCGAAGGCGGAGCCGATGGCGCGGGCGCTGGCCGCGTCCACGCTCGTGTACCTGACGGTGGCGGGGCCGCTGATCAGGCTGTTCGACGCGGCGGCGAACCGGCTCGTCCGCGCGGTCGGCATCGAGCCGGTCGAGGAGCTGCACCACGGCGCGACGCTGGAGGAGCTCGGGCACATCATCGGCGAGTCCGGCGAGAAGCTCCAGGCGGGCCACGCCGACCTGCTGGAGCGCGCCCTCGTGTTCGCCGAGCTGGACGCCGAGGAGGTGATGATCCCGCGCGTGGACGTGGTGACCGTGCCCGCGTCCGCCCGCGCCGCCGAGCTGGACGACGTGATCTCGGCGAGCGGCCACTCCCGGTACCCGGTCGTCGGCGACAGCGTCGACGACCTCGTCGGCGTCGTCGGCCTGGCGGAGCTGATCCGGCTCAGCCCGGAGGAGGCGGAGCGCACCGAGGTCCGCGCGATCGCGCGGGAGCCGCTGCTGCTGCCGTCGTCGCTGCCGCTGCCGGACGTCGTCCTCCGGCTGCAGGGCGCCGCCGCGCCCTTCGCCTGCGTCGTGGACGAGTACGGCGGCTTCGCGGGCATCGTGACCTGGGAGGACGTCTCCGAGGAGCTGGTCGGTGAGATCGCCGACGAGAACGAGCCCGACGAGGACGTCGCGATCCGCACCGGCGAGTGGTGGACGACCGACGCCGGGCTCCGGATGGACGAGGTCGCCCACGAGACGGGCATCGGGCTCCCCGAAGGCGACTACGAGACCGTCGCGGGCCTCCTGCTGAAGCGGCTCGGCCGGGTCGCGCGGCGCGGGGACGTGGTGACCGTCGACCTCCCGCCGGAACGGCTGGACGAGCCCGCCCGCACCGCCGTGATCGAGGTGCTGACCGTCCGGCGGCACGTGCCGGGGCTGATCCGGGTCCGCACCGTCGTGCGGGCCGCGGCGGAGGGGCGGGAGGAGCGGCGATGAACCTGGCCCTGGGCGCGCCCGTCACGCTCGCCCTGCTCGCCGCGAACGGCTTCTTCGTCGCCACCGAGTTCGCGCTGGTCGCGGCCCGGCGGCCGCGGCTGGAGCGGACCGCGGCGCGGGGCGGCCGGGCCGCCGCCGCGGCGGTCGCCGGGATCGACGAGCTGTCGCTCACGCTCGCCGGGGCGCAGCTCGGCATCACGATGTGCTCGCTCGGCCTCGGGCTCGTGTCCGAGCCGGTGTTCGCGGAGACGCTCCTCCCGCCGTTCCACGCGGCGGGGCTGCCGTCCGGGGCGGCGCACGCGGTGGCGTTCGTCCTCGCGCTGGCGCTCGTGACGTTCCTGCACATGGTCGTCGGCGAGATGGCGCCGAAGTCGGTGGCGATCACCGATCCGGAGCGGGCGGCGGCGGCGCTCGGGCTGCCGTTCCGCGGGTTCGCGACCGTCGTCCGGCCGCTGCTCGCCGCGCTGAACGGGACGACGAACCTGCTGCTGCGGCTCGTCCGCGTCCAGCCGGTGAACGCGCGGGAGGTGTCGCGGACGCCGGAGCAGCTGCGCAGCATCGCGCTCGACTCGCGGCGCCTCGGGCTGATCGGCGACACCGAGCTGACACTGCTCACCGCCGCGCTGGACGCGCCGCGCGCCCCGCTCGCCGACCTCGTCGTCCCGGTCTCGGAGGTGGTGTCGGTGCCCGCGGCGGCGACCCCGCAGGAGGTGATCGACGCCGCCGTCGAGACCGGCAGCCTGCGGATCGTGCTGCGCGGCGGCGGACGGTCCGGCGCGGCGCGGATGGTGCACGTCCGGGACGCCTACCTGGCCCGCGCGCGGGGCCGCGCGACCCCGGCCGACGAGCTGGCGCACCCGGTCCCCGCGATGCCGATCGCGACGCCGGTCGGCCAGGCCGTCGCGATCCTGAAGCGGCACCACAGCCATCTCGGCCTCGCCGTCGCCCCGGACGGGCGCGCCGCCGGCCTCGTCACCCTCGACGACCTCCTGACGACCCTGATCGCCGTCCGCTGAGCCCCGAGGGGTGTCAACATGGGTTGACATCGCCTCCGGCGTCAACCTACATTGACAGGCATGAGCGATGGAGTGACGCTCGCCCAGGAGGCGAGCAGCCGGGACCCGGCGGTCGGGCTGCGGGCCGTCCGCGCGCTGCGCGAGCTGTCCGAGCGCCTGGAGGCGCTGCAGGTCGCGAGCGCCCGCGAGCAGGGCTGGTCCTGGCAGGAGATCGCGGTGTGCCTCGGGGTGAGCAGGCAGGCCGTCCACAAGAAGCACGGCGGCAGGCGCCGCATTCTGAAGAAGGAGGACTAGCGGGATGTTCGAGCGCTTCACCGCCGACGCGCGGGAGATCGTCGTCGGCGCGCAGGAGGAGGCCCGGCGCCTGCGGCACCACCACATCGGAACCGAGCACCTGCTGCTCGCCCTCCTCGCCGCGGACTGCCCGGAGGCGCGGGCCGCGGCCGCGCACGGGCTGACCGCCGACGACGTCCGGGCACGGCTCGCCCACCGGGGGGACCCGCTGGACCCCGAGGCGCTGAGCACGCTCGGCATCGACCTCGACGCCGTCCGGGAGGCGACGGAGCGGACGTTCGGCGAGGGCGCCCTCGACGTCCCCGCGGGCGCGCGCAAACCCGTCCGCAAGGGGCACATCCCGTTCACGCCGAGGGCGAAGAAGGCCCTGGAGCTGAGCCTGCGGCAGTCGATCCGGCTCAAGTCGGGAGACATCCGCACGGGCCACCTGCTGCTCGGCCTCCTCCAGGACGAGGGGTTCCTGTCGGCGCGGCTCGCGGCCGAGGCCGGTGTCGACCTGCCCGCGCTCCGCGCCGAGGCCGAGCGGCTGACGCGGTCGCAGGCCGCCTGACCCGAGGCCCCCGGTCAGGGGCCGCCGAACTGGCCGCTGAGGACGGCGGCGCAGGCGCTCCGGCGGAGCGGGTCGTCCGGGAAGCGGCGGGCGCACTCGGCCCGCACCCACGGCGGCACGCCCGACCGCGGCCTGGCCTTCGGGCGCTTCGAGGGACGCGAGCGCGGGCGCCCGCGGACGGCGTGGCGCTTCCGCGTCGGAGCCGCCCGGGCCCGGCGCGGCTTCGCGGACCCGCCCATTCCCCGTTTCGGCTCGGCGCTCGCGCGTCCCGGTCCGGCTTCGCCGCCCTTCGGCGCGGGCGGCGGCGCCGGGACCGACGACGGCGTGACCGCGTCCGGCGCGGCGGGACGGACGGGGGCCGGGCGGCCGGCCGTCCCGTGCCCGATGGCGAGCACGGCGGCCAGCACCACCCCTGCGCCGAGGACGGCCGCGACCGCCGCCGTCACGGCCGTCCGGAGCGGCGGACGGCGGCGCGGCGAGCTGGGCCCCGCGCGGGTGTACCCGGCGGGCGGAACCTTCGACGAAAGACGCACCCACCGATGGTTACGCTCCGCATCCGAATGGACACGGGGAAACGCCGCGACCGTTGCCGCCTCGATACCCTGTCGGCGCCCGACCGGCGGTCAGCGCCCGGTGAGCGCCTCCACCACGGGCGCGAACTCCTCCATGAACGCCGACGAGACCGACACGTACGACACGCCCAGCTCGTCGCGCCGCCGGGCGAGCGTGTCGGCCATCTCCCGGGGCGTGCCGGACAGCATCGCGATCGCCTTCGCCGACGCCAGCTCCGCCGCGTCCACGCCCATCTGCCGCGCCATCCCCTCCGGGACGTCGTCGCCGACGACATGGACCTGGGTGCAGAGCTCCAGGTCGTCGAACCGCTCCCCCGCCGCCTCGCGGACGATGCCGACCAGCCCGCGCAGCCCCGCGTCGTCGGTGAGCGGCGGGACGCCGAACGCGACCGTGTCCGCCCGCCGCGCGGCGAGCCGCAGCATCCGTGGCCGGGACCCGGCGACGAGCACGCGCGGCGGCACGCCCGTCCCGGTGTAGAGGCCCTCCGGCGGGTGCGCGACCGCGTCGATCACCTGCTCCACGCGGGCGAGCCGCTCGGCGGGCGAGCCGTGGGGGACGCCGAACAGCTCCGCGTCCCGCTCGCCGCCGGGGCGTCCCGCGCCGATCCCGAGCTCGAACCGGTCGCCGGTGACGAACGCCATCGAGGCGGCCTCCCAGGCGATCACGTTCGGCGGACGGGTCGCCGCGGACAGCACGAACGTGCCGAGCCGCAGCGTCGCCGTCGCGCCCGCCGCCGCGGCGAGCGCCGCCGCGGGCATCACCGAGCCGGACGTGTCGGGCGTCAGCAGCGTCGAGTAGCCGAGCTCCTCCGCGCGCCGCGCCTGCGCCGCCCACGCGGCGCCGTCCCGCGCGCCCCACGCCATCACCGCGAACCGGAACCGTCGATCCCCCATGGGTGCCCTCCGTCGCCGTCGGATGCTCCGCACCATTTGAGTGAGCCCTCACTCAAATGTCAAGGGAGCCCCTCAGCGGACGGGCGCGACGGTGAAGCGGCGCAGGCTCAGCGCCGGGTTCGTCTTCCGGACGGCCGCGATCCGCTCGGGCGACACCTCGGCGGACGCCACGCCCGTCCCGTCGCCCAGCCCGGCCGCCACCACGCCCATCGGGTCGACGACCATGCTGTTCCCGGCGCCGGTCGGGGCGCACTGCCCGGCGGCGGCGACGTAGACGGTGTTCTCGATCGCGCGGGCCCGGACGAGCGTCCGCCAGTGGTCCTCCTTCAGCGGGCCCGGGACCCAGTCGGCGGGCAGCGCGAGGACGTCGGCGCCCGCGTCCACGATCCGCCGCGTCACCTCGGGGAACCGCACGTCGTAGCAGGTCTGCATGCCGAACGTGACGCCCTCGACCTTGAACGTCTCCGGCTCCCCGATCCCGCCGGGGCGGACCACGTCCGACTCCTTGTACCCGAACGCGTCGTACAGGTGGAGCTTGCGGTACTCGGCGACGACGTCCCCGCCCGGGTCGATGGCGAGGAGCGTGTTGGAGATGCGGCCGGGGTCGTCCAGCCGCTCGTTGACGCCCGCGACGACGTGGACGCCGAGCCGGGCCGCCAGCTCCGCGAGCCCGGTGGTGAACGGCCCGCCGAGCGGCTCGGCCGAGTCCAGGAACCGCTGGTCGAGCTTCGGCGCGGTGAACATGGCGAACTCGGGGAACACGACGACCGCCGCGCCCCGCCCGGCCGCCTCGCCCGCGAGCTTGCCGATCGTCGCGAGGTTCTCGTCCTTGTCCACGCCCGGCGCGAACTGCGCCACCGCGACCTGCACCATGCATGCCTCCCTGTGTCAGAGCCGGTCGACGGCGGTGACGCGGACGACCGCCTCGCCCTCCTGGTCCGAGCCCGCGAGGTCGACCTCGGCGCTGATCCCCCAGTCGTGGTGGCCCTCGGGGTCGTCGAACACCTGCCGGACCCGCCACAGCGCGTCCTCGGGGACCTCCTCGATCTGGAGGAGCTTCGGGCCGCGCGCGTCGGGGCCGGTGAGCAGCTCGTCGTGCTCGGCGAAGTACCCGTCCATGGCGTCCGCCCACCCGGCCGCGCCGAAGTCCGGGTCGAGCTCGCCCAGCTCCGCGTACTTCTCCAGCGCCGCCAGCTCGACGCGGCGGAACATCGCGTTGCGCACCAGCACCCGGAACGCCCGCGCGTTCGCCGTCACCTTGGTGACGCGCTCCTGGATCGGCTCGTCCAGCTCCTCGTCGGCGGGGTTCGCGAGCTGCTCCCACTCGTCCAGCAGGCTGGAGTCGACCTGCCGGACGAGCTCGCCCAGCCACTCGATCAGGTCGATCAGGTCGTCCGTCTTGATCGACTCCGGAACGGTCTGCTGCAGCGCCTTGTACGCCCCCGACAGGTACCGCAGGACGAGCCCCTCCGCCCGCGCCAGCTCGTAGAACGAGATGTACTCGGTGAACGTCATCGCGCGCTCGAACATGTCGCGCACCACCGACTTCGGGCGCAGCGGATGGTCGCCGACCCACGGGTGGCCCGCCCGGTAGATCCCGTACGCGGCGTCGAGCTCCTCCTCCAGCGGCTTCGGGTGGTCGACCTCCTGGAGCAGCTCCATCCGCTCCTCGTACTCGATGCCCTCGGCCTTCATCTCCTGGACGGCCTCGCCCCGCGCCTTGTTGACCTGCGCCGCGAGGATCTGCCGCGGGTCCTCCAGGGTCGCCTCGATCACCGACAGGACGTCCAGCGCGTACGACGGCGACGCCGGGTCGAGCACCTCGAACGCCGCCAGCGCGAACGTCGACAGCGCCTGGTTGAGCGCGAAGTCCTCCTGGAGGTCGACGGTGATCCGCGCGTACCGGCCGAGCTCGTCGGGCTCGGCCAGCACCTCCACCACCCCGGCCGCGAGCAGCGACCGGTAGATCGCGATCGCCCGGGAGATGTGCCGGCGCCGCGCCGCGGGCTCCTCGTGGTTGTCGGTCAGCAGCCGCTTCATCGCCTGGAACGCGTTGCCCGGACGCGCGATCACCGACAGCAGCATCGCGTGGCTGACCTGGAACCTGGACCGCAGCATCTCCGGCTCGGCCTTCTGGAGCTTCGCGAAGACGTCCTCGTCCCAGCCGACGAACCCCTCCGGCGGCTTCTTCCGCTGCACCTTCCGGCGCTTCTTCGGGTCGTCGCCCGCCTTGGCGAGGGCCTTCTCGTTCTCCACGACGTGCTCGGGGGCCTGCGCGACGACGAAGCCGACCGTGTCGAAACCGGCGCGTCCGGCGCGTCCGGCGATCTGGTGGAACTCGCGGGCGCGCAGCCGCCGCACCCGGTGCCCGTCGTACTTGCTGAGCGCGGTGAACACGACCGTGCGGATGGGGACGTTGACGCCGACGCCGAGGGTGTCCGTCCCGCAGATGACCTTGAGCAGCCCGGCCTGCGCGAGCCGCTCCACGAGGCGCCGGTACTTCGGCAGCATCCCCGCGTGGTGCACCCCGATCCCGTGCCGGACGAACCGCGACAGGTTCCGCCCGAACTTCGTCGTGAACCGGAAGCTTCCGATCAGCTCCGCGATCCGCGCCTTCTCCGCCTTGGTGCACACGTTGACGCTCATCAGCGACTGCGCCCGCTCGATCGCCGCCGCCTGCGTGAAGTGCACCAGGTAGATCGGCGCCTTCTGCTCGGCGAGCAGCTCCTCGATCGTCTCGTGCAGCGGCGTCACCCGGTAGTCGTAGATCAGCGGGACGGGCCGCTCCGCCGACGTGACCAGCGCGGTCTGGCGTCCCGTCCGCCGGGTGAGGTCCTTCTGGAAGAACGAGACGTCGCCGAGCGTGGCCGACATCAGCAGGAACTGCGTCTGCGGCAGTTCGAGCAGCGGGATCTGCCACGCCCAGCCGCGCTCGGGCTCGGCGTAGAAGTGGAACTCGTCCATGACGACCACGCCGATGTCGGCGTCGGCGCCGTCCCTGAGCGCGATGTTGGCGAGCACCTCGGCGGTGCAGCACACGATGGGCGCGTCCGCGTTGACGCTGGCGTCGCCGGTCATCATGCCGACGTTGTCGCGTCCGAACATCTCGCAGAGGTCGAAGAACTTCTCCGACACCAGCGCCTTGATCGGCGCGGTGTAGAAGCCGACCTTGTCATGGCCCAGCGCCGCGAACAGCGCGCCCGCCGCCACCAGGCTCTTGCCCGACCCGGTCGGCGTGGACAGGATCACGTTCGCCCCGGACACGACCTCGATGAGCGCCTCCTCCTGCGCGGGATACAGCGTGATCCCGCGCCCCGACACCCACCGTTCGAACGCCTCGAACAGCGAATCGGCGTCGGCGTCGTTTCCAGAGGGCAGCTCATCGATAAGGCTCACCCCTCCATCCTGCCCCCGTTCGCGCACTGCCGCGTCACCGCCTCTTCACAGCGAGCGCGGTAACACGAGGTGTGCGCTCCGCTGAGCACGGCACCGACCTGGGAGTTCATGGTGGGACGCGGTACGCGGGCGCACGCGCCGGGTTACACCAGGGCGTGGCCGTACTCGGCTGCGAGGGGCGCGAGATCGGGCTCCCCGAGCGTCTCGCGCATCGCCGCGAAGGCGGTGACCTTGTCCTCGCCGTATCGCCTCACATGCAGGGCGAACGAGTCAGCCGACACGAACCTCGGCGGGACGGTCTTGCTGTGGAACTTGTCCGCGTACATCACGACCCGCTCCTCGTCGGACTCGGCCATGTAGTCGCCCTTGGGGAGGGGGAGGCGCTGCCGCTCTATGTCGTCCGCGGTGAGCCCCATCCCGGTGTGATGCGAGCAGAACCGGCAGATCTCCTCGGGGAACCCTTCGTCACGAAGGATCTCGTGCCCCAGGACGCCGTGCCGGACGTACTGCTTGTGGTCGAGCTCGCCGGTCACGTCGTACAGGCGGTAGACGCCGATGTCGTGCAGCAGGCACCCGACCCGGACGAGGTCCTTGTCCACGTCGAGCCCGTCGACGACCCGCTCGGCGATCCGGCACACAATGACGCAGTGCGTCCAGACGAGATCGAACGCCCGCGGGCTCGGCGCGTACCGCTCATGCAAGGCCCGGATCTCATCGTCCCCTGGAATCCACACCCGCGTCACCCCCCGGAACGTATCTACACCGCCCATGGACCGGCGGACCACCCGAATCACGCGACGACCGGTTAGGGACGGGCTGTCCGGCAACAACCCGCTGGACGGAACCGACTCGGAAGGGGCACGGCATGCACAAGAAGGACGACGAGCCCGGGGCCGCCTCGGGCCTGGAGGATCAGCCGCACGAGCGGGTCGTGCCCGGCACCGGCAGTGCGGCCGAGGGCTACGAGGCGGACGCCGAGGGCGGCACCCGCGAGGGCGACCCGACCGCGGGCGTCGAAAGGGAACCGGACGAAGAGTGACCTAGGGCCCTCGGCGCATCGCGGAGGCGTCAGGCGGGCACTTCGGTGCGGTCGCCGCCCCAGAGCGTATGGAACGAGCCGTCGCGGTCGACGCGCCGGTAGGTGTGGGCGCCGAAGTAGTCGCGCTGGCCCTGGGTGAGGGCCGCCGGGAGGCGGTCGGCGCGCAGCGAGTCGTAGTAGGCCAGGGCCGTGGAGAAGCCGGGGGCCGGGATGCCGAGCCGCGCGGCCGTTGCGACGACCTCGCGCCAGGCGTCCTGGGCGGCGCCGACCGCCTCGGTGAAGTGGGCGTCGGTGAGCAGGGTCGGGGTCTCCGGATCGGCCTGGTAGGCGGCGCGGATGCGGTCCAGGAAGCGGGCGCGGATGATGCAGCCGCCGCGCCAGATCGCGGCCATCGCGCCGAGGTCGATGTCCCAGCCGTACTCGGCGCTGCCCGCCTGGATCTCGTGGAACCCCTGCGCGTACGCGACGATCTTGGACGCGTAGAGCGCCTGCTCCACCGCGTCCGCGAACCCGGCGCCCGCGCCGGCGCCGCGCGCCGGGCCCGGGAGGTTCTGGGCGGCCTCGCGCAGGGCGGCGTGCCCGGAGACCGACCGCGCGAACACCGCCTCGGCGATCCCGCCCACCGGCACGCCGAGGTCAAGGGCGGTCTGGACGGTCCAGCGCCCCGTCCCCTTCTGCTCGGCCTGGTCCAGGACGACGTCCACGAAGGGGCGCCCGGTGGCGGCGTCGGTGTGCGCGAGGACCTCGGCGGTGATCTCGATCAGGTACGACTCCAGGCGGCCGGTGTTCCACGTCCGGAAGACCTCGGCGATCTCGGCGGGCGCGAGCCCGGCGGCGTGCCGGAGCAGGTCGTAGGACTCGGCGATCAGCTGCATGTCGGCGTACTCGATGCCGTTGTGGACCATCTTCACGAAGTGCCCGGCGCCGTCGGGGCCGACGTGGGTGCAGCAGGGCGTCCCGTCGACCTTGGCGGCGATGTCCTCCAGGAGGGGGCCGAGCGCGGCGTAGGATTCGGCGGAGCCGCCCGGCATGATGCTCGGGCCGTGCAGCGCGCCCTCCTCGCCGCCGGAGATGCCGGTGCCGACGAAGTGGATGCCGCGCTCGCGCAGCGCGGCCTCGCGGCGGCGGGTGTCGGCGAAGTTGGCGTTGCCGCCGTCCACGATCATGTCGCCGGGCTCCAGCAGCGGCGCGAACTCGTCGATCACGGCGTCGGTCGGGACGCCCGCCTTCACCATGACCACCAGGCGGCGCGGGCGCTCCAGGGCGGCGACGAACGCCTCCGGCGTGTCGGCGGGCACGAAGTTCCCCTCGTCGCCGAACTCCTCCACCAGCGCCTTCGTCCTCGCGTAGGTGCGGTTGTGCACGGCGACGGAGTGCCCGTGCCGCGCGAGGTTGCGAGCCAGGTTCCGCCCCATCACGGCAAGGCCCGTGACCCCGATACGCGCCATTTCCATTGGCTCGGTCCTCCTCGTATGCCACCCTGATCAAGGGGTTGTACGCATGGCATGATCCCCCCGTTCGAGCGGGCGACACCGCTGGTGTGCGCGGTGCGGCCGAGGGAACGGGACGCGTTTGCGTGTCTCTTCGATGGTGACATTCGCCAGGGGGTTTGGATGCTTGGACTGCCGGACGAGGCGGCTGCGTGCCTCTTCGATCTGGACGGGGTACTGACCCGCACGGCTGCGGTCCACGCCGCCGCCTGGAAGGAGATGTTCGACGGCTATCTGCGCGAGCGCGCCCGGCGCACCGGCGAGCCCTTCACCGAGTTCGACGCGGTGAAGGACTACGGCCGGTACGTCGACGGCAAGAAGCGCGAGGACGGCACACGCTCCTTCCTGCACTCGCGCGGCATCGAACTGCCCGAGGGCGATCCGGACGACCCGCCCGAGGCGGAGACCGTCCGGGGGCTCGGCAACCGCAAGAACGCGCTCGTCCTGAAGATCATCGAGGAGCGCGGCGTCGAGACCTTCGACGGCTCCATCGACTACGTGCGCGCCGCGCGGAAGGCGGGGCTGCGGACGGCGGTGGTGTCGTCCAGCGCCAACACCGTCCAGGTGCTGCGGACGGTCGGCATCACCGACCTGTTCGACGCGCGGGTCGACGGCGTCGTCGCGGCCGAGCGGCGCCTGCCGGGCAAACCGGCCCCCGACATGTTCATCGAGGGCGCCCGCGAGGTGGGCGTCCCGGCGGCGAAGGCCGTCGTGTTCGAGGACGCGCTCGCCGGCGTCCAGGCCGGCCGCGCGGGCGGCTTCGCCTACGTGGTCGGCGTCAACCGGGTCGACGCGGCGCACGCCGAGGCGCTCGCCGAGCACGGCGCCGACATCGTCGTCTCCGACCTGTCCGAGCTCCTGGAGGACAAGTGACCAACGCGGACGGGCAACTCGCGGCCGACAGGCCCGTGTTCACGGTGGAGCCGTGGTGCGTGCGGGAGCCGGAGCTCCGGCTCGACCGGCTGGCGCAGACCGAGTCGGTGTTCGCGCTGTCGAACGGGCACGTCGGGATGCGCGGCAACCTCGACGAGGGCGAGCCGCACGGGCTGCCGGGCACCTACCTGAACTCCTTCTACGAGCAGCGTCCGCTGCCGCACGCGGAGACGGCCTACGGCTATCCCGAGTCGGGGCAGACGGTCATCAACGTCACCAACGGCAAGGTGATCCGCCTGCTGGTGGACGACGAGCCGTTCGACGTCCGGTACGGGCGCGTCCACCACCACGAGCGGGTGCTGGACATGCAGGCGGGGACGCTCACCCGGCACGTGGAGTGGACGTCGCCCGCCGACAAGACGATCAGGGTGACGTCCGTCCGGATGGTGTCGCTGACGCAGCGCGCCGTCGCGGCGATCTGCTACGAGGTCGAGCCCGTCGATGGAGCGGTCCGGGTCGTCGCGCAGTCCGAGCTCGTGACCAACGAGGCGCTGCCCGGCGGCGGCAAGGACCCGCGCGCCTCCGCCATCCTGGACTGCCCCCTCGTCAGCGAGGAGCACGTCGCCAACGGCACGAAGGTGCTGCTCCTGCACCGGACGCGGCGCAGCGGCCTGCGGATGGCGGCGGGCATGTCGCACGACATCGAGGGCCCGAAGTCGATGGCGATCGACACCGAGAGCTCCGCCGACGTCGGGCGGCTGACCGTCGCGACGCGGCTGGAGCCGGGGCAGAAGCTGCGGATCGTGAAGTACCTGTCCTACGGGTGGTCGAGCCGCAGGTCCCGTCCGGCGCTGCACGACCAGGTGGTCGGGGCGCTCGCGGGCGCGCGGCAGACCGGCTGGGACGGCCTGCTCGCCGAGCAGCGCGAGTACCTGGACGACTTCTGGGAGGGCGCGGACGTCGAGGTCGAGGGCGACGCGGAGATCCAGCAGGCGGTCCGGTTCGGGCTGTTCCACGTCCTGCAGGCGGGCGCGCGCGCGGAGCGCCGGATGATCCCGGCCAAGGGCCTGACGGGCCCCGGCTACGACGGCCACACGTTCTGGGACACCGAGACCTTCGTCCTGCCGGTGCTGACCTACACGTCGCCGGGCGCGGCGGCGGACGCGCTGGCGTGGCGGCACATGACACTGCCGCTCGCCGTGGAGCGCGCCACACAGCTCGGCCTGGAGGGCGCGACGTTCCCGTGGCGGACGATCCGCGGCCACGAGTGCTCGGGGTACTGGCCCGCGGGCACGGCGGCGTTCCACATCAACGCCGACATCTCCGACGCGGTCGTCCGGTATGTGGACGCCACCGAGGACGTGCAGTTCGAGCGCGAGATCGGGCTCGACATCCTGGTGCAGACGGCGCGGCTGTGGCGGAGCCTCGGCCACCACGACGTCGGCGGCGTGTTCCGCATCGACGGCGTCACCGGCCCCGACGAGTACAGCGCGGTGGTCGACAACAACGTCTACACGAACCTGATGGCGCGCCGGAACCTCCAGGAGGCCGCGGAGATGGCGATGCGCCACCCGGACGTGGCCGACCGCCTCGGCGTGGACGCCGAGGAGGCCGCGTCGTGGCGGGACGCGGCGGCGGCGATGCTGATCCCCTACGACGACCGGCTGGGCGTCCATCCGCAGAGCGAGGGCTTCACCAACCACGACCGGTGGGACTTCGCCGCGACCAAGCCCGACCACTACCCGCTGCTGCTGAACTTCCCGTACTTCGACCTGTACCGGAAGCAGGTGGTGAAGCAGGCCGACCTCGTCCTCGCGCTGCACCTGTGCGGGGACGCGTTCACCGACGAGCAGAAGGCCCGCGACTTCGCCTACTACGAGGGGCTGACCGTCCGCGACTCGTCGCTGTCGGCGCAGACGCAGGCGGTCGTGGCGGCGGAGGTCGGGCAGCTGGAGCTGGCGCACGACTACCTCGGCGAGACCGCCCTGATGGACCTGCACGACCTGAACCGCAACACCCGCGACGGGCTGCACATCGCGTCGATGGCGGGCGCGTGGAGCGGTCTCGTCGCCGGGTTCGGCGGGATGCGGGCCGGGCGGGGCGAGCTGCGGTTCGCGCCGCGGCTGCCGGGCGGCATCAGCAGGCTGGCGTTCCGGATGACGTACCGGGGCAGCCGCGTCCGGGTCAACGTCACCGGCGAGTCGGCCCTCTACGAGCTGCTCGACGGCCCGGCGATCAAGCTGTCGCACCACGGCGAGGAGTTCACGCTCGCCGACGAGCCGGTGGAGCTGCCGATCGACCAGATCCAGGCGCGTCCGGCGCCGGCGCAGCCCGCCGGGCGGGAGCCGCTGCCGCGCCGCATCGACCCGCACGGCCGCGACCCGCGCCGCCGCGGCTGAGGCTCAAGCGCCGGGGACGGTGGCAGGGGACGGTCAGCTCGCGCAGGCGGCACCGCAGCCGGGTGCCGCCGCTGTCCCCGCCGGGCGCGCCGGGGCGTCGTCCGCGCCGCGCCCGGCGAGGAGGCGGCGCGGCCCCGGCCCCTCGTCGCCGAGCCGGTCGTAGGGGTTGGCGAGCGCGCACTTGCTGATCGACAGGCAGCCGCAGCCGATGCAGTCGGTGAGGTCGTCGCGGAGCCGTTCGAGCTGGCGGATGCGGGCGTCGAGGTCGCCGCGCCAGTGCTCGGACAGGCGCGCCCAGTCCTCGACGGTGGGCGTCCGCTCGCAGGGCAGGGTGGCGAGGGCGTCGCGGATCTCGCTGAGCGGGATCCCGACCCGCTGCGCCACCTTGATGAACGACACGCGGCGCAGCGTGTCGCGGCTGAACCGCCGCTGGTTGCCCGCCGTGCGGCGGCTCGTGATCAGTCCCTTGGACTCGTAGAAGTGCAGCGCCGAGACGGCCACGCCGCTGCGCTCGGCGAGCTGGCCGACGGTCAGTTCGTGCACCCGGTGCTCAAGCCGCGTCATGCCACGCACTTTATGCGACCCCGGCCTGATCCCGGCCCTCAGTGCGGGACGGCCCGGCCCATCCCGCCGCGCCGCTCGGCCGTCCCGGCGAGCCGCCGCAGCCGCAGCGCGGCGCCGACCATGGCCGCGCCGAACAGGATCGCGAAGAGCCCGATCAGCCAGACGACCGCGAGCGCCCCGGACACCGGCCACACGAACAGCAGGATCCCGAACAGCACCGAGATCGCCCCGGTCAGCGCGTACGCCCATTCGCCCTGGAGCTCCCTGCGCAGCGCGACCGCCGCGACGATCTCCAGCACCCCGGTGGCGACCGCCCACGCGGCGATCAGCATCAGCAGCACGAACGCCGTGATGCCCGGCCAGGCGAGCGCGACGATGCCGAGCGCGATCCCGGCGACCCCCGCGACCAGCAGCACGCCGCGCGGCGCCCCGGTCGTCCCCCGGACCGCCTGCGCCACCGCGATCACCCCGTCCACCAGCGCGTACGCGCCGAACAATGCGACCAGAACGACCACGGTGATACCCGGCCACACCCAGGCCGCGATGCCGAACAGGATCGCGAACGCCCCCCGCACCGCGAGCACCCACCAGTGCCGCGCCATCAACTCGAACATGCGGCCTCCCCCGAAATGAGATTCCTCCCCATTTCAGCCGCTTTTCCCCACAAACAACGCCAAGACCGAACCCAGACTGGGCAAAGCCCGAACCTGAACCGGGGCCACGGGTCGTGCGGCCGGAGGGCGTGGCCGCCCTCCGGCCGCACGGCCCGAGGAGCGAGGGGCCGTTTCCCGAGAGCGAACGCGACTCGGGAAACGGCCCCTCGCGACCAACGGGGGTTCCAGGGGGTCGCCCCCCTGGGAAAACACAGCCCCCCTGGGAAAACACAGCCCCCCTGCGTAAACACAACCCTTGGGTTAGTCCAACCGGCGTACCAGGCCGTGGTACTCGTCCCACAGGGCCTTGGGCATGTGGGTGCCGAACTTTTCGAAGTGCTCGGGGACGAGGGCGGCCTCCTGCTTCCAGACCTCGGTGTCGACCGAGAGGAGGGTGTCGAGGTCGGCGTCGTCCAGGTCGAGGCCGTCGGTGTCGAGGGCGTCCCTGGTCGGCAGGTGACCGATCGGGGTCTTGACGGCGTCGGCGCGGCCGTTCAGGCGCTCGACGATCCACTTGAGGACGCGGCTGTTCTCGCCGAACCCGGGCCAGATGAACTTGCCGTCGGCGTTCTTGCGGAACCAGTTGACGTAGTAGATCCGCGGGAGTTTCTCGGGGTCGGTGGCCTTGCCGATGTCGAGCCAGTGGCCGAAGTAGTCGCCCATGTTGTAGCCGCAGAACGGCAGCATGGCGAACGGGTCGCGGCGCAGTTCGCCGACGGTGCCCTCGGCGGCGGCGGTCTTCTCGGAGGCGACGTTCGCGCCGAGGAAGACGCCCTGCTGCCAGTCGAAGGACTCGGTGACGAGCGGGACGGCCGAGGCGCGCCGTCCGCCGAACAGGATCGCCGAGATCGGGACGCCCTTCGGGTCCTCCCACTCGTCGGCGATGATCGGGCACTGCCCGGCTGGGGTGGTGAAGCGGGCGTTCGGGTGCGCGGCGGGGGTGTCGGACGCGGGCGTCCAGTCCTGGCCGCGCCAGTCGGTGAGGTGCGCGGGCGGCTCGTCGGTGAGGCCCTCCCACCAGACGTCCCCGTCGTCGGTGAGCGCCACGTTGGTGAAGATGCTGTTGCCCCAGAGCGTCTTCACGGCGTTGGCGTTGGTGCTCTCGCCGGTGCCGGGCGCGACGCCGAAGAACCCGGCCTCGGGGTTGATCGCGTAGAGGCGGCCGTCGTCGCCGAACCGCATCCAGGCGATGTCGTCGCCGATCGTCTCGACCTTCCAGCCGGGGATGGTCGGCTCCAGCATGGCGAGGTTCGTCTTGCCGCAGGCGGACGGGAACGCGGCGGCGACGTAGCGGGTCTCGCCCTCCGGCGGCGTCAGCTTCAGGATGAGCATGTGCTCGGCCATCCAGCCCTCGTCGCGGGCCATGGTGGACGCGATCCGCAGCGCGTAGCACTTCTTGCCGAGCAGCGCGTTGCCGCCGTACCCGGACCCGTAGGACCAGATCTCCCGGGTCTCGGGGAAGTGGGTGATGTACTTGGTGGAGTTGCACGGCCACTTCACGTCCGCCTGGCCCGGCTCAAGGGGGGCGCCGACGGAGTGGACGGCCTTGACGAACGTCCCGCGCTCCTCGATGAGGCGCAGCGCGCCGGTGCCCATCCGCGTCATGATCCGCATCGACACCGCGACGTAGGCGGAGTCGGTGATCTCGACGCCGAGCTGGGAGATGTTGCCGCCCAGCGGGCCCATGCAGAAGGGCACCACGTACATGGTGCGGCCCTTCATGCAGCCGTCGAAGAGCCCGTCCAGGGTCGCGCGCATCTCGCCTGGGGCGACCCAGTTGT
Source organism: Actinomadura chibensis NBRC 106107 (assembly GCF_001552135.1). GTDB lineage: Bacteria > Actinomycetota > Actinomycetes > Streptosporangiales > Streptosporangiaceae > Spirillospora > Spirillospora chibensis. The sequence goes on along the minus strand of NZ_BCQP01000008.1, from coordinate 60,534 downwards.
TGGTGGGGCCCGCGTCCTCTTCCTTCTCCGAGCAGATGAACGTGCGGTCCTCGACGCGGGCCACGTCGGTCGGGTCCGACGCCGCGTAGAAGCTGTTCGGACGCTTGGCGGGGTCGAGCCGCGTGAGGGTGCCCTGCTCGACGAGGACGCCGGTGAGGCGCTCCCATTCCTCGTCCGAGCCGTCGCACCACTCGACGCGGTCGGGCTTCGTCAGCTCGGCGATCCCGCGTACCCACTCAGTAAGTTCGGTGTGGCCTGTAGGGGCCTGGTCGAGGCCGGGGACCTGGTTGGACACGGGCAACTCCTTCAGCTGTTCGCAGGATGTTTGCATGATGAACAAGACCCGCTGTTTTTGCCATTTGGTCTGGACCAATCCCGTCCGCTTTTGGGGCATCGTGCCCGTTTTTGTGACTGATATCACCCATGCCGGGAGACTCCTGGCCGGGACGGGTCACGCGTCCGTCAAGGCGTGCTCAAGCTGGGTAAACGTGGGTCTCCGTGGCCTTGACCGCCGCCCAAATCGGGCTGCCCTCCGACAATTGGAGTTCCGCGACGGCGGCCGGAGTGACTTCCGCGACGGCGTCGAAAGGCGGCCCGGACAGGTGCACCCGGACGCGGTCCCCCTGGCGTTCGATCGCGGCGACGCGGGCGCGCCACAGGTTCCGGGGGCTGCCGTCGGGACGCGTCCGGTACAGCGCGACGGCGGCGGGCGCGAAGGCGAGGAAGACGTCGCCGTCGAGCGGGTCGGCGGTGTCGAGGGTCGCGGCGCCGTCCGCGACGGCGACCCGGCCCGCGTCCGCGCGCCCCCGGTACAGGTTCAGGCCGACCAGGCGCGCGACGTAGCCGGTGCGGGGGCGGCGCGCGACCTCGGCGGGCGTCCCCTGCTGGACGAGCCGCCCGCCCTCCACAACGGCGATGCGGTCGGCGAGCACCATCGCGTCCAGCGGGTCGTGCGTGACGAGCACGGCCGCGCCGGAGAACCCGGCGAGATGGCGGCGCAGCGCGGCGCGGATCTCCAGCCGGGTGTGCGCGTCGAGGGCGGCGAGCGGCTCGTCCAGGAGCAGGAGGCCGGGCTCGACGGCGAGCGCCCGCGCGAGGGCGACGCGCTGCGCCTGCCCGCCCGACAGCGCCCCCGGCCGGGCGGACGCGAACTCCGCGAGCCCCACCCGGTCGAGCCACTCGGCCGCGATCCGGCGGGCGGCGCGGCGCCCCGCGCCCTGGCAGCGCGGCCCGAACGCGACGTTCTCCAGCGCGCTGAGGTGCGGGAACAGCAGGTAGTCCTGGAACACCATGCCGATGCCGCGCCGGTCGGGCGGCAGCGGGCGCAGGTCGTCGCCGTCCACCCGGACGTGCCCGCCCGCCATCGGGACGAGCCCGGCGAGCGCCCGCAGCGCGGTGCTCTTGCCCGCCCCGTTCGGGCCGAGCAGCGCGACCACCTCGCCGGGCGCGGCGGCGAGCGCGAGGTCGAGGTCGAACGCGGCGCGCCGGACGACGAGCCGCGCGTCCAGTCCCGTTCTCATGCCGACGCTCTCATGCGGACGCTCTCATGTGCCCGTGCTCACCCACCGGTCGCGCAGCGCGGCGAGGACGGCGACCGACACCGCCAGCAGGACGAGGCTCAGCACGATCGCGGCCTGCGGGTCGGTCTCCAGCGCGAGGTAGACGGCGAGCGGCATCGTCTGCGTCCGGCCGGGGAAGTTGCCCGCGAACGTGATCGTCGCGCCGAACTCGCCGAGCGCCCGCGCCCAGCACAGCACCGCCCCGGCCGCGACGCCGGGCGCGACGAGCGGCAGCGTGACCCGGCGGAAGATCGTCCAGCGGCTCGCGCCGAGGGTGGCGGCGGCCTCCTCGTAGCGCAGGTCGGCGGCGCGCAGCGCGCCCTCGACGCTGATCACCAGGAACGGCATGGCCACGAACGTCTCGGCGAGGACGACCCCGGCGGTGGTGAACGGCAGCGTGATCCCGAACCAGGCGTCCAGGTGCGCGCCGACGAGGCCGCGGCGGCCGAGGACGAGCAGCAGCGCCACGCCGCCGACCACCGGCGGCAGCACCAGCGGCACCGTCACCAGCGCCCGGACGAGCCGGACGCCCGGGAACGGCGCCCGCGCGAGCATCCACGCCAGCGGGACGCCGAACAGCACGCACAGGCAGGTCGCGAGCGTCGCGGTGAGCAGGGACAGGCGCAGCGCGTCCAGGACCTGGTCCTGCGCGAGGCGGGTGCCGAGCGTCGTCCACGGCGCGCGGACGAGCAGCCCCGCGAGCGGCAGCACCAGGAACGCGAGCCCGACCAGCGCGGGCGCCACCAGGACCAGCGGCGGCCGCGGGGACTCGGGCGCCCGGCTCACGGCGCCTCGAAGCCCGCCCGGGTCAGCGCGTCCCGGCCCCGCGGGCCGAGCACGAGCCCGATGAACTCCTTCGCCAGCGCGGACCGCGGCGCCTTCGCGACCTCCACGATCGGATAGTCGTTGACCGCCCGCGCGGACTCGGGGAACTCGATCCCCTTCACCTTGCCGGCCGCCGCCTTGGCGTCGGTGCGGTAGACGAGCCCGGCGTCGGCCTCGTCCAGGGACACCTTGGTCAGGACGGCCTTCACGTCCTGCTCCCGCGAGACGGGCTTCACCTCGACCCCCGCCGCGCCGAGCGCCTTCTCGGCGGCGGCCCCGCACGGCACCTGCACCGCGCACAGGACGACCTTCAGCCCCGGCCGCGCCAGGTCGCCGAGCCCGCGCACCCTGCCGGGGTCGTTCCCGGGGACGGCGATCACCAGGCGGTTCCGCGTGAACACCCGGGGCATCCCGGCGGCGTCGCCCGCGTCCGTCACCGTCTTCATGGTGGCGGGGCTCGCGGCGGCGAACACGTCCGCCGGGGCGCCCTGCGTGATCTGCCGCGCGAGCGTCGAGCTCCCGCCGAAGGCGAACCTCACCCGCACGCCCGGATGCGACGCCTCGAACGCCTTGCCGAGCGCGCCGAACGTCTCGGTGAGCGAGGCGGCGGCGAACACCGTCAGCGTGCCGCCCCTGCCCGCCGTCGCGGCCTTCCCGGACGCGTCGCCGCCGTCGTCGACGTCGCCGCAGCCCGCGGCGGCCGCGAGCAGCAGGGCGGCGGACGCCGCCGCGGTGATCGACCTGAGCACGGTCCCTCCCTCGGTCCGGCGGCCGTCAGTCCGGCAGCTCGACGACGACGTTCGTGGACTTCACGACGGCCTCGGCGACCACCCCGACGCGCAGGCCGAGATCGTCCGCCGCCTCCCGGCTCATCAGCGACACGACGCGGAACGGGCCCGCCTGGATCTCCACCTGGGCCATCACGCCGTCGCGGACGACGTCGGTCACGATCCCCCGCATCCGGTTGCGCGCCGAGGAGAACCGCGCGCCCTGGTCGGACGCGCCGGACGGGCCGGTCCCGCGCGCCTGGTCGCGGACGAACGCGGCCAGCTCGGCGCCCGGCACGAGGCGGTGCCCGAGCTCGTCGCGGGACGCGGGCAGGCGCCCGCCGTCCACCCAGCGCCGGACGGTGTCCGCGCTGACCCCGAGCAGCGCCGCCGCCTCACTGATCTTGAACGTCGTCACGCCGCCCAGGGTATCGACCCGCAGATACCAGGAGAAGACCGGTGCAGGTGGAGAAAGTGCTAGCCGATGGGATCGATACCTCTCGCAGTCGCGACATCCCCGTCGAGCAGCACCTCGGCGATCATGCCGAGGGCGGCGTGGTCGACGAGCCGCTCCCGCCTGATCCGGCCGAACGCCGACACCTCGACGTAGGTGCGTTCGCCGTCCGCCGCGACCCCGTGCGGGCCCGACGACCGCAGCGCCGCCAGCTCCGCGCCGGTGACCTCGGCGGAGAACAGGTGCGCCCGGTGCGCGGACAGCGTCGCGTTCACCTGCCGGGGCCCGTGCCCGCGCAGCCGCGCCGCGTCCAGGAGCAGGCCGGTCTCCTCCGCGACCTCGGCGAGCGCGACCTCGGCCGGCGCGCCCGTCCCGGACCCGCCCGGCAGCTCGTGGACGAACCCGTTCACGCACGGGCTGCGGAACTCCCGGACGAGCACGACCTCCGTCTCGTCGAACGTCCGGCCCGGGCGGTGCAGGACGACGGCGGAGACGTCCGCCCGCCCGATGACGACCTCGTTGTCCTTGACGCGGTCCTCCGAGGCGACGTGCATCCGGACGTGCAGCCCCCAGAGCATGCCGAACCGGAACACCACCCGCGCGCCGACCAGCGCGTTCCCCGCGCTCCGCTGGCCCGCGTACCAGCTCTGGAACGACGCGTCCCGCCACAGCAGCAGCGGGACCTCCCGCTCGCCGCCCGCCCGCGGCGCCCCGGCGCCGATCCGGTCGAGGGCCGCCGCGACCGTCCCGGCGACGTCGGGCGCCGTCGGCACCCCCGACTTGGCCGCGTAGTGCAGCAGGTAGCGGTTCTTCGGCGCGTCCGGCGGGGCGCCGAAGACGGCGCGTCCGCTGTCGTGCCACATCCCCCACTCCACGTTCGTGGTGAACGCGGGCAACGTGTCCAGATCGCGCGGGACATAGAACACCACCTCGTCGGACAGGTGCAGGCAGCGCTCCTCCCAGTCGACCTGCCCCGTGTAGTCGTCGTGGACGCCGTGCCGGTGCTCGGGGACGAACACCGCCAGCCGCCCGGGGCCGCGCCAGCGCTCGCGCAGCGCGGCGACCGCGTCCGGGCGCCAGGACGCCACGTCCGGCGACCGGGGCGTCGGCCCGGCGAGGAAGACGGCGGCGTCCCAGCGGTCCGGCGGCTCCTCCCGCGCGTACACGACGGCGACCTCGGCACTCGCGCCGAATCCGGTTCCCATGCGGCGGCTCCTCTCCTCCGGCCCGTGTGGAGTGGTCCGGTGGGGGTAAAGGGGGACTCAAATCACATTCAGAATCACACGCCCGGTCAGGAGGAATGATCATGACTGGGACCATGCGCGCACCGCGTTCCCGGGGCGGCCTGTCCGGGACGCTACTGGTGCTGCTCGGCCTCTGGGGCGGTCTGCTGCCCTTCGTCGGCCCCTACTTCGACTTCGGCTTCGCCCCCGACGACCCCTGGGTCTACGACACCGACCGGCTCCAGCTCAGCGTCGCGCCCGCGGTGGCCGTCGTCCTCGGCGGGCTGATCGTGCTCGCCGCCGCGAACCGGGCGTTCGGGATGGCCGGCGGCTGGCTCGCCGCGCTCGGCGGCGCCTGGTTCGCCGTGGGGCCGCCGGTGGCCGCGCTGTGGGACGTCGACGGCGTCGGCGCCCCGCTCGGCGCCGAGGAGGGACGGCGGCTCGCCGAGCAGCTCGCCGGGTTCACCGGCCTCGGCGTCGCCGCCGTGTTCCTCGCCGCGCTGGCGCTCGGACGGTTCGCCGTCGTCGGCGCCCGCGACGCGGACGCGGCGGCCGCCGACGCCGAGGCCGGGAAGTCCGGGTCGGGCACGACGCAGCCGCTCGTGTACGGGCGGTACGCCCGGGAGAACCAGCGGCCCCCCGCGAGCACGACCGGGGCGCCGGACGACCGCCACGTCGCGGGAGAGCGCTACGACACCTAGCGGCACCGGGTCTAGCGGTGGCGTGTTCTAGCGGTGGCGGCGCATGTCGCGGACGGCCTTGGTCGTCTCGGGGCTGCGCCGCTCGTCGTCCAGCCGGACGTCGTCGCGGTCGGTGAACATCGCGACGAAGCCGATGAGCAGGCCGACGCCGCCGATCCACGGCTCCCGCCAGACGAAGCTGAGCGCCACGCAGACCGCGGCACAGCAGATGAGCAGCAAGAGCTTCACGTCGCACCCCTCGACCGCACGCGCACCGGCACCGGACCACCGAGTAATGGAAGACTTACTCGCCGCCCGTAGGAAGCATCCTGACATGCCGCGGCCCGTCCGGGAAGATCCCAGGACGGGCCGTGTGCCGGTCGGGTCGGCCACTCCGCGCGCTCGGCGGCGCTACCTCTTCGCCTTGCCGCGCTTCTCGCGGATCTTCATCGTCACGTCGAGCGGGGTGCCGGGGAAGCCGAACTCCTCGCGCAGCCGCCGCTCGATGAACCGCCGGTACCCCTCCTCCAGGAACCCGGTCGTGAACAGCACGAACCGCGGCGGGCGCACGCCCGCCTGCGTCGCGAACAGCACGCGCGGCTGCTTGCCGCCCCGGATCGGGTGCGGGTGCGAGCTGACCAGGTCGGCGAAGAACTGGTTGAGCTTGGACGTCGGGACGCGGGTGCCCCACCCCTCCAGCGCCGTCTCGATGGCGGGCACCAGCTTCTCCATGTGCCGCCCGGTCTTCGCCGAGACGTTCACCCGCGGCGCCCAGCGCGCGCTGTGCAGCTGCCGGTCGATCTCGCGGTCGAGGTAGTGGCGGCGCTCCTCGTCCAGCAGGTCCCACTTGTTGTAGGCGATGACGAGGGACCGGCCCGAGTCGATCACCATCGAGATGATCCGCAGGTCCTGCTCGGCGAGCGGCTGGGACGCGTCGACCAGCACCACCGCGACCTCGGCGCGCTCCAGCGCCGACTGGGTGCGCAGCGTCGCGTAGAAGTCGGCGCCCTGGTTCTCCCGGTGCCGCCGCCTGATGCCCGCCGTGTCGATGAACCGCCAGGTCTTCCCGCCGAGCTCGATCATCTCGTCGACCGGGTCGCGGGTCGTGCCGGCCACCGAGTCGACGACCGCGCGGTTCTCCCCCGCGAGCTTGTTCAGCAGGCTCGACTTGCCGACGTTCGGACGGCCGAGCAGCGCGATCCGGCGGGGGCCGCCGACCTCGCCGAACGTCTCCGGCGGGGCCTCGGCGGGCAGCGCCGCGAGGACGGCGTCGAGCAGGTCGCCGCTGCCGCGCCCGTGCAGCGCGCTGACCGGGTGCGGCTCGCCGATGCCGAGCGACCACAGCAGCGCCGCGTCGGCCTCGGTGCCCGCGTTGTCGACCTTGTTCGCGGTCAGCACCACCGGCTTGCCGGACCGGCGCAGGATCTCCACCACGGCCTCGTCGACGTCGGTCGCGCCGACCGTCGCATCGACCACGAACATCACCACGTCGGCGAGGTCGACCGCCAGCCGCGCCTGCTCGGCGATCGCCGCTGTCAGGCCGGAGGAGTCCGGCAGCCAGCCGCCGGTGTCGACCACGGTGAAGCGGCGGCCGCTCCACGCCGCGTCGTAGGCGACCCGGTCGCGGGTCACGCCGGGGACGTCCTCGACGACCGCCTCGCGGCGCCCCAGGATCCGGTTCACCAGGGTGGACTTGCCGACGTTCGGGCGCCCGACCACCGCCACCACCGGCGCGGGCCCCTCGTCGGCGGCGACGCCGGGGTCGGCGTCCACCGTCTCGATCTCGTAATCGCTCACTGTCGTTTCCTCGCGGGGACCGTCAGGCCGCCCGCTCACTCATGCTCTTTGGCGAGGCGGACGACCGCCTCGATGACCTCGGCGAGGCTCAGCTCCGTCGAGTCGATCTCGTGCGCGCCGCCCGCCCGCGTCAGCGGGGACGCCGCCCGGGTCGAGTCGAGCCGGTCGCGGCGGGCCTGCTCGGCCCGCGTCACGGTCACCGACGCGCCCGGGTCGGCCGCGAGGTCCTTCGCGCGGCGCATCGCCCGCGCCTCCTCGCTCGCCGTGAGGAACACCTTGACCGGGGCGTCCGGCGCGACGACCGTGCCGATGTCGCGGCCCTCCACCACGATCCCGCCCGCGCCGATGATCTCGCGCTGCAGCTCGACCATCCGGGCCCGCACGGCCGGGACGGAGCTGACCGCGCTGACCGCGTTCGTCACCTCGCGGGTGCGGATGGGGGCGGACACGTCCTCCCCGTCCACGGTGATCGCCGGGGCGTCGGGGTCGGTGCCGGACACGATCACCGGCTCCGCGGCCCGCGCCGCGACGGCCGCCGCGTCCTCGACCGGGACGCCGTGGCCGAGCATCCACCAGGTCATGGCACGGTACATCGCGCCCGTGTCCAGGTAGCGGAGCCCGAGCGCCCGGGCGACGCCCTTGGCGGCGCTGGACTTGCCCGAGCCGGAGGGTCCGTCCATGGCGATGACGAGCACGATCGGTCCCTCTCTCGTTGGGCGGGCGTCAGCCCAGGCTACCGGTCCCCCGGCACCCCGCGGACCGCCCGAGCGGACGCGGACCGTCCTAGCCGGGGACGGACCAGCCGCGGGCGCGCAGCTCCGCCGCCAGCCGCTCGGCGGCCTCCGGCACCACCGCGAGCTCCAGCACGCCGAGCGGGCGGCCCGGCGAGTGCTCGATCGTCACGTCCTCGATGTTGACGCCCGCGATCCCCGCCGCCTGGAAGATCATCGCGAGCTCGCCGGGACGGTCCGGGATGACGACCTGGACGGTCGCGTACGCGGGCTGGTCGCCGCCGTGCTTGCCGGGGATCCTGGACCGGCCGGCGTTCCCGCGCAGCAGCAGGTCGGCGACGTGCTGGGCGGCCTCGTCGCTGCCGTCGCGCAGCAGCGACGCGGCGACCGCGAGGTCGGTGGCGACGGCCTCCAGCACCTCCGCGACGGGCGCGGAGTTCGCCGACAGGATCCCGATCCACAGCCGGGGGTCGCTCGCCGCGATGCGGGTGACGTCCCGGACGCCCTGCCCGGACAGGCCGAGCGCCACGTCGTCCGCGCCGGTCAGCCGGGCCGCGACGGCGGCGGACACGACGTGCGGTGCGTGCGAGACGAGCGCGACGGCCCGGTCGTGCTCGGCCGCGTCCACCTCGACGGGCATCGCGCCGCACGCCCGCGCGAGGCCCCGGACGGCCGCGACCGCCTCCGGCGCCGCGTCCGGGGTCGCGCACAGCGCCCACGGGCGGCCGAGGAACAGGTCGGCGCGGGCCGCGCTCGGCCCCGACCGCTCGCTGCCCGCGAGCGGGTGCCCCGCCACGAACGCGGTCAGGTCGCAGCCGAGGTCGGCGGCCTGCTGGAGCGGCAGCGCCTTCACGCTGGCCACGTCGGTGTAGGCGGCGGCGAGGCCGCGCTTCTGCGCGTCCAGCAGCGTCACCGCGACGGCCGCGGGCGGCACCGCGAGGACCGCGAGGTCGGCGGGTTCGGCGTCCGCGCCGTCCGGCAGCGCGTCCCCGGCGCCGAGCTCGACCGCGAGCCGCAGCGCCGCCGCGTCCCGGTCGGTCAGCATGACCCGCGCCCCGCGCTCGCGCATGGCAAGGGCGATCGACGTGCCGATCAGGCCCGTCCCGACCACGATGATGCGCCGCGGCGCCGCGTCCTCGCTCACGCCGGTCACCCTACTTGCACGGCCGTCACTGGGCGATGTCGAGCCGGAGCGCGGTCGCGCCCCGCAGGTAGACGTGCTGGACGTCCGACCGCGGACGTTCGGTCTCGATGTGCGCCATCAGCCGGATCACCCGCGGCAGCGCGCCCGGCACGCCGATCTCCGTCGCGCACAGCAGCGGCACCTCGTGGAAGCCGAGCTTGCGGGCGGCGAGCGCCGGGAACTCCGCGGTCAGGTCCGGCGTCACCGTGAAGATCACGCTGATGACGTCGTCGGTGTGCAGCTCGTTGCGGGCCATCACCGCGGCGACGAGCTCGGTCGTCGCCTCCAGGATCTGGTCCCGGTCGTCGGCCTCGACCTGCGTCGCCCCGCGGACCGCGCGTACCGCCACAGCCAGCTCCCTCCTGTGTCGTCTCCGGGCCGTTTCTCCAGGCCGTCCTACAGGCCGACGGCCTTGTACAGTTCGCCGATCTCGCGGACGGTCAGCGCCCGCATCCCGCCCGGGCTCAGGTTGCCGAGCTTGATCGGGCCGAACTCGGTCCGGGCGAGCTGCTGGACGGGGAACCCGACCTCCTTCAGCAGCCGCCGGACGATGTGCTTGCGCCCCTCGTGCAGCGTGATCTCCACCAGGACGCGCTTGCCGACCTGGTCGAACACGCGGAACTTGTCGGCCTTGGCGGGGCCGTCGTCCAGCGTCACGCCCGCCCGGAGCCGCTTGCCGAGATCGCGCGGGATCGGCCCGTGGATCTCCGCCAGGTACGTCTTCGCCACCCCGTAGGACGGGTGGGTCAGCCGGTGCGACAGCTCGCCGTCGTTGGTGAGGAGGATGAGCCCCTCGGTGTCGGTGTCGAGCCGCCCGACGTGGAACAGCCGCTCGGGCACCTCCACGTAGTCGGCGAGGGACTTGCGGCCCCGCTCGTCCGACATCGTGGACACCACGCCGCGCGGCTTGTTGATCGCGTAGTAGCGGGTCTCCGCGCGGGTCTCGACCCGCTTGCCGTCGACGTGGATGATCGCGCGCTCGGGGTCGACGCGCTCGCCGAAGCGGAACACCCGCTTGCCGTCGACGGTGACGCGGCCTTCGCCGATCAGTTCCTCGCAGTGCCGGCGGCTGCCGATCCCGGCGTCGGCCAGGACCTTCTGGAGCCGCACGCCTTCGTTGTCGCTCACGTGTCCTCAACTATCTCGTCTGGCAGGTCGTCTGGGAGGTAGGGGGCGAGCTCGGGGAGCTCGTCGAGGTCGCGCAGGCCGAGCCGCTCCAGGAAGTACCCGGTGGTGCGGTACAGGTGCGCCTGGGACTCCGGGTCCTGGCCGGCGGTCTCGATGAGGCCGCGCAGCGTCAGGGTGCGGATCACGCCGTCGCTGTTGACGCCGCGGATCGCCGACACGCGGGCCCGGCTCACCGGCTGCCGGTACGCGACGACGGCGAGCGTCTCCAGCGCGGCCTGGGTGAGCCGCGCCTGCTGCCCGTCGGTGACGAACCGCTCCACGACCGGGGCGCACACGTCCCGGGTGTAGAACCGCCAGCCGCCGGCGACCTCCCTGAGGTCGAACCCGCGGCCCTGCTCGGTGTATTCCGCGGCCAGCTCGCGCAGCGTCGCCGCGACCTCGCCGCGGGGACGCTCCAGCAGCTGCGCGAGCGTCATCTCGGTGACCGGCTCGTCCACCACCAGCAGGATCGCCTCGATCGAGGCGCGCAGGCCCGGAAGCTCCGGCGCCTCCGCGGTCTCCGGCGCCTCGGCGGCCTCGGGGGCGGGGCCGGGGGCGGGGTCGTCAGTCATCGTCTCCCTCGTCCTTCTCGGGCTTGCGGGCGGCCTCGTCCTTCTGCGGAGCGCCGTCGTAGTCGTCGCCGACCTCCACGTCGCCGTCGTCGGCGCCGGTCCAGGCGACGTGCAGCTCGGCGAGGGGCTGGTCCTGCTCGAACGTGACGTTCCGGTCGCGGTACAGCTCCAGCAGGGCCAGGAAGCGGGCGACGACCTCGTAGGTGCCCTGCGCGTCGGACGCGAGGACGCGGAACGTCGTCCTGCGCAGCCGCCGCAGCCGCTCCACCACGATCGACGCCTGCTCCTTGACGCTCGCCTTCGGCTGGTAGATGTGCTCGACCGAGACCGACGGCGGCTCCTTCGGGGTGAGCGCCTTCGCGGCGAGCCGGGCGAACTGGTCCGGGCCGAGGCCGAGCAGCACCTCCGGCAGGACGTTGGCGAACCGCGGCTCCATCGGCACGATCCGCGGGTACCGGCGGCTCGCGTCCGCGATCCGCGCGGCGATCACCCGCGCGACCTCCTTGTAGGCGCGGTACTGCAGCAGCCGCGCGAACAGCAGGTCGCGGGCCTCCAGCAGGGCGAGGTCGTCCTCGTCGTCGACCTCGCCGGACGGCAGCAGCCGCGCCGCCTTCAGGTCGAGCAGGGTCGCGGCGACGAGGAGGAAGTGGCTGGCCTGGTCGAGGTCCCAGTCCCGGCCGTGGGCGTGGATGTGCGCGATGAAGTCGTCGGTGACCTTGTGCAGCGACACCTCGGTGATGTCGAGCTTGTGCTTGGAGATCAGGCCGAGCAGCAGGTCGAACGGGCCCTCGAAGTTGTCCAGGTGGACGCGGAAGCCGTGCTCGTCCCCGGCTTCCCGCTCGGCTCCCCGCTCCGGGCCCGGCTCCGGGCCCGGCGACGTCTCGTCCACGTCGCTCACGGTAGCGGAGGACGGCTCCCGCGCTGTGCTCACCGGCCACATCGTCCCACGCGGCAAGGCGTGCTCGCACCACGGCCGGTCACCACCGGTGACGGGGCGCGGGTCAGCGGCCCGTCATGCGGTGGACGACGCCTTCAACGTACGCGCGGGTGAACCGCTCCGACGGCCCGTTGATCTCCACCCGGCCCCCGGTGATCGGCTGCAGCACCTGCGCGGGCTCGGACACGAGCGACCCGCCGACGAGCATCCCCATCTGCCCGGCGGGCGACTGGGCGCCGCCGGCCTGCGCCGCCTTGCCGGTGAGGGCGGCGAAGCGGGCCGTGTCGGCGGACGTCAGCGTCATCTCGACCCGCCAGGCCGGGCGGCCGGTCGCCGGGTCCGGCGGGACGGCCCGCACCACCTCCAGGCGGCGGACGGTCAGCGCGTCCGCGCCGAAGGCGTAGCAGGCGGACCCGTCCGGCGCGGGGAGCGCGCCGCCCTGGCAGGGCGGGCGGGTCGCCTGCGCGACGAGCCGGAACGTCAGCGGCTCGCGCAGGTCGACGGGACCGAACGAGGCCGGGGCGGCGGCGCCGTGGCCGTCGTCCCGCAGCAGCCAGGCCGCGACCCCGCCGATCGCGACGAGCACGACGACGACCGCGGCGATCAGCACGAACACGAGCGCCCCGGCGCCTCCCGCGCGCGGCGGCGGAGCGGCGGGCGGCGGCGGGAAGGGCGGCGGCCCGTACGGGGGTTCGGGGGGACCGCTCAACGGGGCCCTACCCCACCTGCGCCCACCTGAGGAGCACCTCCCGCGCGAGGCCGCGGTAGGCGTTCGCGCCCATCGAGTTGGGGTCGAAGAACGTGATCGGCTCCCCGGCGACCGTCGCGTCCGGGAACCGGACCGTGCGGTTGATGACGGTGTGGAAGACCTTGTCGCCGAACGCCTCGACGATGCGTCCGAGGACCTCGCGGGTGTGCAGCGTGCGCGAGTCGTACATGGTGCCGAGGACGCCGTCGATGACGAGGCCCGGGTTGATCCGGCCCTGCACCTTCTCGATGGTCTCCATCAGCAGCGCGACGCCGCGCATCGCGAAGTACTCGCACTCCAGCGGGATCAGCACGCCCTCGCTGGCGGCGAGCGCGTTCACCGTGAGCAGGCCGAGCGACGGCTGGCAGTCGATCAGGATGTAGTCGTAGTGCGGGACGGCGGACTTCAGCGCGCCCTGCAGGATGTACTCGCGCCCGACCTCGTGGACGAGCTGGACCTCCGCGCCGGACAGGTCGATGTTGCTCGGCAGCAGGTCCATCCCGTCGACGCCGGTCTCGATGACGACGTCCTCCCACTCGGTGTCGCGTTCGAGCAGCAGGTTGTGGATCGTCACGTCGAGCTGGCGCGGGTCGCCCTTGCCGAGGCCGACCGACAGGGCGCCCTGCGGGTCGAAGTCGACGAGCAGGACGCGGCGTCCGTACTCGGCGAGCGCGGCGCCCAGGTTGATCGTCGTGGTGGTCTTGCCGACGCCGCCCTTCTGGTTGCAGACGGCCACGATCCGTGCGGGCCCGTGCTCGGCCAGCGGCTCCGGGTCCGGAAACTCCGGCACGGGACGCTGAGTTGGCCCGAGGGCGCGGCTCGGATCGGTCTCTATGGTGGCGGAGGAAAGGACCCCTCCTCCACCGTTAGTGCTGGTCACCAGATCCCTCCCCGGCGGCCCGGAAATGCCATCCAGAACGGGGACTCTAGGGCCGTCCCCTCCATGGCTCAAGCCGACGCGCGCCGATCGTAGCGATTTGTCAGCCCCCGTGCGCGGGCCCTGTCAGGTTCGGTCAACCCCGCGCCGCGGGCCCGTCAGCTCCGCGCGCGGGGATGGGACGTCGCGTACACCTCGCGCAGCAACTGGACGGTGACCAGCGTGTACACCTGCGTCGTGGTCACCGACGCGTGCCCGAGCAGCTCCTGCACGACCCGGACGTCGGCGCCGCCGTCCAGCAGGTGCGTCGCGAACGAGTGCCGCAGCGTGTGCGGGGACACCTCGGAGAGCTGCGCGCGGTCGGCGGCGGCGCGCAGCACCATCCACGCGCCCTGCCGCGACAGCCGCCCGCCGCGCGCGTTCAGGAACAGGGCGGGGCCGCCGCGCCCGGCGGCGGCGAGCTCGGGACGGGCCCGCACCAGGTAGGCGTCCACGGCCGCGCGGGCGTAGTCGCCGATCGGCACGACCCTGGCCTTGCCGCCCTTCCCGGCGACGCGGGCGAACCCGTCGCGCAGGTCGAGGTCGTCGACGTCCAGGCCGACGGCCTCGGAGATCCGCGCGCCTGACCCGTACAGCAGTTCCAGCAGGGCGCGGTCGCGCAGGCCGCGGGCGGTGTCGGGGCCGCCGCCGGACGGCGCGGCGGCGGCGAGGAGGCGCTCGACCTCGTCCAGGGAGATCGCCTTCGGCAGGCGGCGCGGCGGCGTCGGCGGCTTCACGTCGTGCGCGGGGTCGCCGGACGCGTGGCCCTCGCGGAGCGCGAACCGGTGCAGCCCGCGGACGGCGACCAGCGCCCGCGCCGCCGACCCGGCCGACAGCGGCGGATGGTCGTCGTCGCCCTCCCGCAGGCCGACGAGGAACGCGCGGACGTCGTCCTCGGTGATGTCGGCGACCGAGGCGCGGCCCCGGCCGTCCTGGACCTCGACGTAGCGGCGCAGGTCGCGGTGGTAGGAGCTGAGCGTGTTCGCGGCGAGGCCCCGTTCGACGGCGAGGTGCCCCAGGTAGGCGCGGACCACGGAGGCGAGCGCGGAACCGGTGGCGGCGCCCGGCGGCGCGGCGGTCCGGGGGGTCGGGGGCGGGGACAGTGCGGCACCTCTTCCGGCGGCGGTCGGGCCTCCGGCCGGGCGGCCCCGGCCGGTGCGGACCCGCCCATCATGCCCCCTCCCGCCGGGGAGGGGGACATCATCCGCGCCGCCCCGGCGCGTCGCCCCGCCGAGTCCGCGGCGCGCCCGCGCGCCCGGCCGTCGGGGCGGTCGATCCTCGGGGGCGGGTCAGTCCTCCGGGGCGTCGACCGGGCGCAGGTCGGCGAAGCCGGAGTCGCGGGCCGCCCGCGCGGCGAGGACGCCCACGCAGGCGATCATGTTGTGCACCTCGCCCGCGAGGACCTTGCGGACCGCGTCGTCCAGCGGCACCCACACGACCGGCATGTCGGCCTCCTCGTGGACGCGCTCGAAGTCGATCTCGTCGGCGGGCACCTCGGTGAGGCCGCGGGCGAGGAAGACCCGGACGCGCTCGTCCGCCATCCCCGGCGAGGGGAACACGTCGACCAGGGTGTCCCAGCGCTCGGCGCGGTACCCGGCCTCCTCCAGCAGCTCCCGCTCAGCGAGCTTGTGCAGCGGCTCGCCGGTGACGTCGCGCAGCCCGGCGGGCGGCTCCCACAGCAGCCGCGACACCGGGTGCCGGTACTGCCGCAGCAGCAGGACGCGGTCGCGGTCGTCGAGGGCGAGGACGCCGACCGAGCCGATGTGCTCGACGACGTCGCGGGCGACGACCTCGGTGCCGTCGCCGCGCGGCATCTCGACCCGGTCGGTGCGGACGCCGAACACCCGCCCCCGGTACACGGTGTCCTGCTCCACGACCGGCCACCGCTCCGGGCGGTCGCGGACGTCGTCCGGCGTCACGCGGTCACGTTCCCGGCGTCGGCGCCGCCCGCGCGGGCGGCGGCGTAGTCGAGGGCGGCGGAGACGAGCCCGGTGAACAGCGGGTGCGGGCGCGTCGGCCGCGACCGGAACTCCGGGTGCGCCTGCGTCCCGACGAAGAACGGGTGCTGGTCGACGGGAAGTTCGACGTACTCGACCAGCCGCCCGTCCGGGGACAGGCCCGAGAACCGCAGGCCCGCCTTCTCAAGCCGGTCGCGGTAGGCGTTGTTGACCTCGTACCGGTGCCGGTGCCGCTCGGACACCTTCGCCTCCCCGTACAGCCCCCGGACGACCGACCCGTCGGCCAGGTCGGCGGGGTAGAGGCCGAGGCGCATCGTGCCGCCCATGTCCCGCTCCCCGGCGACGACGTCGACCTGGTCGGCCATCGTCGCGATCACGGGGTCGGCGGCGGTGGCGTCGAACTCGGCGCTGTCGGCGTCGTCGAGCCCGCCGAGCGTCCGCGCCGCCTCGATGACCATGCACTGGAGGCCGAGGCAGATGCCGAGCAGCGGCAGCCGGTTCTGCCGGGCGTGCCGGACCGCGCCGATCTTCCCCTCGATGCCGCGGACGCCGAACCCGCCGGGGATCAGCACGCCGTCGACGCCGTCCAGCTCCCGCTTCGCGCCCTCCGGCGACTCGCAGTCGTCGGACTTCACCCAGCGGATGTGGACCTTGGCGTCGTTGCCGAACCCGCCGTGCCGCAGCGCCTCGGTCACCGACAGGTAGGCGTCGGGCAGGTCGATGTACTTGCCGACCAGCGCGATCGTGACCTCGCGCGCCGGCTTGTGGACGCGGCGGAGCAGCTCGTCCCAGGCGCCCCAGTCGACGTCGCGGAACGGCAGGCCGAGGCGGCGGACGACGTAGGCGTCCAGGCCCTCGGAGTGCAGCACCTTCGGGATGTCGTAGATGCTCGCGGCGTCGACCGCCGAGACGACGGCCTCGCGGTCCACGTCGCACATCAGGCTGATCTTGTGCTTGAGCCCGTCGGTGATCGGCCGGTCCGACCGGCACACGATCGCGTCGGGCTGGATGCCGATGGAACGCAGCGCCGCCACCGAGTGCTGCGTCGGCTTGGTCTTCAGCTCCCCGGACGGGCCGATGTAGGGCAGCAGCGACACGTGCAGGAAGAAGCAGTTGTCGCGGCCGATCTCGTGCCGGATCTGGCGGACCGACTCGAGGAACGGCAGCGACTCGATGTCGCCGACCGTCCCGCCGACCTCGGTGATGACGACGTCGACCTCGGTGTCGTCCGCCATGCCGCGGATCCGGTCCTTGATCTCGTTGGTGATGTGCGGGATGACCTGCACGGTGTCGCCGAGGTACTCGCCGCGCCGCTCCTTGGCGATCACGTTGGAGTACACCTGGCCGGTCGTGACGTTCGCCGACCCGTGCAGCTCGGTGTCGAGGAACCGCTCGTAGTGCCCGATGTCCAGGTCGGTCTCGGCGCCGTCGTCGGTGACGAACACCTCGCCGTGCTGGAACGGGTTCATCGTCCCGGGGTCGACGTTCAGGTAGGGGTCGAGCTTCTGCATGGTGACCCGGAGGCCGCGGAGGGTGAGAAGCCGTCCCAGGCTCGACGCCGTCAGCCCCTTGCCGAGGCTGGACGCGACGCCGCCGGTGACGAACAGATGCTTGGTAGGACGTGGTCTACCAGTGGCTGCCGAAGGCAAGAAGGCACTCCCGTGGTCGTTGCGAGGCGGACGAGTCTCACTGTCCACGGGCCACCAGGATAACAGCCGTGACCACCGGTCCGTTTACCGAGCGTCCCCCACCAGGCCCCCTACCGCGGACGACGCGCGTCGCCCCGCGGCGGAGGGCCCGTCAGGGGCCGAAGGACGACGGCAGCGCGTTGGTGCTCGCGGCGGGCATGATCGTGCGGAGCTGGCGCGTCAGCTCGTCGATCAGGGAGCGGGCCTGGTCCGCCGCGTTGCGGGCGGCGTCCCGTTCCTGGGACAGCTCGGCTATCTGCGCGCGCTGCTCGGTGACGGCCTGCGCCAGCTGGTCGACCCACTGGTCGCGTTCGGCGAGCTTCTCGGCGACGGCGTCGCGCTCGGCGGCCATCTGGCGCATCGCGGCGACGGTCTTGTCGCGCTCGCGGCCCGCCTGGTCGGCGCGGCCGCGGGCCAGGGTCAGCTCCGACTCGGCGCGCGCCTGCGCCTGGACGGCGGCCTCGCGGGCCCGCTCGGCGGCCTCCCGCGCCTTGGCGTTGCCGTCGCGCTCGCGCTCGGCCTTCTTCGCCGCCTCCAGCGCCTGCGACGCGGTGCCGAGCGACTGGTCGCGCTCGGCCTCGGCGGTCTCGGTCCGCTTCGCGGCCTCCTGGGCGCGGCGCTCGGCGTCCTGCGCGCGGCGGTCGGCGTCCTGGGCACGGCGCTCGTTCTCCTGCGCCCGGCGCTCGGCGACCTCGGCGCGGCGGCGGGACTCGTCGGCCTCCTTGCCCGCCGCGACCACGGCGTGCTGGAGGTTCTGCGCCGTCATCTCGGCGTCGGTGACCTTGGCGCGCAGCGCGGACAGCTCGGCGTGCGCGGCCTCCAGCCCCCGCGACAGCTCCGCGGCCTGCTCGGCGACCCGGTCGCGCTCGGCCTCGGCGGAGCGGCGGCCGGCCACGGCGTCCTCGACGGCGCGCAGGGCGTCGTCGCGGGCCTCGCTCATCGCGTCGCGCTGCTGGATCGCCTGCCGGACGGTCGCCTCCGCCTCGGCGACCCGCCGTTCCGCCGCCTCGACCTGGGCCTGGATCTGCTCGACCTGCGCGCGCGCCTGGTCGGCCTGGGCCCGCGCCTGGTCGGCCTGGACGCGGCCCTGCTGGGCCTGGTTCCACGCGGCGGCGGCGTCGCGCTGGGCGTTCTCCTTCTCGGTCTGGAGCGCGGCGATCTGGGCGACCGCCTCCTTCTGGACCTCGGCGGCGCGGCGGTCGGCGTCGGCGAACTGCCGCTCGGCCTCGACCGCGCGGCGCTCGGCCTGCTCGGCCTGGCCGCGAGCGCGCTGCACCTCGGCCCACGCGGCGGCGGCGTCGCGCTGCGCCGACTCCTTCTCCTGCTGGACGGCCGCGACCTGCGCGGCGGCCTCGTTCTGCGCCTCGCCGACGCGGCGCTCGGCCTCGACGACCCGGCGCTCGGCCTGCTCGGCCTGGCCGCGGGCGCGCTGCACCTCGCCCCAGGCGGCGGCGGCGTCGCGCTGCGCCGACTCCTTCTCCTGCTGGACGGCCGCGACCTGCGTCGCGATCTCGCTCTGCGCCTCGCTGACCTTGCGCTCGCCGGCGGCGAGGGCGTCGCCGATGAGGTCGGCCATCTGGCGGAGGCGCTCGACGATGTCCCACGGCTGGGCCTCGCTCTGCTCCAGCTCCGGCCGCGTGGACTGGGTCGACTGGCCCGACTGCCCGGGCTGGCCCGGCTGCCCGTGCGATCCCGGCTGGCCGTGCGATCCCGGCTTGGCGATCTGGATCGGCAGCTGCGCCGGGGGCACCGGGGACTCGGGGGCGCGGCCCGGGTCGCGGCCCATCGCGGGCCAGGGCGCCGCGCCGTCGGGGACGCCGCGGGCGCCCGATCCGTTCAGCTCGCTCACTGCTCTGCCCGCCTCACGGCCGGGCGGCACGCGGACGGCGCGGCTCCGCTCATCGTGGTCGCCCCGTCCCTCGCCCGACGGCTCGTCATCTCGCTCACGTGTCTCCTCGCCCGGCGGCGCCCGGCCGCCTCCGCGGGGGTCGGTGTGCTCATTCCGTTCGCTCCGCCACCGGCCCGGGGCCTCGTCGCTTCGCTCACGAAGGCACTCTAGTCCCGACCAGCGGAGCGTTTGCCCAGTTTGGGGTTTGCCTTCTCGGCGCCCGCGAGGTATCGCCGCACGCAGACCGCCAGTTCAGGGCCCGGACGGCCGCGGCGACGGTGCCGCGGGTCACATCCCGCGCGCGCCCCGGACGGGTGCGACAATCGCGCCCCATGGAGCTTCGCACCCTGTATCCGCCGATCGAGCCGTACGACTCCGGGCTGCTCGACGTCGGCGACGGCGACCGGATCTACTGGGAGGTCTGCGGGAACCCCGACGGGAAGCCCGCGGTGATGCTGCACGGCGGGCCGGGCGGCGGCTGCGCCCCGGCGCACCGGCGGCAGTTCGACCCCGAGGCGTACCGGATCGTGCTGTTCGACCAGCGCAACTGCGGACGGAGCCTGCCGCACGCGAAGGATCCGGAGGTGTCGCTTGAGGCGAACACCACCTGGAACCTGGTCGCCGACATCGAGCGGCTGCGCGAGCACCTCGGCGTCGAGCGGTGGCTGGTGTTCGGCGGGAGCTGGGGCAGCGCGCTGTCGCTGGCCTACGCGCAGACCCATCCGGAGCGGGTGACCGAGCTGGTGCTGCGCGGCATCTTCACGCTGCGCCCGTTCGAGCTGTACTGGTTCTACCAAGAGGGCGCGTCGCTACTGTTCCCTGACCTCTGGGAGAAGTACATCGAACCGATCCCCGAGGACGAGCGCGAGGACCTCATCTCCGCGTTCCACGAGCGGCTGGAGTCCCCCGACCGGGACGTGCGGGTCGCCGCGGCCAAGGCGTGGGCGACGTGGGAGGGGTCGACGATCACGCTGCGGCCCGACCGGGAGCTCGCGGCCGACTTCGCCGAGCCCGACTACGCGGTGGCGTTCGCCCGCATCGAGAACCACTACTTCATGAACCACGGGTTCTTCGAGGACGAGCAGCTCATCCGGGACGTCGACCGGATCCGGCACATCCCGGCGGTGATCGTCCAGGGCCGCTACGACGTGTGCACCCCGGTCGCGACGGCCTGGGACCTGCACCGCGCGTGGCCGGAGGCCGACTTCCACATCGTGGACGACGCGGGCCACGCCTACAGCGAGCCGGGCATCCTGCACCGGCTGATCGAGGCGACCGACCGGTTCGCCGGAAAGCCCTGACCCGTAACCCGTCCAGCGGTCGGGCCCTTGGACCGCCCGCCGCTCGGGCCCGCGCCCGCGCCGCGCCGGGGGCGGCGCGGGCGGGGTTGATCCGGACCAGCCCTAATGCGACCAACGGTTGCACCGGAACTGAGGCGGGGTGCGGCTTAGCGTCGCGCCCCGGCCGTCCGCGCGGACGGCCGAAACCCCGCGTTCCTTACCTGGCGGCAAGGCAGACCTTGCCGTGCCGTTACCGGTTCTACCGCTTGACCGACAGTGGGTCCGCCCCCTCAGGACCCACGTCGACGCCTTGGCCCACACGCGTCCCAGGACGACCGCGCCCGGACGACCTCGCGCGACGCGACGTGACGCCCGCCGCACCCGCGCAGTTGTCACGGAATCTGAGTGACTTACCTCACACAACCGATACACAAATTTCGTCGCCGCGCGCTGACACGACATTAAGGTTGCGTTCAGGAAACGTCCTGACGGCGCGCTCGGAGCATGCGGCAGTACCTCCTGCGTAGCACGGGGAAATGCGCGCGGCGGACCGCTTGGGAAATCGCAGAATTGCACCGAATTCGGCGAAGCATTTAACCCTACCCAGCGTGTACCGGGCTAAACATCCCGCCCATAACAATCCGCTGCGATCACGTCGCGAGATTCGCTAAGTTGCCTGGACATGGCAGCGCAACCCCTGGAAACACCGACCCGACGCCACGATTCGAACGAGACGAACGCGGACGTGCGACTCCAGGAGCCGAGCCTCGCCGACGGCCCGGAGCTATGGCGGCTCGCCCGGGACTCTTCGGTCCTGGACGTCAACTCGCCTTACAGCTACGCCCTTTGGTGCCGCGATTTCGCGGACACTTCCGTCGTGGCCCGCGACGGCGGCGTCCCCTGCGGATTCATCACCGGTTACGTCCGCCCGGCGCGACCCGACACGTTCTTCGTGTGGCAGGTCGCGGTCGACCGCGGCCACCGCGGCCGCGGCCTCGCCCGCCGCATGCTCGACCGCCTCGCCGACCGGCTCGTCCCCCGCGGGCACCGGTTCATGGAGGCGACGGTCACGCCGGACAACACCGCCTCCACCGCGATGTTCGAATCGTTCGCCCGAGACCGCGGGTGCGAGGTCGTCCGCGGCCCGCTGTTCGGCGCGGAGCACTTCCCCGATGGGGGACACGAGCCCGAGGTGCTCTTCAGGATCGGCCCGATCGCCACGCGAACCGACGGCGCGAACTGACAGGTCCACCCCCCACCAAGCTCCCACCCCTACTGCCAGGAGGCAGCACATGGACGTTTTCGACCGCATGGAATCGGAAGTCCGCGGCTACTGCCGCGGCTGGCCCACGGTGTTCGCGACGGCGCACGGCAGCCACATGACCGACGAGCACGGGAAAACGTATCTGGATTTCTTCGCCGGCGCGGGGACGCTGAACTACGGGCATAACAACCCGCAACTGAAACGCCGGCTGCTGGACTATCTCGCCGGTGACTCGGTCGTGCACAGCCTCGACATGTACACGACCGCGAAGCGCGAGTTCCTGGAACGATTCAACGAGTACGTGCTGCGGCCCCGCGGGCTCGACTACAAGGTCCAGTTCCCAGGACCCGCGGGCAACAACTCGGTCGAGGCGGCGCTGAAACTCGCGCGCAAGTACACCGGCCGCGAGACGGTCGTCAGCTTCACCAACGCCTTTCACGGGATGACGCTCGGCGCGCTCGCGGTGACCGGGAACTCGATGAAGCGCACCGGCGCGGGCGTCCCGCTCGGGCACGGCGTCGCGATGCCCTACGACAACTACCTCGACGGCCGCACGCCCGACTTCCTGCTCTTCGAGACGATGCTGGACGACAGCGGCAGCGGCCTGGACAAGCCCGCCGCCGTGATCGTCGAGACCGTCCAGGGCGAGGGCGGCATCAACGTCGCCACCGCGGAGTGGCTGCGCGGCCTGCAGGACCTGTGCCGCCGGCACGAGATCCTGCTCATCGTCGACGACGTGCAGATGGGCTGCGGCCGCACCGGGCCGTTCTTCAGCTTCGAAGAGGCCGGGATCGTCCCGGACATCGTCTGCCTGTCCAAGTCGCTCAGCGGCTACGGGCTGCCGTTCGCGGTCACGCTGATGAAGCGCGAGCTGGACGTGTGGGACCCGGGCGAGCACAACGGCACCTTCCGCGGCTTCAACCCCGCGTTCGTCACCGCCGTCGCCGCCCTGGAGGACTACTGGGCGGGCGACGGCATGGAGAAGCAGACGGTCGCCAAGGGCCAGCAGGTCGAGGCGGCGCTCGGCGAGATCGCGCTCGCGCACGCGGGCGCCGTCGACGCCGTCCGCGGCCGGGGCCTCGCGTGGGGCCTCGTGATGAACGACGCCGAGCTGGCGCCGAAGGTGTGCGCGGAGGCGTTCGGCCGCGGGCTGCTGATGGAGACGTCCGGTCCGGAGGGCGAGGTCGTCAAGCTGCTGCCGCCGCTGACCACGACCGAGTCGGAGCTGGCGCACGGCCTGGAGATCATCGCGGACTCGCTGGAGGCCGTCCGGCAGACCGTCGCGGTCTGACCGGGGCCGGCACCGGCCCGAGCGACCCCGACCACCGTCCGAGCCGCCTCCGGGCCCCGCGCGGGCCCGGCCTCGGGCATATCCGGAAAGAGGAGATTCATGATCGTTCGTTCCCTTGACGAGATCATCGGCACCGAGCGCGACGTGCAGGCGCCGACCTGGTGCAGCCGCCGGTTCGTGCTCGCCAAGGAGGGCGTCGGCTTCTCGCTGCACGAGACGATCCTGTACGCGGGGACCGAGACCAAGATGTGGTACGCGAACCACGTCGAGGCCGTCTACTGCATCGAGGGCAACGGAGAGCTCACCAACGACGAGACCGGCGAGAAACACAAGATCGAGCCGGGCGTCATGTACCTGCTGGACGGCCACGAGCACCACACCCTGCGCGCTCACACGGACGTCCGGACCGTCTGCGTGTTCAACCCGCCCTGCACGGGCCGGGAGGTCCATGACGAGAACGGCGTGTACCCCCTGCTGACCGAGGAGGACGCATGAGCATCATCGAGTCGCACCCGACGATCGACGACGCCTACCCCACCCGGAAGGCGGCCGAGGCGGCGCTGCTCTACCGGCAGGACCCGGTGGTGTACGGCGGTCCGGGGGACGGCCCGATCGACGCCGCGACCCTGGACTCCTTCGACGCCACGGGCTTCCTCACGGTCGACCAGCTGCTCGCCCCGGACGAGGTCGAGGACTACCGCGCCGAGCTGCGCAGGCTGTCGGCCGACCCGCGGGTGCTCGCGGACGAGCGGACGGTCACCGAGCGCGGCTCGGACGAGGTCCGGTCCATCTTCGAGATCCACAAGATCAGTGAGGTGTTCGCCGGACTCGTCCGCGATCCCCGGGTCGTCGGACGCGCCCGGCAGATCCTGGGTTCGGAGGTTTACGTCCACCAGAGCCGGGTCAACTACAAGCCAGGATTCACCGGCAAGGACTTCTACTGGCACTCCGATTTCGAGACCTGGCACGCGGAGGACGGCATGCCTCGGATGCGCGCGGTGAGCATATCCATCGCGCTCACCGAGAATTTCGTGCACAATGGCGGGCTAATGATCATGCCTGGCTCGCACAAGACCTTCGTCGCCTGCGTCGGAGAGACTCCGGAGGACCACTACAAGGAGTCCCTGCGCGGCCAGGAGATCGGCACGCCGGATCCGAACAGCCTGTCGATTCTGGCCGAGAAACACGGTATCGAGCTGTTCACAGGGGCGGCGGGCTCTGCCACCATGTTCGACTGCAACTGCATGCACGGCTCGAATGGGAACATCACCCCGTTCCCCCGCTCGAACGTGTTCATCGTGTTCAACAGCGTCGAGAACACCTGCGTCGAGCCGTTCTCGGCGCCCGCGCCGCGTCCGGAGTTCATCGGCGCCCGCGACTTCACCCCCGTCGGCGCCGGAGCCGCTACGGGTGACGAGAGGGGCCGGCCCTCCTCGAATGGCGTCGCGGGCGGCTGAATGAACACAACGATTCGATAAACCCGACACCTCGACCCCGCGCCCGTGAAGGACCCGCAGTGGTCCATCACGGGCGCGGGGTCACACCATCCAGGAGTTCGATGATGACCTCTTCGAGACGCGACTTCCTCCGCACCGCCGTTCTGCTGTCCGCCGCGGTGCCGCTGGCCGCGGCGGGCTGCTCCACGACGGACCCGGAGGAGGAGAAGAAGGGCGGGGGCACGCTGCAGAAGGCCAAGGACGCCGGGTCGATCACGGTCGGCTTCGCCAACGAGGCGCCCTACGGCTACACCGACAAGTCCGGGAAACTCACCGGCGAGGCCCCCGAGCTGGCCAGGGTCATCTTCAAACAGCTCGGAATCGACGACGTGAAGGGCGTCCAGGTCGACTTCGGCGGCCTGATCGCCGGGCTCAACGCCCGCCGCTTCGACACGATCGCCGCCGGGATGTTCATCACGCCGGAACGCTGCGCGTCGGCGGCGTTCGCCAATCCCGAATACGTCGCCAAGAGCGCCTTCATGGTCAAGCAGGGAAACCCGAAGGGCCTGAAGGCCGCCGGGGACCCGGCGAAGACCGGCGCGCGGGTCGGCGTCATGACCGGCGCCGTCGAGGCCGGATACGCCGAGAAGTCCGGGGTGAAGAAGAGCAACATCAAGACGTTCGCCGACCAGCCGAGCGCGTTCGAGGGACTCAAGGCCGGGCGCATCGACTGCATCTGGCTGACCCGCATCTCCCTCGCCGACCTGCTGTCCAAACACGAGGGGCAGGGGTTCGAGGTGACCGAGCCCTTCGTCCCGGTCATCGACGGCAAGGAGCAGTTCGGCGCCGGCGCGTTCGCCTTCCGCAAGGCCGACGCGGACCTGCTGAACGCCTGGAACGGCGAACTGGACAAGCTCAAGCAGCAGAACAAACTGCTGCCCGTCCTGCAGCCGTTCGGCTTCACCCAGGCGGAGATGCCCACCGCCGCCGACACGGCGGCCAAGTTCTGCCAGGGCTGACCCGTGGGTGACGTCCTCGACAGCTACAACCAGTGGCTGGACGGAGCGTGGCTCACGGTCCGGCTCACCCTGCTGGGGGGCGCGCTGGCCCTGGTCCTCGCCCTGGTCTTCGGCCTGGCGGGCACCTCGCGCCACGCCTGGGTGCGCGGGCTGAACCGGCTGTACGTGGAGTTCTTCCGCGGCAACGCGACGCTCGTGCTGCTGTTCTGGTTCTTCTACGCGCTGCCCCTGATCGGGCTCCGGTTCACCACCATGTTCGCGGCGGTGCTCGCCCTCGGCCTGAACATCGGCGCCTACGGCGCGGAGGTCGTCCGCGGGTCGATCAAGGCGGTCCCGAGAGCGCAGTACGAGGCGACCGTCGCGCTGAACTTCACGCCGTACCAGCGGATGCGCCGGGTCCTGCTGCCGCAGGGCTTCGCGCTGATGCTCCCCCCGTTCGGGAACCTGATCATCGAGCTGATGAAGGGCACGGCCATCGTGTCCCTGGTCGGCCTGGTCGACCTGACCCGCGTCTCGAAGAACATCCAGGGCAGCACGGGCCAGACCGTCGCGGCGTTCACGGTGGTGCTCGTCCTGTACTTCGTCATCGCGCAGGTGCTGCAGCTCGCCGTCCGGTACGCGGAGCGGCGGGTGGACCGCATGCTCGGCCGCCGGCTGCCGAGTGAGCCGTCGCTCGGCACGATCGCCGCGGGCGCGCCCGGCGCGGGGGTGAGCGGCTGATGGACTGGGACTGGCAGTACTCCGGGGACATCCTCCCCGACCTGCTGGACGGCCTGCGCTACACCGTCATCGCGACCCTGGCCGGCTACGTGATCGCGCTGGTGCTCGGCCTGGTGTGGACGCTGCTGCGGCGCAGCCCGAGCCGGGTCTTCAACCAGGCGATCCGGTGGATCACCGAGTTCATCCGGTCGACGCCGCTGATCCCGCAGCTGTACTTCGTCTTCTTCGTCCTGCCCGCGTGGGGCATCACGATCGGGTCGCTCACGGCCGGGATCGTCACGCTCGGCGTCCACTACTCGACCTATACCGCCGAGGTATACCGGGCCGGGATCGCCGACGTCCCGAAGGGGCAGTGGGAGGCGTGCACCGCGCTGAACCTGCCGAGGTCGCGGGTGTGGCTGGACGTCGTCCTGCCGCAGGCGATCCGCCGGGTGATCCCGACGCTCGGCAACTACCTGATCGCGATGTTCAAGGACTCGCCGATGCTGCTGGCGATCAACGTCTCGGAGCTGCTGTTCTCCGCCTACCAGGTGGGGTCGAAGTCGCTGCAGTTCCTGGAGCCGATCACCATGGTCGGGCTGTTGTTCGTCGTCGTCAGCGTCATATCCTCGATACTCGTCCGCCGCTTGGAGAGGCGTTATGCCACCAACTAGTCCCGCCGAAGACGCGTCCGCATCCCCCGCCGGCGCGGGAGGCGTCTCCACGGAGAAGGGGAAGGGGCCGCGGGCCGCGCTGCCGCGCGGCGAGGCGCCGGGCATCCGCTTCGAGAAGGTGGTCAAGCGGTTCGGCCACAACGTGGTGCTCCGCGAGCTCGACTTCTCCGTCGCGCCGGGCGAGCGCGTGACGCTCATCGGGCCGAGCGGGTCGGGCAAGACCACGATCCTGCGGCTGCTGATGACGCTGGAGAAGCTCGACGACGGCCTGATCTGGATCGGCGACGAGACGCTCTGGCACATGGAGCGGGGCGGCAAGCGCGTCCCGGCCGGGCAGAAGCACCTGCACGAGATGCGCAAGCAGGTCGGCATGGTGTTCCAGCAGTTCAACCTGTTCCCGAACATGAACGTGCTGCGCAACCTGACCGAGGGGCCGGTGCGCGTCCTCGGCCTGTCCAAGGACGAGGCCGTCGAGCGCGCCCGCGGCCTGCTGGAGATGGTCGGCCTCGCCGACAAGGAGAACGCGCACCCGACGCAGTTGTCGGGCGGCCAGCAGCAGCGGGTGGCGATCGCGCGGGCGCTCGCCATGCAGCCGAGGGTGCTCCTGCTGGACGAGGTCACCTCCGCGCTCGACCCGGAGCTCGTCGTCGGCGTCCAGGACCTGCTGCGCGACATCGCCCGGCAGAGCGACCTCACGCTGCTGTGCGTCACCCACGAGATGACCTTCGCCAAGGACATCTCCAACCGGGTCCTCATGTTCGACCAGGGGCAGATCGTCGAGGAGGGTCCCCCGGACCAGATCTTCGGCGAGCCGTCCGAGCAGCGCACCCGGGACTTCCTGCAGGCGGTCCTCGCGACCTGAGCCGCCGCGCGTCCCCGGGGCGTCCGCGCCCGTCGCCCGCGTCCCCGTCGCCCCGGGGGCGCGGGCGGCGTCGTCCCGGCCCCCCTGGAACGTACCGAACGTCGTTCGGTACGGTGGGCGCCGGGCGTGAGGGGAGCGAGGCGATGGACGGCGCTGCGATCGCCGGGCTCGGGATGACCGAGCTCGGCCGGGTGTACGGGCGGAGCCCGCGGCGGCTCGCCGCGGACGCGGTGCGGCTCGCCGCCGCCGACGCGGGCCTGTCCCCCGGCGACCTGGACGGCCTGCTCGTCAGCCACGGCACGGGCGGCTCCCCCGGCATCGAACTGGCCGAGACCCTCGGCCTGCGCGACCTTCGGCTGCTGTCGCAGGTCAACGCGTTCGGCGCGACCGCCGGGGCGATGGTGTCCCACGCGGCGATGGCGGTGCTGAGCGGGTCCGCGACCGCGGTGGCGTGCGTGTTCGCGGACGCGCCGCTGACCCCCGAGCGGTCCGCCGGGTCGGCCTACGGCCGCGACGCCCGCGAGTGGTACGGGTTCGGCGGGATGACGGCGGCGCTCGGGCTGCGCAGCGTCACCTCGTTCTACGCGCTCGCCGCGCGGCGGCACATGTCCCGCTACGGCACCACCAGCGAGCAGCTCGGCGCGATCGCCGTGGCGACCCGCGCGTGGGCGGCCGGGAACCCGCGCGCCCAGCTGCGGGACCCGATCACGATCGAGGACCACCAGAACTCCCGCTGGGTGTCCGAGCCGCTGCACCTGCTGGACTGCTGCCTCGTCTCCAACGGCGCGATCGCCGTCATCGTGACGAGCGCGGACCGGGCGCGGGACCTGGCCCGTCCGCCCGTCCACGTGTGGGGGTGGGGGCAGGGCCATCCGGGGCACCGCAGGGAGCGCGGCAGCGAGTTCGGCCTGGCGACGGGCGCGGCGGCGTCCGGCGCGGCGGCGCTGAAGATGGCCGGGATCACCGTCGCCGACGTGGACGTGTGCGAGCTGTACGACTGCTACACCTACACCGTCCTCGTGTCGCTGGAGGACTACGGGTTCTGCGGCAAGGGCGAGGGCGGCGCGTTCGCCGCGTCCGGCGCGCTCGGCCCCGGCGGGACGCTGCCCACCAACACCGGCGGGGGCCAGCTCTCCGCGTACTACATGTGGGGCATGACGCCGCTGTCGGAGGCGGTGATCCAGGCGCGCGGGGACGGCGGCGAGCGGCAGGCCCCGTCCAGCGACGTGATCCTGGTCAGCGGGAACGGCGGGATCCTCGACCACCACTCGACGCTGATCGTCAGCCCGCACCCGAAGGGGGCCTAGCCGTGGAGATCGGCATCCTGCGGCGGGACGGCCGCACCGACCCGTTCTTCGACGGCGCCGCCGCCGGGCGGCTCGTCGTCCGGCGGTGCGCGGCGTGCGACCGCTGGTTCGCGCCGGACGCGCCCGCCTGCCCCGGCTGCGGCGACGAGGACCTCGCCTGGGCCGAGGCGAGCGGCGACGCGACCCTCGTGACCTGGACGATCCTGCCGAAGGACCCGCCCGCCGTGCTGGCGCTCGTCGAGCTGGCGGAGGGGCCGTGGCTGCACGCCCGCCTGGACGGCGCCGACCGCGCCGTCCTGCGCGAGGGCCTCCCGCTGCGCGCGGTGTTCGTCCACCCGGACGAGGGCGAGTCGTACGTCCTCTTCCGCCCGGTGTGACCGCCTCTGGACCGAATGACGTTCGGGCCGTTAGCGTCGGCGCATGGACACCGAGGTCTGCCGCCGGTTCGGCATCGAGTTCCCGCTGTTCGCCTTCAGCCACTGCCGGGACGTCGTCGCCGCCGTGACCAACGCGGGCGGGTTCGGCGTCCTCGGCGCCGTCGCCCACTCCCCCGACCGGCTCGACGCGGAGCTGCGCTGGATCGACGACCATGTCGGCGGCCGCCCCTACGGCGTGGACGTCCTCGTCCCCGGGAAGATCGACGAGTCGGCGGCGGGCGGCGGCGGGCTGGACGCCATGCTCGCCGCGATCCCCGACGAGCACTGGGCGTTCCTCGCCGACCTGTTCGCCAGGTACGGCGTCCCGCTCCCCGACGTCGAGCAGGCCCGGCGGGCCGAGGCGCGCGGCGGCGCGCGGGTCACCGCGGCGGGCGCGACCGAGCTGATCGAGGTGTCGCTCGCCCACCCGGTCGGCCTCATCGCGAGCGCGCTCGGCACCCCTCCCCCGCTCATGGCCGAACTGGCGCGCGAGCGCGGCGTCCCCGTCGCCGCGCTGGTCGGGACGCCGGAGCACGCCCGCCGCCAGGTCGAGGCGGGGGTGGACCTGATCGTCGCGCAGGGCGGCGAGGCGGGCGGGCACACCGGCGAGATCTCCACGATGGTGCTCGTCCCCGAGGTCGTCGACACGGTCGCCCCGCTCCCCGTGCTGGCGGCGGGCGGGATCGCCACCGGGCGGCAGATGGCCGCCGCGCTCGCGCTCGGCGCGTCCGGCGTGTGGTGCGGGTCGGTGTGGCTCACCACCGAGGAGGCCGAGACGTCCCCGGCGGTGAAGGCGAAGATGCTCGCCGCGACGTCCGGGGACACGGTCAGGTCGCGGTCCCGCACCGGCAAGCCCGCCCGCCAGCTCCGCTCCGCCTGGACGGACGAGTGGGACGGCCCCGCGGGCCCCGGCCCGCTCGGCATGCCGCTCCAGATGATCGTCGCCGAGGGCGCGATGCGGCAGATCACCAAGGTCGCCGAGTCCGGCAACCCGGGCGCGCGTGAGCTCGCGAACTACTTCGTCGGGCAGTGCGTGGGCCTCATGAACACCGTCCGGCCCGCCCGCCAGGTCGTCTACGACATGGTGGACGACTTCGCCACCGCCGTCGAACGCCTCAACGCGATCACCGGAGCGGACTGACCCTCCGGGGCGACGCGGCGACCCGCGAGGAGGCGCGTCACCCGCGCCTTCTCGCGTGTGGTTTAATAAATGACTGTACATTTATTAATGGGAGGACGTGATGGCGGGACGGCCGCGCCGGGTGGACGACGCCGTGATCCTGCGGGCGGCGGTCGAGGTGATCGGACGCGTCGGGCCCGCGAGGCTCACCCTCGCCGCGGTGGCGGAGGAGGCCGGGGTCGTGCCGGGGACGCTCGTCCAGCGGTTCGGGTCCAAGCGGGGGCTGCTGCTCGCGCTGGCGGACCAGTCCGTCCGGGAGACGGCGACGTCCCGGCGGCGGAACGGACACGGCTCCGCGCTGGCGGCGCTGCGCGCGTTCGCGGTCGAGTCGATGGCGGAGATGGCGACGCCGGAGCGGTACGCGAACCACCTGGCCTTCCTGTGCCTGGACCTCACCGACCCCGAGTTGCACGAGCGCGCGCTGGCCGTCCACCGGGCGAACGGGGAGCTGGTCGAGGCGCTCCTCTCCGAGGCGGCGGCCACGGGCGAGCTCCGTCCGGGGACCGACGCGAAAGCCCTCGCCGGGACCGTCCAGGCCGTCCTCGCCGGGGCCGGGCTCAACTGGGCCCTCGACCGGGAGGGCGCGCTCGCCGACCGCCTCGCCCGCGAGTTGGACGCCGTCCTGTCGCCGCACGTCCCGTGAAGGAGGAACCATGCCGGACCTGACCGGACACGTCGCCCTCGTCGCCGGGGCCACCCGGGGCGGCGGGCGGGGCATCGCCGTCCAGCTCGGCGCCGCCGGGGCGACCGTCTACGTGACGGGCCGCAGCAGCGGCTCCGCGCGCGCCGGGCTCGACCGCCCGGAGACCATCGAGGAGACCGCGAGCCAGGTCACCGAGGCGGGCGGCGTCGGGATCGCCGTCCAGGTCGATCACAGCAGGCCGGACGAGGTCCGCGCGCTCGCCGACCGGATCGCCGCCGAGCGGGACGGGCGGCTCGACCTCCTGGTCGACTCGGTCTGGGGCGGCGACCCGCTGACCGACTGGGAGCACCCGCTGTGGGAGCAGGACCTCGACACCGGACTGCGGCTGCTGCGCCAGGCGGTGGAGACGCACGTGATCACCAGCAGGTTCGTCCTGCCGCTGCTGGTCGCCCGCGGGCGCGGCCTCGTCGTGGAGGTGACCGACGGCAACACCGCCCGCTACCGCGGCTCGTTCTTCTACGACCTGGCGAAGTCGACGGTGATCAGGCTGGCCGTCGCGCAGGCGGCCGAGCTGCGGCCGCACGGGGTCGCCGCCGTCGCGATCACGCCCGGGTTCCTGCGCTCGGAGGCCGTCCTGGACCATTTCGGCGTCACCGAGGCCACCTGGCGCGACGCGATCGCCCAGGATCCGCACTTCGCGTACTCCGAGACCCCGGCGTATCTCGGCCGCGCCGTCGCGCACCTCGCCGCCGACCCGGACGTCATGCGTAAAACCGGACGCGCCCTCGCCACCTGGAGCCTCTACGAGGAGTACGGGTTCACCGACGTGGACGGCACCCAGCCCGACTTCGCCGCCCACTGGGCGGAGGCCCTGGTCGACGAGCACGGCCCCCTCGGCGACCCGCTCTGAGTCAGGCCGCGACGTCGACGACCAGCCGGTCGCCGCGGGGCTCGACGTCCGTGCCGAGCGCGGCGCAGGCGCGGGTGAACCGCTCGCCGATCCAGCGGCGGTCGGCGTCCCCGGCGAGGCGCGTGCTCGCGAAGTCGAGGCGCAGCGGCACCGCCTCGATCCGGGACGGCCGGGCGC
Organism: Actinomadura chibensis NBRC 106107; assembly: GCF_001552135.1. Classification (GTDB taxonomy): domain Bacteria; phylum Actinomycetota; class Actinomycetes; order Streptosporangiales; family Streptosporangiaceae; genus Spirillospora; species Spirillospora chibensis. The sequence goes on along the minus strand of NZ_BCQP01000008.1, from coordinate 28,283 downwards.
CGTCCCCGGAGACGTCGAGCGTGACCAGGAACAGCAGGCCCAGGTCGTTGCGGAGCCTCTCGTCCACGGCGTAGTCGTCGATGAAGTCGCCCATGTCGAACAGGACGGGCACGTCCACGCCGTGGAAGACGTGCGCGGAGCTGCCCGCGACGAGCGTCGCGCCCGCGTCCACGATCTGCCCGGCGGCCCGCCGGACGTAGCGCAGCGGCTCCCCCGTCATGTTCGGCCCCCAGTGCGGGAGCACGATCACGGCGTCGTGCTCCGCCCGCAGCCGCCCGATCCGCTCCAGCAGGTGCCCCGGCACGCCCTTCCCCAGGTCGGCGTACGCGACGCCCGGCCGTCCCCGCCCGGCCGCGAAGTCGGACGGGTGGTCGGTGACGCCCACCACCGCGATCCTCGCTCCCCCGGCTTCGAGGACGGCGCACTCCCACGCCTCGGCGACGTCCTGACCGGCGCCGACCGCCGACACACCGGCCCGACGGAGATGGCCGAGCGTGTCGGTGAGGGCGTCCGTCCCGTAGTCGAGGGCGTGGTTGTTGGCGAGGGTCACGCAGTCGACGCCGAGGTCCGCGAGCGCGTCGGCGGCGGCGGGGGGCGCGCGGAAGTGGAACGCCTTGCCGAACTCGTCCCAGCGCCGTCCGCGGTCGGACACGCAGCATTCCAGGTTCACGAGCGCCAGGTCGGCGTCCGCGAACGCCTCGCGCACGCCGCCGGAGAACAGCCCGCGTGTGCCGGACGCGGCGATCCGGTCCGCCACGCCGCGGCCGAGCATCGTGTCCCCGGCGAGCGCCATGGTGACGGCCATCGGGCCCCCTATCGGCGGGTGTACCGTCCTCCAGCCTACGAAGCGCGCGTGAACCAGGTCACCTGCGCGCCGTTCGCGAACGACTCGCGCGCGGTCGGCGCGAACGGCGTCGGATCGAACCCGCCCGCGAACGCGGGGATCCCGGCCCCGGCCACCACCGGATAGCTCTTGACGATCAGCTCGTCGATCTCGGGGAGGACGGCCGCCGCGAGCCTGCCGCCGCCGCAGAGCCAGATGTCCTCGCCGCCGTCCTCGGCCTTCAGCTCGCGGACGGTGGCGAGCCCGTCCCTGACCAGCTCCACGGACGGGTCGGCGATCTCGTCCAGGGACGTGGACGCGACGTACTGCCGGAGGTGCACGTAAGGGCTGGTCACGCCGATGTCGAGCGCGGGCTGGTAGGTCCCGAGCCCCATCACCAGCGTGTCGAACCGCTTGTTCGGGGCGTCCTGCAAGCCGACCTGGGCGCGGACGTGCGTGGGGAGGGTCTCCGGGTAACGCTCGTTGATCCAGGCAGCCATGTCGTCCCCGAGCGGATAGAAGTCGATCTCGCCGCCGGGGCCGGCGAGGTAGCCGTCGATGCTGACGCCGACGTAGTAGACGAGCTTTCGCATCTATTCGCACTCCGTTCGTAGTACTCTGCTTGAAGTGGTTTGAACGTAGTACTACAGATGGAGTGGTGTCAACATGCGCCGTAACACCGAGCGGCGGACCGCCCTCGTCGACGCCGCGATCGAGGTGCTCGCCAGGGAGGGGGCGCGCGGGCTCACCTTCCGCGCGGTGGACGCCGAGGCGGGCGTCCCGGTCGGCACCGCGTCCAACTACTTCGCCAACCGGGACGACCTGCTCACCCAGGCCGGCGGCCGGATCTACGAGCGCCTCCAGCCGGACGCCCGCGCCCTCGCCGGGATGGCCGCCGGGCCGCGCGACCCCGCCAAGGTCGTCGAGGTGCTGCGCGAGACGGTCGGCCGGATCTCCGAGTTCCGCACCGGCTACCTCGCGCTGCTCGAACTGCGGCTGGAGGCGACCCGGCGTCCCGACCTGCGCGCCGTCCTGACCGAACGCGTCCGCGCCGACGTCGAGGCCAACGTCGCCCAGCACCTCGCCTCCGGCCTCCCCGGCGACGCCACCTCGGTGCGCCTGCTCTACCTCGCGCTGAACTGGCTCATCGTCGAACACCTCACCCTGCCGGGCGTGTTCTCCGACGAGGACGTCGACGACCTGGTGGCGGTCGCCGTGGAACGCGCCCTCCCGCGCTGACCCCGGCACTCGACCAGCGCGCTAGTTCAGGGGGCGGCCGGGGCCCTTCTTGACCTGCTCGATGAACAGTTCGGCGAGCGCGTGCTGCCCGGCGACGGTCGGGTGGTAGCTGCGCGGCTCCGCTTCGAGGGCCGACAGGTTCAGCAGCAGGCCGTTCATGTACGGGGCGGCGCTGCCCACCTCGTGCCCGGCGAACGCGCTGTAGGCGTCGACGTACTCGACGCTGCCCTGGCCGTGGCGGGCGGCGATCCGCGCGTCCGCCTCCGCCGCCGACTGCTGGACGAGCCGGCCGAGGTCGTAGGCCCGCGCGTTCAGCCAGCGCTGGTCGGACACGCTGATGTTGTCCCCGCCCACCCCGTCGACCTCGGAGAACGCCTTCGGGTAGCCCATCACGATCACCCGCGCGCGGGGCGCCCTGGCGCGGATCTCGTCCAGCAGGCCGGGCAGCGTCTGGCGGAGCGCGGCGAGGCGGCCGGCGACGTCCTCGCCCTGCCCGGTGCAGCTCTTGCTCCACGGCAGCTTGATGACGCACCCGGCGAGGACCTTGGCGAACCCGACGTCGTTGCCGCCGATGCTCAGCGTGACCAGGCTCGTGTCGGCGCCGAGGCGGCCGAGCTGGGACGGCTCACCGCCCCGCCCGTCGCGCAGGTCCTTGATCGTCGCGCCCGAGCAGGCCCAGAACGCGCTGCCCCGCGCGAACCGGAACGCCTGCGCGACCTCGTGGTAGTACGCCTTGGACGTCCGGTGGCACCGGTCGAGCGGGTTGCGGTCGGACACGGTCGCCTCCGCGCCGACGCCCGCCGAGTACGAGTCGCCGAGCGCCACGTACGCCCCGCTCGTGGCCGCCTCCAGCGGCGTCGGCGCCTTCTTCACGGCGACCGGGTCGGCGAGCACCTCGGGCTCCGGTCGGGGGCAGCCCGCGCCGAAGACCTTGCACCGCGTGGCGGGCAGCGCCACCAGCGGCACGACCGTCAGCGCGAGCAGGCCCGCCAGCAGGAGGAGCGCGAGCCCCCGCTCGCCGAGCCGGTCCCGCGCCCACGCCCCCGGGTTGATCATGGTTCTCCTCATGGTCTCCATGGGCGAGACGTTCCGGGCGGCGTCCGGGTTCCCGCCTTTACGTTGTAGATCACGAGCGGGCGGGGGTCGGCGCCCACATGACGAGCCGGGGTCCGAGCGCGTGGAGGCCCTCCTCGACCTCCGCCTCCCAGTAGGCGCGGATGCCCGGGCCCCAGCGCTCCTCGGGCAGCTCCGCGAACCCGTGCGCGGCGTACCAGGGGGCGTTCCACGGGACGTCCCGGAAGGTCAGCAGGCTCACCCCGGGCGCTCCGCGACCGGCCGCATGGGCCTTTACCGCGTCCAGGAGGCGGACGCCGATGCCGCGCCCGGTCAGGTCGCCGCGCACCGAGATCTGCTCCAGGTGGACGGCGCCGTCCACCTCGCCGAGCGCCGCGAACCCGACCGGCGGGTCGCCCGCCACCAGGATCTCCCCGCCCTTGTCGATCACCAGCTCGGCCACGGTGGGGCCCGGCGGGAACACGATGCCGATGCCGGCGAACATCGCGTCCCCGGAGTTCTCGATCGCCGCCAGGAGCGGCAGGTCCCGCGACCGCGCGATCCGCACCTCGTCGTCCACCCCATGATCGTAGGCCGCGCACCGCGACCCGTCCTCCCGATAAGCACCGCGGGCGGACGAGCACCGGCTCAGCTCCATCGGCGGATCCGCGCGCGGGGCGTCCATCGGCGCGGTGTCCCGCGGCCGGAAAATCCGGATGCGGGCGCGGTGCGGCGGGGTCATGCTGGGGCATGGCTTGGACGATCACCGACGACCTCGACACCTTCCACGCGGCGGCGGACGGGTTCCTGCGCGCCGATCCGGTCGCCAACACGGTCCCGCTCACCGTGATCGACGCACTGCGCGCGCAGGGTCCGGGCGACGTGCTCTTCGGCTGGTGGACGGACGGCGGCCCGCCCGCCGGAGCCGTCCTGTGGACCCGCGGGTACCCGCCGATGCTCAGCGCGATGCCGGAGCGGGCGGCCCGCGACCTCGCGGACGCGCTGGCCGGACGCGGCGCGGATCTCCCCGGCGTCAACGGAACGCTCGCCGACGCGGAGGCGTTCGCGAAGGCGTGGACGGCCGCGACGGGGACCGCGAGCAGCCTCTCCATGGAGCAGCGGCTCTACCGGCTGGACCGGCTGATCGTCCCGGACCCGCCGCCCGAGGGCGCGCCGCGCGTCGCCGCCGCGTCCGACCGCGAGGTGGCGCTGCGCTGGTACGGGGCGTTCGCCCGCTCCGGCCCCGGTCACGGACCGGTCGACGCCGCGGCCCTGGACCGGCGGATCGCCGAGGGACGGCTCATGCTCTGGGAGGTCGGCGGGCGGCCGGTGGCGATGGCGGGCCGGACGCCGATCATCGCGGGGATGGCGCGGATCGCCCCCGTGTACACCCCGCCCGAGAACCGCCGCCGCGGCTACGCCGCCGCCGTCACCGCGGCCGTCACCCGCGAGGCGCGGGAGGCGGGCGCCGAGCACGTCGTGCTGTTCACCGACCTCGCCAATCCCACCAGCAACGGCGTCTACCGACGCCTCGGCTACCGCAAGGTCGAAGACCGCGTCGTCCTGGACTTCACCTAAGCCCCACGCGCGGGCGCTCCCGCCCAGGTCAGCGGCGGGTCGACCGGTCCCCCGGATGGGACGCGAGCCCGGGGACGGGCGCTGGCACAGCTCTGCTGGTGGCCCGCACCGCCGATCAGCGTCTCGGTGTCGGCGCCCGCGTGATCGCCCGGGGCGGTCGGCGGGCGCCGGGAATCCGCGTGCGGGCGCGGTGCGGGCCGGTTCATGCTGGGGCATGGCTTGGACGCTGACCGACGACCTGGACGCGTTCCGCGCGCACACCGACGAGTTGCTCCGCGGCGATCCCGTGGCGCACACCGTGCCGCTCACCGTGGTCGACACCCTGCTCGGGCAGGAGCCGGACCGCCGCGGTGACGTGCTGTTCGGCTGGTGGCCCCGCGCCGGGACGCCCGCCGCCACGTTCCTGCGGACTGGCCCGTACCCGGCGATGCTGAGCGCGATGCCGGAGCGGGCGGCCCGGGAGCTGGCGGACGCCCTCCGCGAGCACGCCGCCGCCGTCTCCGAGGCCAACTGCCCGCGGGCCGTCGCCGGGCCGTTCGCCGAGGCGTGGACGAGCAGGTCCGGGGCCGCGAGCGGCGTGGCGATGCGGCAGCGGCTCTACCGGCTGGACGGGCTGGCCGCCCCGGACCCGCCGCCCGCGGGCGGCCCGCGCGTCGCCGGTCCGGGCGACCGGGACCTGGTGCTGGCGTGGTTCGGCGCGTTCAGCTGGGACGGCGGCCACGCCACGATCGACCCGGCCGTGGTCGAGGGGCGCGTCGCCAAGGGCTGCGTCACCCTGTGGGAGGAGGACGGGCGTCCCGTCGCGATGGCCGGGCGGTCGCCGACCGTCGCCGGGATGACGCGGATCGCGCACGTGTACACGCCGCCCGCGCACCGCCGCCGCGGCTACGGTGCCGCCGTCACCGCGGCCATCACCCGCGAGGCGCAGGACGCGGGCGCCGAGCACGTCGTCCTGTTCACCGACCTCGCGAACCCGACCAGCAACGCCATCTACTGGCGCCTCGGCTTCCGCCCGGTGGAGGACCGGGTCGTCCTCACCTTCGGCTGAGCCCGCGCGGGGCGGTCACTTGACGCCTGCCTCCTTCATCTCGCGGAGTTCGCGTTTCAGTTCCTTCGTCTCGTCGCGGAGGCGGGCGGCCAGCTCGAACTGGAGGTCGGCGGCGGCCTGGTGCATCTGGGCGGTCATCTCCTCGATGAGGGCCTCAAGCTCCTCGCGCGGGCGCTCGCCGACCAGGTCGGCGGCGTGCCGGCCGACCTCCCTGGTGCGGGACGCGAGGCCGGGGACGGGCGCCTTGCCGCGGCTCTGCTGGCGGCCCGCGCCGCCGATCAGCGTCTCGGTGTCGGCGTCCTCGCGGGCGAGCGAGTCGAGGATGTCGGCGATGCGCTTGCGCAGCGCCGTCGGCTTGATGCCGTGCTCCTCGTTGTAGGCGACCTGCTTGGCGCGGCGCCGGTTCGTCTCGTCGATCGCGCGCTCCATCGACGGGGTGACCGTGTCGGCGTACATGTGCACCTGGCCGGACACGTTGCGCGCCGCGCGGCCGATCGTCTGGATGAGGGACGTCTCCGAGCGCAGGAAGCCCTCCTTGTCGGCGTCCAGGATCGCGACGAGCGACACCTCGGGCAGGTCGAGGCCCTCGCGGAGCAGGTTGATGCCGACCAGCACGTCGTACTCGCCGGCCCGCAGCTCGCGGAGCAGCTCGACGCGGCGCAGCGTGTCGACCTCGCTGTGCAGGTAGCGGACCTGGATGCCGAGTTCGAGGAGGTAGTCGGTGAGGTCCTCGGCCATCTTCTTGGTGAGGGTGGTGACGAGGACGCGCTCGTCCCGCTCGGTGCGCTCGCGGATCTCGTGGATGAGGTCGTCGATCTGGCCCTTGGTCGGCTTGACGACGACCTCCGGGTCGACCAGGCCGGTGGGCCGGATGACCTGCTCGACGACGTCGCCCTTGACGCGGTTCATCTCGTACGTGCCGGGCGTCGCGGACAGGTACACGGTCTGGCCGATGCGGTCGAGGAACTCCTCCCACTTGAGGGGGCGGTTGTCCATCGCGGAGGGCAGCCGGAAGCCGTGCTCGACCAGCATCCGCTTGCGGGACGCGTCGCCCTCGTACATCGCGCCGATCTGCGGGACGGTCTGGTGCGACTCGTCGATGACGAGGAGGAAGTCCTCAGGGAAGTAGTCGAGGAGGGTGTTGGGGGCGGTGCCGGGGCCGCGGCCGTCGATGTGGCGGGAGTAGTTCTCGATGCCGGAGCAGGTGCCGACCTGCCGCATCATCTCGATGTCGTAGCTGGTGCGCATCCGCAGGCGCTGCGCCTCCAGCATCTTGCCCTGCCGCTCCATCACGGCGAGGACGTCCTCCAGCTCGGCCTCGATGTCGCGGATGGCCCGCTCCATGCGCTCCGGCCCGGCGACGTAGTGGGACGCGGGGAAGACGTAGAGCTCCTCGTCCTCGGTGATGAGCTCGCCGGTGAGCGGGTGCAGGGTGGCGAGCTTCTCGATCTCGTCGCCGAACATCTCGATGCGGACGGCGAGCTCCTCGTACTGCGGGATGATCTCGATCGTGTCGCCGCGGACGCGGAACGTGCCGCGGGTGAAGGCGAGGTCGTTGCGGGTGTACTGCATGCCGACGAGCTGGCGGAGCAGGGCGTCGCGCTCGATCTCCTGGCCGACGTTGAGCCGGACCATGCGGTCGACGTACTCCTGCGGGGTGCCGAGGCCGTAGATGCACGACACCGACGCGACGACCACGGTGTCGCGGCGGGTGAGCAGCGAGTTGGTCGCCGAGTGCCGCAGCCGGTCGACCTCGTCGTTGATCGAGGAGTCCTTCTCGATGTAGGTGTCGGTCTGCGGGATGTACGCCTCGGGCTGGTAGTAGTCGTAGTACGAGACGAAGTACTCGACGGCGTTGTTCGGGAGCATCTCGCGCAGCTCGTTGGCGAACTGCGCGGCCAGGGTCTTGTTCGGCTGCATGACCAGCAGGGGCCGCTGCACCTTCTCGACCAGCCACGCGATCGTGGCGGTCTTGCCGGTGCCGGTGGCGCCGAGGAGCACCGAGTCCTTCTCGCCCGCCTCGACGCGGGCGGCGAGCTCGGCGATCGCCTGCGGCTGGTCGCCCGACGGCGTCATCTCCGTGACGACCTCGAACGGCGCCACGCGGCGCCGAAGATCAGTGACCGGCCGCATCGTCGCCTCCCCTGGGTACGGCTCTCTCCCCTGCCGTCACAACAGTACGCAAGGCCGCCGACATTCCGCGTCCCCGCAGGTCGGGCCCCGGTATCCGGCCGCCGTCAGGACGCGGGCAGCGGGATCCTGGCCCGCACGGCGTAGCCGCCCGCGCGCGGCCCCGCCTCGAAGCTGCCGCCGAGGGCGGTGACCCGCTCGCGCAGCCCGACCAGGCCGTTCCCGCCGCTCGGCAGCCGGTGCTCGGGCGGGGCGGTGGGCGGCTCGTTCGCCACCTCCACCTCGACGGCCTCGGGCAGCAGGGCGAGGCCGACGCGGGTGTCGGCGGCCCCGGCGTGCTTGTGCACGTTGGTGAGCGCCTCCTGGACGAGGCGGTAGACCGTCCGTCCGACGGCGGCGGGCATGGGCTGCTCCTCGCCGCGGATCGCCAGTTCGACCTTCAGCCCGGCCGCGCCGGACTGCCCGACCAGCTCGCGGACGTGCGCCAGCGTCACCGCCTCCTGGGGCAGGGCCTCCTCGCCCTGGCGCAGGACCCCGATGACGTGGCGGAGCTCCTCCAGCGCCTGCCGCCCCATGTCGCCTATCACGGTGGCGGTCTCCGCCGCCCGGACCGGGTCGCGGACGGCGATGGCCTTGAGCGCCCCCGCGTGCACGACCATGACGCTGATCCTGTTGGCGACCACGTCGTGCATCTCCCGCGCGATGCGGGTGCGTTCCTCGCCCCGCGCGCGCTCCGCGAGGAGGTGCTGTTCACGTTCCAAACGCGCGGCACGCTCTTGGAGCGAGATCACGAGCTGCTTGCGCGCCCTCATGTAGAGGCCGAGCAGGACCGGGACCGTCACGAACACGATGCCGAACATGGCCTGCGCGAGGAACGAGCCGTTCTCGGAGGTGGGCCCGGGGAACGCGAGCGAGGCGATGTAGCCGGCCACCGCGATGGTCACCACCGTCTGGCGGGACGCGGTGTAGGCGGCGAGCGAGTACATGATGACCAGCACGGCGAACACGCCCGCGCCGGTGACCGTCCCGAAGACGAGCGTGAACAGGGCCAGGGCGACCGGGTGGACGCGCCGCACGACCACGGTGAGGCCGAGGAAGACGCTGCACGCCGCCACGACGGGCGGCGGGAGCCAGAAGTCCTGCTCGGTGAACCACATGAAGACGCCGTCGCCCGCGGCCAGGGACAGGGCGATGACCACGTCGAGCGCACGCGAACGGCGCGTCGGCCACGCCGTCGCCCACCAGCCCCGCACGCGCATGCGGACGAGCCTATAGCGGGCCGCCGACACCCATGGTCATCCAGATCGGGAAGGCCGCGGGGGCCGGTCCGGGACGGTGACGGGCGCCCCCCTGCCAGGGCACCCGAATCGCCCTGCCCATGGGGCTTTCCCGCTATCAACGCCCTGTGGTTACGATGACGGCGCCGATCGTGTGCTCCAAGGGGGACGTCACCCCGCGCGCCCCCGGATCGCCCTCGGCGACGCCGACACAGGACGGGGTAGCCGCCGACCATGACCCGTTTCGCCAACTGGCTCGCGAAGAACGCCGACGCGGTGATCGCGCTGGTGCTGGCCGTCACCGTGGCGGTGATCGGCCTCGGGGTGAAGCTGCCGAACGAGACCGACATCACCAACAGCGCGATCCTCGCGGTGATCGGCCTGCTCGCGACGTCCGTGCTGCGCGACCGGGGGCGCCGCCTCCCCGTCGAGGCCGAGGTGCGCGACACGCTCCGCGCGTCCTCGTCCACGCTGGACGACCTGAGCGGCAAGCTCACCCACATCGAGAGCTTCGAGAGCGTGCTGTCGGAGACCAAGCGCGCGCTGGACGAGACCACGGTGGTCCGGGTCATCAGCGGCGCACAGGTGGCGCAGGTGCTCGAAGAGGCCCGCCGCGACACCGACCGGTGGTTCTTCAAGGGCGGCACCGGGACCTACATCCGCGCGCGCACGCTGCCCGAGTGCGTCGGGACGGCGCGCCGTGAGCGGCGCACGCTGCTGTTCCGCCTGGAGATCCTCGACCCCACCAACGTGGAGGTCTGCGAGGCGTACGCGCGTCACCGCCGCTCCGTGTCGGACGGCCCCGACGCCACCGGCGAGCCCTGGACGCTGGAGCGCACCCGCAAGGAGGCGTACGCCACGATCCTCGCGGCGTGCTGGCACAAGCAGCGGTTCGCCATGCTCGACATCGACATCGGCCTGTCCCGCACGATGACGACGCTGCGGTACGACCTGGCGTCCTCGCGGGTCGTGGTCACGCGGGACGACCCGCGCGGCGAGGCGCTGGTCATCGACAACAACAAGTTCTACTACAGCTGGGTCAGCGCGGAACTGCAGACCAGCCTGGACCAGGCCCGCCGCGTCCCGGTGGAGCAGGCGCGGCTGGCCCCGCTGGACGACGAGCCCACCGTCGAGGAGGTCCGCAAGCTGTTCGAGGTGATCGGGATCGACCTCGCGCACGGCTACACCGACCGCGACGTCATCGAGATCATCCGGAAGGCGCTGCGCCCCAAGGACCCCTACGAGTGAGCGACGGGAACGGGCCGATCACCGAAACCGCTCCCCCGGACTGGTGACCGAGTGAGGTACGAGGAGATCCGCCACGAGATCAGGGCCGGAACGGCGGCGCGGACGCTGCCCGCCTGGGCGAGGGGCGTCCTCGACGACGTCGCCGCGGGGCGCTCCTCCGTCCCGGCCATGCGCCACCCCCTGGGCTTCGTGTGCCTTCCCGTGGAGCGAAGCGGTGATCTGGGGGTGTGCCTGCACATCTGGACGCCCGAGGTGGGCCCGGCCCCGTTCACCACGTCCGCGGTCCACTGCCACAGCTGGGACCTGCTCAGCTTCGTCCTGTACGGGACGGTCCGGAACGTGCGGATGGACGTCCAGGAGGGCCCCGACCCAGCGGACGGGGACGTCGGGCAGGTGTTCGAGGTGGTGAGCCGGGGCGAGGTGGACGAGTTGCGGGCCACCGGGCGCGCCGTCCGGTACTCGCCCGGCCCGTCCAGCACGCACCGGACCGGCGATTCCTACACCCTCCCCGCGGGCGTCTTCCACACCACGCTCATCGAGGACGGCCCGGACGCCGCGACGGTCGCGCTGGGGCGGCACACCCCCGGCGGGGGCGATCTGTCCCTCGGGCCCCTGGACACGCCCACGCACCACGTGCGACGTTCTCGTTCCGACGACGCCGACATGGTGGCGGCCCTGCGGCGCTCCGTCCGGCGGATCGCCGACGCGGCCCCCGCCCACGCGCGGGCGGCGACGATGGACGGGTCCGGCGACCGCGGCGAAGCGAGGATCTTCGGGCCTCCCACCCGGGGGACTCGGGGTCGGCCCCCGGAAAGGCAGAGCTTGATGAGATCCGTGCCCCCCTCACCGGCCCCCGCCGTCGATCTCTCCGCCGCCCGCAGGGTCGCGGTGGACGCCGCCGAAGCGGCGGGCGCGCTGCTCAGCGCCGGTGTGGGCGGACCGCTGGAGATACGTCCCAAAGGCACCGGCGGGGACGTCGTGACCGAGCTGGACACGGCCGCGGAGGAGCTGATCCTGGGACGCATCCGCGCGGCGTATCCGGGCCACCGCATCATCGCCGAGGAGTCGGGGATCCTGGACGGCGCTCCAGGCGAGGAGATGGTCTGGCTCGTCGACCCGCTGGACGGCACCAACAACGTGGCGATCGGCATGCCCGTCTACGCGGTGGGCCTCGCGCTGTGCGCGCGCGCAGAGCCCGTCTTGGGCGTCGTCCACGACCCCGTGTCAGGGCGCACGTGGTCCGCCGTTCGCGGTGAGGGCGCCCTGGGCCCGGACGGAACCCCGGTGACCCTGGCCGAACGTCCACGGCCGGGACGCGAGGACAACCCCGTCCTGGCATGGACCCAAGGGCACCAGGTGTCCGCGGGCGACCGGGTGGCGTGCGGCCTGCGCACGGCCCTGGAGAGCCGGTGCGCGCGGATGCTCCAGCTCTGGGCGCCGCTCGTGGCGTGGACGATGCTGGCCCGGGGCGACATCGACGGGATCGTCGGCTACCTGCCCGAGATCGTCGACCTCCCGGCGGGCGCGCTGCTGGCCGCCGAGGCGGGCGCGGAGCTGCGCCGCCTGGACGGGCGCCCCTACGAGCTCGGCATCGACCGGACGCCGTCCGAGCTGGGCTTCGTGGCCGCGCGCCCGGAACTGCTCGACCGCCTCCTGGAGACCACGGCGGAGTTCGCCGCCCCCGACCCGCGGCCCGCCGGGTCAGCCGGTCAGCAGGAGCGCCGGGACGGTGGCCGCGCAGCCCGCGACGGCCAGTACCGTCCCCGTGAGCACGAACTTGCGGATGGGGACGCGGACGTCCCACCGGCGGCACCATTCGAACCACAGCAGCGTGGCGAGGGACCCCCACGGCGTGATGACCGGGCCCACGTTCGTCCCGACGAGCAGTGACAGAAGCTGCTCCTTGTTCGACACCGGTACGGCCGACTCCCCCGCCACGTAGGCGGGAAGGTTGTTGAGCACGTTCGACAGCCCGGCGCCGGAGAACGCGGCCCGGTACGCCCCGGCGACGCTGTCGTCGCCGCCCACCAGCGCGTGCATGGCGTCGTCCAGCCCGAACCGCTCCAGCGTGGGGACGACCAGGAACAGGCCCGTGACGAACACCATGAGCTGCCACGGGATCAGCGCGGGCCGCAGGGCGGCCCTGTCGCGGACGGCGAACGCGCCGACCGCCACCACGGCGGGGACGGCCGCCGCGACGCCGAGCTGGATCCCGGTGTGCACGCCCGCGAGGATCGCCCCGATGAAGATCAGGCAGGCGAGCCCGGTGGCGGAGAACAGCACCCGGTCCCGGACGGGCGCGGGCTCGGGCGGGTCGTAGGATTCCGCGCCGCGCATCCGCCGCCGCCAGTAGAACGCCCACAGCAGCGCCATGGTGACGGCGAGGACGGCCAGTTGCGGCGCCCACATGCGGGCCGCGAACTCGCGTGTCTCCAGCGCCACCCGGTCGGCGGCCAGCAGGTTGGTCAGGTTCGACACCGGAAGCAGGAGGCTGGCGGTGTTGGCGAGCCAGACGGTCGTCATGGCCAGCGGAAGGGTCGCGATCCGCGCGCGCGCCGCCAGCGCGAGCATGACCGGGGTGAGCAGTACCGCGGTCGTGTCCAGGTTGAGGAACACGGTGGTGACAGACGCGAACGCGACGCAGAGCAGGAACAGCGCGACGTAGTTCCCGCGCCCCGCCCGCGCCATCCGCTGCGCGATCGCGTCGAAGACCCCCGCCTCCTTGGTCAGCTCGGCGAGGACGATGACGCTGAACAGGAAGAGCAGCAGGGGCGCGATCCGTCCCACGCTGGACCGCGCCGTGTCGGCGGGCAGCAGGCCGGTCGCGACGAACACGAGGCCGAGGACGAGGACGCCGACGCGGATCCAGTCGAGGACGCCCAGGGAGCGTGCCGCTCGGCGCAGCGTGTCGGTCCGGGGTGGCACGCGCGACATGATCCCATAGGCGGCACGGCGCGCAGCCCTCCCGGCCGGACCGCGCGATACTGGCGGCATGACACCCCCCGGCGGCCAGACCAGGCAGGAGCGTCCGACCGACTTCTTCATCAGCTATTCGCCCGCGGACGAGCGGTGGGCGTCGTGGATCGCCTGGCAGTTGGAGGCCGCGGGGCACCGCACCATGATGCAGGCGTGGGACTTCGTCCCCGGCACCAACTTCATCGACTTCATGGACCGCGGCCTGTCGGAGGCCAAGGCGGTGGTCGCGGTGCTGTCCCGCAACTACCTGCGGTCGAGGTACGGGCGGCTGGAGTGGATGGCGGCGCTGCGGGCCGACCCGGACGAGCCGTCCCGCAAGCTCGTCACGGTCCGCATCGAGGACTGCCCGATCGACGGGCTGCTGTCCACGATCACCTACGTCGACCTCGTGGGGATCGACGACCCGGACGAGGCGCGCGGCCTGCTGATGCGGCGCATCGGCGAGGCGCTCGCCGGGCACGCGCGCCCACAGAACGGCCCTGGCTTCCCCGGTGCGGGCCGCCCCCTCCTCGGGGCCCGCGACCCGCTGCCCGGCCGCCTGGAGGGCGCTGAGGGGCCCGGAGAGGGATCCGCGGGACGGCCCGAGCCGACCGGGGAGCGGCCCGCCCGCCGGGCGCCCGTCGCCGCGCCCGCCTACCCGGCCGCGAACGGCGCCGACGCGCCGCGCGGTCAGCTCAGCGTCCTGCACGTGTCCGGGCCCAGGTTCGGCCGGACGCTAGCCGAGCCGGGCGAGCCCACGACGGCCACCGAACTGCAGGACCGCATCTGGAGCGACGTCACGCGGCTCGCCGATTCCGGGGTGCCGCGTCCCGATCTGCTGGTCGTGTCGGGGAACCTCACCCATTCGGGCAGCCGCAAGGAGTTCACCGAGGCGCTGTCGTTCCTCACGAGCCTGCGCGCCCTGCTCGGCCTGGAGGCGCAACGGGTCGTCGTCGTCCCCGGCACGCACGACGTCACGCGCGCCGCGTGCCAGGCGTACTTCTCCAGCTGCGAGGCGGACGACATCGAACCGCAGCCCCCGTACTGGCCGAAATGGCGCCACTACGCGGGACTGTTCAAGGAGTTCTACCAGGGCATCGACGCGCTCATCTTCGACAGCGCCCAGCCGTGGACGCTCTTCCCCGTCCCCGACCTGCGCGTCGTCGTCGCCGGGCTGAACTCGACCCTGCCGCAGACCCACCGCGAGGCCGACCGGTACGGACGGGTCGGCAGCGCGCAGGCCGCCTGGTTCAACGAGCGGCTGCGCCATTTCGAGGAGGAGGGGTGGCTGCGGCTGGCGGCGATCGAACACGCCCCCATCCCCGGTGAGCCCAGGGCCCTGCGCGACCCCGAAACCGTGGAGACCCTGCTCGGCGGTCACGTCAACCTGTTCTTCCAAGGGACGGAATCGGAATACGGCACGATTCCCCTGCTCCGCAACGGCGTCCCGTCGATTCCGACGCTCGGCCCTGGCCGCCACCAGACCGTCGTCCTGCGGCGGGACGGCCTGGAGCGATGGATCCCTGAAGACGCGGAACGGCGCGGCCCTGAGCGCCTCGAACGCGAATGGTCGAACGCCCGGGGAACGTTCCCCGCGCTCCGCGCCGAGACCCCGCCCGCGGCGCCCTCGCCGGAGCTGGGCCCTGGCGGGGCGAACGCGTCCGTCGACCCCGTCCCCGACCCGACGGGGCAACTGCTCGACCGGCTGACCGAGGCGTGCGAGACGCGGTTCGAGCGCGCGACCATCCGGCGGATCGTCCCGGCGCCGGGCGAGGACGGCCGGTCGGACCCGCCGCACCTGCTCCTCACCCACATGGAGGACGGCTTCGTCCGCCAGTACCGCATCGGCGCCCACGTGGGGCGGGTGACCGAGGCGGACGTGGACGCGTTCGTCCGCCATGTGCACGCCGACGGGACCGACCACGGGTCCGAGCTGGTGTACCTGGGTCCGGCCCCGGCGCGGTCCGTCCGCGACGACGCCCTGCGGCGCGGCATCCGGGTGCGCAGCCTCACCGAGTTCCAGGGGCTGGTCGACCTGTCGGAGTACGTCACGGCCCAGACGGGGCGCCTCTCCGCCGGGGGCCTGTACCCGACGTCCCTGTACGTCCCGCAGCGGTACCGGGAACTCGACCGCTTCCGTGCGGAGACCCCGTCCGGGGAGGAGAGCCGTTCGGCCACGGACGTCCACGAGGACGTCGTGGGCGAGATGCTGCGCCTGCTCGCCGCCGACCACGGGCGGTTCCTGCTGCTGCTGGGCGACTTCGGACGCGGCAAGACGTTCGCGCTGCGCGAGCTCGCCCGCCGCATCCCCGAGGAGCTGCCGCACGTCATCCCGATCCTGATCGAGCTGCGCGCCCTGGACAAGGCGCACTCGGTGGACGGCCTCGTCGCCGCGCACCTGGCCAACCACGGCGAGGAGCTGATCGACCTCAAGGCGTTCCACTACATGCTGCGGCAGGGGCGCATCGTCCTGCTGTTCGACGGCTTCGACGAGCTGGTCACGCGCGTCACCTACGACCAGGCGGCCGACCACCTCGACACGCTGCTCCAGGCCGCCCAGGACAAGGCGAAGATCGTGGTGGCGAGCCGGACGCAGCACTTCAAGTCGCAGGCGCAGGTGCTGACCGCGCTCGGCGAGAAGGTCGGCGTCCTGCCGCACCGGCGCGTCCTCGGGCTGGAGGACTTCTCGCCCCTCCAGGTCCGCTCGTACCTGGTGAACCGGTACGGCGACGAGGACGCGGCCGAGGCGCGCCTGAGTCTCCTCACGGGGATCGAGGAGCTGCTGGCCCTGACGTCCAACCCGCGGATGCTGTCGTTCATCGCGGACCTGCCCGAGGACCGTCTCCGCGCGGTCGCGCAGGCCCGCCGCGCGGTCAGCCCCGCCGACCTCTACCACGAGATCCTGTCGTCCTGGCTGGCGTACGAGGCCGACCGGGTCGCCGGGGCGGGCGGGCCGTCCGGACTGCGGGCGGACGACATGTGGCGCGCCGTGGGCACGCTCGCGCTGCGGCTGTGGGAGGGCAACGAGCAGTTCCTGCGCCTCGCCGAGCTGGCGGACGTCGCCGACACCCTCACCGGCCTCGCCGGAGGGCGCATGTCACCGCACCAGGTGACGCACGCGGTCGGCGCCGGAAGCCTGCTCGTCCGCACCGACGAGGGCCTGTTCGGGTTCATCCACGCGTCGGTCATGGAGTGGCTCGTCGCGCGCCACATCGCGGACGAGTTCGCCGGGGGCGCGGCCCCGTCCGCCTTGGGCAGGCGCGCTCTCACCCAGCTCACCGTCGACTTCCTCTGCGACCTCGCCGACACCCGTACATGCCAGGACTGGGCGGCACGGGTCCTCGCGGACCCCGACGCGGACGACACCGAGCGCGCCAACGCGATCCGCATCACGACACGGCTGCGCACCCCCGCGCACACCGATCTGCGCGGCGCGCGGCTCCAGGGCGAAGACCTCTCCTACCGCGACCTCCAGGAAGTGGACCTGACGGGCGCCGACCTCACCGACGCGCAACTCGTCGGCGCGAACCTGTCGCGGGCCGTCCTGCGCGACGCGTCCCTCGCCGGGGCCCGCCTGGACGAGGCCAAGCTGACCGGCGCCGACCTCCGCGGCGCTGACCTGTCGCGGGCCCGGCTCGCCCGCGCCGACCTGCGCGACGTCACCGTCGACGGCAGCCACTGGACCCGCGCCGCCCTCGTCGACGCCGCCCTGCCCGCGCGCGTCGCCGAAGCGCCCGAACTGCGCGAGGCGGCGATCGTGCCCGGACGCCCCATCGACATCCAGGTCGCCCCGGCCGCGGTCGGCGTCCCCTACGGATTCCACTTCCAGACCAGCCGCCTCCCCCAGCCGCTCGCCTACAGCCCGGGCGGATCGGTCATCGCGTTGGGGAACGAGGACGGCGGCGTCCTCATGTGCGACGCCATCACGGGCACTCCCCTGCGCACCCTCCAAGGCCACACCGACCGCGCCTACGCGGTGGCGTTCGACTCCCCGGGCAACATCCTGGCGAGCGGCTCGGCGGACGGGACCGTCCGGTTGTGGGACTTGGCCACGGGCCACACCTCGCACACGCTGACCGTCCACCCCGAGGGGGTCTGGCCGGTAGTCGTGGGCGGGCATTCCCCGTCCGGCGCGGACCTCGTCGCAGCGGGCGCCGCCGACGGGACCATCCGCGTCTGGGACATCGTGTCCGGCGAGCTGCTGCACGAATTGTCCGGGCACACCGCGCCCGTGTTCACGGCGGTGTTCGACCCGGCGGGCTCGCTCATGGTGACGGGCGACGCGGGCGGAACCCTACGCGTCTGGGACCTCGCCACCGGTTCCCTCAGGCGCGAGCTCACCGGACACCGCGGTTCGGTGTTCCGCGCGGTGTTCCACCCAGACGGCTCCCTCCTCGCCGCCGGGGACCAGGCGGGCGTCGTCCGCCTCTGGGACATCCGCACGGGCGAGATCAGGCAGGAGCTCCTCGGGCACACCGGACGCGTCTACGCCATCGCCTACCACCCAGACGGCAACGTTCTCGTCACAGGCGACACCGACGGTTCCGTCCGCATCTGGGAGGACGGCCTCCACCGCCGCACCCTGTCCGGCCACGGAGGCGGCATCTACCAGGCCGCGTTCAGCCCGGACGGGAGCAGGCTCGCCACCGCCGACAGCGCCGGGTCCGTCCGCCTGTGGGACCCGGCGACCGGGCGGCAGCGCCTCGAACTGTCCGGGCACCGCGGCGCGGTGTGGCCGTTCGCGTTCCGCCGGGACGGCGCCCAGCTCGCCACCAGCAGCAACGACGGGACGGCCCGGCTGTGGGACGCCGAGACCGGGCAGTGCCGCGTCGTCCTGCGCGGGCACGGCCGCCGCGTCACCGGCGTCACCTTCAGCCCGGACGGCGGCATGCTCGCGAGCAGCGGCAACGACGGCCTCGTCCGGCTGTGGGACCCGCGCTCGGGCCGGATGGTCCGCGAACTGCGCGGCGTCGCCGACAACCTGACGTCCGCCGCGTTCAACACCCGCCACTCCCAGCTCGCCACCGCCACCAACGACGGCGGCGTCCACCTCTGGCAGGCCGGGACGGGCGACTTCGAACGCGAACTCAACGCCGAGACCGACCACGTGTGGGCGCAGGCGTTCGCGCCCGCCGGAGACGTCCTCGCCACCGCGAACGACGACGACTCCGTCCGGCTCTGGTACTGGACGACCGGACGCGAGATCGTCAACCTGGCCGACCACAAGGGCCGTGTCCGCTCCATCGACTTCCACCCGGGCGGCGCCCTGGTCGCCACCGGGTGCGACGACGGCCTCGTCCGGTTGTGGCACCCGCGCACGGGCGACCTGGTGTCGGTCCTAGGCGGCCACAGCAACCGCGTATACCGGGTGGTGTTCTCGCCGTCCGGGGAGACCCTCGCCAGCGCGAGCAACGACGGCACCGTCCGGCTCTGGGACCCGTCCACGGGAGAGGCGCTCCACACCCTCACCGGCCACTCCGGACGCCTCTGGACCACCGCGTTCCACCCGTCCGGCGCGGTCCTCGCCAGCGCCGGTGACGACACGGTCGTCCGCCTTTGGGACCCGACCAGCGGACGCCTCCTGCACACCCTCACCGGCGGCCACACGCGCCGGGTCTGGTCGGCCGCGTTCAGCCCGGACGGCACCCTCCTCGCCACCGCTGGCGACGACGGCGCCATCATCCTCTGGGACGTCACCGACCACGCGGCCCCCGTCCGCCGCGCGACCCTGCTCGGCCTCGCCGAAGGCTGGGCGGCGTTCGCACCCGACGGCCGCTACAAATGGGAGGGCAACGCGACCGCCGAATTCTGGTACGCCGTGGCCATGTGCCGCTTCGAACCAGGCGAACTCGACGTCTACCTACGCGAGGTCCACCAACTCCCCCTGGACGCGCCCTTCTAACGGCGAACTTGACAACCCTTCCCACAACCGGTGAGCGGGAACGCCAATCCGCCCGGCCACCGCGTCCGATACCGGACGTGGGGCGAGCGCCCATAAGGGCGACCACCATTTCCACCGTTTCGGATGCCTTCTGAATAAGGGATCTTGACAGTGCCGGTACCGGTCCGCTCGACCGGCGCCGTGATCCACCGCATGCCCACGGCGTGCCGGGGGCGGCCAAAGCGGCAGGTCCCCATGTCGCCGCCGCCGACGATCGCCGAGTGCCCGGCGACGGCCCCCTTTCGACACGGGACGGACGGCCGGTCGTCCGGCGCCGGTTTCGGTTCGGCGGGTCCGGAGATCTTTTAGCTGGTCAGCCCTTGTAGCCGCTATCGCGGCCATTGACGCGTAAGCGCGGATTGGTGCACTCTCGCTTCGTTGAATCGGTGCCGGCATCCCCGCGGCCGCGCGAACTCCGCTTCTGGCGCAGGTGTTGCCTTGTCCAGCGACCGAGAGGGGCCGACGACATGAGTGTCGACCGCCCGGGCACCGGCAATGATTCGAGCGGCGCGAATATCGAGAGGCCCCGAATCGGGTCGCCGCCTCCGCCCGACCGTCCCGGAACGCCCAGCCAGCCCTCCCGCGTGGAGAGCAAGGCCGCGGCACGGCAATCGCAGGACGCCCTGAAAGGCGATCAAGAGGGCGCCGAGGGCGGGTCCAAGGAGCGGCGCGACGTCACGGCGCCGTCCGGGGCGGGGAATGAAAACGACGGTAAAACACGCGGCGAACAGGATACGGATTCACCCGCCGCAGCGGATGATGAGACTCGGGAAAGCACCGACCCGCGAGAAGACGACCCCCTGGAGAAGTACAAGAACGCAGTAAAAACCACCTCTAAGCGCGTGTTTCGGGGCGACACCCGCGATCCGGACGCCATCTTCCTCAGCGGTGACGGCTTCCGCGCTCGCGGCACGAGCGGCGACCTCAAGAAGTACGCGGAACTCAACGAAGCGTCCCGGTTCATCGGCACGTCGACGACCGACAAGGCCGCCATGCCGTTCACCGTCGACGCCCAAGGATCCGGCAGGAAACTCCACGGCTGGGTCTACGACATCGAGTCCCCGGCGCCCGCCATCGACGTCAACAAGGCACTGGGCTGGAGATACCGCTTCCTGTTATGGGGGCAATCAGAAAAGGAGCGGGCCTTCCTCGACCACATTCCCCGCGAGCACATCAGGCGGGCGCGCGAAGTCAGGAACCTCTCCTATACCGGCAAGGTAGTCGAGAACCCGCATTTCCGAGGAAGGTGAGATGCACACCGAGTCGATCCCGGTGCTGACACCGGACGGGAACCGAAGCGACTGGAGCGTGTCCGCCTCGGAGAAGGGTCCGCCCTGGCGGTTGACGCTGCGGGCCGACGACGGGCGCGAGTGGGAGGCGGAGGCCGACGATCTGTTCGCCGCGTTCCAGGAGATACGCCGGACCACCGATGCCGAGGGCATCAAACTGTGCGTGAACGGCGCCCGGCGCGACGCGCATCCCTCGGGCATGTCGAGGGACATGGGCGGCGGACGCATGCTCTACCACCTCCCGTCCAGGCGAGGCGCGCGCATCCTGCTCAGCCTGTTCAAGCGGCCGAACCCCCGCAACACGCTCTACATCTTCGACCCGGCCCCGTGCGATTCGGTGGTCAGCGTCGAAGAGCAGGTCCGCTACTTCAGCGAATGGGTTGGTTCCGCTGACTGACGACGACCGCCCCCTGCCACCGCCCGACTCCCCGGCGGCCCGTGAATTCGCCAGGCGGAACCCGGGTTCCTGGCTGCACGAGATCGACCCGTTCTTCGGTTCAGGCGAGGACGTCCCGCCGTACGGGATCGTCGGGGCGTGGCGCATCGACGAGGCCGGCGAGATCACGGGCCGTTTCAGGAAGAACCCCGGGTACCGGCCGTCGCCGCGGGTGCTCGGCTTCCCCGAGCCGGCCGACGCGCTGGACGCCGCTGTCCAACTGGTCGTGGCCGGTTACGGGGCCGACGACCAGGCGGTCGCGCTGCTGCTGTCCTCGGAGGTCCTGGTCGCGACCCAGCCCGAGGGGGCCGACGACTCCCTCTGGGTCCACGAGATCGACGGCATCGAGGGAATCTTCGTCTTCACCTCCCAGGAGCGGCTACCGAGCGAACCGCTGCTGGAAGGCGGCTCATGGCGGACGGCCACCGGGAGCGAACTCGCGTCCTCCGCGCCGGACGGCGTCGACATCGTCGTCAACATCAACGGTCCGGCGCGCTGGAAGGTCCCGGCCCAGCGCCTCCGGGCCGCCGCCCGGCCCTGAGCCGGGATCTCAGAAGTCGAAGACGTGGCCGTGCGCTATTCGCGCGCAGCCGTCGTTGCTGTCGACCTCGGAGAACTCGATCGGGCGGCCCTGCCAGGTCCCGGACGCGGTCGCGTCCACCGGCAGCCACACCGCCGAGCAGAACCGGCCGCGCTGCGGCGGTACGCGCCCGACGTCCCCGTTCACCTCGGCGAGCTCGGCGCAGGCGGCCGCCGCGTCCGGATGGGTGCCGCCGACCGGGTCGCAGGTCAGCGTCGCGAACCGCGCCGCCGGACCGCCCTCCCGCGGCACGACACCGAGCCTGATCGTCGCCCCCGGACCGGCCGCCGACGCCGCCGGAGCCACGGCGGCACACCCCGCGACCAGCGACATTCCGACGACCACCCGGACCATGACGCGTGCCATGACAGCTCCTCACCAAGAGAGTAAGTGAGCTCATTACAGCACCGCCGCCCGTCCGCGCCACGTCCGGATCCGGTCAGGCGGAGCGGGTCAGGGCCTCCCAGAGGGCGTCGACCTGCTTCTTCAGGTCGTCGAGGGTGCCGGAGTTGTCGATGACGCGGGTCGCGACGGCACGCCGCTCCTCCGGGGACGCCTGGTTCGCCATCCGGGCGCGGGCGTCCTCCTCGGTCATGCCGCGCCGCGCCACCAGCCGGTCGAGCCGCGCCTCCTCGGGCGCGTCCACGACCACGACCTCGTCGTACATGGACGCGAGCCCGTTCTCGGCGAGCAGGGGCACGTCGTAGACCACGACGGCGTCGGCGGGGGCGGCGTCCATCAGCTCCTCCATCCGCTCCCCCACCAGCGGATGGACGATCGCGTTCAGCGCCGCGAGCCGCTCGGGGTCGGCGAACACGACCCGGCCGACCTTCTCCCGGTCGAGCCCCCCGGACGGCAGCAGCACGTCCTCGCCGAACTCCGCGACGACGGCGGCGAGGCCCGGCGTGCCCGGCTCCACCACCTCGCGGGCGATCCTGTCAGCGTCGATGACCACGGCCCCGCGCGCGCGCAGCAGAGCCGACACCTCGCTCTTGCCCGAACCGATCCCGCCGGTCAGTCCCACTTTCAGCACGGCCTCACCCTAGCCGTCAGGCCGTCTCCGCAGGGACGAGGGGTTTGCGCATGTGGACGAGGGTCAGGTGCGCCGCGACCCGCTCCCGGTGCGTCTCGGCGTACCCGAGCTTGCGGTACAGGCCCAGGTTCGAGTCGCTCAGGTGGCCGGTGAACAGCACGCACGCGTCGGCGCGGCCGGCGACCTCGGCCTCCAGCGCGGCGAGGAGCCGCCCGCCGATCCCGCGGCGCTGCATGTCCGGGACGACGACCAGCCGCCCCACCAGGCACGTGTGGTCGCTGAACTGGGCGCGGACGGCCCCGACCACCCGCGTCCCCTGGACCGCCTTCAGCACCACCGCGTCCCCGGCGAGCACCTTCTGGAGCTGCTCGACCGACTCGACGAGCGGGGGGATGAACGGGTCGCCGTACAGCTGCGCCTCGGTGACGTAGGCGGCGCGCTGGACGGTCAGCAGTTCACCGGCGTCGTCCGGTCCGGCGCGCTCTATCGCGACCGTCGGTTCGCTCATGGCTCGACCCTAGCGGCGGAATCGGGGCGGGTCCGGTCAGCGGCCGATCCGGACCGTCACGGCCACCGGATAGTGGTCGGACGCGTCCGAGCGCGGGACGTCGTAGTCGGTGACGAGCACGCCGTCCGAGCCGAGGATCCAGTCGACCCGCGCCCCGTCCGACCTGGTCGGGGACGAGTCGTCGCCGATCGCGACGCTGCGCAGGTCGGTGCCGTCGGTCAGCGCGGCGAACTCCCGGCTGCCGGGCCCGGCGTTGAAGTCGCCGCCGATCAGCGTGCGCGGCGCGCCGCCCCAGGCGCGCAGCAGCGCCGCCACCTCGCGGCGGCGCTCGTCCGCCTGGTCGTCGCCGCCCTCCAGGTGCGTGGACCACACGTCCATCGTGGTGGCGCCGACCGCGAGCCGCGCCCACACGTAGCCGCGGATCTGCGACCAGTCGCCGCGCGGCATCCGGCCCGTCCCGGAGCTGCGCACCGGCAGCGACGTGAGGATCGCGTTGCCGAACTGGCCGTCGGCGGCCGGGCCCCAGATGAGCTTCATGCCGAGGCGCCGCGACAGCCACACGCCGACGTCGGTGGTGCCGGACAGCAGCGACCCGCGCCCGGCCTCCTGCAGCAGGACGACCTGCGCCCGCTGCCCCTCGATCACCCGCGCTATGCCCTCGGGGTCGAGCCGCCCGGACTGGTCGACCGCGTCGTGGATGTTGTAGCTCAGCACCCGCACCTGGCCGGGGACGGGCGCGGCCTGCGCCTTGCCGTCCGGCGCGGCCACGGTGAACACGACCGTCCCGCACAGCAGCAGGAGCGAGGCGGCGCCGGCGCCGGCGGCCCGCACCGGCGCGCGCGCGGGCAGCGGACCGCCGCGGGCGGCGGCGATCGCGGCGAGCCCGCCGAGCAGGATCCCGGCGAGGCCGGGCAGCAGGTTGTTCGGGAACGGCAGCGGCGACACGGCGCTGACCTGGTACGGGATGAGCACCACCACGATCAGCAGGCCGCCGAGCGCGGCGCCCGCGTCGACCCGCCGGACGGGCCCGCCGGTCCCGGCGCGGCGCAGCGGCGCGCGGCACGCCACCGCGAGCAGCCACGCGGCCAGCACCTGCCCGACGATCACGATGGGCACGATCTCGATGCCGGACACCGCGTACGTCCCGGCGGCGGCGCCCGCGCCGACCCCGAGGACCGTCCCGCCGAGCACGCACACCCCGCCCGGGACGGCGCGGACGGCGAGCCCGGACGCGAGGAACGCCAGCGCGAGCCCCTGCCCGATGACGATCGCGACGTGCGCCCCGGTCAGCGACTGCCAGCCGGACGACGCCACGAACGCCGGGCTGGACAGCACCAGCACCTGGAGGGCGAGGAACGGCCCGAACGCGGCGGCGCCGAGCGCGTCCCGCCAGGAGATCCCGGGCGCGGCGACCGGGCCGGACGCGAGCTCGCGGTACAGCGCGGCGGCGCCGAGGCCGACGAACGCCAGGCACGCGAGCCACGGGCCGAGGCCGTCCCGCCAGACCGGGTCCCAGGTGGCGAAGCACATCCGCACCGCCGTGTCGACCGAGAGCCCGGCGACGGTCGCCGTGGCGAACCCGACGCCGGACAGGCCGCGGGCGCCCTCGTACAGCGCCGCGATCGCGATCATCCCGACCGCGGTGCCCGCGAACGCCAGCCAGGTGCGCGGGTCGATCGCCTGCGCCAGCAGCCGGACGGCGAGCAGCCCGCCGATCCCGGTGGCCAGCAGCCCGCGCGGGCCCGCGGCGCGGCGGATCAGCGGCGCGGCGAACCCCACCAGGTACACCGCGAAAATGGCGGCGCCGGCGGCGCCGACCCCGGCGTCGTCGGCGAAGTGGTCGAACTGGGGCAGGGAGAACCGCAGGGTCTGCGCGAGGACCGCGACGGTGACCGCGATCAGCGCGAGCCGCGCCGGCCCCTGCGGAACGATGGACGGCCCGGCCGCGGCGGGGCCGCCGGTCCTCGTGCCGACGTCGGCGTCTGTGCTGGCCAATTGAACGAGAGCTCCGGGGGACGGGCGGACCTTCGGGGACGACGGCAAAGCTATCGGACCCGGCGCAGCCGAGCACGGCCGGAGCGCGATCCGGTGGGATCGTCCTCCGGCCGTGTCCGCTGGATCACCGGCGGAACGTCACCACCGCCGCGCGGAGGCTCCGCGCGGCGGTGGTCGACGGTTCCGTCACTGGCCGCCGGAGAGCTTCTCCCGCAGCGCGGCGAGCGCCTCGTCGGTGGCGAGGGCGCCGCCGCCGGACTCGCTCTCCCCGCCGCCGGAGTAGGAGGTCTCGCCCCCGCCGCCGCCGCCGGACGCGGGCTCGGCGCCCGCCTCGGCCTCGGCCTTGCGGGCCTCCTCGATCTGCCGCCGGTGGGCGTCGAAGCGGGACCGGGCCTCGGCGTACTGCCGCTCCCAGGTCTCGCGCTGCTCGTCGAAGCCCGGCAGCCACTCGCCGGTCTCGGCGTCGAAGCCCTCGGGGTACTTGTAGTTGCCCTGCTCGTCGTACTCGGCGGGCATGCCGTACAGGGTCGGGTCGAAGTCCTCTTCCTCGATCCCGGCGGCGCCCTCGTTGGCCTGCTTGAGCGACAGGCTGATCCGGCGCCGGTCGAGGTCGATGTCGATGATCTTCACGAAGATCTCGTCGCCGACCTGGACGACCTGCTCGGGGATCTCCACGTGCCGCTCGGCCAGCTCGGAGATGTGCACCAGGCCCTCGATGCCCTCCTCGACGCGGACGAACGCGCCGAACGGCACCAGCTTGGTGACGCGTCCCGGCACGACCTGCCCGATCTGGTGGGTGCGGGCGAACTGCTGCCACGGGTCTTCCTGCGTCGCCTTGAGCGACAGCGAGACCCGCTCGCGCTCCATGTCGACGTCCAGGACCTCGACCGTGACCTCCTGGCCGACCTCGACCACCTCGGACGGGTGGTCGATGTGCTTCCAGGACAGCTCGGAGACGTGCACGAGCCCGTCCACGCCGCCGAGGTCGACGAACGCGCCGAAGTTGACGATCGAGGACACGACGCCCTTGCGGACCTGGCCCTTCTGGAGGGTGTTGAGGAAGGTCTGGCGGACCTCGCTCTGCGTCTGCTCCAGCCAGGCGCGGCGGGACAGGACCACGTTGTTGCGGTTCTTGTCCAGCTCGATGATCTTGGCTTCGAGCTCGCGGCCCACGTAGGGCTGCAGGTCGCGGACGCGGCGCATCTCGACCAGGGACGCCGGCAGGAAGCCGCGCAGCCCGATGTCGAGGATGAGGCCGCCCTTGACGACCTCGATGACCGTGCCCGTGACGATGCCGTCCTCGTCCTTGATCTTCTCGATCGTGCCCCAGGCGCGCTCGTACTGAGCCCGCTTCTTGGACAGGATCAGCCGCCCCTCCTTGTCCTCCTTCTGGAGGACGAGCGCCTCGACGTGGTCTCCCACGGAGACGACCTCGTTGGGGTCGACATCGTGCTTGATGGACAGCTCGCGCGAGGGGATGACGCCCTCGGTCTTGTAGCCGATGTCGAGGAGGACCTCGTCACGATCGACCTTGACGACAGTGCCTTCGACAATGTCGCCGTCGTTGAAGTACTTGATGGTCTCGTCGATCGCGGCGAGGAAGGCTTCCTCGGACCCGATGTCGTTGACCGCTACCTGCGGGGTGGTCGAGGTGGCCTCGGTGCTGCTCGTCATGTGTCGGCTGGCTCCGGTACGGACATGGAAGTCGTATGGGTTGTGCGCGGAGGGCCGGTATCCGCCCTGCCGAAGACCGGAATGGGACGCGGTCGCTGCCGCGTCAGTGAACCGAACCGAGGTCGCCGACCTGACCGAGCGCGAGCCTGCTCCGTCCGAGGCGCGCAGGCCCACAGCGCAGCGATCAGGATATGGGACTGGCCGCGCGTGGTCAATCCGGTTCCGAGCGCGCCGGATCAGTAGGCGCGCGCCCGGCCGCGGTAAGCCGTGGCCAGCCGGTCCTCGGCCGTCCTCGGAAACGTCACGGTGTTCGGATCGCCGTCAGATGTGTACCGCTCATCCGGGTTCTTGTCCAGATATTCCAACCAGGCGGTAGAGCAGTACCGGGTGCAGTCGTTCTCCTTGATCTTGCCCTCGGAGCGGACCCGGTCGATGTTCCACCGGTCGAAGTCCTCGTCGAACGGCGAGATGGACGGCCGCCACCCGGCGAGGAAGATCCCCTGGAAGTCGTACCGGCCGCCCTGCTTCTCGGCCCACGCCTTCTTCTTCGGGACGGCCCCGAACGGGTACGCGAACGTCGTCGTGTGCGCCCCCGTCAGCCGGACGATCCGGTCCTCCATGCCGCCGATCTCGTCCCGCACCCGCTTCTCCGGCATCCCGGCGAGGCTCGGATGGGACACCGTGTGGTTGCCCAGCTCGAACCCGTGCTGGCGCAGCCAGTTCAGCCCCGCCGGCGCCTGCGCGTCGTCCATCCCGAACAGCTCCTTGTTCAGGTAGAACGTCGCCGTCGGACGGAACCCCGGGTTCTCCCGCGCGACACGCAGGATGATCGCGACCGCCGTGTCCGGCTTCGGGTTGCCCGCCGCGTCGAGCGCGAAGTGCCCCGGCGTGCTGTCGTCGAAGGTCAACACCACGGGATGCCTGCCCGCCGGGACGTTGAACACCCCGGTGACGAACTCCGCCGCCGTGACCGGCACGTACCCGCCCTTGGCCAGCCCCGTCAGCTCGTCGTACAGCTCCTTCGTCGACCGGTCGAGCGACATCTCCGGCTTCGGGACGATCCGGTGGTACATCAGCACCGGGACCTGCCCCAGCTCGTTCGCCTTGACCGCCACCGCCCCGGGCGCCGCCGCCGGGATCGGCGCGGTCGGCGTCGCGGACGGCGAAGGACTCCCCCGCGTCCCTGAGGCGCCCGGCACGGGCCTCCCCGTCGCCTTCGCGGCATGGGCATCGGCCGGCGCCCGCACGGCCGCTCCGGCCCGCTGAGCGTTCTGCTCCCTGTCGCGCTTATGCCCCGGAAGGGTGAGCCCCAGGATCACGGCGCAGACGACCACGACTCCAGCGATCTTGTGAAGCAGAGGCACGCTACCCCCCGCCGTGCGACCTGACAGGACCCGGTGGACAGCGTACGACCCTCCGGACATCCACGGACACCCGATCGCCTACCCCTAAGAAGGGCATTTATCCCTTCCCCCC
>NZ_BCQP01000007.1 GCF_001552135.1 Actinomadura chibensis NBRC 106107 | reverse complement strand
CCGGAGGGCGTGGCCGCCCTCCGGCCGCACGAACCGTTACCCCGGCTCAGGTTCAACCCAGGGTCCCGGTTCAGATTCCAACCAGTTCAGCTCAGGTTTGATCTAGGGCCGGGGCAGGTTCGTTCCAGGTCCGGCTCAGGTACGAGCTGGGGTCGGGGGTGGGCTGGCCAGGCCCGGCTTAGGTTCAGGCCGCGCGGGGGCTGTCGGGTGGCTGGGTGGGGTGTTTGGTGTGGCGGGCAGGTCGGGGGCGCTGGTGCTAGTGGGCTGCTTCCTGCCAGGTGCGGCCTGTGCCCATGGAGACGCTCAGGGGGGCCTGGAGTTCGTACGCGCCTGCCATTTCGGTGCTCACCAAGGTCTTCAGGGCGTCCAGTTCGCCGGGGGCCACCTCGAAGACCAGTTCGTCGTGGACCTGGAGGAGCATCCGGGACGTGAGGCCCGCCGCGTTAAGGGCGCGGTCGACGTTCAGGCTGGCGACCTTGATGATGTCGGCGGCCGAGCCCTGGATCGGCGCGTTGAGGGCCATCCGCTCGGCCATCTCGCGGCGCTGCCGGTTGTCGGAGTTCAGGTCGGGCAGGTAGCGGCGGCGGCCGAGGATGGTCTCGGTGTAGCCGTCGTGGCGGGCCTTGGCGACGACGTCGCGCAGGTAGTCGCGGACGCCGCCGAACTGCTCGAAGTACTCGGTCATCAGCTCGCGCGCCTCGGCGGGCGGGATGCGGAGCTGCTGCGACAGGCCGTACTCGGACAGGCCGTACGCAAGGCCGTAGTTCATCGCCTTGATCCGGGCGCGCAGCTCGGAGTCGATCTGGTCGGGCGGCAGCCCGAACACCCGCGACGCGGTGATCGTGTGGAAGTCGGCGCCGGAGCCGAACGCCTCCAGCAGCGCGGCGTCCTCGGAGAGGTGCGCCATGATGCGCAGCTCGATCTGCGAATAGTCGGCGGTGAGGAGCGACTCGTAGCCCTCGCCCACGACGAAGCCCTCGCGGATCTGGCGTCCCTCCGCCGTCCGGATGGGGATGTTCTGCAGGTTCGGGTCGGTGGACGACAGCCGCCCCGTCGCGGCGATCATCTGGTTGAACGTGGTGTGGATGCGCCCGGCGTCGTCGGCCATCGGGATGAGCGAGTCGACGATGCTCTTGAGCTTGGCGACCTCGCGCCACCGCAGGATGCGCTCCAGGACGGGGTGCGGCTCCTTCTCCAGCAGGTTGGTGAGGGCCTCGGAGTCGGTGGTGTAGCCGGTCTTGGTCCGCTTGGTCTTCGGCAGGTTCAGCTCGTCGAACAGGACCTGCTGCACCTGCTTCGGCGACCCGAGGTTGAACTCGTGGCCGACGGCGGCGTGGGCCGCCTGCTCCTGCTCCTTGACCTCGCCGCCGAACGACGCGGACATGCCCGCGAGATGGTCGTTGTCGACGGCGATCCCGGCGCGCTCCATGCCCGCGAGGACGCCGACGAGCGGCAGCTCCACCTCGTGCAGCAGCCGGGTCGCGCCGCGCTTGTCGAGGTCGCGGTCGAGGACGTCGGCCAGCTCGGTGACGGCGCGGGCGCGCACGGCGAGCGCCTCGGCGGCCTCCTCCTCGCCGGAGCCGTCGAGGGTGAGCTGCCCGTTGTCCTCGGTCTCGGTGCGCAGCTCGCGGTGCAGGTAGCGGAGCGCGAGGTCGGCGAGGTCGAACGTCCGCTGGCCGGGCAGGGCGAGGTAGGCGGCGAGCGCGGTGTCGCTGGTGACGCCCGCGAGGGCCAGGCCGCGGGCGGCGAGGGCCAGCATCGGCCCCTTCGCCTCGTGGATCGCCTTCGGGCGCTTCGGGTCGGCGAGGTAGGCGGCGAGGGCGCGCTCGTCGTCCTCGATCAGCTCGGCCGGGTCGAGGTGCACGGCCGGGCCGTCCTTGGACGCGAGCGCCAGCGCGGTGATCTCGCCCGTGCCGCGGCCCCAGATGCCGGTGACGGCGACGCCGAGCCGGTCGCCGGAGTTGGCCTCCAGCCAGGCGCCGAGCGCGCCGGGCTCCAGGGCGTCGACCCGGACGTCGAAGCCCTCGTCGGCCTCCGGCTCGGCGGTCGACAGCGTCGCGTACAGCCGTTCGCGCAGGACGCGGAACTGCAGCGAGTCGAACAGGGTGTGGATCTCCTCGCGGTCCCACTGGCCCATGGCGAGCTGCGGCGGCGTCAGCTCCAGCCCGACCTCGGTGTCGAGCTTGTTGATCTGGTGGTTGCGCAGCACGACGGCGAGGTGCTCGCGCAGGTTGTCGCCCGCCTTGCCCTTGATCTCCTCGACGCGGGCGACGAGGGTGTCGAGGTCGCCGTACTTGGTGAGCCACTTCGCGGCGGTCTTCGGGCCGACGCCGGGGACGCCGGGCAGGTTGTCGCTGCTCTCGCCGACCAGCGCGGCCAGCTCGCGGTACCGCTCGGGCGGGACGCCGTAGCGGCCCTCGACGGCGGCCGGGTCCATCCGGGAGAGCTCGGAGACGCCGCGGACCGGGTACAGGACCGTGACGTCGTCGTTGACGAGCTGGAACGCGTCGCGGTCGCCGGTGACGATGAGGGTCCGCATGCCCGCGGCGACGGCCTGGACGGACAGCGTGGCGATGATGTCGTCGGCCTCGAACCCGGCGACCGACAGGCGCGGGACGCGCAGCGCGTCCAGCACCTCGAAGATCAGGCTGACCTGGCTGCGGAACTCGTCGGGCGCCTTCTGGCGGCCCGCCTTGTACTCGACGTACTGCTCGTGCCGGAACGTCGGCTCGGAGCGGTCGAAGGCCACCGCGATGTGCGTGGGCTGCTCGTCGCGCAGGACGTTGATGAGCATCGAGGTGAAGCCGTACACGGCGTTGGTCGGCTGCCCGTCGGTCGTGGAGAAGTTCTCCACGGGCAACGCGAAGAACGCCCGGTAGGCCAGGGAGTGCCCGTCGAGCAGAAGGAGCCGGTCACGCTTGTCAGGGGTCGTCGCTGTCGTCGCCACACCAGGACTCTAGTCTGCGTCCACGACAGTTTCGCTGAGGCCGGTGTCTCCCGGTCTCCGAGGTCGTCCCCACAGGAAGGCCCCGAGGGAAGGCAGGGTGCAAGTGACTGAGACGGACGGCGCGGGCCCCCTGGACGGCGCCGGGCCCGACGCGTACGGCGATCTGGCTAAGGCCATGGGCGTCGAGGTCCTGGAGGCGTCGCCGGAGCGGGTCGTCGGCCGGATGCCGGTGAAGGGCAACACCCAGCCGTACGGGCTGCTGCACGGGGGCGCGTCGTGCGTCCTCGCGGAGTCGCTCGGGTCCGTCGGCGCGGCGCTGCACGCGGGTCCGGGGCGGATCGCGGTCGGCGTCGAGATCAACGCCACGCACCACAGGTCGGCGACGGAGGGGCACGTGACGGGCGTCGCGACGCGCACGCACGGCGGCCGGACGCTCGCCACCTACGAGATCGTCCTCACCGACGACCGGGACCGCCGGGTCTGCACGGCCCGGCTGACCTGCATGCTCCGGGACGCGCCCGGCGGCTGACCGGAGCGGTCCGGACGGCCGATCGGGTCGAAACGGCACGATCCGGACTTTCTTTGCGATGCGCCGCCCGAGGTCTGTAGCGTGGCACGGAACGGCCCGGGATCACCGAGTAGACAACGTACGCGCCCGGGGAAGGTTCGTACGGCCCCAAAGGTGATCCCGGGTCAACGCATGTCCGGGCCCGGAACCCGGTATGCCGACACCGGTGTAGGGCCGACAGTGGTTGCGGTTGCGTTGCGAAACGCCCCGGCGCGTTCACCCGCGCCCCGATCCGCCGTACGTTCCGGACATGCGCTCCCGTAGCACGCACGTCCGCGGGACACGGCCGCGCGCAGGCCGCGCACCCGCCGCGCCCACCGTCGCCCTCGTGCTCGCGCTCGCCGCGGCCCTCGCGGGCTGCTCCGGGTCCGGGCACGCCAAGGCGCCGCCCGCCTACAAGATCCCGGCCGAGACGGCCCGTGAAGGCGAGGCCGTCCCCCAGGGCAGGACGGGACGCAGCGCCGACATGAGCTTCACCGTGATCGGCTTCCGCCAGGGCATGACGGACGTGATGGGCACCCACGCCGCGATGGACGCCAAGGGCGCCTTCACCCGGATCCGCCTCCTCGCCGTCAACACCGGGCGCGACATCCAGGTCTTCGACACCTGGAAGCAGCGGCTCGTCACCGCCGACGGCAGGGCCTACTCCCCCGACGTCAACGCGACGATGATCAAGCGGCAGCCGGAGCGGCTGTCCGTCGGGGCGTCCATGCGCGTCGAGTTCGACCTGTGGTTCGACGTCCCGCGCGGCGCGAAGGCCAAGGCCGTCCGGCTCTACGGGTCGCCGCCGGTCGGCGCGGTCAGCCAGCCCGCGCCCGCCGAGATCGGACTGCCCTGACCAAGGACGCGAAAAAGCGCGCCCGCCGGGTCGCGTGGACCCGGCGGGCGCGCGCCGAACGGCTACCCGGCCTCCTCCGGCGGCGGCGCGTCCGCGGCGGCCGCGTCCTCGCCGAGGTCGCCGCCGAGGTAGGCGGCGCGGACCTGCGGGTCGTCGAGCAGTTCGGCGGCGGGCGCCGACTTCACCACCCGGCCGGTCTCCAGCACGTACGCGCGGTGCGCGATCTGGAGCGCCTGCTGGGCGTTCTGCTCCACCAGCAGCACGGTCGTGCCGCGCCGGTTGATCTCCTGGATGATCGTGAAGATCTGCTGGACGAGCATGGGCGCGAGCCCCATGGACGGCTCGTCCAGCAGGAGCACCTTGGGCTTGGCCATCAGCGCCCGGCCGATCGCGAGCATCTGCTGCTCGCCCCCGGACATCGTGCCGCCCGCCTGCCTGCGGCGCTCGTAGAGCCGGGGGAACAGATCGTAGGCCTCCTTCAGCTCCTTGGACGGGTCGTCCCTGCGAGCGTAGGCGCCCATGAGGAGGTTCTCCTCGACGGTCATGCCGGGGAAGACGCCGCGCCCCTCGGGCGCCTGCCCGATGCCGACGCGCACGCGCTTGTGCCCCTGCATGCCGCTGATGTCGCGCCCGTCGAAGTGGATCGACCCGCGCGACAGCGAGCGCAGCCCGGAGATCGTCTTCAGCGTCGTCGTCTTCCCGGCGCCGTTCGCGCCGATCAGCGTGACGATCTCGCCCTGGTCGACCGACGCGGAGATGCCCTTGAGCGCCGCGATCTTTCCGTAGTGGACGTGGATGTCCTTGATCTCAAGAAGCATCGGCGGGAGCCCCCAGGTACGCCTCGATGACGCGCGGGTCGTTCTGCACCTCGGCGGGCAGCCCGTCCGCGATCTTCTGGCCGAAGTCCAGGACCGCGACCCGGTCGCTGATCCCCATCACGAGGCTCATGTCGTGCTCGATCAGCAGGACCGTCACGCCCGTGTCGCGGATCGTGCGGATGAGCTGCTGCAGGGCGACCTTCTCCGCCGGGTTCATGCCGGCGGCGGGCTCGTCCAGCAGCAGCAGCTTCGGGTCGGTGGCGAGCGCCCGCGCGATCTCCAGCCGCCGCTGGTCGCCGTACGGGAGGTTCTTCGCCGCCTCCTCGCCGCGGTGCGGGATGCCCACGAGCTCCAGCAGCTCGCGGGCCTTCTCCCGGCCCTGGCGCTCCTCCCGGCGGTGCCAGGGCAGGCCGAGGGACGCGCCGACGAAGCCCGTCCGGTGGTGGGCGTCCGCGCCCACGAGGACGTTCTCGATCGCCGTCATGTTGTGGAACAGCCGGACGTTCTGGAACGTCCGCGCCACGCCGAGCTTCGTGACGACGTACCGCTTCTTGCCGTCGATGCGCTTCCCGCCGAAGACGACCTGGCCCTCGGTGGGCCGGTACACGCCGGTGGTGACGTTGAACACCGTCGTCTTCCCGGCCCCGTTCGGGCCGATCAGCGCGAAGATGTCGCCCTCGCCGATCGTGAGGTTCACCTTGTTGAGCGCGACGACGCCGCCGAACCGCATGACGACGTCCCGCAGCTCCAGCACGGGCGCGGCGCCTTTCCCGGCGCCCTTGTCCACGCTCACTTGCCCTCCTCCGCGGCGGGGCCGGCCGCCTGCCCGGGCCCGGCCACCTCGGCTCCCATACTGCCCATGCCGCCGGTGCCCTCGGCCAGCTCGGCCTTGCGCTGCCGGGACGGCCACAGGCCCTCCGGACGGAAGATCATCATGAGCACCAGCGCGGCGCCGAAGATCAGCATCCGGTAGTCCGACAGGAACCGGAAGCGCTCGGGGAGCCAGGCGAGCACCGCCGCGCCGAGCATGACGCCGGGGATGTTGCCCGAGCCGCCGAGCACCACGCCGGCGAGGATCAGCGCCGACACGAGGAACTCGAAGTTCTGCGGGTTGATCGACGTCTGCTGCGAGGCGAACACGACGCCGCCGCTGCCGCCGATCGCCGCGCCGATCGCGAACGCGGCCAGCTTGAACTTGAACGTCGGGACGCCCATCAGCTCGGCCGCGTCCTCGTCCTCGCGGATCGAGGCCCACGCGCGGCCCACCCTGGACCGCTCGAGTCGCTTCACGAAGACGATCGCGATGATGATGAACAGCAGGAGCAGGTAGTAGTACGGCCGCGAGTCCAGCAGCCCGTACTTGAGCGGCTGGACGCCGAAGATCTCGAACTCCGACAGGGTCGGCGGGTGCGGGATGCCCTGGACGCCGCGGGGGCCGTTCACGTAGGAGCTGTTGTTCGCCGTCCGCTTGACGATCTCGCCGAAGCCGAGCGTGACGATCGCCAGGTAGTCGCCGCGCAGCCGCAGCGTCGGCGCGCCGAGGATCAGCCCGGACAG
This sequence comes from Actinomadura chibensis NBRC 106107, assembly GCF_001552135.1. Classification (GTDB taxonomy): domain Bacteria; phylum Actinomycetota; class Actinomycetes; order Streptosporangiales; family Streptosporangiaceae; genus Spirillospora; species Spirillospora chibensis. Next base: position 26,882 of record NZ_BCQP01000007.1, on the reverse strand, counting down.
CCCCGCGAACGCGATCGCGAGGAACAGCGACTCCCAGAACGACCAGCCGTACTTCGTGGCGAAGATCGCCATCGTGTAGCCGCCGACCGCGTAGAACGCCACGTACCCGAGGTCGAGGAGGCCGGCCATGCCGACCACCACGTTCAGGCCGAGGGCGAGGAGCACGTAGATCGCGATCTGGTTGCTGAGCATGGACGGCCAGTCGCTGCCGCTCGGCGCCATGAACTCGCCGATCGACTGGCTCGGCAGGAGCAGCCCGCCGACGACGAGCAGGAGGTACACGGCCCAGCGGACCGGGCCGGGAGCGGTCGACCAGGCGTTGCGGAGCGGGTCGAGGGACAGCCTGTCGCGGTACGCCTGGACGCCGCCCGGGCCGTCGTTTCCGTTTCCGTTCTTCGTGAGGTTCATGCGCGCGCCTGCTGGAGGGACTCACCGAGGATGCCGGTGGGACGGAACATCAGGACGAGGATCAGCAAGGAGAAGGCGACGACGTCGCGCCACTGCGACCCGAACAGGCTCGACCCGTACATCTCCAGGAGCCCGAGCGTGAAGCCGCCCGCGAGGGCGCCGCGGATGTTGCCGATGCCGCCGAGCACCGCGGCCGTGAACGCCTTGATGCCGAGCAGGAACCCGACGAAGTAGTTGGTGCTCTCGAAGCGCAGGAAGTACAGCGCCGCGGCGACGCCCGCCATGACGCCGCCGACGAGGAACGTCGTGGACACGACGCGGTCGATGTTGACGCCCATGAGGACCGCGGTCTCCGGGTCCTGGGCGGTGGAGCGGATGCCGCGGCCGAGCTTCGTCCGGTTCACGAACTGGTCGAGCGCGACCATCATCAGCACCGCGCCGACGAAGACGATGAGCTGGTCGTTGCGGATGAGGACCGGGCCGACGTCCACCACGTCGGAGAGCTTCTTGAAATGCTCGTTGACGTCGAGCTTCCCGCCCTCCTTCGAGGTGCCGAACACCCGGTGGATCACGACCGCGCCCATCAGCTGCTGGATGAAGATGGACGCGCCGATGGCGGAGATCAGCGCCGCGAGCCGCGACGCCCCCCGTTTGCGGAGCGGCCGGTAGGCCGTCACCTCCAGGAGCATCGCGCCGCCGCCGGCGACCCCGCCGGCCACGACCGCCATGAGCACCACCACACCGATCAGGGTGATGCCGCCCACGTCGGAGACGCCGAGGGTCCGGACGGACCACAGCGCCGCGAACGTCCCGACCATGAAGACGTCGGCATGTGCGAAGTTGATCAGCCGGAGGACGCCGTAGACCATCGTGTAGCCCAGGGCAAGCAGGGCGTAGATCGCGCCCAGCGCAAGCCCGTCGATGGTCGACGGCCAGAATTGATTGATGAAGTCGTCGAGCACCTTCGGTCGCCTTTGTGAAAAGGAGCGGGAGCGCTGTAGCGCTCCCGCTCCCGCGCCATCAGGGGCCCCCGGAACGGGGACGGTTCGTCGTGGGCGTTGTGACGCCTACGCGGTCGGCTTGGCCTCGTTGCTGTTGCCGAGCAGCGGCAGGAGGTTGCCCTTCACCTCGTAGATGAAGATGTCCTGCGCGGCGAGCTCGCCGTTGGCGTCGAACTTGATCTGCTTCCCGACGCCCTGGAAGTCCACGGTCTTCAGGAAGTCGTTGATGTCCTCGGGCTTGCTCTTGCCGGCCTTCAGCGCCTCGATGAACGTGGAGGCCGCGTCGAAGCCCTCCGTCGAGTAGATCGCGACGTCGGAGCCGAACTTCGCCTTGTAGTCGGTGGCGAACTTCTTGGCCTTCTCGTTCGTCTTGCCCTCGGCGTCGATGAGGCAGCCGCAGCTCAGCAGCGCGCCCTGCGCGTTCTTCTCGCCCGCGCCCTCGATCAGGCCGGTGGCGAGCGAGCCGTCGCCGGACATCATCTTGCCCTTGTAGCCCGCCTCGCGGAGCTGCTTGAACAGGCGTCCCGCGACCGCGTAGTACCCGCCGAAGTAGACCGCGTCCGGCTTGAACTGGTTGATCTTGTTGACGGTGGAGGAGTAGTCCGTCGCCTTGTCGTCGACCGCGTCGGACTGGGTCTGCGCGCCCGCGCCGCCGGCCGCCTTCGCGATGGCGTCGGCGAGGCCCTTGCCGTAGTCCTGGTTGTCGGAGACGGTGAAGATCTTCTTCGCCCCGGCGGCCTTGGTCAGGAAGTTCGCGGCGCCGGCGCTCTGCACGGCGTCGTCGGCCACCACGCGGTGCCAGAACTTCCAGCCCTTCTCCGCCAGCGTCACGTTCGTCGCGGACGGCGAGACGCTCGGGATCTTCGCCTCTTCGAGGATCGGCGCGACGCTCTGCGACTCGCCCGAGAACGCCGGCCCGATCAGGCCCACGATCTTGTCGTTCTTGACCGCGCCCTGCGCCAGCGTCGTCGCCTGCTCCGGCTTGCCCTGGCTGTCGTACTTCTTGAGCTTGATCTTGACCTTGGGGTTCGTCGCGTTGTACTGCTCGACGGCCAGCTGCGCGCCCTGCCAGGGCGGGATCACAAGGCCCGAGTTCTCACCGGTCAGGTCGCCCATGAACCCGATGGTGACCTCGTCGCCACTGCCGCCGCCGGAGTCTCCGTCGTCTCCGCCACAAGCCACGGCGCTCAGCGCGAGAACCGCGCTCACCGCCAGCGCGCCGGTGATCCTCATCTTGTTGCGCCGCAAGGTGCCCAACCTTTCCATCCGGATCCGGGAGAGGATCGGGTACGAGTCATGCCCCGACGCCGACGCCCTCGGATGGAGAAATCGGTCACTCGGGGATCAGCTATGTCGTACACCGTTGACCCGCCTCAGAGCAGGCCCCCCGGATAGAAGGGTTACTCGTTCGTTACTCCCCCGTGCTCATGTCATTCCCGGCGTTGCCAGGCATGATTACGCACAGTGAGCAATCCGGCCCGGTCCGGGATGTCGGGAATGGGCCTTGACAACGGGCCTGATGACAGCGATAGGGAGTCAACCCGCGGTCAGCCCGCGGCGGGCTCGTCCCGCCCCGGGGAGGAGCCCCCGGTCGCGCCCGCGACGACCGCCTCCGCGACCGCCCGCATCGTGAGCCGGCGGTCCATGGACGTCTTCTGGATCCAGCGGAACGCCTCCGGCTCCGACCACCCGTGCGCCTGCTGCAGCAGCCCCTTCGCGCGGTCGACGACCTTGCGCGTCTCCAGCCGCTCCTGGAGGCCCGCGACCTCGGCCTCCAGCGCGCGCAGCTCGGTGTACCGGCTGACGGCCATCTCGATGGCGGGCGCGAGGTCGGCCTTGGAGAACGGCTTGACGAGGTAGGCCATCGCGCCCGCGTCCGTCGCCCGCTGGACGAGCTCGCGCTGCGAGAACGCGGTGAGGATCACCACCGGGGCGATCCGGTCGGCGGAGATCCGCTCGGCCGCGGAGATCCCGTCCAGGACGGGCATCTTGACGTCGAGGATCACGAGGTCGGGACGCCGCTCGGCGGCGAGCCGCACGGCCGTCTCGCCGTCCCCCGCCTCGCCGACGACGTCGTAGCCGTCCTCCTGAAGCATCTCCTTCAGGTCGAGCCGGATCAGGGCCTCGTCTTCCGCGATGACAACTCGCCGAGCGCTCTCCACGCGCACGAGCCTATCGAAACCCGCTACCCTGGTCCCGAGCCGCCCCTGCCACGGCGCCACACGGCCGACGCCACCCAGATGTCCGGTTTATCCGGACCTGAGCCCCGATATCCCAACGGCAGAGGAAATGGTCTCAAACACCATCAAGTGTGGGTTCGAATCCCACTCGGGGCACTTTTCTTCGCGTCCGCCGCTTCGCGGCCCGGCTCACCCGTCCCCCGGACGCGTCCGTGGTCCCGGACGTCCGGCCCGCCGCACCCCGTTCGTGAGTCCGCTCAAGCGGATCGGCACGGGTCGCTTTTCCGGAGCGAAAGGGAATTGAGACCGGCCGGTGATCCCTGCGCGGTGCGCAATCTTCACCGGACGGCGGCGGGAAAGGCCGGAGGAGACCGGGGAAGACCGGGAAGGCCCGTGAGGCCGGTAAAGGGGCCGGGCACCGCGCGGGGTGCGGTCGCGCGGTGCCCGGCCCGGGACCGGCGGCGTCAGAGCCGCCCTTGGTCGGTGCCGGTCAGTGCTGGATGCCGATCGCGTCGCCGATGGCGTGGACGCGCAGCGCGTTGGTCGAGCCGGGCGTGCCGGGCGGCGAGCCCGCCACGACGACGACCTTGTCGCCCTTCTGGCAGCGGCCGAGTTCGAGGAGCGCCTGCTCGACCTGCCCGAACATGGCGTCGGTGTGGTCGGCGTGCGGGACGACGAACGTCTCCACCCCCCACACGTGCGCGAGCCGCCCCCGGACGGCGGGCACCGAGGTGAACGCCAGCAGCGGGATCGGCGACCGGTAGCGCGACAGCCGCCGCGCCGTCTCGCCGGACATCGTGAACGCCGCGAGGGCCTCCGCGCCGACGATCGCGCCGACCTCGGCGGCGGCCCGGGCGATGGCGCCGCCGACCGTCTCCGGCATCCGCTGCAGCGTGTGGGTGGCCTGCAGCGAGGCCTGCTCGGCGGTCTGCACGATGCGGCTCATCGTCAGGACGGACTCGATCGGGTACTGCCCGACGCTCGTCTCGCCGGAGAGCATCACGGCGTCGGCGCCCTCGAACACGGCGTTCGCGACGTCGGAGGTCTCGGCTCGGGTGGGCCGCGGCGAGGAGATCATCGACTCCAGCATCTGGGTCGCGACGATCACCGGCCGGGCCTTCTCGCGGCACAGCTCGATCGCGCGCTTCTGCACGATCGGGACCTGTTCGAGCGGCAGCTCGACGCCGAGGTCGCCGCGGGCGACCATGATCCCGTCGAAGGCGGCGACGATCTCGGGCAGCCGCTCCACCGCCTGCGGCTTCTCGATCTTGCCGATGAGGGGGACGCGGACGCCCTCCTCCTCCATGATCTGGTAGCAGATGTCGGCGTCGGCCGGGGTGCGGACGAACGACAGCGCGACGAGGTCGACGCCGAGCCGCAGGGCCCAGCGCAGGTCGCGCTCGTCCTTCTCGGTGAGGGCGGGGACGCTGACCGGCACGCCGGGGAGGTTCAGCCCCTTGTTGTCGGACACCATGCCGCCGACGGTCACCGTGGTGTGCACCCGGGGGCCCTCGACGGAGGTGACCTTGAGGGCGACGCGGCCGTCGTCGATGAGGATCGTGTCGCCGGGGCCGACGTCGCCGGGCAGCCCCTGGTAGGTGGTGGACACCTCGCGGCGGGTGCCGGGGACGTCCTCGGTCGTGACGGTGAACTCGTCGCCGAGCGTGAGCCGGACCGGGCCGTCCGGGAAGCGGCCGATGCGGATCTTCGGGCCCTGCAGGTCGGCGAGGACGCCGACGCCGCGCCCGGTCGCCTCGGCGGCGGCCCGGACCCGGTGGTAGACCTCCTCGTGGACGGCGTGGTCGCCGTGGCTCATGTTGAGCCGGGCGACGTCGATGCCCGCCTCGACGAGAGCGGTGATCTGCTCGGCGCTGGAGCAGGCGGGACCGATGGTGCTGACAATCTTGGCTCGACGCGTCACGGCACCAACGGTACTTAGTTACCCGCCGGTACCGATATTCGTGCAGGATATGGTCGTCCCCGGTTCACCGATTGGTCTAGCTCAGAGGTCTAGACCACATCCGGCCGCCGTCCCGTCGAACCCGCCGGGCTCCCCCGGGCCCCGCCGCGGCGGCGCCCGGTCAGGGCTTGAACGCGTCGACCGCCGCCTGCGAGAACGCCTTGAGGTCGTCCGGCCTGCGGCTGCTGACGAGGACGTTCGGCCCCTCGTCGCAGATGTGTACCTCCTCGTCCACCCAGTTCGCACCCGCGTTGCGCAGATCGGTCTGGAGGCTCGGCCAGGACGTGAGGGTCCGGCCGCGGACGACGTCCGCCTCGATCAGCGTCCACGGGCCGTGGCAGATGACCGCGACCGGCTTGCCCGCGTCGAAGAACGACCTGGCGAACGCGACGGCCTTCGGCTGCGTGCGCAGGAAGTCGGGGTTGGCGACGCCGCCGGGGAGGAGGAGGCCGTCGAACTCGGTGTGGTCCGAGACCTCGACGGTGGTGTCGACGGGGAAGGTGTCGGCCTTGTCGAGGTGGTCGAACGCCTGGAGCCGTCCGGACTCGGTGGACACGAGCCGCGGCGTGCCCCCGGCCCGCTCGACCGCCTGCCAGGGCTCGGTCAGCTCGACCTGCTCGGTGCCCTCCGGGGCGCAGAGGAAGGCGATGGTCCGGCCTTGAAGATCGTTGTTCGGCATATTGCCCTCCTTGTGGCGATGGCTTACCGATTGCCCTGCCCGGGAGCGCGGGTGGTATGCAGGAAGCGTGAATCCCACCGGATACCGCGAGCTCCCGGCGCCGGGGCTGGCCTGCGCTTGGACGGCGGCCCTCCCGCCGGACGCGGAGCCGTTCACCCAGCGCGTCGTCCCGGACGGCTGCGTGGACGTCATGTGGTCCGCGTCCGGGATCCTCGTGGCGGGCCCGGACACCGGCCCGGCCCCGGCGGTCGTGCGGCCGGGCGACGCGGTCGCGGCGGTGCGGTTCGGGCCGGGGGCGGCTCCGCCCGTGCTCGGCGTCCCGGCCGACGCGATCCGGGACGCCCGGATCCCGCTGCGCGAGCTGTGGGGCGGCGAGGCCGACCGGCTGGCCGACGCGGTCGCGGCGGCCGGCGACCCGCTCGGCGCGCTCGTCGCCGCCGTCTCCGCGCGGATGCGCCCGGCGGACCCGATCGTCCCTGCGGTGCTGGCCGGGCTCGCCGGAGGGTCGGTCCGGGACGTGGCCGACGGCGTCGGCATCAGCGAGCGGCAGCTCCGGCGGCGCTCGCTGGCGGCGTTCGGGTACGGGCCGAAGACGCTCCAGCGGGTGCTGCGCTTCCAGCGGGCGCTGGCGCTGGCGCGGGCGGGCGAGCGGCTCGCGGACGCGGCGTTCGCGGCGGGCTACGCCGACCAGGCGCACTTCGCGCACGAGGTGCGCGACCTCGCGGGCGAGCCCGTCCGGACCCTGCTCGCCGCCTAGACGAGGGCCCCGGCCTGCCTCGCCGCGCGGGACCCTCACGCCGCCACGCCAGGACGGCCGCTTCCGGCCGGTGGGAAACGGACGCCCGCGATACGGGGCCGGCCGGGAGAACGCGGTGGGCCCGACCACCCCAGCGGTGAGTGGCCGGGCCCTCGATGTCCCGCGTGCGGGGTGCGGGAGCGGGCGGTCCGCCGCGGCTCGGACGGGGCTCGGGCCGTCCCGCGGCCGTGTCGCGGACCCTGGCGGGACGGTAGCCGACGGGCCGCGAGTCCACAAGTGGTACGCGGTCGGGGACGCCCGGCGACGATCGGTTCGTCCGCCCCGGCCCGAACGGCCGTTTCCGGACGGACCGCGTTTGTGATCTGCTGTCCGGCATGAGTGATCCACTGGACGAACGTGACGTCGCGGGCGACCCGCTCGCGCTGGTGGCGGGGGCGGCGGAGCCGTATCTCGGCGGGCTGGCGGAGCGTCCCGTCCACGATCCGGCGCGGGACGCCCTGCTCGACGAGCTGGACGGCCCCCTCCCCGCCGAGGGCGACGGGTCCGTCGCCGCGGTGGAGCGGCTGCTGCGGGTCGGGACGGCGGCGGCGACGCACTCGTCCGGGCCGCGCTGCTTCCATTTCGTGGTGGGCGGGTCGACGCCCGCGGCGATGGCGGGCGACTGGACGACGTCCCTGCTCGACCAGGGCGCGGGCCTGTGGGTGCTGTCGCCGTTCGCGGCCCGCGCGGAGACGGTCGCGCTGCGCTGGCTGAAGGAGCTGTTCGGGCTGCCCGCCGGGTTCGGCGGCGTGCTCACGCCGAGCGCGACGCTCGCGCACGTCACGGGCCTCGCCTGCGCCCGGTACCGGTGGGCGGACGGCTACGGCGTGGACGTGACGTCCCGCGGCCTCGCGGGGCTGCCGCAGATGCCGGTGTTCAGCAGCGGGCTGGTGCACGTCAGCACCCGCAAGGCGCTGCAGATCCTCGGCTGCGGGCGCGACACGCTCCGCACGTTCGCGCGGGACGACGCGGGCCGCGTCGACCTCGACGCGATGGACGCCGCCCTGGCCCGCGTCGACGGCCGCGCGGTGATCGTGGCGAACCTCGGCGACGTGAACACCGGCGACTCCGACCCGATCGCCGACCTCGCCGACCTGGCCGAGCGGCACGGCGCCTGGCTGCACGTCGACGGCGCGTTCGGGATGTTCGCCGCGCTGTCGCCGCGCACCGAGCACCTGGCGCGCGGCGTGGAACGTGCCGATTCGGTGACGGCGGACGGGCACAAGTGGCTGAACGTCCCGTACGAGAGCGGGTTCTCGTTCGTCCGCGACCGGTCGCTGCTGAGCCGCTCCTTCGGCGCGTGGGGCGCGGCGTACCTGCCGGACGAGGACGACGAGCGGATCAACTACAACATGCTGGGCCCGGAGTCGTCCCGGCGGGCGCGGGCGCTGCCGATCTGGGCGACGCTCCGCGCCTACGGGCGGGACGGCTACCGCGAGATGGTCGAGCGGCACCTCGACGTCGCCCGGCATCTGGGCGAGCTGGTCGAGGCGTCCCCCGACCTGGAGCTGCTCGCGCCGGTCCAGCTGTGCATCGTGTGCTTCCGGTACCGCCCGGAGGGCGTGTCGGAGAGCCGTCTCAACGATCTGAACGCGCGCCTGGGCGAGGCGCTGATCGCCGACGGCCGCGTGTTCGCGGGCACCAGCACGTACCGGGGCATGACGGTGTTCCGTCCCGCCCTGGTGAACTGGCGGACGACGAAGGCCGACGTGGAACTCCTCGTGGACGTCCTGCGCGAACTGGCCCCCGCCGTCCGCGGGTGAGGGCGGTCAGGTCGCGCAGTGGTCCCAGCCGAGGCTCTCGTCCAGCTCGGCGAACGGCTGCGTAAGGCTGTACCAGCAGCCCGAGTCGTCGCGGAACAGGGCCTCGACGCCGTAGGGCCGCTTCTCCGGCTTCTGGACGAACTCGACGCCCGCCGCGGACAGCCGCTCGTACTCGGCCTGGCAGTCGTCGGTGTTGAACGCCCCGGCGCCGAGGACGCCCTTCGCGATGAGCGCCCGCATCCGCTCCGCGGACTCGGGGTCCATGGTCGGCGGGCCGGGCACCATGAGCGCGAGGCTCAGGTCCGGCTGGTCCTTCGCGCCGACGGTGACCCAGCGCATGCCGCCCTCGCCGAACGTCATGTCGTCGCGCAGCTCCAGGCCGAGCTTCCCGGTGAAGAACTCGATGGCGGAGTCCTGGTCGAGGACCCACACGGTGGCCAGCCCCAGTCTCGTGATCATTTCAGCGCCTCCCAGGCGGACGTCGTCGGATCGAGTGCCACGCTAGAAGGCCCCCCGACCTGCGCGCTTCTCGATAATTGCGAAGCGCTCACTCCTTGTTGAAGCCGCCCGCCCAGAGCAGCACGAAGCAGCCCGGGACGGCGGACGCGCCACCGGTGCGGGCCCGCCTGCGGAACTCGGTGGGCGTCATGCCGACCTGCCGCTTGAACCGCGTGCAGAACGTGCCGAGGCTCGTGAAGCCGACCAGCACGCAGATCTCGGTGACGGTGAGGTTCGCGGTGCGCAGCAGGTCCTGGGCGCGCTCGATGCGCCGCCGCGCGAGGTACCGTCCGGGCGTCTCCCCGTACACCTCGCCGAAGAGCCGGACGAAGTGGTACGGCGAGTAGCCCGCACGAGCGGCGACGGCGGCCACGTCCAAGGGCTCGCCCCAGTCGCGGTCCATGGCGTCCCGCGCCACCCGCATCCGCCGCAAAACCTCGGTGTCCATCCCCCCGATGCTGACACACGACGACGACAAGAGAACCGACCAGGGCCTCAGCCCGGGGTCACGGGTCGTGCGGCCGGAGGGCGGCCACGCCCTCCGGCCGCACGGCCCGAGGAGCGAGGGGCCGTTTCCCGAGAGCGAACGCGACTCGGGAAACGGCCCCTCGCGACCAACGGGGGTTCCAGGGGGTCGCCCCCCTGGGTTAAAGGGGCCGCGCGGTGGGGGGGATTGGATACGGCAGGTTCGTCCGGCCGTTGAGGTAGGCGTCGACGCCGTGGGCGGCGGCGCGGCCCTCGGCGATGGCCCAGACGATCAGGGACTGGCCGCGGCCCATGTCGCCCGCGGCGAACACGCCGTCCACGGACGTCCGGTAGTCGCGGTCGCGGGACACGTTGCCGCGCTGGTCGAGGTCCACGCCGAGCTGGTCGAGCAGCCCCTCGCGCTGCGGGCCGAGGAAGCCCATCGCGAGGGTGACGAGCTCGGCGGGGATCTCCCGCTCGGTGCCCTCGACCGGCTGGAACCGGGTCTCGGGCCCGCCGACCTCCACGAGCCGCAGGGCCCGGACGTTGCCGTCGGCGTCCCCGACGAACTCCGTGGTGGAGACGGCGTAGACGCGGTCGCCGCCGAGGTCGGCGAGCTCCTCGTGGGCGCTCTCCATCTTGAACAGCATCGGGTAGGTCGGCCACGGCTGGGCGTCCGGGCGCGACTCCGGCGGCCGCGGCATGATCTCCAGCTGGGTGACGGACGCGGCGCCCTGCCGGATCGCCGTGCCGATGCAGTCGGCGCCGGTGTCGCCGCCGCCGATGACGACGACGTGCTTGCCCTTCGCCGAGATCGGCGACTCCTCGAAGTCGCCCTCCCGCACCCGGTTGGACGGCGGCAGGTACTCCATCGCCTGGTAGACGCCCTTGAGCTCGCGTCCGGGGACGGGCAGGTCGCGCCACACGGTGGCGCCGCCCGCGAGGACGACGGCGTCGTGCCCGGCGCGCAGCTCGTCGGCGGTGACGTCCACGCCGACGTCCACCGAGGTCCGGAAGACGGTGCCCTCGGCGCGCATCTGGTCGAGGCGCCGGTCGAGGTGCCGCTTCTCCATCTTGAACTCGGGGATGCCGTAGCGGAGCAGGCCGCCGACGCGGTCGGCGCGCTCGTAGACGGTGACGTCGTGCCCGGCGCGGGTGAGCTGCTGCGCGGCGGCGAGGCCCGCGGGCCCCGAGCCGACGATCGCGACCTTCTTGCCGGTCTTCACGGCGGGCGGGCGCGGTACCACCCAGCCCTCCGCGAACGCCCGGTCGATGATCTCGACCTCGACCCGCTTGATGGTCACCGGGTCCTGGTTGATGCCGAGGACGCAGGCGCTCTCGCACGGGGCGGGGCACAGCCTCCCGGTGAACTCCGGGAAGTTGTTCGTGGCGTGCAGCCGCTCGATCGCCTCCCGCCAGTCGTGCCGGTAGACGAGGTCGTTCCACTCGGGGATGAGGTTGCCGAGCGGGCAGCCCTGGTGGCAGAACGGGATGCCGCAGTCCATGCAGCGGCTCGCCTGCCTCTCCAGCCGGTCGCCGCCGAAGTCCTCGTAGACCTCGGACCAGCTCCGGATGCGGACGTCGACCGGGCGGCGCTTCGGGAGCTCGCGCCGGACGGTGAGGAAACCCTTCGGGTCGGCCATGTTCGGGAAGCCCCCCTCTCAGCTCTGCGCGGCGGCCATGACGGCCTCGTCGACGTCGCGTCCCTCGGCCTCGGCCCGCGCCATGGCGTCGAGGACGCGCCGGTAGTCCCGCGGCATGATCTTGGTGAAGCGGGCCGCGGCGGCGTCCCAGTCGTCCAGCAGGCGGCGGGCGACCGCCGAGCCGGTCTCGGCGAGGTGCCGGCCGACGAGCGTCCGGACGAAGTCCAGGTCGGTGTCGTCGAGCGGCTCCAGGTCCACCATCTCGCCGTTGACCCGCTCGGGCACGAGGTCCAGGACGTAGGCGATGCCGCCGGACATCCCGGCCGCGAGGTTGCGCCCGGTCCGGCCGAGGATGACGGCGCGGCCGCCGGTCATGTACTCGCATGCGTGGTCGCCGACGCCCTCCACGACGGCGGTCGCGCCGGAGTTGCGGACGCAGAACCGCTCGCCCACGACGCCCCGCGCGAACAGCTCGCCGGACGTGGCCCCGTACAGGATCACGTTGCCGCCGATGATCTGCTCCTCGGCGGCGAACCCGGCGTCGGCCGGGGGACGCAGCGTCAGCCGCCCGCCGGACAGGCCCTTGCCGACGTAGTCGTTGGCGTCGCCGACCAGCCGCAGCGTGATCCCGCGGGGGACGAACGCGCCGAACGAGTTCCCGGCCGAGCCGGTGAAGGTCACGTCGATGGTGTCGTCCGGCAGGCCGTTCCCGCCGTGCCGCTTCGTGATCTCGTGGCCGAGCATGGTGCCGACCGTCCGGTTGACGTTGCGGATCGGCAGCTCCAGCGTGACCGCGTCGCCGTAGGCGATCGCGCCCTCGCAGAGCTGGATGAGCGTGTTGTCGAGGGCCTTCTCCAGCCCGTGGTCCTGGACGGTGGTGCGGCGCAGCGCCGCGCCGTCCGGGACGTCCGGCCGGTGCAGGACCGGCGCGAGGTCGAGCCCGGCGGCCTTCCAGTGCTCGACGGCCCGCCGCGCGTCGATCATCTCGACGTGGCCGATCGCCTCGTCCAGCGACCGGAACCCGAGGGCCGCGAGGTGCTCGCGGACCTCCTCGGCGACGAACTCGAAGAAGTTCACGACGAACTCGGGCTTCCCGGCGAACCGCTGCCGCAGCACCGGGTTCTGCGTGGCGACGCCGACCGGGCAGGTGTCGAGGTGGCAGACCCGCATCATCACGCAGCCCGACACGACGAGCGGCGCGGTCGCGAAGCCGTACTCCTCCGCGCCGAGCAGCGCGGCGACGACGACGTCCCGGCCGGTCTTCATCTGCCCGTCGGTCTGCACGACGATCCGGTCCCGCAGCCCGTTGAGCAGCAGCGTCTGCTGCGTCTCGGCGAGCCCCAGCTCCCACGGCGCGCCCGCGTGCTTCAGCGACGTCAGCGGGGACGCGCCGGTCCCGCCGTCGTGGCCGGAGATCAGCACGACGTCGGCGTGCGCCTTGGACACCCCGGCCGCGACCGTCCCGACGCCGACCTCGGCGACGAGCTTGACGTGCACGCGCGCCGCCGGGTTCGCGTTCTTCAGGTCGTGGATGAGCTGCGCGAGGTCCTCGATCGAGTAGATGTCGTGGTGCGGCGGCGGCGAGATGAGGCCGACGCCGGGCGTGGAGTGGCGGGTCTTGGCGATCCACGGGTACACCTTGTGGCCGGGCAGCTGGCCGCCCTCGCCGGGCTTCGCGCCCTGCGCCATCTTGATCTGGATGTCGTCGGAGTTCGTGAGGTACTCCGACGTCACGCCGAACCGCCCGGACGCCACCTGCTTGATCGCGCTGCGCCGCAGGTCGCCGTTCGGGTCCGGGGCGAAGCGGATCGGGTCCTCGCCGCCCTCGCCGGTGTTGGACTTGCCGCCGAGCCGGTTCATCGCGATCGCGAGGGTCTCGTGCGCCTCGGCGGAGATGGAGCCGTAGGACATCGCGCCGGTGGAGAACCGCTTGACGATCTCCGACACCGGCTCGACCTCGTCGATCGGGACGGGCTCCCGCTCGCCCTCGCGGAGCCGGAACAGCCCGCGCAGCGTCATCAGCCGCTCGGCCTGCGAGTCGACCCGCGCCGTGTACTCCTTGAAGATCTCGTAGCGGCGGGTGCGGGTGGCGTGCTGGAGCTTGAACACCGTCTCCGGGTCGAACAGGTGCGGCTCGCCCTCGCGGCGCCACTGGTACTCGCCCCCGACCTGGAGGGTCCGGTGGGCGAGGTCGTTGCCGCCGGGCGGGTAGGCGTGCGCGTGCCGGCCGGCGACCTCGCGGGCCAGCACGTCGAAGCCGACGCCGCCGAGCCGGGACGTGGTGCCGGTGAAGCAGCGGTCCACGACCTCCGCGCCGAGGCCGATCGCCTCGAAGATCTGCGCGCCGGTGTAGGACGCGACCGTCGACACGCCCATCTTCGACATGATCTTCAGGACGCCCTTGCCGTACGCCTTGACGAGGTTGCGCACGGCCGCCGGCGCGTCCACGCCCTCGATCACGCCGCCGCGGACGAGGTCCTCGACGGTCTCGATCGCGAGGTAGGGGTTGATCGCGGACGCGCCGTACCCGATGAGCAGCGCCATGTGGTGGCACTCGCGGGCCTCGCCGGTCTCGATCACGAGCCCGACCCGCGTCCGGGTCTTCTCCCGGATCAGGTGGTGGTGCACGGACCCGGTCAGCAGCAGCGACGGGATCGCGGCCCGCGCCGCGTCCGCGCCCCGGTCGGACAGGACGATGATCCGCGCGCCGCCGTCGATGGCCCGGCTCACCTCGGCGTTGATCTCCGCGAGCCGCGCCTCCAGCGCCGCTCCCCCGCCCGCGACCTCGTACAGGCCGTGGACGACGTGCGCGTGCAGGTGCGGCAGCGACCCCTCGTCGTCGATGTGGATGATCTTGGAGAGCTCGTCGTTGTCCAGGATCGGGGTGGGCAGCACGAGACGGCGGCACGAGTCGGGGCCCGGCTCCAGGAGGTTGCCCTCGGGTCCGAGCGTGGACTGCAGCGAGGTGACGAGCTCCTCGCGGATCGCGTCCAGCGGCGGGTTCGTGACCTGCGCGAACAGTTGCTTGAAGTAGTCGAACAGCAGCCGCGGCCGCTCCGACAGGATCGCGATCGGGGTGTCGGTGCCCATCGACCCGATCGGCTCCGCGCCCGTCCTCGCCATCGGCGACAGGATGATCCGCTGCTCTTCGAGCGTGTACCCGAACGTCTGCTGCCGCCGGACCAGCGTCTCGTGGGTCGGGATCTCCCGCTCGCGGTTCGGCAGCTCCTCGAACCGGACGAGGCCCTCGTGCAGCCACTCCCGGTACGGGTGCTCGGCGGCCAGCTCGGCCTTGACCTCGTCGTCCTCGACGATCCGCCCGGCGGCCGTGTCCACCAGGAAGATCTTGCCCGGCTGCAGCCGCCCCTTCCGGACGACCTCCGCCGCCGGGATGTCGAGCACGCCCGCCTCGCTGGCGAGCACGACCAGGCCGTCGGCGGTCACCCAGTACCGGCCGGGGCGCAGCCCGTTCCGGTCGAGGACGGCGCCGACGACGGTCCCGTCGGTGAAGCTGACGCTCGCGGGGCCGTCCCACGCCTCCATGAGCGTGGAGTGGAACTCGTAGAACGCGCGGCGCTCGGCGTCCATCTCGGCGTGGTTCTCCCACGCCTCCGGGATCATCATCAGCACGGCGTGCGGCAGCGACCGGCCGCCGAGGTGCAGCAGCTCCAGGCACTCGTCGAACGAGGCGGTGTCGCTGGCCTCGATGTCGATCACCGGGTAGATCCGGGACAGGTCGCCCGGGATCAGGTCGGACTTCAGCAGCGCCTCGCGGGCCCGCATCCAGTTCCGGTTGCCCTTCACGGTGTTGATCTCGCCGTTGTGCGCGATGAACCGGTACGGGTGGGCGAGCTCCCAGGCCGGGAACGTGTTGGTCGAGAACCGCGAGTGGACGAGCGCGATCGCGCTGCTGAACCGCCGGTCGGACAGGTCGGGGAAGAACGGCTCCAGCTGCGGGGTCGTCAGCATCCCCTTGTAGACGATCGTCCGGCTGGACAGGCTCGGGAAGTAGACGGCGACGTCCTGCTCGGCGCGCTCGCGCATGCAGAACACGGCACGGTCCAGTTCCAGTCCGGTCTTGCCGTCGTGCGGGCCGCCCGCCGCCGGCGCGACGAACAGCTGCGCGAAGTGCGGCATGACGCGGCGCGCGGCGGGGCCGGTGAAATCGGGGTCGTGCGGCAGCTCGCGCCAGCCGAGGACGGTGAGGCCCTCGTCCGCGCAGAGCGCCGCGACGCGCGCGGTCACGGCGGCGCGCTCGTCGCCGTCGCGCGGCAGGAACGCGATGCCCGCCGCGTACGCGCCGGGGTCGGGGAGCGCGAAGTCGCAGACCTCGCGGAAGAAGGCGTCCGGGATCTGGACGAGGATGCCGACGCCGTCGCCGTCGTCCGGCTCGGCGCCGACCGCCCCGCGGTGGTCGAGGTTCTTCAGGACCGTCAGGGCCTTCTGCACGATGTCGTGGCTCTTGCGCCCGCGCATGTCGGCGACCATGCCGACACCGCAGGCGTCGTGCTCGTTCGCGGGGTCGTAGAGGCCCTGGGGGCGCGCGCGGTCCACCGCCGGGGCGCCTGGAGCGTGGGCGCCTGGAGTGCGGGCAGCAGGTGTGAGGGCAGCAGCAGCCATCAACCCTCCCGTCGTCGTCGTGTCACTGCTTCTGTGTCAGTGCAGGCTCGGGACGACGTTGGCCCTGCTGCGGTGAGATGACATTACATCACTGCCGAGAACATGCCCGACCTGACCGGATCGCGAAACTTCTGCGCACAGATGAACCCGGGTCATCTCACAATGGTTTAGACCAGGCTAGCCGTCCGATCACGGGAGGAAGTGCCCTGACCTCGGTGAAAATCATCACCGGGACACGAGGTTTATGGCCCGCTTTACGTTACTTGCCGGAAACCTTACGCCCGGCGGGGCGGGGTGCTACCGAGCGGTGCTACCGAGCGGTGCTACTGAGCGGTGCGGGCGGCGCGGCCGAGCACCGCCGGGGCCTTGCCCCCCTCGATCAGCAGGGACAGCAGCGTCGTGTCCTTCTCGTCGCCCGTGCCGTCCAGCCGCTGCGCCCACGTGACCACGGCGAAGTGGCCCATGGCGAGCCCGCGGGCCATGCCGAAGCCGCGCCCGAACCCGTCCAGCGGCGCGGGCGCCTCCAGCGGGCGGACGAACCCCGCGCCGATCGTGTGCTCCAGCGTCTCGACGAACCGGTCCGCGTCCGCCGACCCGGCCAGGTTGAACACCGCGACGGCCAGCCCGTAGCCGCCCTTCGGGCCCGCGTAGACGCCGCGCGCCGCCTGCGTGCAGCCGCCCTTGCCGAGCGTCTCGACGACGGTCGCGCCCCACGCGGCGGCGGCGCAGTCGGCGTCCAGCCGCTTGGCGCGCAGCTTCACCTCGACGTCGCCGTCCGGGACCGACAGCGTCGCGGCCGAGGCCGGGAACGCCTCCTCGATCGTCAGCGGCTTCGGATCGGCGCCGCGCGACACGATGCCCGCGTACGCGGCGGACGACGGCGAGCTGGAGTAGGAGTCGGGCGACAGGCCGTTCCCTGCGGGCTTCCCGATCTTCGCGGCGGCGGTGTCGCGGGCGTCGGCGCCGCCGCCGCCGTCCAGGACCGTGACGGCGGCCAGGCCGAGCAGCACGAGCGCGGCCAGCGCCGCCGCCGCGCCGAAGTACAGCCTCGGCCCGAACCCGCCCTTGCCGCCCGTCCCGGACGGGCGACGCGCGGCGGCCGGTTTCGCGCCGCGCCGCTTGCGCCCCTTCGGCCTCCCGCCGGAGCCGCGCGGCGGAGCGGCCGCCACGGCGTCGTCGTGCGGCGGTTCCTCGCCGTGCGCGCCGTAGGGCGTTTCGCCGTACCGCTCGCCGTACCGCGGTTCGGTGTACCGCGCCTCGTCCTCGTACGGCGGGCGCGGTGGCGGGACGGGACGGGCGGGACGCGGCGCCGGGCGGCGGGACGCGCCGGTCCGGCGCGGGCCGCCTCCGGCCGTCCGGCGGGCGGCGGGGCGGCCGCGGCCCGTGCGGCTCACCGGCGGCGTCCGCCGGGGGCCGCCGCCGCGGCGGGGTTCATCGGGGTCCACGACCGGGGAGACTACTGCCCGGGGAGAGGTGACACGCCCGCGCGCCCCCTCATCACTGCCGCGCTGGTCACTGTCCCGGCCTTCCGGTGGAGGCGAGGTCCATCCGCCCGTACAGGAAGTCGGCCGCGTTCTCGATGACGAGGCTGACGTCGATCATCTCGTTCAGCGAGTCGGGGCGCTTCCCGCCGGTCCGCTCCACCGCCGTGATCACCGCGTAGTGGCCGTAGGTCTTGGCGTAGGCGGCGCTGAACCCGGCCCCGAACGCGGGGACGTCCGGCATCTTCAGCGGCAGGACCCAGCCCGCGTCGGTCTGCGGGTCGAGGTCGCGCAGGACCTGCTTGACGCCCTCCTCGCTCGCCATGTTGATCACGATGAACAGGCCCGTGTACTTCTTGTCGGCGCTCACATACGCGGTCCGGACGACCTGCGTGCAGCCCAGCTTCGCGAGGTCGCCCTGCAGGCGGGCGCCCCACGTCGCGGTCTTGCAGTCCGACGCCAGGTCGGAGGCGGCGAGCTTGAAGACGTACGCGCCGGACCTCAGGTCCTTCGCGGCGAACGCCTCGCCCTCGGTGATCGCGCGGGCGTCCGCGGTCCGGTTCGCGATCGCCTTGAACCCCTCGCCGTTGTAGTCCGGCGTGTAGGCGACCGGCACCACCTTCCGGGGGGCGGCCTCGTCGTCACCGCCGCCGGTCAGCACGACCGCGGCCGCCACGGCGGCGATCACCACGACCAGCGCGGCGGCCGCGCCGTACAGGAGCTTCGGGGCGGGGCGGCGGCGGCCGGGCTTCTCGTCCGGCCAGAAGTCCTTTCCGCGGCTGTCCGGCCCGGCTTCGGGGGAGCCTGTGTCACGAGCCTCGATCACGTCCCGGAGCTTAGCGGCCCGGGTGCCGCCGCGTGGCCAAAAGGGCGTTTCATCCAGTTTCCCCAGGCCCCCGGCCCGGGGTTCAGCCGGTTCCGATGAGGGCGCCCACGCCGTAGGTGATCGCCGCGGCGGCGCCGCCGAACAGGAGCTGCCGCGTCCCGCCGAACCACCAGGCCCGGGTCGTCACCTTCGACACCAGGGCGCCCGCCACGAACAGGCCGAGCCCGGCGATCCCCGCCGCGGGCCACAGGCTGGACGCGCCGAGCAGGTACGGCAGCACCGGCAGCAGCGCCCCGACCGCGAACGACAGGAACGACGAGCCCGCCGCGAGCAGCGGGGACGGCAGGTCGCCCGGCGTCACGCCGAGCTCCTCCCGCGTGTGGACCTGCAGCGCCTCGTCCGGGTCGCGGGAGAGCTGCCGCGCGACCTCCGCCGCCGTCTCCGGGTCGACGCCGCGCGACTCGAAGACCCCGGCGAGCTCCCGCTCCTCGGCCGCCGGATGCCGGGCGAGCTCGCGCCGCTCGACCTCGATCTCCGCCTCCGCCAGCTCCGACTGGGACGCGACCGAGATGTACTCCCCCGCCGCCATCGAGAACGCCCCGGCGGCGAGGCCCGCGAGCCCCGCCAGCAGGACGACCTTCGCCGACGCCTGCCCGCCCGCGATGCCCGCGATCAGCGCGAAGTTGGAGACCAGTCCGTCCATCGCGCCGAACACCGCCGGACGCAGCCAGCCGCCGGTGACGTCGCGGTGCTGGTGGTGGCGCTCCGGCCGCGTGCCCGTCCTCCCGCCGCTCATCTCCTCCGCACCGGTGCTCTCGGGCCTACTTCCCGTCCTTGACGGGCTCGGCCTTCTTCGGCTCCTCGGCCGCCTCGCCCTCATCCTCGCCGGACGCGGCGGCGGCCTCGTCGGCGGGGTCCTCGGTGACGGGGTCCTCGGTCGCGGGGGCGGCGTCCTCGGCGGGCCGGTCGGCCGCGACCTCGTCCCGAGCCTCGTCGCCGCCCTCGTCCTCGTCTTCGCTCTTGGGCTCCGGGTCCTTCGTGATGTCGACCGCGTCCTCGGGCTCGCCGGACGCGTCCGGCTCGGCACCGGCGGGGACGTCCCCGGACGGGCCGTCGGAGGCGCCCTCCGCCGTCGCGGTGACGACGTTCAGCGGCTCGTTCCTGTCGCGCGCCCAGTAGATGTAGCCGATCGCGCCGAGCAGCAGGATGAGCGACGTCCAGTCGTTGAGCCGCAGGCCGAGGACGTGGTGGGCCTCGTCGATGCGCAGCGCCTCGATCCAGCCGCGCCCGACCGTGTAGGCGGCGACGTACAGCGCGAACACGCGGCCGTGCGTCAGCCTGTAGCGGCGCTCGGCCCAGATCACCAGGGCGGCGACGCCGAGGCACCACAGGAACTCGTACAGGAACGTCGGGTGGTAGGTCGCGACGTCGGCGTACTTCGGGTCGAGGGCGGGCCCGCCGTCCAGCACCGGGCGGTGGTTCTCATCGATCTTGATGGCCCAGAACGCGTCGAGCGGGCGCCCGTACAGCTCCTGGTTCCAGTAGTTGCCCCAGCGGCCGATGCCCTGCGCGAGGACGATCCCCGGCGCGACCGCGTCGGCGAGCGC
The DNA here is from genome assembly GCF_001552135.1 of Actinomadura chibensis NBRC 106107. Taxonomy (GTDB): domain Bacteria; phylum Actinomycetota; class Actinomycetes; order Streptosporangiales; family Streptosporangiaceae; genus Spirillospora; species Spirillospora chibensis. Next base: position 6,955 of record NZ_BCQP01000007.1, on the reverse strand, counting down.
CAGCGTGGAGATCCCGCGCCGGCGGCAGCCGATGACCGCGCCGACCGCGCCGAGCGCGATCGCGCCCCAGACGCCGAGGCCGCCCCGCCAGATCTCCAGCGCCCGCACCGGGTCCCCGTCGGCGCCGAAGTAGCGCTGGTAGTCGGTGAGGACGTGGTAGAGGCGCCCGCCGACGAGGCCGAACGGCACGGCCCACACGGCGACGTCGATGACCACGCCCGGCGTGCCGCCCCGCGCGGCCCAGCGCCGCTCGCCCAGCCAGACCGCGACGACGATGCCAAGGATGATCATGACGGCGTAGGCGCGGATCGGGATGGGCCCGAGGTGCCAGACGCCCTGTGAGGGACTCGGGATGTATGCCAGCGGCTGCATGACCGATGAGGGTACCCCTACCCGGCGCGGTGCGCGGCGATCTCTACGGGCGCGCCTGGTGGCGGCCGGTCGCGACGCCGGTGGCGCGGGCGCGGCCGGGCGCGCGGTGCTCCCCGCCGCCCGCCGCCGCGACGGCCTTGCGCAGCTCGTCCGGCGAGCCGAGGACGTCGTCGTCGACCCGCCTGCCGTTCAGCGCGAGGAACGGCGTCGCGTCGACGCCCGCCCGCCCGGCCTGCGCGCTCGCCTTCTCCACCTGGTCGATCTGCTGCGAGCGGTTGACGCAGTCGGCGAACTCGGGGCCGGTGGCGCCGAGCCGCGCCCCCCAGTCGATCAGGTCCTGGTTGCGGAAGCCGACGTCGCCCTCCGGCGGCTGCTCCCCGTACAGCTTGTCGTGGTACCGCACCCACGCGCCGACCGGGAAGCAGGCGGCGGCGTTCGCGGCCCGCCGCGAGTTCGACATCAGCGGCTCCTGCTGGAAGAGCTGGAACGGCCGGTAGACGACCCTGGCCCTGCCCTCGGCGGCGAGCTGCTTCAGCGTCCCGCCGATCCGCCGCTCCAGCGCCCGGCAGGCGGGGCACTGGAAGTCCTCGTACAGGTCGAGGACGGGCGTCGTGACGCCGGGCCGCCCCATCGCGACCGCGCCGTACTGCTCCCGCGCGGTCGGCGCCAGCGGGCCGTCGTAGCTGCTCTCCAGCGCGCCGTCCCCGTCGTGGCGGGCGACGGCCACGACGATCCCGGCGATCGCGACCGCCGCCGCGGCGATCCCGCCGAGGACGACCACCAGCAGGCGCCGCCGCCGCTCCCCGGCCTCGGTGCGCGGCCGCCCGCCCGCGGGCCGCCGCGGGCCCCTGTCCTGCTCGCTCATCGATCCCCCGATCGGCACGGTATGTGATTGCGTGCGTCCACGAGCGTAGCGGGGACGGGTCGCCCGAGCCGGGGAAAAGCGCCGCGCCGCGCCGTCCCGGGCGGGACGGCGCGGCGCGGCGGCGGGCGGGTCGCCCGCGAAGGCTCAGCTCAGCGGGGCGATCACTTCCCGGCGGCCTTGGCGGCGTCGATGGTCGCGCGCAGCGCGCCCGGGTTCATGAACTGCGCCTGGTCGAGCTTCTTGCCGTCCAGGAACACGGTGGGCGTGCCGTCGACGCCGCGGTCCTGCAGGGCGTACTTGGTCATCGAGTCGACCGTGGACTTCTTCTGCCCGTCCCGGACGCACTTCTCGAAGTTCGGGTCGGTGACGCCGATGTCCTTGCCCCACTTGACGAGGTCGTCGGGCGAGAAGCCCTTCTCGCCCTCGGTCGGCTGGAACTTGAAGAGCGCGTCGTGGTAGGAGATCCACTTGTCGGCGGGCACGCACAGCGCCGCCTCGGCCGAGCGCAGCGAGTTGATCTTCACCGGGTCCTTCTGCTGGCCGAACAGGTGGAACGGCCGGTAGACGACCTTGACCTTGCCCTGCTGCGCCAGTTCGAGGACGGTCTTGCCGCTGCTCTGCTCGAACTGCTTGCAGATCGGGCACTGGAAGTCCTCGAAGATCTCCAGCTCGGGCTTGGTCACCCCGTTCTGCGCCATCACGATGGAGCCGTCGGCCTGGCGGCTGAGCGGGGCGAGCGCGCCCTGGTGGACCTGGGCCTTGCCGTTCTTGCTCTGGTGATCGACGATCAGGACGGCCCCGACCACGATCACCGCCACCGCCACCACCGATCCGAGGACGATGGCGAGCAGCCGCCGCTGCTTCGCACGCGCCGCCTGCTTCTTCCGGTCGGCGGCCAGGCGCTCTCTCGCGGAACGCTCTCGTGCGGCCTTGCTCATTGGTTCTCCTATTGCGTGGGGGCCGCGCCGCCACCGTGCGGCGCGGTCACGGCGAGACTAGTCGACTTGACCGATCCGCCGGAATTCGTCGATCAAGACGAGCAGGAACAGCAGGACGGTCACCACGTGGACCCCGCTGCACCAGAGGCAGACCTTGTGCAGGATGGCGAACTCCACGGTCACGAGGTAGACGACGAACAGCACGCCCACCGAGACGCTCGCGACCCGTCCCCAGCGGAGCGGCGGCCACGTCGAGCGCAGCGCCCACGGCGTGATCAGCGCGGCGAACGCCACGAAGAACGCCAGCCCCAGCAGGGGCATGGGGATGCCGAGCAGCGTGGAGTACTCGCTCGTCGTGACCGCGTGGCAGTCGACGGTCTTGGACGCCGAGCACACCAGCGCGCTGTCGTCGTAGTGCGTGATCGTCAGATAGACCGATATCCCGAACCCGGCGATCGTCAGGATCCAGGCCACCGCCTGGAACCAGGCGGGGGGCAGCGGCGGAGCGACCGTCTTGGCCCGGTCCTTCGCCGTCATCTCTTGCGTCATCGTGATCGTGATCCTTCCAGGACCGCCACACCCGGCGAACACACCTTACGGGAGACGGGCGATACCACAAGCATCAACTCGGAGGCACCGTCCGGGAGTTCCCGGGCGCCTCCCGGCACGTCCGGCGGCGGGTCGGACCCCGCCGCCGGACGGCCGCGGATGTGATCAGCGGCGACGTCCCCGCGGTGAGCGGGCGCCTCCGCAGCGGTCGGCGCGTGTGACGGTCAGTGACCGCCGCGGACGCCCGCGGCCAGCTCCTCCGTGAGCGCGCGGAGCCCGGTCAGCCCGGCCGCGAGGTCGGGCGCCTCCAGCAGCCGCCGGACGAACGCCGACCCGACGATCACGCCGTCGGCGAACCCAGCGACCTCGGCGGCCTGCGCGCCGGTGCCGACGCCGAGCCCGAGCCCGACCGGCAGCGGCGTCCCGCGCTTCTCGATGAACGCGCGGGTGCGCTCCACCAGCCGGGGCGCGCCGGTGTCGACGGCGGAGCGGGCGCCGGTCACGCCCATCAGGGACGCCGCGTAGACGAACCCGCGGGACGCCCCGGTGATCTTCTCGATCCGCTCGTCGGTGGAGCTGAGCGCGACGAGGAACACCCGGTCGAGGCCGTGCTCGTCGGACGCCGCGAGCCACGCGCCGCCCTCCTCCGGCGTGAGGTCGGGCGTGATCAGCCCGGCGCCCCCGGCGGAGGCGAGGTCGCGGGCGAACCGGTCGACGCCGTAGTGGTCGACCGGGTTCCAGTAGGTCATGACGAGGGTGGGGACGCCGGTGGCGGCGACGGCCTCGACCGTCCGGAACACGTCGGCGACGCGGGCGCCGCCGACCAGCGCCTGGTGGACGGCGTCCTGGATGACGGGGCCGTCCATCATCGGGTCGGTGTAGGGCAGGCCGATCTCGATGACGTCGCAGCCCGCGTCGACCATCGTCTTCAGCGCGTCGATCGAGCCCTCGCGGGTGGGGAACCCGGCGGGCAGGTAGCCGACGAGCGCGGCCCGCCCCTCCGCCTTGGCCCTGTCGTAGGCGGTCTGGGCGGTGCGGGCGGTCTGGGCGGTCATTCGCCGTCTCCCTCGGGCATCAGGCCGAAGAATCCGGCGGCCGTGTGCATGTCCTTGTCGCCGCGTCCGGACAGGCACACCACGAGCGTGGCGTCCGGGCCGAGCTCGGGGCCGACCTTGAGCGCGCCGGCCAGCGCGTGCGCGGACTCGATGGCCGGGATGATCCCCTCGGTGCGGCAGAGCAGGGAGAAGGCGTCCATCGCCTCGGCGTCGGTGATCGCGCGGTACTCGGCGCGGCCGGAGTCGCGCAGCCAGGAGTGCTCGGGGCCGACGCCGGGATAGTCCAGCCCGGCGGAGATCGAGTGGGTCTCCAGGGTCTGGCCGTCGTCGTCCTGCAGCAGGTAGGTGCGCATGCCGTGGATGACGCCGAGGGTGCCGCCGACCAGCGTCGCGGCGTGCCGCCCGGTGCCGACGCCGTCGCCGCCCGCCTCGAACCCGTACAGCCTGACGGATTCGTCCGGGACGAAGGCGTGGAACGCGCCGATCGCGTTGGAGCCGCCGCCGACGCAGGCGATGACGGCGTCCGGCAGGGACCCGGTGAGCTCCAGGCACTGCCGCCTGGCCTCGACCCCGATGATCCGCTGGAAGTCGCGGACCATCATCGGGAACGGGTGCGGGCCCATCGTGGACCCGATGCAGTAGTGGGTGTCGTCGACGGTGGCGACCCAGTCGCGGAACGCCTCGTTGCAGGCGTCCTTGAGGGTGCGGCTGCCGTTCTTCACCGGGACCACCTCGGCGCCGAGCATCCGCATCCGCGCGACGTTCAGCGCCTGCCGCTCGGTGTCGACCTCGCCCATGTAGACGACGCAGTCGAGGCCGAGCAGGGCGGCGGCCGTGGCGGTGGCGACGCCGTGCTGGCCCGCGCCCGTCTCGGCGATCACCCGGGACTTGCCCATCCGGCGGGTGAGCAGCGCCTGGCCCAGCACGTTGTTGATCTTGTGCGAGCCGGTGTGGTTGAGGTCCTCGCGCTTGAGCAGCACGCGGGCGCCCGCGTGCGCGGAGAACCGCTTGGCCTCCGTCAGCAGGCTGGGACGGCCCGCGTAGCTCGCAAGGAGGTCGTTCAGTTCCCCGGTGAAGGCGGGGTCGTTCTTGGCGGTCTCGAACTCGCGGGTCAGCTCGTCCAGGGCCGCCATCAGCGCCTCGGGGGCGAACCGCCCGCCGAACGATCCGAAGTGGCCCGTGGCGTCGGGCAGCGCACCGCGCGCGGTGTCGATGGTCATGGGTTAACGCGTCCTGTCATGCGAGAAGCGGCTGATCGGGTCTCGGGGTACGGATCAGCCCCGCCATCGCTCCCGGAGCGGCTCGACCTGCATGCCTGAACCCTAGCCGCTCTGCCGCAGCGCCGGGTGGGCTCCGGCGGCCACGAGGTCGGCGACGGCGGACCGCGGGTCGCGGCCGATCACGAGGCTCTCGCCGACCAGCACGGCGTCGGCGCCGTTGGAGGCGTAGGCGAGCAGGTCGTGCGGCCCCCGCACGCCGGACTCGGCGATCTTCACGACGTTCTTCGGGATGAGCGGCGCGACCCGGGCGAACACCCCGCGGTCGACCTTCAGCGTCCGCAGGTCGCGGGCGTTCACGCCGATGACCTTGGCGCCGGCCTCGACCGCGCGGGCGACCTCCTCCTCGGTGTGGACCTCGACGAGCGGGACGAGCCCGATCGACTCGGCGCGCTCCACCAGCGAGACGAGCGCGTCCTGCTCCAGGGCGGCGACGATCAGCAGGGCCATGTCGGCGCCGTGCGCGCGCGCCTCCCACAGCTGGTAGGAGGTGACGATGAAGTCCTTGCGCAGGACGCAGACGCCGACGTTGGCGCGGACGGCGGCGAGGTCGTCCAGGCTGCCGCCGAACCGGCGCCGCTCGGTCAGCACGCTGATCACCTTCGCGCCGCCGGACTCGTAGTCGCGGGCGAGCGCGGCGGGGTCGGCGATGGCGGCGAGCGCGCCCTTGGACGGGCTGCTCCGCTTGACCTCGGCGATCACGGTGACGCCGGGGCCGCGCAGCGCGGCGAGCGCGTCGCGCGGGACCGCGGCCGCCGCGGCCTTCTCCTTCAGGGCGCCGAGCGGGACGTCCCGCTGCCTTTCGGCGAGATCGGCCCGGACGCCCTCCACGATCTCGTCCAAAACGCTCAAGGTCGCAGGCCCCCTATTTCAGGTCGTTCCGTGCACCGATCGTAGCCGCCCCCTCGGACGGCGCCCGCATCCGGGCGGCCCGTCGGGGGCGCCTCACGCGCCTCAGGGCGCCAGCGCCCGCCCGAACGGCAGGTTGCGGACGACCCAGTAGACGATGAGAAGGCCGAGGAACGCATACGCGACCACCGGCCTGAAAAGAGCGGACCGCATCGCCAGCCCCCGCGCGCTCAGGACCGTCCAGCGCGCGTACAGGTAGCCGAACACCGGCAGCAGGACGAACAGCAGCGGGTTGAGGCCGAACGCCGTCCCGACGTCCCCGTGCGTGAGGGCGTGGACGAGCCGCATCATCCCGCAGCCGGGGCAGTAGTAGCCGGTCAGGAGCAGGAACGGGCAGGTCGGATAGTGCCCGGCCTCGTTGGGGTCCCGGAACGCCACCACCAGCGCGCCCGCGACGACCCCGCCGAGCACGGCCCCCGGCCCCGCCAGGCGCCGCCAGGCGAGCCCGCGCCTCCGCGAGTCGACGGATGCCTCGGTCACACGCCCAACCATAGAACGCCCGCCACGGGGCCGCCTCTCGAAGGGGGCGGACTAGCCGTCCAGCACGTAGCCCACTCCGCGGACCGTCCTGATGGGGTTGCCCTGGCCGAGTTTGGCGCGGAGCTGGGCCACGTGGACGTCGACGGTGCGGCTGCCCGCCCCGGCGCCGGGCCCCCAGGCGGCGTCGAGGAGCTGCTCGCGGGTGAAGACGCGGCCGGGGTTGCCCATCAGGAATTCGAGGAGGTCGAACTCGGTGACGGTGAGGGTGACGCGGCGGTCCCCGATGACGGCGGTGCGCTCCCCGGGGTCGAGGGCGACGGCTCCCGCCCGCAGGGGGCCCGGCGCCTCGGCGGGGGCGCCGCGGCGGAGCGCGTCGGCGACGGCGCCGACGAGGACGCGGGGGCTGAACGGCCGGTCCACCCGGCGGTCGCCGACCGCGCGGGCGACGAGCGGGTCGAGGGGCCCGGTGACCGCGATGACGGGGGCGGGGCGGGCGGCCTCGGCGACCCG
>NZ_BCQP01000006.1 GCF_001552135.1 Actinomadura chibensis NBRC 106107 | reverse complement strand
GGGCGGCCTCGGCGACCCGCCGGTACAGGTCGGCGGGCAGCGCGGAGACCGACAGGTCGAGGACGACCGCGGCGGGACGGCTGCGCCCGGCGGCCGCCGGCCCCTTGGCGGGGTCGGCCTCGATCTCGACGTCGAAGCCCTCGCGGGCGAGGTAGCGGCGCTGGAGTTCGGCCACGGCGGGGTCGTGCTCGACCACGAGGACGAGCCCGCCGCCGTCGCCGGTCACGGACGTCCGTTCCGCTGGGCGGTCGGGTCCTCGCCCCGGTCGAGGGACTTCCACATGGACGACGGGTCGTCGGCGGCGGCGGTCGCCCTGGGCGCGGCGGCGGCGCGCTCGTAGCGGGCGGACATGCGCGGCCAGCGCGCGCCGCGCAGCACGGTGACCAGCCCGGCCGCGACGAGGAGGACGCCCCCGGCGAGCGAGACCGTCCACCACAGGTTCACGTCCACGGAGGGGTCGGCGCCGAGCTTGAGCAGCGCGCTCTTGTCCCCGGCGGCCGACAGCACGGTCGAGCGCCGGACGGCGGTGGCCGAGGCGTAGGCGATCCCCACGCCGAACAGGGCGACGAGGACGCCGACGCCCGCGCGCACGCGGCCGCTGGTGGCGAAGAGGGCGGCGAGCCCGGCGAGCCCGGCCCAGCCGAGCGCGCCCGGCGCGCCGCCGAGGTCGCCGCCGCTGAGGTTCTGCGCGAACGGCGTGATGGCGTGCTCGGCCTCCACGGAGGCCCAGGTGCGTCCGGCGGCGAGGAGGGCGAGCCCGGCCCCGGCGGCGCAGAGCAGCGCCGCGAGCCCCCGCTCACGTCCGGGCGTCACGAGGCGGGGTCCGGGTCGGACGGTCGGACGGACATGCCGTCCATTGTGCAGGCTGCCCGCCGGGGCCCCGCACCGCCCCCGCCCGGACCCGTTGCGGCGGGGAGCCCGCCCGCGCCGCAAGAACGCCGGAAAGGAACGGGAAACGCGATAAGAAACACGAAAGGACCCGTTCCCCCGAGGCGGAGGGACGGGCCCTGACGTACGACTACTGGCGTTACAGGGGGACGACCTGGTCTGCCTGGGGACCCCGGTTACCCTGCGTCACCTCGAACTGAACGCGCTGGTTCTCGTCCAGGGTGCGGTATCCGGAGGTCTGGATAGCCGAGTAGTGCACGAAGACGTCCGGCCCGCCGCCGTCCACGGCGATGAAGCCGAAGCCCTTCTCGGCGTTGAACCACTTCACGGTGCCCTGCTGGGGCATGTCTTTCTCCTTGCGGCAAAACCTGGGCCCACACCTCGCGGGCCCGTGCGGTCGCTGCGGAACGCTCTCGCCCCCGGTACGGTCCCGGAAAAGCCAAAACGCCCGCTGCCATCAGTCCGCGGGCGTCTTGAACGATCGAGAACCACGACTGCAACCGACCGCCCCACCGTATCACCGCTTCCGCGTAAAGCGGAGGAGCCGCAAGCCTTCCGTTTCTTCCCTCCGCGAACCGTGCCGTTACCTGGCCGTTAAAGACTCCAACCGGTCTCGGTCAGGCTCTTGACAGCGTCCGTGGCCCCGGTGAGCCGGACGTCCGCGACGTCGCGGCGCCCCAGGGCCCAGAGGACGAGTTCACCCACGGGGCCGTGCACGCGGACGGCCCCGCGGCCGCCTCCCGACACCCGGGCGGCGCGCCCGTCCGGTTGGACGAGCGTTACCTGAACATGAACTTTTCTTAGGACAAAGCGGGCAATTCTTATCCGTCGCCAGAGCAGTTCCGCGAACTCCGGAGAGATCTCCCGCGGCTCCCAGTCGGCACTCGCGCGGCGGATGTCCTCATGGTGAACAAAGAACTCCACGGCGTTCGCGTTTTTGTCCACGCCGGGAAGCGCGTACGGCGAGAACTTCGGCGGTCCCTCCCGAAACCGTTCTACCAGCCGGTCGAACGGGACGGCCCGGGCCGCGCGGCGCCGCACGCGCTCCGTGTAGAAGGACAGCGGCGCGAGCAGTATTCCCGGCGCCGCGTCCGGACGCCCTTCCCGGACGACCAGATGCGCCGCCAGATCGCGGGCGCTCCACCCGGCGCACTTGGTGTCCGCGTCCGGCCCGGCCTCGCGCAGCGCGTCGGCGAGCGCCAGCCGTTCGGCGCGCACCGGACCCGGATCGCGTTCGGAGGTGCTCATCGCCCGATCGTAGGCCCCGGCCGTCCGGCCGGGAATAAGCGAGGGCCGCTCATGGTAGGGAGTATCCGAGCCCGCAAATCCCCCCATACCCCGCTAGCAGGGGGCAATTCCCGGGCACCACGCCGCCGTGTCGAGGAGTCGCCATGCCACCTGCGTCCGAACGGGTCAGCCCGCACGTCCTCCGGGAGGGGATGGGCGTGCTCGGGGTCGCGGTGCGGGCGGAGCCCCGGGTCTTCGCCCTGTCGGTGCTCGCGAGCGCGCTGTACGCGGCGATGACCGTGGCGACCGCGCAGGTGCTCGGGTGGGCCACCGAGACGGTGGTGCTCCCGGCGTTCGAGTCCGGACACACGACGGCCGGGGCGCTGTCCGGCGCCGCGCTCGCGATCGTCGGCGTCGCCCTGCTGAAGGCGATCGGCGTGGCGGGACGCCGCTACTACGCGGGCCTCATGCAGTACCGCCTCCAGGCCGAGTACCGGCGCGCGGTCACCCGCCAGTACCTGCGGCTGCCGCTCGCGTGGCACCACCGGCACCCGACCGGGCAGCTCCTGTCGAACGCCAACGCCGACGTCGAGGCGGTGTGGGCGCCGATCGCGCCGCTGCCGATGGCGGTCGGCGTCGTGTTCATGCTGCTGATCGCGGCGGTGTCGATCCTCCTCACCGACCTGGTCGTGGCCGGGGTCGGGTTCCTCGTCTTCCCCGCGATCGCGCTGATCAACGTCCTGTACCAGCGGCGGCTGTCGCCGGTCGCGACCCGCGCGCAGCAGTTGCGCGCGGAGGTCAGCGAGGTCGCGCACGAGAGCTTCGAGGGCGGCCTCGTCGTCAAGACGCTCGGCCGCGAGGAGGCGGAGACGGCGCGGTTCGCCGAGCGGACGGAGGCGCTGCGGGACGCCAACGTCGCCGTCGGCCGGATCCGCGGGCTGTTCGACCCGGTGCTGGAGGCGCTGCCGAACCTCGGCGTCCTCGCCGTCCTGCTGATCGGGTCGGTGCGGCTGGACTCCGGCGCCATGTCGCCGGGCGACCTCGTGAACGTCGCGTACCTGTTCACGCTGCTGTCGTGGCCGATCAGGGCGCTCGGCTGGGTGCTCGGCGAGGTGCCGCGCAGCGTCGTCGGCTGGGAGCGGGTCCGGGCCGTGCTGGACGCGTCCGGCTCCCTCCCCTACGGCGGCGGCGACCTGGACGGCGGCGGGCGGGCGTCCGCGCTGGAGGTCAGGCACGTCCGGTTCGGGTACGAGACCGCGCCGGACGGGCCCGGGGGCGCGGAGCGGGACGTCCTGCGGGACGTGTCGTTCGCGGCGTCCCCCGGCCGGACGATCGCCGTGGTCGGCCCGACCGGCTCCGGCAAGTCGACGCTCACCTCGCTGCTCGTCCGGCTCGTCGACCCGGCGGACGGCGCGGTGCTCCTCGACGGCGTCGACCTGCGGGACGTGCGGCGCGGCGGGGTCGCGGAGACGGCGGCGCTCGTCCCGCAGCAGACGTTCCTGTTCGACGACACCGTCCGGGGCAACGTGACGCTCGGGCTCGACGTCCCCGACGAGCGGGTCTGGGAGGCGCTCCGCCTCGCCCAGGCGGAGGGGTTCGTCGCGGCGCTCGACGCCGGGCTCGACACCCGGGTCGGCGAGCGCGGGGCGACGCTGTCCGGCGGGCAGCGGCAGCGGCTCGCGCTGGCGCGGGCGCTGGTCCGGCGGCCGCGGCTGCTCGTCCTGGACGACGCGACGTCCAGCGTCGACCCGCAGGTGGAGGCCCGCATCCTGCAGGGTCTGCGGGAGGCGCGGTCCGGGGACGCGACCGTCGTGGTCGTCGCCTACCGCAAGGCGACCATCGCCCTCGCGGACGAGGTCGTCTACCTGGAGCACGGCCGGGTCGCCGCGCGGGGGACGCACGCGGAGCTCCTGGAGCGGTCCGAGGGCTACCGCAACCTGGTCAACGCCTACGAGCGGGCGGACGCGGACCGGCAGGCCGTCGAGGGCGGCGAGGAGGCACTGGCATGACGATCGAGACCGGGACCGCGGACGGCGCGCTCAGCACGCTGCGGCGCGGGATCAGGATGAGCCCGGACTTCACCGCCGGGCTGGCCGGGACGCTCGCGCTCGCGCTCGTGTCCACGGCGGGACGCGTGGTGGTGCCGATCGCCGTCCAGCAGACGATCGACAAGGGCCTCGGCGGGGCGGACGGCCCCGACCTCGCCTTCATCCGGACGGCCGTGCTCCTCTGCGCGGCCGCCGTCGTGGTGACGGCCCTGTGCGCGTACCTGATGAACGTCCGGCTGTACCGGACGTCGGAGGGCGGCCTCGCCGCGCTGCGGACGAAGGCGTTCCGGCACGTCCACGACCTGTCGATGCTCAGCCAGAGCAGCGAGAAGCGCGGCTCGCTGGTGTCGCGGGTGACGGGCGACGTCGACCAGATCAGCCAGTTCATGCAGTCGGGCGGGCTGATGTTCATCGTGTCGATCGGGCAGCTGCTCGTCGCGAGCGTGCTGATGCTCGTCTACTCGTGGCAGCTCGCGCTGCTGGTGTGGGTGGCGTTCGTGCCGCTCGGGTGGGCGCTGCGGCGCTTCCAGCGGATCCTGTCCACCGCCTACATGGGGGTGCGGGAGCGGATGGGCGAGCTGCTCGGGGCGGTCAGCGAGTCCGTCGTCGGCGCGCCGGTAATCCGCGCGTACGCGTCGGAGGAGCGGACCGGCCGCCGCGTGGACGAGACCGTCGACGCCCACCGCGACGCCCAGTCCCGCGCCCAGGCCCTCGTCGCGCTGACGTTCCCGGTCAGCGAGCTGGTCGCCGCCGTCGCGACGGCGGCGGTCGTCATCGCCGGAACCCTGCTCGGCATCGGCGGGCACCTGACGGCGGGCGAGCTCGTCGCGTTCCTGTTCCTCGTGACGCTGTTCGTCAGCCCGATGCAGACCGCGACCGAGGTGTTCAACCAGGCGCAGAACGCGATCGCCGGGTGGCGGCGGGTGCTCGGCGTGCTGGACACCGTCCCCGACGTCGCCGACCCCGGCGCGGACGGCGAGACCCTGCCGCGCGGGCCGATCGAGGTCCGGTTCGAGTCGGTGGGGTTCGCCTACCCGGGCGGGCCGCCCGTCCTGCACGACGTCACGGTGGACATCGCGCCGCGCAGCCGGGTCGCGGTCGTCGGGGAGACCGGCTCCGGCAAGACGACGTTCGCGAAGCTCCTCACCCGCCTGATGGACCCCGTGTCGGGCCGCGTCCTCGTGGACGGGGTGCCGCTCGACCGCGTCCGGTTCTCGTCCCTGCGGGAGCGGATCGTCATGGTCCCGCAGGACGGCTTCCTGTTCGACGCGTCCCTGGGCGACAACATCCGGTACGGGCGCCCGGACGCGTCCGACGCGGACCTCGTCCTGGCCCTGACCGAGCTGGGCCTCGCCGACTGGCTGGACGGCCTCCCCGGCGGCCTGGACACCCCGGTCGGCCAGCGCGGCGAGTCCCTGTCGGCGGGCGAGCGCCAGCTCGTGGCCCTCGCCCGCGCCTACGTCGCCGACCCGGACCTCCTCGTCCTTGACGAGGCGACCTCGGCCGTGGACCCGGCGACGGAGGTCCGCATCCAGCGCGCCCTGGACGGCGCGACCCGCGGCCGCACCGCCATCTCCATAGCCCACCGCCTGTCCACCGCCGAGTCGGCCGACGAGGTGATCGTCTTCGACGCGGGCCGCATAGTCCAACGGGGCCCCCACGCCGACCTGGTAACCCAACCCGGCGTCTACGCCGACCTACACGCGTCCTGGATAGCCCAAAGAACCCTGTAACCGGCGAGAAACCACCGCCACGGCTCG
>NZ_BCQP01000005.1 GCF_001552135.1 Actinomadura chibensis NBRC 106107 | reverse complement strand
GGAGCGAGGGGCCGTTTCCCGGCCCGCGAACGCGGAACGGGAAACGGCCCCTCGCGACTGACGGGGGTTCCAGGGGGTCGGCCCCCTGGGCAAGTACGGCCCCTCGCGACCAACGGGGGTTCCAGGGGGTCGCCCCCTGGGCAAACACAGCCCCTAAAACACTTGCCCGTTATCTGGTCGCGTGCGCATTCTGGCCTCGTGAATAACGAGGTCGTGTTGGAATCGGCGGACACGCTGCACGGTCAGCTGCAGCGGGGGCTCGGGAGGGCCGCGCGGCGCGCGGCGGACCGTCCGGGCGCGGGCGAGTACGTGTACGACTGCGTGCGGCGCGATCCGCGGTGGGATCCGCAGTGCGAGTCGCGGCGGCTGTACTACGCCCGGTTGATGGTCGATCTGGAGTTGCCCGCGGGTCCGGTGGCGGCCCATCTGTTCGATCCGGCGGACCATGCGGACGCGGACGAGTGGCGGGTCGACCTGGCGTTGGGCGTGCTCGCGGACCTCGTGCGGCTGAGCCGGCGGGAGGCGGCGGTGCCGCTGCGCCGGTACGCCGAGGAGGGCGCGCAGTGGTTCGACGCCGTGGAGGAGCTGATCGACCTTGAGGACCCGTCGCTGACCGTCGGGCTGGACGATCTCGTCGCCGCGCGGTGCGACGAGGCCGACCTGGAGATGCTGATCCCGTCCCACCGCAACCCGGTGATCGAGACGTGGGCGGCGCGGCAGCCGCGGATCGCCGAGGCGCTGGCGCGGCACCGGGAGGCGGGCCGGGCGGCGCGCCGGGCGATGGTCGCGGCGCCGGGCCGGGACCGGCAGAGCGAGGACGAGCTGCTCGATCTCGCGCGGCGGCGCGGCGAGGGCGCGATCGCGGCGATCTTCGAGCTCGGCAGGCGGCGGACGATGGCGCTGCTGGACCTCGCGGAGGAGCTGCTGCCGCAGCGGCCGAGCCGGTTCGGCGGCGCGGTGTGCCGGGCGCTGCGCGAGTACGGCCCGGAGACGCTGCCGCGGGCGCGGGCGTGGGCGGCGGCGCGGGACGGCGGCTGCGCCGAGATGGGGCTGCGCATCCTCGCGAGACACGGCACCCGGCAGGACGTCCCGCTGCTGATGGACGAGTTGCGGAGCGCGGTCGGCAGCCGTGAGTGGCGCGGCGCCGCGAGCCCGATCGAGGGCCTCGGCAGGCTCCGCGCGGGCGAGGCCGTGCCGCTGTTGAAGTCCGCTTGGACCGAGTCGACCTATGCCTATTTGAGACCCCGGATATTGACCGCGTTGACGAGGACGGCCCCGCACACCGCCGAGTCCTACACCGTCGAGGGCCTGTGGGACTGCGAGGAGGGCGTCCGCGCGGAGGCCGCGCAGTTCGCGCCGCTCACCGACGACACGCGGCTGCGCCTGCAGCGGCTGCACCACGACGGGGCCGAGGAGCCCGACGTCCGCGCCGCCGCCGCGGCCCGCCTCATGACCTGACTCCCCGCCGGTGAACCCCGCCGGGCCGGGACGCGTATTCAACCCCCGAATCGCGCGTCTCACCCCGGAGGAGAAGCGATGGGTCCCCGACACCACCCCGGCCCGCTCGGGCCGGTCCTGCTGTGCGCGGCCGCGGCGGCGCTGCCGCTGGCCGCGGGCTGTTCGGCCAAGGCCGGCGGGTCCGGCGGGTCCGGCGGGAAGGACGCGAAGCCCGCGTCGATCCAGCGGCTCGCCGAGCAGACGGGCTGCTCGCTCACCGGCAAGCGCAAGGTGAAGGATCTGGAGCAGGGCAACTGCAAGACCGCCCAGGGGCGGTACGTCCTGCTCAGCTTCACCACCGACCAGGGCATGAACGCCTGGCTGGAAGAGGCGAAGCCGTGGGGCGGGACGTACCTCGTCGGGCCGCGCTGGGTCGCGGTCAGCGAGGACAAGACCCTCGCGACGCTCCGCAAGGACCTCGGCGGCAAGATCGTGTACGGCGCCGGGCACGGCATGGACGGCATGAACCATGGCTGACCCTGTCCGGCTCGTCCGGCGCGTCAGGCGCGTCGGGCTCGTCCCGGCTCAGCGACGGGGTTCGGCGGCGGTCAGCTCCGACAGCCGCATCGCCATCCTCCGGCGCGCGGCCGGGACGCGGTCGAGCACCCGCAGGAGCGCGTTGCGGACGCGCCGCGCGGCGGCGCCGTTCGCGGTCGCGGCGCGGGTCATCCGGTCGGTCATCGCGACGACGCCCTCGGCGACGGGCCGCCGCTCGGCCTCGTAGGCGTCGAGGCTCGCCTCGGGCGCGTCCCCGGCGAGCACGGCGGCGAGCCGGGACGCGAGCGCGACCGCGTCCTGGACGCCGGTGTTCATGCCCTGCCCTCCGGCGGGGCTGTGGACGTGGGCGGCGTCCCCGGCGAGCAGGACCCGTCCCGCGCGGTAGCGGTCGGCGAGCCGGTGGTGGACGCGGAAGCGGGAGCTCCACACGACCTCGGTCACCCGGCCGGGCCGGCGGCGGGGGCCGCGCGCGTCCAGCAGCGCCTGGACGTCGGCGAGCGCGGGGTGCTCGGGGGCGTCGTCCATCGTCGCGACGATCCGGTGCCGCCCGCCGGGCAGCGGCGCGACGACGACCAGGCCCGCCGGTGCGAAGAACAGCTGGACCTCGTCGGGCCGCAGGCCCCAGTCGAGCCGCACGTCGGCGAGGACGAACGACTGCGCGTACCCGGCCCCGGCGAAGCCGATCCCGGCCAGCTCGCGGACGGTGCTGTGCATGCCGTCCGCCCCGACGGCGTACCGGGCGCGGACCGTCTCGCCGGTCGAGGTCGTCGCGGTGACGCCGTCCTCGTCCTGGACGAGCGAGACCACCTCGCGGCCCCGGTGGACCGCGCCGCCCGCCGCGCGCAGCCGGGCGGCGAGCACCTCCTCGGTGACGTCCTGCGGCACCATCAGCGTGTACGGGTACCTGGTCGGCAGGCCGTCGAAGTCGACGGTGAGCAGGGCCCGGTCGCCGTCGCGGACGGTGAAGCGCGGCACGATCACGCCGCGCCCGACCAGCTCGTCGGAGACGCCGATGTCCTCCAGGACCTCCAGCGTGCGGGCGTGGACGACGGCGGCGCGCGAGGTGTTCGCGCCCTCGGCCCGGCGGTCGAGGAGCACGGCGTCCGCGCCGCGCGCGGTGAGCGCGGCGGCGAGGGTGAGGCCGACCGGGCCCGCGCCGACGATCAGGACGTCCGTGGTGGCGGGAAGCGGTGCGGGGGGCTGGGTGGACATGGCGTCCTCCGGATCAACGGTTGTTTGCCAACGTCTGTTGGCATTGACTGTACGCCGCCCGGCGCGCTTTGCCAACACGTGTTGGCCTACGATTGTGGGCATGGCTTTCACGCAGCGCTCCGACCAGACCCGGGCGACGATCCTCGACGCTGCCCGCCGCCGGTTCGCCGCGGACGGGTACGACCGGGCGACGATCCGCGCGATCGCCGCCGACGCGGGCATCGACCCGTCGATGGTGATGCGCTACTACGGCAGCAAGGACGGCCTGTTCGCGGCCGCGTCCGACATCGACCTGCGGCTGCCCGACCTCGCGGCCGTCCCGGCGGACGACCTCGGGCGCACCCTCGTCCGGCACTTCGTGGAGCGCTGGGAGGGCGGCCTCGCCGACGAGGTGCTGCCCGTGGTCTTCCGGTCGGCGATCACCAACGAGGCCGCCGCCGAGCGGCTCCGGACGATCTTCGGCGGCCAGGTCGCCGCCGTGCTCGCCCCGCGCGTCGCGGACCCGGCCGAGCTCCCCGCCCGCGCCGGGCTGGTCTCCTCGCAACTGCTTGGCATCGCGCTGTGCCGCTACATCGTGCGGCTGCCGCCGGTCGTGGACATGCCCGTGGACGCGCTCGTCGCGAACCTGGCGCCGACCGTCCAGCGGTACCTCACCGGGCCGCTGACCGGCTGAGGACGGGCGGAGGTCAGGTGGTGCGGGCCCCGGCGTCCGCGGCCTGGTCGCCCTCGCCGCGCACGAGGAGCGCGCCCCAGCGTTCGAGGGCCGGGCCGGTGCGCGCGAGGACGCGCCGCGCCGCCAGCCCCCGCCCGATCGTGCCCGGGTGCAGCAGCGGCCGTCCCGGCCCGTCGACGACGACCCGGACGGCGGCGACCGGGCGCCCCCCGGCATGGGCGGCGACGACGGCGGACTCCATGTCGGCGACCCGCGCGCCCTGCGCCGCCCAGATCGCCCGCTCCCGGCCCCGGACGACGCGGTCGGTGGTCACCAGCGGCCCCACCTGGACGCTCAGGCCGTCCTTGATCAGCTCCTCGGCGAGCAGCCGCGGCGCGCCGCAGGGCACCGGGCGGGCGCCCGGGTCGGCGGCGCGGATCTCGTCGGCGACGAGGACGTCCCCGGGCCGCAGCCGCTCGTCCAGCGCGCCGCCGAAGCCGACGACGACGAGGGCGGCGCGGTCGCCGGGCAGCCGGTCGGCGCGGCGGGCGCGGTAGCCGACGACCACGACGGGCATGCCGGTGAGGCCGCGGCGCACCGCGCGGGCCTCCAGCCCGAGCGCCGCGCACACCACCGGGCCCACGGCCCGGCAGGTCTCCTCGGTCCCGCTCGCCTCGGCCCCGTTCGCCTCAGCTTCGTTCGCCTCGGCCCCGTGCTCCACGGCTCCGTCCCCCTCGGCTCCGTCGGCGGTCACCGGTCCAGCGAAACACGCCGGACGCCGAAGATCCAGTTCCGTCACCGCGCGGGACTACATCGGTTCGCCGGGAATCCGCCTCGCGGAGGGCGCGGCCCGGCGCGGCGCGCGCCTAGACTCCCCGCCATGACCTCCTTTCCCCTTCGGCGGAAGCTGGCCGTCCTGCCGTTCGTGCTGCTGCCCCTCGGCGCCCTCGCGGCGTGCGGCGGGGAGAACAGCAAGACCGACTGCAACGTGAACTCGTGCACGGTGACCTTCGACCGCGGCGTCGAGGCGAGCGCGTCCATCCTCGGCGTGAAGGCCGAGCTGGTGAAGGTCCAGGGCCAGATGGTGACGCTGAAGGTCGGCGGCCAGACGGTGACGGTGCCGGTCGGCGACGGGGAGCAGACCGAGGGGTTCGACGTGTCCGTCCAGTCCGTCACCGACGACCAGGTCGTGGTCAAGATCTCGGCGACCGGCTGACCGGGGCACCCGCCGGACCCGGCTAGGATTCGCTCATGCGTTCGATGAGCGACGCGGAGCGCCGGGCCCGGCTCGGCGTCCGCCACCGGCTGTCCCCCGCCGTCCGGACCGGCGACGTCCTCGACGCCGCGCGGTCGGTGGTCGTGCTGCACGCCACCGACCCGGCCACCGTGTTCCTGTCGGTCGCGGCGCGCACGGCGGGGGTCGGCCCGGCGGCGGTGGAGCGGGCCCTCTACGACGACCGGACGCTGCTGCGGATGCTCGCGATGCGCCGGACGATGTTCGTCGCGCCCGTCGAGCTCGTCCCGGTGCTCCAGGCGTCCACGGCGAACGCGCTGGCGGCCAAGCAGCGCGCGACCTACGGGCGGCTGATCGAGCGCGGCAGCGACATCGCCGACGTCCCGGCGTTCTTCGCCGAGGCGGAGCGGGCCGCGCACGAGACCCTGCTGGCACGCGGCGAGGCGACGGGCGCGCAGCTCAGCGCCGACGCGCCCATCCTGCGGACGCGGGTCGACCCCGCCCCCGGCAAGCCGTACTCGCGGCCCACGAGCGTCACCACGTGGGTCCTCGTCACGCTCGGCTGCGAGGGCCGCATCGTGCGGGGCCGCCCGAACGGGTCGTGGGCGAGCAGCCAGTACCGCTGGTCGCCCGTCGAGGCGTGGCTGCCCGGCGGCGTCGAGGACGTCCCGCCCGCCGAGGCCCGCGCGGAGCTCGTCCGCCGGTGGCTGCGCGCGTTCGGCCCGGCCCCCGTCGCCGACCTCAAGTGGTGGACGGGCTGGAACGCGGGCGACGTCAAGAAGGCCCTCGCGCTCCTCGACGTCACCGAGGTGGAGCTCGGCGGCGGCACCGGGATCGTCCTGTCCGACGACCTGGAGCCGACGCCCCCGCCCGAGCCGTGGGCGGCGCTGCTGCCCGCCCTCGACCCGACGCCGATGGGCTGGCAGGAGCGCGGCTGGTTCCTCGGCCCGCACGGCCCGCGGCTGTTCGACCGCAACGGCAACATCGGCCCCTCCGTCTGGTGGGACGGCCGGATCGTCGGCGGCTGGGCGCAGCGCGCGGACGGCGAGGTCGCCGTCCGCCTGCTGGAGGACGTCGGCGCCGACGCCGCGGCCGCGATCGACGCGGAGGCCGCGCGGACCGCCGACTTCTACGGCGACGTCCGCGCGGTCCCCCGGTTCCGCACCCCGCTGGAGCGCGAGCTCACGTCCTGACGCGCGCGATCAGCGACGCGACGACCTGCGCCCGCTCCGGCGGTCCGGCGGCGAGCCCGCGCAGCACGTCCAGGTCGTAGCGGCCGAGCTCGACGCCGTGCTCGGCGCAGACGCGCAGGAGCAGCTCCAGCGTCCGGGCCCGCATCACGCCGTGCTTGGCGTGCCCGGCGTAGATGTCGCGGACGTCGGCGTAGGCGTCCGCCTCGGTGTCGTACGGCCCGCTCACGGCGGCGGCCTCCCGTGCCGGGGCGGTCACCGGACCCTGCCGAGTCGGTAGTCGGCGCCCTCCCGCCAGAGCAGCCAGCCGCCCGCCGCGAGCACCTGCCCGTCCCAGGCGTGGACGCGCCGGGCCTCGGTGTCGTAGACCGTCGAGCCCCGCCCGGCCGCGTAGGCGATCACGCGGTCGCCCGCGGTGAGCGACGCGGCGGCCCCGTCCCGCCCGCCGTCGCGCCGGACCACCTCCCGCTGGTTCTTCCACCCGGCCCGCTCGACGATCCGGAGGCGGCCCTCGGCGGCCCAGGCGAAGTAGCGGCCGTTGGCGGCGGCCTGCCACTTCTGCTCCGGCGCCGACGGGGTCTCCGTCGCGGTCAGCGGAGTGGACGTCGAGTGCCCGCCGCGCGGGACCTCCATGCTCGGGGGCGGCGGGACCGGGCGCACCCCGGTGGGCAGCGGATGCTCCCGGACGACCCGGTCCGTCCTGACGTCGATCTCGCGGAGCACGCGCTTCTGCGACGGCTCCACCACGAACATCGTCGGATAGGCGAACGCCCTGGCCACGCCGAGCGTCGTCCCGAGGCGGTTCGCGGTCGACCTGCCGGTGTCGGCGCAGCCCTTGGTCCTCGCCTCCCACGGCTGCTCCATCGGGTCGTTGGCCACGACCATGCCGCCGCTCGCGAGGACGGGCTGCGCCGGCGTGGTGCCCTGCGGCCCGATCCGGCGGACGGCGCCGCCGGACGTCCGGCAGGTGAGCTGCCAGGAGTCGGGGGTGATCCAGGTCGTGAACCCGGGCCCCGCGCTGAGCCCTCCTTCGGCCTTGGAGCCGAGGTACCTCGGCTTCGGACTGCGCGGCCCGGCCGCCCAGACGCGCCGGTCGGGGGTGCGGCCGATGACCGAGCCGTCCGCGCCGAGGGCGTCCGGCCGGAACGCGGCCCCGCCCGCGACGGTGCCGGGGATCGTGACGACCGTGGACCTGTCCACCAGGCCGCCCGGCGTCCCGGCGGTGTTCAGGGCGTCCTGCTCGCCGCCGTGCAGCGCGGCGGGCAGCGTCGCCGCGACCGCCACCCCGGCGGTCGCGAGCGCCGCCGCGGGCGCGGCGACCCGGCGCCTCGCCCGCGCGCGGCGCAGCCTGCGGGTGTGCTCGGCGTACGCCCCGGCGCGCGGGCGGACGGTCTCCGCGTGCGCCCCGAACGCGTCCCGGAGCCTGTCCTCGATGCCGTTCATTCGTCCCCTCCCTCGCAGGGGCGGCGCCATGGTCCTCGCTTCGCCGCGATCATGCGTCCTCCTCCTTCAGTCGCCTGCCCAGCGCCGCGATGGCGCGGGCGGCGTGCGCCTTGACGGTGCCGACGGCGATGCCCAGCGTCTCGGCGGTCTCCCGCTCGCTCAGGTCGAGCCAGTACCGCAGCACCAGCACCTCGCGCTGCCGGGCGGGCAGCGCCGCGACGGCCGCGAGCAGGGCCCGCACGTCCTCGCCGTGGACGACGTCGTGCTCGGCGGACCCGGCCGTCCCCGGCGGCGCGAGCTGCGCGTGCCTGCGCCGCGCCATCCGCAGGTGCCGCAGCCGGCTGCGGGACGCGTTGCACACGCTGGCCCGCAGGTACGCCAGCGCGGCCCCCTGGTCGCGGAGCGCGCGGCGCCTGCGGTGCAGCCGGACGAACGCGTCCTGCACGACGTCCTCGGCGTCGTCGGCGCCGAGGAGCGCGGCGAGCCTCACCAGCCCCCAGAAGTGGTCGGTGAACAGTTCCTCGTACCGGTCGTCGTCTCCGTGGGCGTGGGGCATGGCGACGGCCTCTGCTGTCCCGTGGTGCGTCACACGCCAGAGACGAACGTCGGGCGGGAAGGTTTACTCCGCGGACGCGGGTTTCTCAGTACCCGTACGGCACGCCGCCGGCCGACGCCGCCCGGCGCTTGGCGCCGCTCCGCCGCAGGATCGTCACGATGAACGCGACCGCCGCGACCATGCCGAGGCCGAGGGCGGCGAAGAGCGCGAAGCCCAGGTAGCCGTTCGCGGTGTCGTCGGGCGTGACCAGGATGGGGCCGTCCGTGCCCCGGCAGGTGAGCACGGCCGTCCCCGACACGGGCGCCGTGAAAGAGGCGGTGTACCGGTAGGACGCGTGGTCGGACGCGCTCCAGGAGTTCTTGCGCGTCAGCCGGACGGGCCCGGACCGCCCGTCCGCCTTGACCGAGCACGCGAACGGCGACGGCGCGCCCGCGCGGACGTAGAGGAAGTACCCGAACCCCTCTTCGAGCCGGACCGTCACCCCGGCGGCGGGATCGCCCGCCCCGGACGGGCCGTTCGCGGCGTCGGTGTCGTCCCAGAGCAGCGCGAACACCGCGAAGAACCCGACGACGGCCACGAGGACAAGGGCGGCGGGCAGCGCGTACCACCCGGCGGCGGGCCGGACGCGCGGCGGCGGCCCGGTCCACGCGGGCCCCGGTGGTCCTGCGGGTGGCGGTCCCGCGGGCGGCGGAGGAGGTCCCATCGGCGGGTTCGCCCCGGGCCACATATGTCTCCCCCCTGCGGAACCGGCTCTGCACCCGCCACGATCCCAGAGATCCCGTTTCCTCGCCAGATGGGGGGTTTCACCTGGCCCGGGTGCCAGGCGGCGCGGTTGCGGGCCGCGCGGGCGGTTACCTTACCAATTGGTAGCGAATCGCGGACGGAGACAGCGACGGAGGCAGCATGGCGCCCTGGGACCGACTGCCCGCCCCGCCGGTGAGGCTCCTCCGTCCCCGCGGGCTGCTCCCCTACACCGTCGAGCGCGACCTGCCGGTGGCCATGCCGGACGGCGTGGTCCTGCGCGCCGACCGGTACGTCCCGCTCGGGGTGCGGCGGCCGCCGACGATCCTCGTCCGCACCCCCTACGGGCGGCGCGGCCCGGCCGCCCTCGCCAACGGGCTGCCGTTCGTCCCGTTCGGGTTCCAGCTCGTGGCGCAGAGCACGCGCGGGACGTCCGGCTCCGGCGGCGAGTTCGACCCGCTCGGCGGCGAGCGCGAGGACGGCCTCGCCACCGTGGCGTGGCTGAAGCGGCAGCCGTGGTTCCACGGGGCGTTCGCCGCGTTCGGCCCGAGCTACCTCGGCTACGCGGCGTGGGCGATCGCGGCGGAGGCGGGCCCGGAGCTGAAGGCGATGTCGCTGCAGATCACCGCGTCCACGTTCCGGGACGCGGCCTACGTCGGCGGGTCGTTCGCGCTGGAGTCCACGCTCACCTGGACGGGCCTCACGCACCGGCAGCGGCGGCGGTTCGGCATGGTGACCGGGCCGCTCGTGTCGCACCGCCGCGCCCTGCGCGCCGCCCGGTCCGGCCGCCCCCTCGCCGAGCTGGACGTCCTCGCCGGGGGCGAGCGGATGCGCTTCTACCAGGACCTCCTCGCCAGCCACGCCGAGGAGAACGGCTACTGGGACGGGCGCGACTTCAGCGGCACCGTCGGCGCGGTGTCCGCGCCCGTCACCATGGTCGGCGGCTGGTACGACGTGTTCCTGCCGTGGCAGCTCCGCGACTACCTCGCGCTGCGCGCCGCCGGGCACGTCCCCTACCTCACGGTCGGGCCCTGGTGGCACACCGACCCGCGGCACGGCCTCGTCACGATCCGCGAGACGCTCGCCTGGTTCCGGGCGCACCTGCTCGGCGACCCGTCCGGGCTGCGGCGCGACCCCGTCCGCGTCTACGTCACGGGCGCGCGGGAGTGGCGGCACTACCGCGACTGGCCCCCGCCCGGCATGCGGCAGGCGCGCTGGCACCTGCACGCGGGCGGCGGGCTCGGCGAGGACGGCCCCCGGGACGGCCCGCCGAGCGCCTACCGGTTCGACCCGGCGCGGCCGACGCCCGCGCTCGGCGGACCGACCCTGCTCGGCAGCTCCCGGCCGGTCGACAACCGGCCGGTGGAGCGGCGCCCGGACGTCCTCGTGTTCACCTCCGCCGTCCTGCCCGCCGACCTGGAGGTCATCGGCCCGGTCGGCGCCGACCTGTTCGTCCGCTCGGACCGGGAGCACACCGACTTCGTCGTCCGGCTCTGCGACGTCGCGCCGGACGGGGCGTCCCGCAACGTCTGCGAGGGCGGGCTGCGCCTGCCCGCCGCCGCGGAGAAGCCCGTCGGGACGGACGGCGTCCGCCGGATCGCCGTGGACCTGTGGCCGACCGGGCACCGGTTCCCGCGCGGGCACCGCGTCCGCGTCCACGTGACGAGCGGCGCCCACCCGAAGGTCGCCGCGAACCCCGGCACCGGCGAGCCGCTCGCCACCGCGACCCGCATGGTCACGGCCCGCCAGGAGGTGTTCCACGACCCGGACCGGCCGTCCGCGATCATCCTGCCGATCGCCGAGCGCGGCCCGGACGCCGCCGTCCCCGCCGACGAGGACGCCTTCTAACGGACCGGGTCACCCGCCGCGCGCAGGGCGTCCTTGACCTCGGAGATCTTCAGCTCGCCGAAGTGGAAGACGCTGGCGGCGAGGACGGCGTCCGCGCCCGCCGCGACCGCGGGCGCGAAGTGCTCCACCGCGCCCGCCCCGCCGCTGGCGATCACCGGGACCGTCACCGCGGCCCGGACCTTCGCGAGCATCTCCAGGTCGAAGCCCGCCTTGGTGCCGTCCGCGTCCATGGAGTTGAGCAGGATCTCCCCGACGCCGAGGTCCTGGCCCCGGCGGGCCCACTCGACCGCGTCGATGCCGGTCCCCCGGCGGCCGCCGTGCGTGGTGACCTCGAAGCCGGAGGGCGTGCCCTCAGCGCGGCGGGCGTCCACCGACAGGACGACGCACTGCGACCCGAACCGGTGCGCGGCCTCCCGCAGGAACTCCGGGCGCGCGATCGCCGCCGTGTTGACCGACACCTTGTCGGCGCCCGCGCGCAGCAGCCGGTCGATGTCGTCCACGGTGCGGACGCCGCCGCCGACCGTCAGCGGGATGAACACCTGCTCGGCCGTCCGCCGGACGACGTCGTACGTCGTCGACCGGTCGGCGCTGGAGGCGGTGATGTCGAGGAACGTCAGCTCGTCCGCGCCCTCGGCGTCGTACCGGGCGGCCAGCTCGACGGGGTCGCCCGCGTCCCGCAGGTTCTGGAAGTTGACGCCCTTGACCACCCGGCCCGCGTCGACGTCCAGGCAGGGGATCACCCGTACGGCGACGGTCACTTCACGGCCTCCCCGCTCACTTCACAACCTCCAGGGCTTCTTCCAGCGTGAACGCCTGCGCGTAGAGGGCCTTGCCGACGATCGCGCCCTCCACGCCGTCCGCGACGAGCCCGGCGAGGGCGCGCAGGTCGTCCAGGGACGAGACGCCGCCCGACGCGATCACCGGCTTGTCGGTGCGGGAGCAGACCTCGCGGAGCAGGTCGGTGTTCGGGCCGCGGAGGGTGCCGTCCTTGGTGACGTCGGTGACGACGTAGCGGGGGCAGCCGTCGTCCTCCAGGCGGGCGAGGACGTCCCACAGGTCGCCGCCCTCGCGCGTCCAGCCGCGGGCGGCGAGGACGGTGCCGCGCACGTCCAGGCCCACCGCGATCCGGTCGCCGTGCGAGGCGATGATCTTGCGGCACCAGGCCGGGTCCTCCAGCGCGGCGGTGCCGATGTTGACGCGGGCGCAGCCGGTGCCGAGGGCGGCCTCCAGCGACGCGTCGTCGCGGATGCCGCCGGACAGCTCGACCTTCACGTCCAGCCGCCCCGTCACCTCGGCGAGCAGCTCGCGGTTGGAGCCGCGCCCGAACGCGGCGTCGAGGTCGACGAGATGGATCCACTCCGCGCCCGCCCGCTGCCAGGCGAGCGCCGCGTCCAGCGGCGCGCCGTAGGAGGTCTCGGTGCCGGCCTCCCCCTGGACCAGGCGGACCGCCTGGCCCGAGGCGACGTCAACGGCGGGAAGGAGCGTCAGGGACATGCGGAAACCCTATCGAGGCAGATACAGATGAGGACGGGGACAGGTCAGCCGAGCGTGCCGAGCCAGTTGCGCAGGAGCGCCGCGCCGGCGTCGCCGGACTTCTCCGGGTGGAACTGGGTGGCGCACAGCGGGCCGTTCTCGACCCCGGCGACGAAGCGGTCGCCGTGCTCGGACCAGGTGACGAGCGGCGCCGGGATGGTGCCGGTCGGGTCGGGTTCGAGGTCCCAGCTCCGCGCGGCGTAGGAGTGGACGAAGTAGAACCGCGCGTCCGCCAGGCCGTCGAACAGGACGGACCCCTCGGGCACGTCCACGGTGTTCCAGCCCATGTGCGGGACGACCGGCGCGTCCAGCCGGTCGACCGTGCCCGGCCACTCGGCGCAGCCCTCGGTGGTGACGCCGTGCTCGATGCCCTTGGCGAACAGGATCTGCATGCCGACGCAGATGCCGAGGACGGGGCGCCCCCCGGCGAGCCGCCGTCCGATGATCTGCTCGCCGCGCACCGCGCGCAGCCCCGCCATGCAGGCGGCGAACGCGCCGACGCCGGGGACGACCAGGCCGTCCGCGCCGAGCGCGGCGTCCGGGTCGGCGGTGACGGTCACGTCCGCGCCCGCGCGGGCGACGGCGCGCTCGGCGGACCGCAGGTTCCCCGAGCCGTAGTCGAGGACGACGACCTTCCTCACAGCCACAGCACGCCCCCGAGGAAGGCGAGCCCCGCGAAGACCAGCAGGATCAGCGCGCCGAACTTGATGCCCTGCTTGATGAAGCTGTACACGCCCGCCAGCAGGAACAACGCGACCGCGAACAGCGCGACGTTGCCGAAGGTGAGCTCCGCACCGGCGATCTCCACCGCTACAGGGCCCCCTTCGTGGACGGCACGCCGTGCACCTTCGGGTCGAGCGCCACGGCGTCGCGCAGCGCCCGCGCGAGCGCCTTGAACTGCGCCTCGACGATGTGGTGCGCGTTCCGCCCGTACGGGACGTGGACGTGCAGCGCGATCCGCGCGTTCGACACGAACGACTCGAACACGTGCCGGGTCATCGTGGTGTCGTACTCGGGGCCGATCATGGGGGCCATGCCGTCCGGCTCGACGTGCACCAGGTACGGGCGGCCGGACACGTCGACGGTGACCTGGGCGAGCGCCTCGTCCAGCGGGATCGACGCGTCGGCGAACCGCCGGATGCCGGACTTGTCGCCGAGCGCCTCGCGGAACGCCTGGCCGAGGGCGATCGCGGTGTCCTCGATGGTGTGGTGGCTGTCGATGTGGAGGTCGCCGGTGGTCTTGACGGTCAAGTCGAACGACCCGTGCTTGCCGAGCTGGGCCAGCATGTGGTCGAAGAACCCCACGCCGGTCGCGACGTCGACCTGCCCGGTGCCGTCCAGGTCGATCTCGACGAGGACCGTGGTCTCCTTGGTCCCGCGCTCGACTCTGCCCTTGCGCGTCACAGACCCTCCTTCAGTGCTTGTGTCAGTGCGGTGCGGAAGGCGGCCATCTCGTCCGGGGTGCCGACGCTGACCCGCAGCCACTCGGGCGGCCCCACCTCCCGGATCAGGACGCCGCGCGCGAGCAGCGCCTCCCACACCGCGCGGCGGTCGGGGAACGTGCCGAACAGGACGAAGTTGGCGTCGGAGTCGGCCACCCGGAACCCCTCGGCGCGCAGCCACGCGACGAGCGCGTCGCGGTCGCGGCGCAGCGCCTCGACGCCGCCGAGCAGCTCCGCGCCGTGCGCGAGCGCCGTGCGCGCCACCGCCTGGGTGACCGCCGACAGGTGGTACGGCAGCCGGACGAGCAGCAGCGCGTCGATCACGGCGGGGTCGGCGGCGAGGTAGCCGAGCCGCGTCCCGGCCATCGCGAACGCCTTGGACATCGTCCGGGTGACGATCAGCCGCGGGCGGCCGTCGAGCAGCGTCAGCGCGGACGGCGTGCCCTCCCGGCGGAACTCGGCGTACGCCTCGTCGACGACGACCATGCCGGGCGCGGCGTCGAGGACCGCCTCGATCGCCGCCAGCGGCAGCGCCGTGCCGGTCGGGTTGTTCGGCGAGGTCAGGAACACGATGTCGGGCTGGTGCTCCTCGATCGCCGCGACCGCGCGGGCCGCGTCGATGCCGAAGTCGTCGTCGCGGAAGGCGTTCACCCAGCGCGTCCCGGACACCCCGGTGATGATCGGGTGCATCGAGTAGGACGGCTCGAAGCCGAGCGCGGTGCGGCCCGCCCCGCCGAACGCCTGCAGGATCTGCTGGATGATCTCGTTGGAGCCGTTCGCCGCCCACACCCGGCCGCCGTCGAGGCCCAGGCCGGGCGTGTCGGCGTTCAGGAACGCGGCGAGGTCGGCGCGCAGGGCGACGGCGTCGCGGTCGGGGTAGCGGTTCAGGGTCCCGGCGACGTCCATGACGGCCTCGCCGAGCGCCTTCACCAGCCGGTCGGACGGCGGGTAGGGGTTCTCGTTGGTGTTCAGCGCGTACGGGACGTCGAGCTGCGGCGCGCCGTAGGGCTCCCGGCCGCGCAGGTCGGCGCGCAGCGGGAGGTCGCCGAGCGAGGTCACGACGGCACCTCCCAGTCGAAGCGGGCCTTCAGCGCCGCGCCGTGGGCGGGCAGGTCCTCGGCCTCGGCGAGGGCGACGACCCGGGCGGTCGCGTCGGCGAGCGCGGCGCGGTCGTACTCCACGACGTGCACGCCGCGCAGGAACGACTGCACCGACAGCCCGGACGAGTGGCACGCGCACCCGCCGGTCGGCAGGACGTGGTTGGACCCGGCGAGGTAGTCGCCGAGCGAGACCGGCGCGTACCGCCCGACGAAGACCGCCCCGGCGTTGCGGACGCGGGCCGCCACGGCGGCGGCGTCCTCGGTGTGGATCTCCAGGTGCTCGGCGGCGTAGGCGTCCACGACGCGCAGGCCGTCCTCGACCGAGTCGACCAGGACGATGCCGGACTGCCGCCCGGCCAGCGCCTCGGTGATCCGCTCGGTGTGCCGGGTGCGGTCGACCTGGGCCTTGAGCTCGGCCTCGACCTCGTCCGCGAGCCGGACCGAGTCGGTCACGAGGACGGCGGCGGCGAGCACGTCGTGCTCGGCCTGGCTGATCAGGTCGGCGGCGACGTCCACCGGGTCGGCGGTCGCGTCGGCGAGGATCGCGATCTCCGTCGGGCCCGCCTCGGCGTCGATGCCGACCACGCCCTTGAGCAGCCGCTTGGCGGCGGCGACGTACACGTTGCCGGGCCCGGTGACGAGGTCGGCGCGGCGGCACTCCTCGGTGCCGTAGGCGAACATCGCGATCGCCTGCGCGCCGCCCGCCGCGTGGACCTCCTCCACGCCGAGCAGCGCGCACGCCGCGAGGATCGCCGGGTGCGGCAGGCCCCCGAACTCCTTCTGCGCGGGCGAGGTGACGGCGAGGGAGGCGACCCCCGCCTCCTGCGCCGGGACGACGTTCATGACCACGCTGGACGGGTACACGGCCCGTCCGCCCGGCACGTACAGCCCGACCCGCTCGACCGGTATCCAGCGCTCGGTGACGGTGCCCCCAGGCACCACCTGGGTGGTGACGTCGGCGCGGCGCTGCGCCCGGTGCACGGCGCGCGCCCGCCGGACGCTCTCCTCCAGCGCGTCGCGGACGGCCGGGTCGAGCCCGGCGAGCGCCCGCTCGATCTCCGCCGCCGGGACGCGGGTGCGCTCCAGCTCCACCCCGTCGAACGCCCTGGTGTGCTCCCGGACCGCCGCCGACCCGCGATGGCGCACGTCGTCGCAGATGGGCCGCACCTTCTCCAGGGCGGCCTCGACGTCGAGCTCGGCGCGGGGCAGCACGGCGCGCAGGTCGCCCGGGAGCGAGCCGCGCAGGTCGATTCGGGAAATCACCCGT
Source organism: Actinomadura chibensis NBRC 106107 (assembly GCF_001552135.1). Classification (GTDB taxonomy): domain Bacteria; phylum Actinomycetota; class Actinomycetes; order Streptosporangiales; family Streptosporangiaceae; genus Spirillospora; species Spirillospora chibensis. Next base: position 3,630 of record NZ_BCQP01000005.1, on the reverse strand, counting down.
CCAGTCTACGGAGTTCCCCCCGTCCCCCGCGCACCGCCTCACGTGCCGAGACGCACGTGTCGATCAGGCTTTCAGCGCCCCGTCGAGCACGGTCACGGCCGTCCCGGACAGGACGACGCGGTCGCCGCGCGGCGCCACCCGGACGCGCCCGCCGCGCGCCGACGCCTGGTAGCCGGTCAGCACGCCGCGGCCGAGGCGCTCCGCCCAGTAGGGGCCGAGGGCGCAGTGCGCGGACCCGGTCACCGGGTCCTCGCCGCCGTCCGGCAGGACGCGCGGGGCGAAGAACCGGGACACGAAGTCGTACCCGCGCCCGGCGTCCGCCGCCGCGGTGACGATCACGCCCCGGGCGTCGATGCGGGCGAGCGCCGCGACGTCGGGCGCCAGCTCGCGGACGGCGGTCTCGTCCGCGACTTCGGCCAGCACGTCGTTCTGGACGTTCCGGCCCGCCGCCGCCACCGCGACGCCGAGCGCCTCGGCGAGCCCGGCCGGGACGGCGACCGGCTCCGCCGGGCAGGACGGGAAGTCCATCGACAGCGCGCCGCCCGCGTCCCGCTCGACGGTGAGGACTCCGCTCCTGAGCGTCCGGAACCGGACCGGACGGCCCGGCTCGGCCGTCCCCGTCTCGTACAGCGCGTGGGCGGCGCCCATCGTGGCGTGCCCGCACAGCGCGACCTCCACGAGCGGGGTGAACCAGCGCAGCTCGCAGTCGGCCTCGGGGTCGTCCCGGAGCGGGCGCACGAACGCGGTCTCCGAATGCCTCATCTCGGCCGCGACCCGCTGCATCCACGCGGGCTCGGCCTCGTCCCGGAGGAGGCACACCCCCGCCGGGTTCCCGCTGAACGGACGGTCGGCGAAGGCGTCCACGACGAGCATCCTCATGGCGCGACGGTACCGGCCGCCCCGCGCGGGCGGGCACGGCCGATCGGCGGGAAGTGGCCCGCCGGGCGGCGCGGGGATGACTTTCGCTTCACAATCTGAAAATCTCTCCCTTACCAAGATCATCGCCTTGGACGTAGGCTGGCGCCGAACGGCGTTCTCCCGGTGGCGCCCCGGAGCGTGGAGAGAGAGTGTGACCGAGCGGCTCCCCCTGTTCCCGCTGGGCACCGTACTGTTCCCGGGGCTGGTGCTCCCCCTGCATCTGTTCGAGGACCGCTACCTCCGGCTGGTCGCCGACCTGCTCGACCGGCCCGAGCCGCGCGGCTTCGGCGTCGTCGGCATCGAGCTCGGCCACGAGGTCGGCGAGTCCGCCGCGCACCGGCTCGCGGAGGTGGGCTGCGTCGCCGAGCTGCGCGACGCCCGCCGCCACCCGGACGGCCGGTACGACGTCGTGACCGTCGGCGCCCGCCGGTTCCGGCTCAAGGAGCTCGACCGGTCCCGCCCCTACCTGCAGGGCGAGGTCGAGTTCCTGCCCGAGGACGCGGGGACCGACCCCGAGCCCGCGGCGGTGCGCGTCCGGCGGCTGTACCGGCTGTACCGGCACCGGCTGCGCTCGGCCGGGGCCGGCCCGTTCGAGGACGGCGAACCGCCGCGCGACCCGGTCGCCCTGTCGTACGCGATCGCGGCGGCGCTCGTCCTGGACGGCCACGAGAAGCAGCGCCTGCTGGAGTGCGAGGACGCCGCACTCCGCCTTGAGGCCGAACGCGACCTGCTGGCCAGGGAGAACCGCATCCTGGACGTGCTGCCGATGATCCCCGCAGGCCAGTTCCTGGACGGCTCGTTCCACCCGAACTGACCGGCCGCGGCGGGCCACGGCACACTGGCCCCATGAGCACCGCGAAGGCCAAGGGCGGCATGGGCACCCCGGCGACCGTCGCCGCCGCCAAGGCGAAGATCGAGTTCACCCTGCACCCCTACGAGGTGGACCCGGACGCCGAGTCCTACGGGGAGGCCGCCGCCGAGGCCCTCGGCATCTCCCCCGACCGGATCTTCAAGACGCTGCTCGCCGAGGTGGACGGGCGGCTCACGGTCGGCGTCGTCCCGGTGTCGGGCACCCTCGACCTGAAGGCGCTCGCCGCGGCGGCCGGGGGCAAGAAGGCGCGGATGGCCGACCCGAAGGACGCCGAGCGCGCCACCGGCTACGTCGTCGGCGGGATCAGCCCGCTCGGCCAGCGCAGGCGGCTGCCGACCGTGGTCGACGCGTCGGTGTCAGGGCTCGCGACCGTCTACGTCTCGGCCGGGCGCCGCGGACTGCAGATCGAGCTCGTCCCCGCCGACCTCGTCCGGCTCACCGGCGCCGTCGTCGCCGCCATCGCCCGCGGGTAGCCGCCGGACGACCACTTCGAGCAGCCCGTAGGCGGCGACCGCGACCACCGCCCAGAACACGAGGACGCCCTTCGCGCGCAGGTCGGCGACGCCCGTCACGGTGTCGCCGTCGTGCGCGCGGCGGACCGCGGCGTGGAAGCCGTCCAGCCCGATGAGGTGCCCGGTCTGCCAGGCGAGGACGGCCGCGGCGACGCCGCCGACGGCCAGCCCGAGCAGCAGCGCGAGGTCGTTGCGGCGGCCGCCCGCGAGGTAGGCGGCGCAGCCGCAGACCAGCCCGGCGAGGACGGTGATCACCCCGAACCGGGCGTCGATCCCGATCGGACCCTGACCTTCCGGATCGGCCAGCAATGGCTCACCCTGGACTATTACGTATGTCACCTTGGGGACGGTCTTCGCCCACAGCAGCCCCAGCGGCGGACCGAGCACGGTGACGATGGCGGCGGTGACCGCCCACGTCCGAAGGATCCTCGACGTCAAGAGCCGCCCGGCGGGTCCCCGCACCTCGTACGCTCCTCGATGAAGGTCCTCTGACAGCGAAAGCCTAGCCTGTCCGATTACCGCCCACGATGGCCCCGACCACTGGGATAATGTGTGCCCGACATGTCCGGATTCAGTCCCGCGTTCGAACGCCTAGGCGCCGCGCTGGCGGCCGTCGTCCTGCAGCAGCAGGAGACGCTCGCCGAGTTCCTGCCGCGCGAGGACTGGAGCGCCGACCTCACCGCGCGCACCTACTCCAGCGGCGGCGTCACCGTCCGCGTGTCGCTGCTCGGCAGCTACGCCGCCCGCGAGCGCACCTGGCTGTGGGGCTGGGCGAACCCCCAGTTCGGCGACGCCCATCCCGCGGTCGCCCCGACCCTCGTCATCCGGACGATCGGCGAGCGGCTCGGCGTCGCCGAGTTCACCACGCCCGAGGTCGACCTGTCCTGGTACGAGGGCCCCGCCGGGCACGGCGGCGAGCTGATCGCGATGGCCGCGGGCGGCGTCCTCGGCGGCGCCGGCTACATCGGCGCGGGCTACGACGGCGGCTCCGCCTACCTGCACGTCGACGACCCGCAGGCCCCGCCCGCCCAGTGGGACCCGGTCCCCCTCCCCCGGCTCCTCGCCAACGCCGCCAGCCTGTTCCCGCACGAGCCGCGGCTGACCCTCGCCGGGCTCCTGTCCCGGCACCGCGTCCCCTACCGCCAGACCGACCTGCTCACCGAGGCGAGCCTCCCCGGCGGCGGCACCGCCCGCGCCCGCTTCGACGGCCTAGGCCGCTTCGTCGACTGGACCTCGTCCCTAGACGCGATCCCAACTCCATCACCCTGAACGACGTCCCCTCGCGAGCAACGGGGCCCTAGGCAAACAAAGCGACCTGAGCCGGGGCCA
>NZ_BCQP01000004.1 GCF_001552135.1 Actinomadura chibensis NBRC 106107 | reverse complement strand
GGGCTAACCAAGGCACGAGGGGCCTAGGAGTTGTTTCAGGTCGCCCATCAGGGCGGGGGACGGGGCCACGCGGAGGCGGTCGTCCAGGCGGATCACCGTGGTGCGGGGGCCGTTCTGGACGTGCAGGTGCACCTCCGCCGTGCCCGGGTGGGTCACCAGGACCTCCTTCAGCCGCGACACCGTGGGGGGCGTGCAGCGGCCGAGCGGCATCGTGACCGAGAGCGGGCCGGTCGCGTCGGTGATCGTGAGGTCGGGCTGGATCACCTCCATCGCGATGATCTTGGCGACGTCCTCGCGGCGGTCGAGCTTGCCCTTGACGACGAGGATCGCGTCCTCGGCGAGCAGCGTCGAGCAGAGCTGGTAGGCGGACGGGAAGCACAGCACCTCGATCGACCCGCCGAGGTCTTCGAGCTGGAACATCGCCCACGAGTTGCCCTGCTTGGTGACCTTGCGCTGCAGCCCGGACAGCAGGCCCGCGACGATGACGATCTGCCCGTCCGGCCGCTCGCCCTCGTTCAGGACGGCGATCGTGCAGTCGGCCTCGCGCTCCAGGATGTGCTCGACGCCGAGCAGCGGGTGGTCGGACACGTACAGGCCGAGCATCTCCCGCTCGAACGCGAGGAGGGTGGTCTTGTCCCACTCCTCGCCCTCGGGGATCGCGACGGCGAACGCGTCCTCGCCGCTCTCGTCCTCCAGCGCGCCGAAGAGGGAGTCCTGGCCGACGGCCTCCTTGCGCTTGATGTCGATGACCGAGTCGATCGCCTGCTCGTGCACCATCAGCAGCGCCTTGCGCTGGTGGCCGAGCTCGTCGAACGCGCCCGCCTTGATCAGCGACTCCACGACCCGCTTGTTGCAGACGATCGGCGGGACCTTGTTCAGGAAGTCGTTGAAGTCGGTGTAGGCGCCCTTCTCCTTGCGGGCGGCGACGATGCCGTCCACGACGTTGGTGCCGACGTTGCGGACGGCCGACAGCCCGAACCGGATCTCGGTGTCGCCCAGCGGGGTGAAGTCGGCCTCGGAGGTGTTGACGTCCGGCGGCAGGACCTTCAGCCCCATCCGGCGGCACTCCGACAGGTAGAGGGCGCTCTTGTCCTTGTCGTCGCCGACGGAGGTGAGCAACGCCGCCATGTACTCGGCCGGGTAGTTCGCCTTGAGGTAGGCCGTCCAGTAGGAGACGAGGCCGTACGCGGCGGAGTGCGCCTTGTTGAACGCGTAGTCGGAGAACGGGACGAGGATGTCCCACAGGGTCTTCACGGCCTCCTTGGAGAAGCCGTTGTCGAGCATGCCCTGCTCGAAGCCGACGTACTGGGCGTCCAGCTCCGCCTTCTTCTTCTTGCCCATGACGCGGCGGAGCAGGTCCGCTTTGCCGAGCGTGTAGCCCGCCACCTTCTGCGCGATCGCCATCACCTGCTCCTGATAGACGATCAGGCCGTAGGTGGTGTCGAGGATCTCCCTGAGCGGCTCCTCCAGCTCCGGGTGGATCGGGGTGATCTCCTGCTGGCCGTTCTTGCGGAGCGCGTAGTTGGTGTGGGAGTTCGCGCCCATCGGGCCGGGCCGGTACAGGGCGCCGACGGCGGAGATGTCCTCGAAGTTGTCGGGCTTCATCAGCCGGAGCAGCGAGCGCATCGGGCCGCCGTCGAACTGGAACACGCCGAGGGTGTCGCCCCGGGCGAGCAGGTCGTAGGTGGGCTTGTCGGTCAGCGGGAGGGCGAGCAGGTCGACCTCGGTGCCCTTGTTGCGGCGGATCCCGGTGAGCGCGTCGTCGATGATCGTCAGGTTGCGCAGCCCGAGGAAGTCCATCTTCAGCAGGCCGAGCGTCTCGCAGGTCGGGTAGTCGAACTGCGTGATGATCGCGCCGTCGGCGTCCCGGCGCATGATCGGGACGTGGTCGGTGATCGTCTCCCCGGACATGATCACCCCGGCGGCGTGCACGCCGGTCTGCCGGATCAGGCCCTCCAGGCCCTGCGCCAGATCCATGATCTGCTTGACGTCGGGCTCTTCCTCGTACAGCTTGCGCAGCTCGCCCGCCTCGCCGTGGCGCGGGTGCTTGTCGTCGAAGATGCCGGAGAGGGGGATGTCCTTGCCCATGACGGCGGGCGGGAACGCCTTGGAGATCCGGTCGCCGAGCGCGTAGGGGAAGCCGAGGACGCGGCCCGCGTCCTTGATGGCGGCCTTCGCCTTGATGGTGCCGAACGTGGCGATGAACGAGACCTTGTCGGCGCCCCACTTCTCCGTCGTGTACCGGATGACCTCGGCCCGCCGGTCTTCAGGGAAGTCGATGTCGATGTCGGGCATGGACGCGCGCTCGGGGTTCAGGAACCGCTCGAAGATCAGTCCGTGCGGGATGGGGTCGAGGTCGGTGATGCCCATCGCGTAGGCGACGAGCGACCCGGCGGCGCTGCCGCGGCCCGGGCCGACGAGGATGCCGTTTTCCTTGGCCCACATGATGAAGTCGGCGACGACGAGGAAGTACGACGGGTACCCCTTGCCGAGGATGACGTCCATCTCGTACTCGGCCTGCTCCTTGTAGCCCTCGGGCAGGCCGTCCGGGAAGCGGCGCTCCAGGCCCTTCCAGACCTCCTTGCGGAACCAGCTCTCCTCCGTCTCGCCCTCGGGGACGGGGAAGCGGGGGCTGAGGTCGCGGTACTCGAACATGCCCTCGGGCTCGACGCGCTCCGCGATCAGCAGCGTGTTCCTGCAGCCCTCGGCCCAGATGTCGGACGAGTCGATGGCGCGCATCTCGTCGGCCGTCTTGAGGTAGTAGCCGGACCCGTCGAACCGGAACCGGTCGGGGTCGGCGAGCTGCTTGCCGACCTGGACGCACAGGAGCGCGTCGTGCGCGGTCGCCTCCGACTCGTGCGTGTAGTGCGAGTCGTTCGTGACGACCGGCGGGATGTTCAGCCGCTTGCTGATCTCGATCAGGCCGTCGCGGACGCGGCGCTCGATGTCGAGGCCGTGGTCCATCAGCTCGAGGAAGTAGTTGTCCTTGCCGAGGATGTCCTGGAAGTTCGCGGCGGCCTTGAGCGCCTCGTCGAACTGGCCGAGCCGCAGCCGCGTCTGCACCTTCCCGGACGGGCACCCGGTCGTCGCCATGATGCCGTCGGCGTGCTCGGCGAGGAGCTCCTCGTCCATGCGCGCGTACTTGAAGACGAAGCCCTCGGTGTAGGCGCGGCTGGACAGCTTGAACAGGTTGTGCAGGCCCGTGGCGTTGCGCGCCCACAGCGTCATGTGGTTGATCAGGCCGCCGCCGGAGACGTCGTCGCGCTTCTGGCTCGGCTCGCCCCACTGGACCTTCTTCTTGTGGTACCGCGACTCGGGCGCCATGTACGCCTCGATCCCGATGATCGGGGTCACCCCGGCCGCCGTCGCCTGCTTGTGGAAGTCGTAGGCGCCGTGCATGTTGCCGTGGTCGGTCATGGCGATCGCCGGCATCTTCTGCCGCCCGACCTCCTCGAACATCTGCTTCAGCCGGGCGGCTCCGTCGAGCATGGAGTACTCGGTGTGGACGTGCAGATGAACGAAAGAGTCGGCCATGCCTGCTGCGCCTCCTGCTGCTCGTCGCATGCGACCGCGCACGTACCTCGCGGCACGCGGCGCGTATCGGACCGGGGGAAGATCGTCAACCCGGCGGCCGGCCGGACTGACGCGGTGCTTGAGAGCCTAACTCTCTTCTTCCGCCCCACGCGCCACGACGCGCCCATTCCGGCGGGCACTACGGTAGGCCCCCGGCGGGACACCGAGAGTGCGCTTGAAGTGCCGCGACAGGTGCGCCTGGTCGGCGAAACCGGTGCGGGACGCGACCTCGGCGGGGCGCAGCCCCTCGTCCAGCAGGGCCCGCGCCGCCCGGACGCGCACCTGGTTCAGGTAGGCGTGCGGCGGCAGCCCCACCGTCTCGCGGAACGCCCGCAGCAGCGGGAACGGGCGGGCGCCGACCGCGTCGGCCAGCTCGTCCAGCGACGGCGGGCCGACCAGGTTCGCGTGCAGGATCTCGCGGGCCTCCCGGACCGCGCGCGGCATGCCCGCCGGGCGGCGCGGGTCGTCGCGGCGGACCTCGCGGGAGTGCCCGGTCAGCAGCCGCGCGAGGGTCGTCCGCAGGAAGGTGGACGCGGCGAGCGCGTCGCCCTTCTCGCCCGCCGCGTGCACGGCGCGCAGCAGGGCGGCGGCGGACGGGTCGTCCAGCACGGAGTCGGGGAACGCGGGCGTGCCCGGCCGCGCGCCGAGCTCGGCGGCCACCGCGGCGACGACGTCCACCGGCGGGTAGATCACCCGGTACGCCCAGCCCTCCGGCGCGCCCGCGCGCCCGTCGTGGATGACGCCGGGATTGACGACGACGACCGAGCCGGGCCCGGCCCGCACGACCCCGCCGGGGTGCTCGAACTCCTCGACGCCCGCGTCGATCACGCCGAACACGTAGCCGTCGTGGGTGTGCCGGGCGAACCGGTGCGTGACGTAGCGGGCCCGCAGCAGGTCGACGTCCGGGATCGCCGGATGCCGGAAGAAGTGCGCGGCCTCCCCCGCGCCGGACACGGCGCCCATGCCGGTCATGCTAGCCGGGACGTCTCAGTGGGCGAGACGGCGCCGTCCGGGGTTTGACGGGCGCCCGACGTCCCGGCATACGATCGGGGCATGGATCGCCGCTACTTCAGGTTTACGCGGCCGGCTCCGGGCGAGCCGGTCCGCACCGCGACCTGAGCGACGACCCCGGAGCCGGCCAGAAGGCAGAGTCCCCGCGGACTCTGCCTTTTCCTGTTGATCGGAGCGGCCCCGGCACGGATCCCCTGCGCGCGGCCGCGGCACGAGAGGGGACCACCCATGCACGACCAGGTCATCGACCCCGCCGGGCACGACGCGCCCTGCCCCGCCTGCGGGCGGGCGGACGAGCTGCGCGTCCCGCTGCCGTCCGCCGGGGAGATCGCGACGCTCGGCGAGGCCCGGGCCGCGATCGACGGGCTGGACGCGGCGCTCGCCGTCCTGCTGGAGCGCCGGGCCGCCGTCGCGGCGGTCGTCCAGCGGCTGAAGCCGGTCGGCGGGTTCGCGGGCCGCGACCCGGGCCGGGAGCGGGAGATCGTCGCGGCGATGGCGGAGCGCGCCCCCTCCCTCGGCCCGGAGCGGCTCGCCCGGATCATGGCGGCGGTGATCGAGGCCGGGCTGGACGCGGCCGAGTCGCCGTGACGGGCGCCGGACGCCGTCCCGCGCAAGAACGTTCAAGAACGCCCGGCGGCCGTCCGGCTAGCGTCGCGGGCATGGAGGTCACCGAAGCCGAGGAGGCGGCGGCGCCCGCGGAGACCGCGCGGTCCGCCGCCGTCCGGGACGGGCTGGGCGTGGGCATCGCCGTCGGCGTGTCCGGCGTCGCGTTCGGCGCGGCGGCGGTCACGGCCGGGCTCAGCGTCGCGCAGGCGTGCGTGCTGAGCCTGCTCGCGTTCACCGGGGCGTCGCAGTTCGCGCTGGCCGGGGTGATCGGCGGGGGCGGCGGGCTGGTCGCCGGATCGCTCGGCGCGGTGCTGCTCGGCGGGCGCAACGCGCTGTACGGGCTGCGGCTCGCGCGGACGCTCGGCGTGCGCGGCTGGCGGCGGCTGCTGACCGCGCAGGTCGTGATCGACGAGACCACCGCCGTCGCGACCGCCCAGCGCGGCCGGGCCGCCGCCCGCGCGGGCTTCTACACCACCGCGATCAGCCTCTACCTGGCCTGGAACGCCACGACGCTGGCGGGCGCGGCCGGCGCCGCCCGGCTCGGCGACCCCGACGCGATCGGCCTGGACGTCCTCGGCCCCGCCGCGTTCCTCGCCCTGCTGTGGCCCCGGCTCACGGCGGGGCGCGCGGAGGTGCGGGTCGCGGCGGCCGCCGCGGTCATCGCGATCGCCGCGACGCCGCTGCTGCCGCCCGGCGTCCCCGTCATGCTCGCCGCCCTCGCCGCCCTGCCCGCCCTCCTGCGCGGGACGGAGAAGTCGTGAACGTGTGGATCGCGGTCGTCGCGACCGGGCTCGGGTGCTACGCGCTGAAGCTCGCCGGGCTCGTCACGCCGCAGCGCGTCCTGGACGACCCGAGGATGCGCCGGTTCACCGAGCTGGTGCCGGTGGCGCTGCTGACCGCGCTGATCGCCGTCCAGGCGCTCGCGGACGGCCGGGCGCTGGAGTTGGACGGGCCGCGCCTGGCGGGCCTCGGCGCGGCCGTGGCGGCGCTGCTGCTGCGGGCGCCGTTCCTGCTCGTCCTCGTCATCGCCGCCGGGGTCGCGGCGGGGCTGCGCCTGCTCGGCCTCTGACGCTCAGGACTCGTCCTGGACGATCTCCAGCGCGCGGGCCAGGTCGTCCGGGTAGGGGCTCTGGAACTCCACCCACTCGCCCGTGGACGGGTGCTCGAACCCCAGCCGGACGGCGTGCAGCCACTGCCGCCGCAGCCCGAGCCGCGCCGCCAGCGTCGGGTCGGCCCCGTACGCCAGGTCGCCCACGCACGGGTGCCGGATCGCGGCCATGTGCACCCGGATCTGGTGCGTGCGCCCCGTCTCCAGGTCGATGTCGAGCAGGGTGGCCGCCCGGAACGCCTCGACCGTGTCGTAGTGCGTGACGGACGGCTTGCCGCCCGCCACGACCGCGAACCGGCCGTCGCCGGACGGGTGCCGGTCGATCGGCGCGTCGACCGTCCCGCGGAACGGGTCGGGATGCCCCTGGACGAGCGCCTGGTAGCGCTTGTCGATGCGGCGCTCCTTGAACGCGCGCTTCAGCCGCGAGTAGGCGGTCTCGCTCTTGGCGACGACCATCGCGCCCGTGGTGTTGGCGTCCAGCCGGTGCACGATGCCCTGCCGCTCGGACGCCCCGCTGGTCGCGATCGTGTGCCCGGCGCCGAGCAGCCCGCCGAGGACGGTCGGGCCCGTCCAGCCGGTGGTGGGGTGGGCCGCGACGCCGATCGGCTTGTTCACGACGACGATGTCGTCGTCCTCGTACAGGATCCCCATGCCGGGGACGGGCTCGGCGACCGGCGCGGGGGGCGCGGGCGGCGGCGGCAGCGTCACCTCCAGCCAGGCGCCCGCGTGCAGCCGCTCGGACTTCGTGACCACGGCGGCGCCGTCCAGCAGGACGTCGCCCGCCGCGATGATGTCGGCCGCGCCGCCGCGCGACAGGCCGAACAGCCGCGCGAGGGCGGCGTCGATCCGCTCGCCCTCCAGGCCGTCCGGGACGGGGAGGCCGCGCACGTCGCCCATCAGGACTTCTCCTCCGACGCGTGAGCGCCGCCGCGTTCCGGCTCGTCCTCGTCCGCGCCTCGCGGCTCGGGGCCCGGTTCCGGGGGGTCGTCGTCGCCGACGCGCGTCCCGTCGACCTGGAGGCCGCGGGCCGCCAGCAGGACGGCCAGCGCGCCGCCGCACACGATCGCCGAGTCGGCCAGGTTGAACACCGGGAAGTCCGGGACCTGGATCCAGTCGACGACGTGCCCCTTCAGCGGCCCGGGGGCGCGCAGCATCCGGTCGATCAGGTTGCCGACCGCGCCGCCGAGCAGCAGGCCGAGGCAGACCGCCCAGGGCAGGCTGCGCAGGTTCCGCGCGGTCCGCAGGATCGCCACGACCACGCCGAACGCGATCAGGGTGAAGACGAGCGTGTAGCCGGTGCCGATCGAGAACGCGGCGCCGCTGTTGCGGGTCTCGCGGAGCGTGAGCAGCCCGCCGAGCAGCCGGACCGGCTCCTCGTCCTGCAGCGTCGCCACCACGATCGTCTTGGACGCGATGTCGGCGGCGAGCGCGGCCAGGGCCACGGCGACCAGCACGCCGACGCGGCGCGGCCGAGGAGATCCCGTGGATTCCTCGGCCCCGCCCTCTGGGTTCGTTGAGTCGCTCAGCGGCGTTCCTCGCGTTGTTTGCATGTCACACACAGGGTCGCACGCGGGAAGACCTGGAGGCGCGCCTTGCCGATCGGCCTGGCGCAGGACTCGCAGATCCCGTACGTGCCGGCGTCCATCCGCTGGACGGCCCGCTCGATCTGGGCGAGCAGGTCCTGAGAATTGTATGACAGTGCCAGCTCGTGCTCGCGCTCGTAGGTCTTGGCGCCCGCGTCGGCCTGGTCGTCCCCGGCCCCGTCGCTCGTGTCGCCCTCGGCGATCTGGTTCGCGGACGCGGCGATCTCCGCGCGCAGGGCCTCGATCTGCTCGCGCAGCGCGGCCCGCACCTCGGCCAGCTCGGCGGGCGTCCACTGGTGCTCGCCCTCGCGGACCGGCAGTTCGGCGGCCTTCGCGCGCGGCTTGGCGGCCTTCCCGCCGGCCGCGGGCTCGACCGCGTCCACCGGATCGACCGCGTCGACCGGCTCCGCGGGCGGCGCGGGCTTGGCCGGGGCGCGTTTCGCCGCGCCCGGCTTGCGCGCTCTCGCGGCCGGTCCCTTCGCGGCGGGCGGCTTGGCCGCCTGTGGCCGCGTCCCCCGGGTCGTTCCGGCTGGTGCCTTCTCGGCGGGCTGTGCGCCCCTCCTCGCGCCGGCCATGTCGGCCTCCCTCGCGCTGGTCGCCTCGACGGGCAGTGCGGGCAGCATAGGTCCCCTTTCTCGGACGCGGCAAACGACCTGGGCCGCGTTACCGCCCGCTTATGCCCGGTCGCCGAACGCCTGGAAACCCAGGGGCGTCGCACGAGATCGCAAAGGAACGGCACCCGGCCCGCCCCCGCCCCCGGCGGGGAGGAATCGGGAAGAGAGCGCGTCCCGCGTGCGTTAGAGTCTGGACGAGCAGTCGTATCGGCAGGCCGTGATGGGGACACCTGCCGCCGCACAGCAGCCATGAGCGACCCGGGGACGGTGCGAGCCCGGGGGCGAGCCCGGCGGCCAGATCACCCCGGAGCCGCCGGAGGAACCGCCCCGCAGCGGGCGCAGTAGAACCGGCAGCCGCGACTGGAACGAAGCGGGCCGTGCCGTGCGGGCGCGGCCAAGGAGGGTGGTACCGCGGGGCCGCTCGGATAGGTCCGGGCACGCGCCTCGTCCCTCCGGTCAACGTGTTCGCGTCGATCCGGAGGTCCGCCACCGTGAGCCGAGCCTTTCGGCCCCTGCCCGCGCAGGTCGATCTGCCCGCCCTGGAGCGGGACATGCTGCGCCGCTGGCAGGAGAGCAAGATCTTCGAGCGGTCGCTGGAGCGCACCGCGTCCGGCCCCCGGTGGGTGTTCTACGAGGGGCCGCCGACCGCGAACGGCATGCCGGGCGTCCACCACGTCGAGGCCCGCGTGTTCAAGGACGTCTTCCCGCGCTTCAAGACGATGAAGGGGTTCCACGTCCCGCGCAAGGCGGGCTGGGACTGCCACGGCCTGCCCGTCGAGGTCGCCGTGGAGAAGGAGCTCGGGCTCACCGGCAAGAAGGACATCGAGGAGTACGGCGTCGCGGAGTTCAACGCCCGCTGCCGCGAATCCGTCCTGCGCCACGTGGACGCGTTCGAGGAAATGACCGAGCGCATGGGCTACTGGGTCAACACCGACCAGGCGTACCGGACGATGGACTCCGAGTACGTCGAGGCCGTGTGGTGGTCCCTGAAGCAGGTGTTCGACAAGGGCCTGCTGTTCCGCGACTTCCGCATCACGCCCTACTGCCCGCGCTGCGGGACGGGCCTGTCCGACCACGAGCTGGGCCAGCCCGGCGGGTACGAGGACGTCACCAGCCCTTCGGTGTACGTGCGCATGCCCGTGACGTCCGGCCCGCTGGCCGAGATGGGCGCGGCGCTGCTCATCTGGACGACGACGCCCTGGACGCTGGTCTCCAACACCGCCGTGGCCGTCCACCCCGACGTGACGTACGTGGCCGCCCGCCCGAAGGGGTCGGACGAGGTGCTCGTCGTCGCCGAACCCCTCCTGGAGCAGGTGCTCGGCGAGGACGCCGAACGCCTCGCCACCTACCAGGGCACCGAGCTTGAGCGGACGACCTACCGGCGTCCGTTCGACCTGGTCGACATCCCGGACGCGCACTACGTCGTCCTCGGCGACTACGTCACCGTCGAGGACGGGACGGGCCTCGTCCACCAGGCGCCCGCGTTCGGCGCGGACGACATGACCGTCTGCAAGAACTACGGCATGCCCATCGTCAACCCGATCGGCCCGGACGGACGCTTCCTGCGCGAAGTCCCCCTGGTCGGGAACAAGTTCTTCAAGGACGCCGACGAGCCCCTCACCGACGACCTGCGCGCGCGCGGGCTGCTGTTCCGGGGCGGGCACTTCGAGCACGCCTACCCGCACTGCTGGCGGTGCCACACCCCGCTGCTCTACTACGCGCTCCCCGCCTGGTACATCCGCACCACGCAGATCAAGGACCGGCTGCTGGAGGAGAACGAGAAGACGAACTGGTTCCCGGAGACGGTCAAGCACGGCCGGTACGGCGAGTGGCTGCGCAACAACGTCGACTGGTCGCTGTCCCGGAGCCGCTACTGGGGCACTCCCCTCCCCCTCTGGGTCTGCGGTGAGGACGAGGAGCACATCACCTGCGTCGGGTCCCTGAGGGAGCTCGGGGAACTGGCGGGGAGCGACTTGTCCTCGCTCGACCCCCACCGCCCCTACGTGGACGACGTCGCGTTCCCCTGCCCGCGGTGCGGCGCGGAGGCGCGGCGCGTGCCCGACGTCATCGACGCCTGGTACGACTCCGGGTCGATGCCGTTCGCGCAGTGGGGCGCGCCCCACCGCGACAACGAGATGTTCGAGGACTCCTACCCCGCCCAGTACATCTGCGAGGCCCAGGACCAGACGCGCGGCTGGTTCTACTCCCTCATGGCGGTCGGGACGCTCGTGTTCGACCGGTCGTCGTACGAGAACGTCGTCTGCCTCGGGCTGATCCTCGCCGAGGACGGCCGCAAGATGAGCAAGCACCTCGGGAACGTCCTGCGGCCCATCCCGCTGATGGACCAGCACGGCGCGGACGCGGTGCGCTGGTTCATGGCCGCGAACGGGCTGCCGTGGGCGTCGCGCCGGGTCGGGCACAGCGCGCTGGAGGAGATCGTCCGGAAGGTCCTCCTCACCTACTGGCACACCGCGTCGTTCTTCGTCCTGTACGCCAACGCGGCGGCGGCGCAGGGCCGCGCGTGGACGCCGGACCGGCTCGCCGAGGCGCCCGCCCCGGCCGACCGGCCGCTCCTCGACCGGTGGGCCCTCGCCGAGCTGCACCGGACCGTCCGGGAGGTCGACGCCGCGCTGGAGACCTTCGACACCGCCCGCGCCGGGCGGTTCCTCACCCAGTTCGTCGACGACCTGTCCAACTGGTACGTGCGGCGGTCGCGGCGGCGGTTCTGGGAGGGGCCGCAGAGCCCGGACGGCGCGTCCGCGTTCGCGACCCTCTACACGTGCCTGGAGACGCTGACCCGGCTGATGGCGCCGATCGTGCCGTTCGTCACCGACCACGTGTGGGACGTCATCCGCCCCGAGGACGCCCCCGAGTCGGTGCACCTGACCGACTGGCCGGCCGTGGACGAGAGCCTCCTCGACGACGCGCTGACGGCGCAGATGGCGCTCGTCCGGCGGCTGGTCGAGCTCGGCCGGTCCGCCCGCGCCGCGAGCGGCGTCCGGACGCGCCAGCCCCTCGGCCGCGCCCTCGTCGGCGCCGCCGGCTGGTCCGCGCTGCCGGAGCAGCTGCGCGCGCAGATCTCCGAGGAGCTGAACGTCCTCGGCTTCGAGGAGCTGTCCTCGATCGGCGGCGACCTGGTCGAGTACGAGGTCAAGCCCAACTTCCGGGAGCTCGGCAAGCGCTACGCCAAGGACACCCCGAAGGTCGCCAAGGCGATCTCCGCGGCCGACCCGGCCGGGCTCGTGCGCGCGATCCGCGCGGGCGCGGCCGAGGTCGAGGCGGACGGCGTCGGCGCCGTCGCCCTGTCGGCGGACGACGTGATCGTCACCGAGCGGCCGCGCAGCGGCTGGGCGGTGGAGAGCGCCGCGGGCGAGACCGTCGCGCTCGACCTCACCGTCACGCCGGAGCTGCGCCGGGCGGGGCTGGTGCGGGAGGCGGTCCGGCTCGTCCAGGAGGGCCGCAAGGCCGCCGGGCTGGACGTCACCGACCGCATCGAGCTGTGGTGGGAGGCCACCGGCACCGACCTCGCCGAGGCGCTGCGCGCCCACGGCGGAGAGCTCGCCGCCGAGGTGCTCGCCGCCGCGGTCGCCGAGGGCCGCCCGGACGGCCTCAAGGCCAACCGCGACGAGGAACTGGGCCTCACCTACTACCTCCGGAAGGCCTGACGCCGCGTCGCGTCCCTCGCCGTGCCGGTCGCCGTGCCGGTCGCCGGACGGTCCGCGCGACCGGTACGGCGAGGGAGATTGTCGCGACACATCGCGTTTGCCATCATTGAGGGGTGAACCTTCCCGAGCAGCCTTCTGAGCCCGGAGTCCCCGCGCGGCCGGCGGCCGCGGGCATGCGCGCGTCGGACGCCGACCGGGACCGGGTCGCCGACCGCCTGCGCGAAGCCCTCGCGGAGGGACGCATCACCCCCGAGGAGCACGCCGAGCGCATCGACGCGGTCTACAACGCGAAGACGTACGCCGAGCTGGAGCCCGTCCTCAGCGACCTTCCGGCCGAGCACGAGGCGCGGCCCCGCGTGGACCTGCGCAAGGAGGAGGCGCCCCTCGCGCCGCCCGCGCCGCAGTCGCCCAACCTCGTGGCGATCTTCAGCGGGGTGGAGCGCAAGGGCCGCTGGCTCGTCGAGCCCACCACCAACATCTCGTGCGTGTTCGGCGGCGCCGACCTGGACTTCCGGCAGGCCGTCCTCAGCCGGAGCGAGGTCGCGGTCAACATCACCTGCGTGTTCGGCGGCGTGAACCTGGTGGTGCCGCCCGGTGTCCGCGTCGTCGGCGCGAACACGGTGATCTTCGGCGGCAACGAGCTGCCGGAGGACGACGTCACCGACCCGGGCGCCCCCGTCATCCGGATCACCGGGACGGTGATCTTCGGCGGGGTCAGCGTCACCCGCCGCGCGATCGGCGACAAGAGGAGCCGCCGCGACCGGCACCGCGAGATCCACCAACTGCACCGCGAGCACCACCAGGAGCTGCGGGAACGGCGGCGGGAGCTGCGCGAGGACATCCGCGAGCGGCGCGACGAGCGACGGGACCGCCTCCGCGAACTGCGCCGCGAGCGCGGGGGCTGAGCGCCGCCCGGCGGCACCGCCGCCGGGTCAGTCGCGGGCGCGTTCGCGGTCGGGCTGGCAGACCAGGCAGGGGGTGCAGCCCCGGGACTTGGCCTCCGCGCGGGACAGCGACTCCAGGTCGTCGGCCTCGTCGCCGATGTCCTCGATGAGGGCGCAGTCGGTGCGGTGGTAGCGCTTGGTGCCGCTCAGGATCCGGACCTGGAGGTCGTCGCCCTCGGACTCGGCCGGGGCGGGGGCGGCGTCCTCGCGGGGGACGTCCGTGTCGTCGGAGTCGCGCGGCTGCGGGGCGGCGGCCTCGGAGGACGGCGTGTCGGCGGCCGTCTCGGGCCCCGGCTCAGCGGGCGCCGACTCGGCAGGCGCCGTCTCTGCGAGCGCGGGCTCAGCGGGCGCGGGCTCCGACTCGGCGGCGGGCGCGGTCTCGGCGGCGGGCTCGTCCGGCGCCGGTTCGGCCTCGGCGGGCGGTTCCGCGGCGGCGGCGTCCGCCGGCTCGGGCGCGGCGGGCTCGGGCCGCTCGGCGGGCCGCGGGGGCTCCGCGGCCGGGGCGAGGCTCGCGACCGGCAGGTCGGTCAGGGTCGGGTTCACCGGGGCGCGCGGCGGCTCCGGCTCGGCGGGGCGCTCCGCCCGCGGGATCTCGGCCGTCGTGTCGAACGCGGTCGGCGCGGCGTGCGGAGCGGACGGGGAGGACGGGGAGGACGGCGCTGGCGGGGCCGACTGGGCGGGCGGCTGTTTCGCGAGGCCCGCGAGGCCGCTCTCGGAGCGTGCCGTGCCGGGCCGCGGAGAAGGGGTCCGGTCCCCCGCCGCCCCGCTCGCGTCCGGGGACGCGGGTGCCGACGCCGCGGCGCGCGCCGCCAATGCGGTGTCGGGCATGCAGGCGGTACAGGGGCTGAACCCCTCCTCCTTGGCCTCGGCGTAGGTGAGTTCCTCGGTCTCGCGTCCGGCGAGCTGGCGGCAGGTGTCGAGGTGGTAGCGCTTGCGGCCGCGCACGACGAACACCAGCGCGTCGTCGGGGACGTCGACCGGCGGGGCCGGGATCGCCACCTCGTCGTCCGGGTCGGCCGCCGGGCCCCGGGCGTCGGGGACGCCCCGCGCGTTCGCCGCCGCGGCGGGCGGCACGGCCTTGCCGCCCTTGGCCCGCTTGGGCTTGTCGGCCTTGCGCGCCTTGCGGGAGGGCTGCGCGACCGCGCCCGTCCCGAAGAGCTCCTTGCGCCGCAGGAACACCCCGATGGTCAGGCACAGCGCGGACACGATGCTCACGGCGATCGATATGTAGATCACCACGAGCGCGTCGAGCCCGAACACCTGTGCGCTGTCTCCGTTGCCCGCGACGATCCCCGCCACCAGCAGGGCGATCGCCACGACCACGAGAACGCCACTCAGGATGATCACAGGGTCTCTCCCACTCGTTCAGGCCGCCCGGCTCCCCAGCCGACCGGCCCCGGCCGCCTTCCCGCGCCGCGCGGACGGCGACGACGCCGTCCGCGGCGATCGGGACACACTACCGTCCGGACGCGGGCGTCAGCGCCTCTCGTGCGGCGGGTTGTCACCGCCGCCGCTGTGGAAGGCGCCGGTGGCCGAGTGCTGCACCTGCTGGGCGGCGTGCTCGGCGGGCGGCGGGAACGCGCCGGGCGCGGACGGAGCCGCGGCGCCCGCCGTGCCGTTGCGGTTCTCGGCGTGCGGGAGGGCCTGCGGACCGGTCTGCGGGGCGCTCTGCTGCGCCGGGGCGGGGGCCGCGCCGGGGACGGCGGCGAACGCGCCCGTCTCGGTGCTGCCCGCCTCCAGGTCGCGGAGCTGGCCCTCCAGGTAGACCTTCAGGCGGCTGCGGTACTCGCGCTCGAAGGCGCGCAGGTTGTCGACCTCGCGTTCGAGCTCCTCGCGCTGCTGCACGAGCGAGCCCATCACCTGGCGGTGGCGCTCCTGCGCGTCGCGGTCGAGGGCCTCGGCGCGGGACCGGGCCTCGCTGACGATCTGGTCGGCCTGCCGGCGGGCCTTGCCGAGGATCTCCTCGGCCTCGCGGCGGGCGCGGCCGAGCGTCTCGTCGGCCTCCCGGCGGGCGTCCGCGATCGCCTGGTCGGCGGTCTGCTGCGCGAGCGCGAGGACGCGGGCCGCGGTGTCCATGTTGTCCTCGCCGGTGGGCGCGGAGGCCATGCCGAGGCCGCCGAGCACGGGCTCCGGCTCGGGCTGCGGCTGCGGCTCGGGGCGCGGCGGCTCGGGGATCTTCTGGACGTCCGGCTTCGGCTCCACGATCGGAGCGGCCATGGCGGGGACCTTGCCGCGCAGGCACTCGGCGAGCTTGGCCCGCAGTTCCTCGTTCTCCTGGATGAGGCGGTCGAGCTCCGCCTCGACCTCGTCGAGGAAGGCGTCCACCTCCTCCTCGTCGTACCCCGGCCTCAGTCGGGTGGTACTGAACTGCTTGTTCCGCACGTCGGCGGGTGTCAGCGGCATGTTCGTCTCCTTGGCGCGCTTGGAGTCTGTCCGAAAGGACGGTATCCGATCAGAGCCTCTGCACGAAGATGATCAAGACCCAGACCACAAGGATGAGCACGGTGAAGCTGAGGTCCAGCGCCACGTTACCCAGTCGTATGGGCGGGATGAAGCGCCTGAGGAATTTCAGCGGCGGATCGGTGACGGTATATGTCGCTTCCGCGATCACCAGCACCACGCCGCTCGGCTTCCACTGCCGTGCGAACGACTGCAGGACCTCCAGGATCAACCTCCCGATCAGGAACAGGAGGAAGAAGTACAGGACGACCTGCAGCACGGTTCCAACGATGTTCACGGGTACTCTCGCATGTGGCTCTCAGCTCTGGTTGAAGAACCCTCGTTCCGCCATCCGGGCCTTGTCCTCCGCGGTCACCTCCACGTTCGCGGGCGACAGCAGGAACACCTTGTTCGTAACACGCTCGATGCTCCCATGGAGCCCGAACACGAGACCCGCCGCGAAGTCGACCAGACGCTTGGCGTCGCTGTCCACCATCTCGGTCAGGTTCATGATCACGGGCGTGCCCTCCCGGAAGTGCTCGCCGATGGTCCTCGCCTCGTTGTAGGTCCTTGGATGCAGCGTAGTGATGCGCGCAAGGTCGGTGGTACCGGACTCGTACAGCGCGACGGAGCGTCGCTCGATGGTGGACGTGGAGTGATGGTCGCGATCGCGGTCCGCGGTCTCGTCGGCTCGGGTAAGCTGACCGCCGGATTCGTCCTCGCGACGACGGCCCTGACCGGTGTCGGGCTCCTCGTCGTAGACCTCGTACTCGTCGTAGTCGCCGTACTTCTCGTCGTACCGGTCGTCCTCCACAAGGCCGAGGTAGACCGCCATCTTGCGCATCGCGCTGGCCATACGCCCCTCCAGGTCCTGTGGTGGCGGCTTCGGGCGCGTCCGGCGCCGCCGGTGGACTGTCCGTCGTGGCGGCCCGCGTCAGGGCAGGTACCACTGGGGGGACATTACCTGACGATTGCCCGTCGGCCGCCGAGCAACGCCGTACCGACCCGCAGGTGTGTCGCGCCGCACGCGATCGCCTGTTCCAGATCGCCGCTCATACCCGCAGAGACGATCCGGGCGTCCGGATGGTTCCGGCGGATCTCCGCGGCGACCTCGGCGAGCCGGGCGAAGGCGGGGCGCGGGTCGGCGCCGAGCGGGGCGACGGCCATCACGCCGCCGAGGTCCAGCGCCGCCGCGGCGGCGATCTCGGCGGCGAGGCCGGGCGCCGCGTCCGGCGCGGCGCCGCCGCGGCCCCCCGCCGCCTCGGCGGGGTCGAGCGAGACCTGCACGAGACACCGCAGCGTGCGCCCGGCGCGGACGGCGGCGTCGGACAGGGCGCGGACGAGCCTGGAGCGGTCCACCGAGTGGATCACGTCGGCGTACCCGGCGACGGCGCGGGCCTTGTTGGTCTGGAGGCGTCCGACGAAATGCCAGGTGAGCGGGAGGTCGGCGCATTCGGCCGCCTTCGGGCGGGCCTCCTGGTCGCGGTTCTCGCCGACCTCCGTCACGCCGAGCCCGGCGAGCAGCCGCACGTCGGAGGCGGGGAACGTCTTGGTCACCGCGATCAGCGTGACCTCGGCCGGGTCGCGCCCGGCGGCGGCGCAGGCGGCGCCGATCCGGGCGCGGAGGGCGGCGAGGCCGTCCGCCAGCTCGGCCCGGCGCTCGGCGGGGCCGGCGGGAGCGGTCATCCGGTGAGCCAGACGAATCCGGCGAAGCGGCCGGTGCGGCCCTCGCGGCGGTAGGAGAAGAGGCCCGGGTCCTCGATGGTGCAGCGCGGGTCGACGCGCACCCCGGTCACGCCCCCGGCGGCGAGCTGCTCGGCGACGCCCGCGCGGATGTCGATGCCCGGCGTGCCCTTGGCCGTGGTCGAGTACGCGGCGGGGACGGCGGCGGCGACCTCGTCCCGCATCCCGGCGGGCACCTCGTAGCAGGCGCCGCACGCGGCGGGGCCGATCGCGGCGGTCGTGCGCGCGGGGTCGGCGCCGTGCTCGACCATGGCCTTGAGCAGGGCGGGGACGACCCCGGCCGCCGTTCCGGGACGGCCGGAGTGCGCGGCGCCGACGACCCCGGCGGCGGGGTCGGCGAGCAGGACGGGCGCGCAGTCGGCGACGAGGACGGCGAGGACGAGCCCCGGCACGGTCGTGACGACCGCGTCGACGGGGCCGGGCAGGTCGGGGGACGCGGCGATCGCGACGTCGGCGCCATGGACCTGCCGCATGAAGACGGTGCGCGAGGGGTCGGTGCCGAGCAGGGCGGCGGCGCGGCGCCGGTTCTCCCGGACCGCGGCGGGATCGTCGCCGACCGCGCCGCCCAGGTTGAGCGAGTCGTAGGGGGCGGTGCTCACGCCGCCGGCGCGGCCGGTGAAGGCGGCGCCGGCGCCGTCGCCCAGGGCGACGGCGGTGATCACTTCAGGAAGTCGGGGACGTCGAGGTCGTCGTCCTCGTCGAACACCACGGGACGGCGGCGCTGCCCGGACGCGGCGGGCCCGCCGTCGTTCTCGCCCGCGTGCACGCGGGAGGGGGACTGCTCGGACGCGGGGCGCGGCGCGGGGGCGCGCGAACCGGAGTCGCCACCGGGGCCCGCGTGGTCGCCGGACGGGCCGGACTGCTGCCCGGCGCCCTCCGGACGGGCGGACTCCTCGCGCCCGGCCGCGGGCCGCTCGCTCTTTCCCTGCGCGGGACCCGGCGCGGGCGGCGGCGGGCTCTCGGGACGCGGCGGCGGGGCGGGCGCGGTGGGCTGCGGCGCGGCGGCGGCCTGCGCCACCGACTGGTGCGGCGCCTGCTGCGAGACGGTCTGGTGCGCGCCGGAGTCGGACCGGCCGACCCGGCTCGGGATCGGGTTGGCCGGCGCGCCGGTCCCGGCGGCCGACGGCGCCGGGCGCGGTGGCGGCGGCAGCCGCTTCGCCTCCGGCTCGGGGGCGGGCTTGGCGGGGCGCCCCTCGTCGAACCCGGCCGCGATCACGGTGACCCGGACCTCGTCGCCGAGCGCGTCGTCGATGACCGCGCCGAAGATGATGTTGGCGTCCGGCGCCGCCGCGTTCGACACGAGCTGCGCGGCCTCGTTGATCTCGAACAGGCCGAGGTCGGAGCCGCCGGAGATGGACAGCAGCACGCCGTGCGCGCCGTCGATGCTGGCCTCCAGCAGCGGGCTGGAGATCGCCATCTCGGCGGCGGCGACCGAGCGGTCGTCGCCGCGCGCGGAGCCGATGCCCATGAGGGCCGACCCGGCGCCGGACATGACGGACTTGACGTCGGCGAAGTCGAGGTTGATCAGGCCCGGCGTGGTGATCAGGTCGGTGATGCCCTGGACACCGGACAGGAGCACCTGGTCGGCGGCCTTGAAGGCGTCCAGCACGCTGACCTGCCGGTCGGAGATCGACAGCAGCCGGTCGTTCGGGATGACGATGAGGGTGTCGACCTCGTCGCGCAGGGTCTCTATGCCGGCCTCGGCCTGCATGGCGCGGCGCTTGCCCTCGAAGCTGAACGGGCGCGTGACCACGCCGATCGTGAGGGCGCCGAGCGAGCGGGCGATGTTGGCGACCACGGGCGCGCCGCCGGTGCCGGTGCCGCCGCCCTCCCCCGCGGTGACGAAGACCATGTCGGCGCCCTTGAGCACCTCTTCGATCTCCTCGCGGTGGTCTTCGGCGGCCTTGCGGCCGACGTCGGGGTTCGCGCCCGCGCCGAGGCCGCGGGTGAGCTCGCGGCCCACGTCCAGTTTCACGTCGGCGTCACTCATCAGCAGCGCCTGGGCGTCCGTGTTGATCGCGATGAACTCGACGCCCTTGAGTCCCTCTTCGATCATCCGGTTGACGGCGTTGACGCCGCCGCCGCCGATGCCGACGACCTTGATGACCGCGAGGTAGTTCTGCGGTGCTGCCACGACGAGGGGCCTTTCCGCTCTCTCCGACCGCCCTGCCCGGTCTGCCGACCGTGCCGCCGCGGTGTTTCCTGACCTGTGTGCACTTCTGGGCCGCGCCCGGAGCGTGACCCGGTCGCGACGACCGGTCCCTCCCCGAACCCTCACCCTCAACTTGAGGCTTACAGTTATGTCAACCTGAGGACTGATACGGACAGTAGGGCGGCCTTACCGCCAGGGTCAACTAACCTCCCCCGAACTCCACCGGCGTGTCGCACTGGACACGGGTTTGCCCTGCTTGTCGAACCTCGCCCGGGCGCCACCGCACCGCTCACGCCGCCGTCGCCTCCCCTCGTCCGCGCCTCGTCCGTGCCTCGTCCGCGCCGGCCGCCCGATCGGGGCCGGTCGTTCCAGCGTGCCCCATCGGACGCCCGGAATCGCCCCGACACACGGGACGGCGCCCGAGGCGATCCGAGCGCGGCCGTCACCGCGTCTTGAGGATCTCGGGCGAACTGACGTCCACGGTGCGGACGGCGCGTCCCGCCGCGGTGCGCCACAGGGCGTCCAGCAGCCGGATCTTCTCTTCTGCCCGTTCCGCGCCGCCCCACACCACCGTCTGGCCGCCCGCCATGGTCAGCGTGACCGCGTCCGGGCCGGTCGCGGCGACCTCGCCGAGCCGCTCCCGCACGCGTTTCGGCAGGTCGGACAGCACGCTGAGGGCCGCGAGCGTCGCCCGGTCCGACGGCCCGGGGGACGCGACGGCGAGCATCGGAAGCCCGGAGACCCGCGACTCGTCGTCGGCCACGACGACGCCGTGCCGGTCGATCCTTGAGTAGCGGCCGCCGCGCTCGTACACCGCGACGGGCACCCGCTCGTGGACGACGATCCGGACCGTCCCCGGCCACCGCCGCTCCACGTCCGCCGACTCGACCTCGCGGAGCCGCTCGACCCGCTCGGCGACCGCGCCCGTCTTGAGCCGCGCCATCGGCGTGCCGAGGTCGATCCCGGCCGCGCCGACGATCCGGTCGCGGGACGCCAGATGCGCCCCCGCCACCTCGACGTGCCGCACCACCAGCAGCCGCGAGCCGAGCAGCACCCACGTCACCAGGCCGAGCGCGCCGAGCACGAGCAGCGTGACAAAGATCGCTTTCCACCGGTTCGGGCGGGGGCGCCCGGCCGCCGGGGCGGCGGCGCCCGGTCGGCTCGTCCCGGTTTCGGTCATGGGCCCAAGCTTGGCAGCCGCGCCGCCGGACGCCGCCGACCGCGCGGGGCCCGGCGTGTCCCGCCGGGTCAGGCGCCCGCGAGCCGGTCGAGGATGAGCGGGCCGAGCTGCGTCACGTCCCCGGCGCCGAGGGTGATGACGACGTCGCCCGGCCGGGCGAGCGACGCGGCGACGGCCGGGACCTCGTCGCGGACCGGCGCGTACACCGCGCGGGTGCCGTCCGGGACGGCGTCGGCGACGAGCGCGCCGGTCACGCCGGGCTCCGGGTCCTCGCGGGCGCCGTACACGTCGAGGACGACGGCGGTGTCGGCGAGCCCGAGCGCCGCGCCGAACTCGGCGGCGAAGAACCGGGTGCGGCTGTACAGGTGGGGCTGGAACACCGCGACGAGGCGGCCGCCGCCGTCCTTGCCGCGCAGGTAGTCGCGGGTGGCCTCCAGGTCGGCGGTCAGCTCGGTCGGGTGGTGGGCGTAGCTGTCGAAGACCTCGACGCCGCCCGCCTCGCCCTTGCGCTCCAGCCGCCGCATCGCCCCGCCGAACGCGGCGAGGCCCGCGCGGACCTGCGCGTCGTCGACGCCGAGCGTCCGCGCGACCGCGACGACGGCGGCGGCGTTCAGCGCGTTGTGCCGGCCGGGGACGCCGAGCGTGATCTCGCCGACCCCCTCGATGTCGAACCGGGAGCCGAGGCCGCGCGGGGTGAATCCGGTCACCCGCAGGTCGGCGCCCTCGGACGTGCCGTAGGTCCGGACGGCGAGCCCCCGCGCCCTGGCCCGTCCGGCGAGCTCCACGGCGACCGGGTCGTCGGCCCCGGCGACGAGCGTCCCGCCGGGCTCGACGCGGTCGACGAACCGGGCGAAGTTCTCCTTCACCTTGTCGAAGCCGCCGTAGTTGTCGAGGTGGTCGGCCTCGACGTTGGTGACCACCGCGATGTGCGGCGTGTACCTGAGGAAGGAGCCGTCGCTCTCGTCGGCCTCGGCCACGAACACGTCGCCGCTGCCCTCGTCCGCGCCGAGGCCGGTCGTGACGAGCTGCCCGCCGATGCAGTAGGACGGGTCGGCCCCCGCGTGCTGGAGCGCGACCGTCAGCATCGACGTCGTGGTCGTCTTGCCGTGCGTGCCCGCGACCGCGACGGCGCGGCGCCCCGCCATCAGCGAGGCCAGCGCGCTGGAACGATGCAGGACGCGCAGCCCCCGCTCCCGCGCGGCGACCAGCTCCGGGTTCGAGTCGCGGATCGCGGTGGACACGACCACCGTGTCGGCGTCGCCGACGTGCGCGGCGTCGTGCCCGACGAAGACCTTCGCGCCCAGCTCGGCGAGCTGCGCGAGCAGCTCGGAGTCACGGGCGTCGCTGCCGGACACGGCGATGCCGCGGCGCAGCATGATCCGGGCGATCCCGGACATCCCCGCGCCCCCGATCGCGATGAAGTGGACCCGGCCGAGCTCGCCGGCGGGCACCGCGTCGCGGGGATCGATCAGGCTCATCGGGCGGCGCCCGCCGCGTGGACGACGTCGTACACCATCCGGGCGAGCGCGACGTCGGCGTCCCGGCGGCCCATCCGCCCGGCGGCCTCGGACATGGCCGCGACCCGGCCCGGGTCGGCGAGCACGGGCAGCAGGTTCCGGGCGATCCAGTCGGGCGACAGGTCGGCGTTGTCGACGAGCATCCCGCCGCCCCCCGCGACGATCGGCTCGGCGTTCAGCCGCTGCTCGCCGTTCCCGATCGGCAGCGGCACGTACACCGCGGGCAGCGCCACCGCGGCCAGCTCCGCGCAGGTCATCGCGCCCGCGCGGCACATGGCCATGTCGGCGGCGGCGTAGGCGAGGTCCATCCGGTCGCAGTAGGGGATCGTGACGTACTGCGGGCCGCCGGACGCGGGCTCGGGCTCCTCGGTGTTCTTCGGCCCGACGATGTGCAGCACCTGGATGCCCGCCTGCCGGAAGTACGGCGCGGCGGCCACCGCGGCCTGGTTCAGCGACCGGGCGCCCTGCGAGCCGCCGAAGATCAGCAGGGTGGGCAGGTCGGGCAGCAGGCCGAAGTAGGACCGCGCCTTGTCGCCCGTCGCGAGCCGGTCGAGGGTGGCGATCTCGCGGCGCAGCGGGATGCCGACGAACGTCGGGTTCGGCAGCGGGGAGTTCTCGTGCGAGACGGCGACGTGCTCGGTGAACCGGGCGCCGAGCTTGTTGGCGAGGCCGGGCTTCGGGTTCGCCTCGTGGACGATGATCGGCACCTTGCGCTTGCGCGCGGCGAGGTACCCGGGGGTCGCGACGTAGCCGCCGAACCCGACCAGCACGTCGGCCCGCGCCTGGTCGAGGACGGCCGCCGCCGCGTTGATCGCCCCGCGCAGCCGGCCGGGGACCGACAGCAGCTGCGGGGTCAGCGTGCGGGGCAGCGGCACCGGTGGGATCAGCGCGAGCTCGTAGCCCCGCTGCGGGACGAGCCGGGTCTCCAGCCCCCGTTCCGTGCCGAGGCAGACGATCCCGACGTTCGGGTCGTTGCGGCGCAGCGCGTCCGCGAGGGCCAGGGCGGGCTCGATGTGTCCGGCGGTGCCGCCGCCGGCCAGGACAACCCTCATGCTCGTTGACAACTCCTCAGCGTGTTCAGAAGGGGGGATTCAACGCCGTGCCAGACCCAGCCAGCTTAGAGCCCTCACGACCGGTCCGGGGCCCCGTGCGGAGAGTGCCTGCCGCGCGCCGGGCTCGCGCTTCGCG
The DNA here is from genome assembly GCF_001552135.1 of Actinomadura chibensis NBRC 106107. Lineage (GTDB taxonomy): Bacteria > Actinomycetota > Actinomycetes > Streptosporangiales > Streptosporangiaceae > Spirillospora > Spirillospora chibensis. The sequence continues at coordinate 355,209 of NZ_BCQP01000004.1, read as the reverse complement.
AACGCGAGCAGCATCCCGAGCGCGAACAGGCTCGGGATGAGCGCCGAACCGCCGTAGGACACGAGCGGCAGCGGGATCCCCGTGATGGGCAGCACGCCGATGACGGCGCCGATGTTCACGACCGCCTGCACGACCAGCCAGGCGGTGGCCCCGGCGGCGGCGAGCCGGGTGAACGGGTCCTTGACGCGCCGCGCGATCCGCAGGCCCGCGTAGGCGAGCAGGCCGAACAGGCCGAGGACGACGAGCGTCCCGACGAGGCCGAACTCCTCCCCGACGATGGCGAAGATGAAGTCGGTCTCGGCGTGCGGGAGGAAGTCCCACTTGGCGCGCCCCTCGCCGAGGCCCGTGCCGAACAGGCCGCCGGACGCGACCGCGTACAGCCCCTGCGTGCCCTGGTAGTTCGTCGTGAGCTGGTTCCCCGACGGGTCGAGGAACCCGGTGAGGCGCTGCATCCGGTACGGCTCGACGACGATGAGGATCGACACGAGCAGGCACACCAGCCCGGCGATGCCGACGAACAGGCGTCCCGGCGCGCCGACGACCCACAGCAGGCCGAGGAAGATGGTGAGCAGGACGAGGGTCGTCCCGAGGTCGCTGCCCAGCATCACCAGCAGGACCAGCGCGCCCGCCCCCGGCATCAGCGGGACGAGCAGCGGCCGCCACTCGGTGAGCTGGCCGAGCCGCTCCTTGCGGGCGAGCAGGTCCGCGCCCCACAGCACGAGCGCGAGCTTCGCCAGCTCCGACGGCTGGATCTGCACCGGCCCGAGGTCCACCCACCGGGTCGCGCCGCCCGCGCTGCGCCCGAGCCCGGGGATCAGGACCAGCGCCAGCGCGACGACCGACAGCAGCAGCAGCGGGTAGGCCAGCGCGCGGAACGTCTTCACCGGCAGCCGCGACGCGACCCACATCGCGGGCAGCCCGATCGCCATCCACACGGCCTGCTTCTGGAACAGCGTGTACGCCGACCCCGTCTCCTGGAGCTGCTTGACGCTGGACGCCGACAGCACCATCGTCAGCCCCAGCGCGAGCAGCATCACCGAGCAGCCCAGCACCAGGTAGTAGGACGTGAGGGGACGGTCGAGCAGCCCGACGGCGGCGACCACCTGCTCCCGCGGCCCCGGACGTCCGCCGCTCCCCTCCCCGGTCGCGGCGGCCACGGCTAGTCCGCGTCCCGCGCCGCGGCGGCGCCGCCCGGCCCCGCCCCCGGTCGTGCCGGGGCGCCCGCCGCGCGGCGCGCGTCGGCGAGGCGCCGGACGGCCGCGATGAACGCGTCGCCGCGCGCCGGGTAGTCGGTGAACATGTCGAAGGACGCCCCGACGGGCGCGAGCAGCACGGTGTCCCCGGGGCGGGCGAGCCCGGAGGCCTCGGTCACGACGCGGTCCATGGCCCCAGTGTCGGTGTCGGGGACGTCCACGACCGGGACATCCGGGGCGTGTCGCGCGAGAGCCTCGGCGAGCCGGTGGCGGTCGCGCCCCATCAGCACGGCGCCGCGCAGCCGCCCGGCGCACGAGCGGACGAGGTCGTCGACGTCCAGGCCCTTGAGCAGGCCGCCCGCGATCCACACGACGTTGCGGTAGGCGGCGAGGGACGCGGCGGCCGCGTGCGGCTGGGTCGCCTTGGAGTCGTTGACGTAGGCGACGCCCGCGACGTCCGCGACGTGCTGGATGCGGTGCGGGTCGGGCACGAACGCGCGCAGCCCCTCCCGGACCGCGTCGGGCGGCACCCCGTGGGCGCGGGCGAGCGCGGCGGCGGCGAGCGCGTTCGCGACGTTGTGCGGCGCGAACGGGCGGACGTCGCCGAGCGCGGCCACCTCCACGGCCTGGGTGCCCGGGTCGCCGGTGAAGGCGCGGTCGACCAGCAGCTCGTCGACGACGCCGAACTCGCCGGGACGCGGCACCCGCAGGGTGAAGCCGACCCGCCGGGCCACGCCCTCGGCGCGCTCGGCGAGCGCCGTGGAGGTGTCGTCGTCGGCGTTGAACACGGCGACGCAGCCCGCCGCGAAGATCGTGGCCTTGGCGGCGACGTAGGCCTCCATCGAGCCGTGCCAGTCGAGGTGGTCGGGCGCGACGTTCAGCACGGCGGCGGCGAGCGGCCGGACCGAGCTCGACCAGTGCAGCTGGTAGCTCGACAGCTCCACGGCGAGGACGTCGTACGGCTCGGCGACGGCCTCCACGATCGGCGTCCCGACGTTGCCGACCGCGAGGGCCTTGTACCCGGCGGCGGTGAGCATGGACGCGAGCATCCGGACGACGGTGGTCTTGCCGTCCGTCCCGGTGATCGCGAGCCACGGCGCGGCGTTCTCCGGCCGCAGCCGCCATGCCAGCTCGACCTCGCCGATGATCTCGATCCCGGCGGCCGCGGCGGCGGCGAGCAGCGGGGTGTCGGGGCGCCAGCCCGGCGACGTCACCACCAGCTCGGTGCCCGCGGGCAGGGCGTCGCCGTCGCCGAGCCGCACGTCGACCCCGAGGGCCTCCAGCTCGGCGGCGCGGCCGCGCTGCGCCGCGTCGTCGCGGGCGTCCACGGCGGTGACGCGGGCGCCGTGCGCGGCGAGCACGCGGGCGGCGGCGCGGCCGGACACGCCGAGCCCGGCGACGCAGACGGCGCGGCCCGCGAAGGCGCTCCCGGCGGACGCGCCGCCGGCGGAAGGGCGGTCGGTCACTTCTTCGGCATCCATTCCAGGTAGAACAGGCCGATGCCGATCGCGACGAACAGCGCGGACATCAGCCAGAAGCGCACCACGATCGTCGTCTCGGCCCAGCCGGACAGCTCGAAGTGGTGCTGCAGCGGGGCCATCTTGAACACCCGTTTCTTGGTCAGCTTGAACCCGCCGACCTGGATGATCACCGACAGCGTGATCATCACGATCAGCCCGCACAGGATGGCGAGCAGGAACTGCGTCCGGGTGAGGATCGCGAGGCCGACCAGGACGCCGCCGAGGGCCAGCGAGCCGGTGTCGCCCATGAAGATCTTCGCGGGGGGCGCGTTCCACCACAGGAAGCCGAACACGCCGCCGAGCACGCCCGCCGCGACGACCGCGAGGTCGAGGGGGTCGCGGACGCTGTAGCAGTTCGGCGCGAGGGCGAAGTCGGTGCAGCTGTTGCGCAGCTGCCAGTTCCCGATGATGACGTAGGCGGCGAGCACCATCCCGGCCGGGCCCGCGGCGAGGCCGTCCAGCCCGTCGGTGAGGTTCACGCCGTTGGACATGGCCGCGATGAGCAGCAGCGCCCACACCACGAACAGGTACGGGCCGATCGAGGGGCCGAAGTCGCGCAGGAAGGACAGGTGGGGGTCGGCGGGGGTGATGTCGTAGCCGTTCGGGAAGTTCAGCGAGCCGACCGCGAACACCACCCCGACGAGGATGATGCCGATCATCTTGGCGCCGCTGCGCAGGCCGAGGCTGCGCTGCTTGAACACCTTGATGTAGTCGTCCACGAACCCGACGAGGCCGAGGCCCGTCATCAGGAACAGCACGAGGACGCCGGAGATCGTCGGCTCGGTCCCGGTGAACAGGTGCGCGGCCGCGTACCCGACGAGGGAGCCGACGATGAAGACCGTCCCGCCCATGGTCGGGGTGCCGCGCTTGTTGAGGTGCGCCTCCGGGCCCTCGTCGCGGATCATCTGCCCGTAGCCGAGCCGCTGGACGATCCGGATCCACACCGGCGTCCCGACCATCACGAAGATCAGCGCGACACCCGCCGCGATGATGATGTTGGTCATCGGAGATCCTCCGTGAGGATCGCCTCGGCGACCCGTTCCAGTCCGGCCACCCGGGAGCCCTTGACCAGCACGACGTCCGGCGGCGCGAGCCGCCCGCCGATCGCGGTCACCGCCGCGCCGACGTCATCCACCTGCACGCACTCTCCCGTCCATGACCCCACCCGCGCCGCTCCGTCCGCGATCGGCGCCGCGTTCGCGCCGACGACGACGAGCCCCGCGAGCCCGCACCGCGCGGCGTGCTCCCCGATCTTGGCATGCTCGGCCGGGGAGGAGTCTCCCAGTTCGGCCATCTCGCCCAGGACGGCGAACGCGCGGCGGCCCCGGGCCATGTGCGCGAGGACGTCCAGCGCGGCGCGCGTCGAGTCGGGGTTCGCGTTGTAGGCGTCGTTCACCACGGTCACCCCGTCGGCCCGCTCGGTGACCTCCATCCGCCACCGGCTCACCGGCACGGCCTCCGCGAGGCCCGCGGCGATCTCCGCCGTGGCCATCCCGGTCGCGCGCGCGGCGGCCGCCGCGGCGAGCGCGTTCGGGACGGCGTGCGCGCCGTGCAGCCGCAGCGCCACCGGCGCGGACCCCTCCGGCGTGACCAGCGTGAACCGGGCCCGGCCTTGGTCGTCGAGCGTCTCGTCGGCGGCGCGGACCGTCGCCTCCGCCGACCGGCCGAACGTGACGACCGTCCCGGCCGTGCGGGACGCCATCGCGGCGACCAGCGGGTCGTCGGCGTTGAGCACGGCGGTGCCGCCCGGCGGCAGCGCCTCCACGATCTCGCCCTTGGCGCGGGCGATGTTCTCCCTGCTGCCGAACTCGCCGACGTGCGCGGTCCCGACGTTCAGCACCACCGCCACGTCCGGCCGCGCGATCCCGGTCAGGTAGGCGATGTGACCGATCCCACGCGCGCCCATCTCCAGGACGAGGCGCCGCGTCCCCTCGTCGGCGCGCAGCACGGTCAGCGGAAGCCCGATCTCGTTGTTGAACGACCCGGGCGGGAAGACCGCCGGCCCGGCCCGCTCGGCGAGGAACCCGATGAGGTCCTTCGTGGACGTCTTGCCCGCCGACCCGGTGACCGCGACGACGGTCGTGTCCGGGAGCCGGTCGAGGACGCCGCGGGCGAGCCGCCCGAGCGCCTCCTGGACGTCGTCGACGACCACGCACGGCCCGTCCACCGGGCGCTGCGCCAGCGCGGCCGCCGCCCCGGCGGCGAACGCGGCGGGCGCGAAGTCGTGCCCGTCCGCGCGCTCGCCCTTCAGCGCGACGAACAGCGCCCCCGGCCCGGCCGCGCGGGAGTCGATCACCACGGGACCGCGCACGACGGCGTCCGGGGGCCCGTGGCGCCCGCCCCCCGTGATCTCCGCGATCGCCGACAGCGGAAGTGGGATCACGCCTGCGTCCCGTCCCCTCTTGTCCCTCTCGGATGGCGGCTCGAACGGCGGCGGAGCGCCTCCCGGACGACCTCCCGGTCGTCGAACGGGAACACCTGCCCCGCCACGTTCTGGCCCTGCTCGTGCCCCTTGCCCGCGACGACGAGGACGTCGCCCCGGCGCGCCCGGGCCACGGCCAGCTCGATCGCGGCGGCGCGGTCCGGCTCGACCACGATGTGCGCGCGTTCGGACCGCGGCACCTTGAGCCCGCCCTCGACCATAGCGGCGAGGATGGCGAGCGGGTCCTCCGACCTCGGGTTGTCGCTCGTGAAGTACGCCCGGTCGGCGAGCAGCGCGGCGGCCTCCCCCATCAGCGGGCGCTTGCCCCGGTCGCGGTCGCCGCCGCAGCCGAGCACGACGGTCAGCTCGCCCTCGGTGACGGGGCGCAGCGCGGTCAGCACGGCCTCGACGGCGCCCGGCTTGTGCGAGTAGTCGACGAGAGTGACGAACTCCTGGCCCTCGTCCACCCGCTCCAGCCGGCCCGGCACGCCCGGCAGGGACGCGACCCCGCGGACGGCGGTCTGCAGCGGGATGCCCGCCTCCACCAGCGCCACGATCGCGGCGAGCGCGTTCGCGACGTTGAACGGCCCGGCGAGCCCGACCGCCCCGTCCGCCTCGATGCCGCCGGGGCCGACGACGCGGAACACGCTGCCGTCCGCGCCGACCCGGACGTCCTCGGCGCGCCAGTCCGCCGCCGGGTCGCCGGACGCCGAGAACGTCGTCGTCGGCACGGTCGCGATCTCCAGCAGCTCGCGGCCGTGGTGGTCGTCGAGGTTCACGACGCCGACCCGCGAGTACTCCGGCGTGAACAGCTTCGCCTTCGCGTGGAAGTAGTGCTGCATCGTCGGGTGGTAGTCGAGGTGGTCCTGCGAGAGGTTCGTGAACACCGCGACCTCGTACTCGGCGCCGCCGACCCGGCCCTGCGCCAGCGCGTGGCTGGACACCTCCATCGCGGCCGCGCCGACGCCCCGCTCCCGCATCATCGCGAGCAGCGCGTGCAGGTCGGTCGCCTCCGGCGTGGTCAGCGCGCTCGGCACCCGGTCGCCGCCGACGCGGATCTCGACGCCGCCGACCAGGCCGGTCTGGATCCCGGCGGCGCGCAGGCCCGCGTCCAGGAGGAAGACGGTCGTGGTCTTGCCGCTCGTCCCGGTGACGCCGATCAGCGTGATGTCGCGTCCCGGCTCGCCGTACACCCACGACGCGGCGGCGCCGAGCCTGGCCCGGACGTCCGCCACGACCAGCACCGGCAGCCCGGTCGCCGCGGCCCGGTCGTACCCGTCCGGGTCGGTGAGGACCGCGACCGCGCCCGCCTCCGCCGCCTGCGCCGCGAACTGGGCGCCGTGCGCGCGGGCGCCGGGCAGCGCCGCGTAGACGTCGCCGGGGCGCACCGCCCGCGAGTCGTGGGTGATGCCCGTCGCGGACACGTCGTCCCAGCCGTCCGGCTCGATCCCGAGGAGCGCCGCGAGCCCGGTCAGCGGACGGGCCGGATTGGTGGTGGGACGCATGACGTCACTTTCGGTACGAGCGGAACGGGACGGTTTATGCACGGGTCGTGGTGGGCTCACAGGCGAGGAGAGTACTCGCTGCGGTCAGTCTCGGGCGTGGATCTGGACGGTAGGCGGCCTGCTCCCCGTCGGCGGGATCCGCTGGGACTGAAGCGCGAAGCTCATCACGTCCTTGAAGACGGGGGCCGCCGCATCGCCACCATAGTGGCTGCCCCGTTTCGGGTTCTGCAGGACGACCTGCACGACCAGCCGCGGATCGTCCGCCGGGGCGAACCCGGCGAAGGACGCGGTGTAGCCGCCGCCCTTGTAGCAGCCGCAGCGCGGGTTGACGATCTGGGCGGTGCCGGTCTTGCCCGCGACGCGGTAGCCCTCGATCTGCGCCTTCGGCGCGGTGCCCTCGGCGGTCGGGACGCCCTCCAGCATGTCGCTGATCTGCCGGGCCGTCCGCGCGCTGATCACCTGGCTGCGGCGCGGCGCGGGCGCCGGGGTGAACCGGTCGTCGTCGCCCACGGTGCCCTCGACGAGGGTGGGCGCGACGCGGACGCCGCCGTTCGCGATCGTCGCGTACACGCTCGCCATCTGCACCGCGTTGACCGACATCGACTGGCCGAACGCGATCGGGTAGCGGTCGGTGCCCGACCACTTCGCGGGCGCGCTGAGCAGGCCCGGCGTCTCCCCCGGCAGCGGCAGGCCGGTCTTCTGCCCGAACCCGAAGTCGCGGAGCGTCTGGTAGAGCCGCTGCGGCGTGATGCTCTCGCTGGCGAGGATGGTGCCGACGTTGCTGGACTTGGCGAGCACCCCCGCGAACGTCAGCCGCTCCGGCGCGTGCCGGTGCGAGTCGTTGAACACGCGGTCGTACCTGCTGATCCGGTCAGGGACGGTGTAGGGCGTGTGCGGCGTGACGCCGCCGTGCTCCATGACGGCGGCGGCCGTGACGACCTTGCCGGTGCTGCCCGGCTCGTAGGACTCCTGCACCAGCGGGCTGCCCCACAGCCTCCGCCCTGACTCGCCGTAGCGGTTCGGGTCGAAGCCGGGGGCGGACGCCATGGCGAGGAGCCGTCCGGTGCGCGGGTCCATGACGATGACGCTGCCGCTCTGCGACCGCGTGTCCCGCACCTGCTTCTCGATCGCCTGCTGCGCCATGAACTGCAGGTCGCGCTGCAGGGTGAGCCGGACGCCGCGCCCGGGCTTGGACGGGACCTTCTGGTCCTCCCCCATGGGGATGTGCTGCCCCTCCGGGCTGATCTCGACCCGCTGCCAGCCCGCGCGCCCGGCGAGCACGCCGTTCAGCGAGCTCTCCAGGCCGGCGGCGCCGTTCCCCGTGTCGTTCACGAAACCTATGACGCCCGCCGCCAGCGAATCGTTGGGGTATTCGCGGCGGTATTCCAGGCGCGTCCCGATACCGGGCAGGTCCCACGAGATGATCAGCCGGGCCTGGTCGGGCCGGACGCCGTGCGCCAGGTACACGAACCGGGTGCGCGTCTTGCTGATCTGCTTCAGCACCGTCGCCGGGTTCAGCCCGAGGGTCGGCGCCAGCGCGTTGACGACCTGCTGCCGCCGCTCCGGCTTGATCAGCGACGGGTCGGCGTAGATCGCCCGCGCCTCCACCGTCATGGCGAGGGGATGGCCCTGCGCGTCGGTGATGTCGCCGCGGACGGCGGGCAGGTCGATCCGCTGCAGCCGCATCTGCATCGCCTGCGCGGTGTACTTGCCGGACTCGATCGTCTGGAGCTGGACGAGCCGTCCCGCGAACAGCGACAGCACGAACGCGATGACGAGCAGGCCGACGTTCAGCCGCTTGAGCGGGTCGCGCCGGTGGAAGGGGACGCGGGGCTTCGGGGGGCGGGCCGGGGGGCGCCGTCCCGCCCCGGGGCGCGGACCGCGCGGACCGCCGCCCCCGCCCTTCGGCCGGGCGGGGGCGGTGCGCGCCGTCCCGCCCCGGCCGGACGCGGCGGCCTTCCGCTGGGGCGCCTTCTTCTCCCGCCCGGTCCGCGCGTCCTCGCGCGCCGTCCCCTTCTGCTTCTGCGCGGCGTCTTTCCGCGCCGTCTCCTTACGCGCCGTCTCTTTGCGCGCCTTCTCCGCGCGCGGCGCGTCCTTGCGGGGCCCTTTCTTCGGGGGGGCGTCCTCGCGCGGCGCGTCCTTGCGGGGGACGGGGATCATGCCGCTGCGCGCGGGACGGCGGGCGGCGCTGCCCTTCGTGCCCGGCCGTCCCGCGCCGTCCGAGCCGCGTCCCCGGCCGGGCGGAGGCCCGGGGGTCCCGCGTCCCGGCCGTTTCGTCACCGTGCCCCCCGCTCCCCGCCGCGCCCGCTCACGGCGCTCCGGTTCCGGCCCCGCCGAGCACGGACGGCGGCACGCCGTCGCCCGGCACCACGGTTCCGGGCACGCCGACGACGCCCGCCGCGCCCGCCGCCGCGGCGGCCTCGCGCGGGACGGGCTGGACGGTGCCGCCCCCCGTCCGCCCGGTGTCGGGGTTGAAGAAGGCCATGTCGTCGGCCTGCTTCATGCCGAGCGCCTTCGCCTTGTTCGACAGCCCCTCCGGGGACCCGCCGCGGGCGATGTCCGCCTCGTACGCCTGCCGCTGCTGTTCGAGCTGCTTGTTGCTCTGCTGGAGCCGCGACAGCGTGAACGCGTCCTTCGCCAGGACGGTGTTCAGCAGCAGCAGGCTCACCAGGGCGCCGCCGAGCAGCCCGACGATGAGCAGCACGAACGGCGCGCGCGGCGCGGCCCGCCGCACCGCCGCCGGCCGCGCCGCCGCCGTGCCCGCGGCGGAGGCCCGCTTCGCCGCGGCCTTGGTAACGGGCTTGGTCGCGGGCTTGGTCGCGGTCTTGGCGGCGGGCTTGGGCGTCGGCTTCGTGGCGGGCTTGGTCGCCGCGGCGCCGGTCGCGGCCCGGGGCCGCACGGCCGCGGGCTCGGCGGCCGTCCGCCGGGCCCGCTTCGCCTTGCCCTTCGCGGGCCGCGTGCTCATCGTCGTCATGTCGCCTCCCGGACGCGCTCGGCGGCGCGGAGCCGCACCGATCCGGCCCGTGGGTTGGTCGTGGTCTCCTCGTCGGACGGCAGTTCCGCCCCGCGTGTTAGAAGCCGGAACCTCGGCTCGTGTTCGGGCAGCGGGACGGGCAGGTCCGGCGGGGTGGTGTCGGCCGCCTGGGCGGCGAGGACCCGCTTGGTGAGCCGGTCCTCCAGGGAGTGGTAGCTGAGGACGGCGATCCGGCCGCCGACCGGGAGCGCGTCCAGCGCCGCGGGCAGCGCCCGGCTCCAGATGTCCAGCTCGCCGTTGACCTCGATGCGCAGCGCCTGGAACGTGCGCTTGGCCGGGTTGCCGCCGGTGCGGCGGGTCGCGGCCGGGATGGACGTGCGCACCAGCTCGGCGAGCCGCCCGGTGGTCTCCAGCGGCGCGCGCTCGCGCTCGCGGACGATCGCCGACGCGATCCGCTGGGCGAAGCGCTCCTCGCCGTACTCGCGCAGGATGCGGGCGAGCTCGGCGGGCGGGTACCCGTTGACGACCTCCGCCGCGGTGAGCCGCTGGGTGCGGTCCATCCGCATGTCGAGGGGCGCGTCGTAGGAGTAGGCGAAGCCGCGCTCGCCCTCGTCGAGCTGCGGGGAGGAGACGCCGAGGTCGAACAGGACGGCGTCCACCGCGGGGACGCCGAGCCGACGCAGCACCGCCGGGATCTCGTCGTAGACGGCGTGTTCGAGCGTCACGCGGTCGCCGAACGGGGCGAGCCTGCGGGCGGATCGCTCCAGCGCCGTGGTGTCGCGGTCGAGGCCGATGAGCCGGAGCCGCGGGACCTCCCGCAGCATCGCCTCGGCGTGACCGCCCATGCCGAGCGTGGCGTCGAGGTACACGGGGTCGCGGCCGGTGACCGCGAGCGCCGCGGGGGCGAGGATCGCGAGGACGCGGTCGAGCATGACCGGCACGTGGCCGCTCGCGGGCCCCCGGTTCTCGGGCGCGTGGTCTCCCACGTCCATGCTCCACCCCCAGTACTGTTGCCACCTAGCTCGCGGACTGCGTGGCATCGCCGGCCGGACGACCGATTCCGAAACCCCCCGGCGGCGGCCTCGCCCGGCCAGGTCCCCATCCGCTGCCCTGGAGGAAGTTCACCGCGACGTTGCGCGGGGGTCGCCGCCTGGCGCCGGGGAAGCTGCGCCAGATGGCTAGGAGAGCGGCTGGAGACCTGGCCGAACGTGGGCCATTGCCGGTCATCGGACCGACGAGTCGTTCCTCAGAGGATCCCTGGCAACACCTCCTCCGAGACGTCGGAGAACGTCTCCTCCTCCTGCTCCAGGTAGGTCTCCCAGGCCTGGGCGTCCCAGATCTCCAAGCGCGTGTTGGCTCCGATGACGGCGCAGTCGCGGGTGAGCCCCGCGTACTTGCGCAGCGGCGGCGGTATCGTGACGCGGCCCTGTTTGTCGGGCACCTCGTCGGACGCGCTGGCGAAGAAGACCCGGCTGTAGCTCCGCACGGCCTTCTCGGTGACGGGCGCGGCACGCAGAGCCTCGGTAATCCGCTGGAACTCCGCCATGGGGAAGACGTACAGGCAGCGTTCCTGGCCCTTCGTGATCACCAATCCCCCCGACAGCTCCTCGCGGTACTTCGCCGGCAGGAACAGTCGTCCCTTGTCGTCGAGACGCGGTGAATGGGTGCCGAGGAACACCGGCCCCACCTCCCGCGCCGCGGGGGGCGCAACCGCTCCCCACGGCGCCCCACTCTACTCCACTCTTCCCCACCGTCAACAAGAAAAACACGTTCCAGAGGCCGATTCTGCGGACGTATCCCCAGCTCAGAGGGGGTGGTGCGGAGTGGGGGCGCGGCGCGCGCCGTCCGCGTGCCGCGATCCGGGAAAACGGCCGGAAATGGCTCATCCGCCGTTCATCCCGGAGAACGGAACGGACCGGCGGCGGGAGGGCGCGGAGCGAACGTGGGGTGAAGTGGAGGGCGCGCGGGGCTCGGCGGCCGATCCCGTGGAGCACAATGGGCTCGCGTTCACCATGAACATCGCGACGGGCCCGCCGACGACGTACTGTCGGTTGGACGAGCGCACGGAGCGCCGCACCGGCCGCGCGGCGACCGGCCTCCGATCCGGGGGCCGTCGAGCACACGTCCCGGCCGGACGGTTGAGGAGGGTTTGGTGGCAGTAGGCACGCACGGCGAGTCGTTCATGGAGACCGACCCCCCGTCCTCCCGCACTGCCAGGCGGGGCGGCCGGCCGCGCGCGGCGTCGGGACCGGGCCTGGACGGCCTCGTCCAGGTCGCGAACAAGATCCGGGACGCGGTCGAGTCGGTGATCGAGGGCAAGCCCGCGGTGGTGCGGCTCGCGCTGACGGTGCTGCTGGCCGAGGGGCACCTGCTGATCGAGGACGTCCCCGGCGTCGGCAAGACGATGCTCGCCAAGGCGCTCGCGCGCTCGGTCGACTGCTCGGTGCGGCGCGTGCAGTTCACCCCCGACCTGCTGCCCAGCGACATCACCGGGGTCAGCGCCTACAACCAGGAGCTGCGCGAGTTCGAGTTCAAGCCGGGCCCGGTGTTCGCCAACATCGTGGTCGGGGACGAGATCAACCGCGCGTCCCCGAAGACGCAGTCGGCGCTGCTGGAGTGCATGGAGGAGCGCCAGGTCACGGTGGACGGCACCACCTACGAGCTGGAGCCGCCGTTCATGGTGATCTCCACCCAGAACCCGGTCGAGATGGAGGGCACCTACCCGCTGCCGGAGGCGCAGCGCGACCGGTTCACCGCCCGCATCTCGATGGGCTACCCCGACCCGGCCGCCGAGATGGAGATGCTCGACACGCACGGGCAGGCGTCCCCGCTCGACCGGCTCAGCCCGGTGGCACACGCCTCCGACGTCCGCGACCTGATCGAGGTCGTCCGCGGGCAGCACGTCTCGCAGGCCGTGCGGCAGTACGCCATCGACCTGGTCGGCGCCACCCGCGGGCACCCGGAGCTGCGGCTCGGCGCGTCGCCGCGGGCGACGCTGCACCTCGTGCGCGCCGCGCGGGCGTACGCGGCGCTCGACGACCGCGACTACGTCGTCCCCGACGACGTGCAGGACCTCGCCGTCCCCGTCCTCGCGCACCGGCTGCTGCCGACCGCGGAGGCGCAGGTCGACCGGCGCCGCCCCGAGCAGGTCGTGGCCGACCTCGTGAAACGTCTGCCGGTTCCGTCCCCTGGGAAGTGAGCGTTGAGACGAGCGCTGGGCGGTCTCACCACCCGCGGCCGGTCCTTCGTCGCGGCGGGTGCGACCGCGATCGTGTGCGCGTTCGTCCTCGGCGAGCGCGACCTGCTGCGCGCGGGCGTGCTGGTGCTGGTGCTGCCGCTGCTGTGCACGCTCGCGGTGTCGCGGACGCGGTACCGGCTGGCCTGCGCGCGGCGGCTGGACCCGGCGCGGCTGCCGGTCGGCCGCGAGTCCCGCGTCGACCTGCGGCTGGAGAACGTGTCCCGGCTGCCGAGCGGGCTGCTCATGGTGGAGGACCGGGTGCCCTACGCGCTCGGCGGGCGGGCCCGGTTCGTGCTCGACCGGATCGAGCCGCACGGCAGGCGTGAGCTCGGCTACCGCATCCGCTCCGACGTGCGCGGGCGCTACCGCGTCGGGCCGCTGACCGTCCGGCTCGCCGACCCGTTCGGGATGGTGGAGCTGGTCCGGTCGTTCAGCCTGTCCGACACGCTGACGGTGACGCCCGCGATCGTCGCGCTCCCGGCCGGGCGGCTGTCCGGCGCGTGGACGGGCGGCGGCGACAGCATCGCCCGCGCCGTGTCCGCCGCGGGCGAGGACGACGTGACCCCGCGCGAGTACCGGCACGGCGACGACCTGCGCCGCGTCCACTGGCGGTCCACGGCGCGGCACGGCGAGCTGATGGTCCGGCGGGAGGAGCAGCACTTCCAGAGCAGCGGCACGCTGTTCCTCGACACCCGCCGCAGCGCGCACTGGGGCGACGGGCCCGGCGGGTCGTTCGAGCAGGCGGTGTCGGCGACCGCGTCGGTCGGGGTGCACCTCGTCCGGACGGGGATGAACCTGCGCTACGTCACCGACATGGGCGAGACGCTCCCGGCCACCGCGTCGGAGGGCGCGTTCGAGGGCTTGCTGCTGGACGCCCTCGCGGTGGCGCGCCGGTCGCCGTCGCGGTCGCTGTCGGCGGGCATCGCCGCGCTGCGCGGCGGGGCGGGCGGGGCGCGCGAGGGCGACGGGCTGGTCGTCGCGGTGTTCGGCGCGCTGTCGCGGGAGGAGGCGCGGGCGGTCGCGGCGACGCGGCGCGGCGCCGGGACGTGCGTCGCCGTCCTCGTCGAAGGGCAGAGCGCGCGGGCCGCCGCGACCGGCGGCGAACCGGCCGCGGAGCCGGCCGCGGCGTCGGCGGCGGGGCTGCTGCGCGCGGGCGGCTGGCGGGTGGTGACGGTCCGGACGGCGGCGGAGCTGGCCGGGGCGTGGGGACGGGCCGGACGGACCGGCGAGGACTTCGTCAAGGGCGGCGCATGAGACTCCGGATCACGGTGATGGCGGGCCTCGCGACGCTCGCCGGCTCCCTCGGCCTCTACCCGCTGTTCGAGCGCAGCGGCTGGTTCTGGGCCGGGTTCGGCTCGGTGCTCGCGGTCGGCGGCGCCGGGCTGCTGGCCCGGCGGCTGCGGCTCCCCGCGCCGGTCAACCTGCTGTTCGGGCTGGTCGGGCTGCTGCTCTACCTGAACCTCGCGTACGCGCCGGCCGAGTCGTGGTTCGTGCTGCCCTCGCCCGCGTCGGTGCGGCACCTCGTCGACCTCGGCGAGAACGGCTGGCTGGCGGCGAACCGGTACGCCGCGCCCGTCCCGCTGCTGCCCGGCATCGAGCTCTTGGTCGCGGCCGGGGTCGGGCTGGTCGCCGTGCTGGTCGACCTGCTCGCGGTGCGGCTGCGCCGCGCCGCGCCCGCCGGCCTGCCGCTACTCGCCATGTACAGCGTGCCCGCCGCGGTCCGCGAGGACGGCGTCAACTGGCTGGCGTTCGGCGCGGGCGCGCTCGGCTTCCTCGGCCTGCTGATGGCCGACTCCCGCGAGCAGGTCGGCGGCTGGGGGCGGATGGTCACCTCCTACCAGCGCCAGCGGGAGGTGCCCCTCGCGGGCGCGGTGCCGCCGGAGGAGCCGTCCGTCCGGCCGGACGCGGCGGCGCTCGCCGCGTCCGGGCGCCGGATCGCGGTCGGCGCGGTCGCCGTGGCGGTGCTCGTCCCCGCGGCCGTGCCGGGGCTCCAGCCGCGCGGGATGCTCGGCATGGGCGGCGGCGCGGGCGGCGGCACGCAGACGGTCACGACGCCCGACCCGCTGGTCAGCCTGAAGCGGGAGCTGACCCGGCTGGACGACTCCATCGTCCTCACCTACAAGACCGACGACCCGGACGGCCCCGACTACCTGCGCCTCTACGCCCTCGACAAGTTCGACGGCGACCGGTGGACCTACAGCCCGCTGCAGAGCAGCGCCAAGGACCGGCTCGACGGCCGGGACCTGCCCGCCCCGCCGGGGCTGTCGGTCGCGTCCGTCCGCGAGGTGACGACCAGGGTGCACGTGCGGTCCGCGGTGAAGGACATGACGTTCCTGCCGGTGCCGTACGCGCCGTCCCGCGTGTCGGTCAAGGGCGACTGGCGGGTGCACGGCCCGTCGCTGATGCTGTACTCGCTGCGCGACTCCGCGGGCGGGCGCGACTACACCGTGCGCAGCCTGCGGGCGCGGCCGACGGCCGCGCAGCTCGCCGCCGCCGGCACCTACCCGACCGAGGTCGTCGCGCACTACACGGCGGTGCCGCGCAATGTCCCGCCGCAGGTGAGGCAGCTCGCGCAGCAGATCACCGCCGGGTCGTCGTCGGCGCTGGCGCAGGCGGTGCGGCTGCAGCGCTGGTTCACCCAGACCGGCGGGTTCAGCTACGACCTGAACGCGCCCGCGCCGCAGCGCGGCGGCGACCTCGCCGACTTCCTGCTGCACAGCAAGCGCGGCTACTGCGAGCAGTTCGCCGCGTCGATGGCGCTGATGGCGCGGATCCTCGGCATCCCGTCCCGGGTCGCGATGGGCTACACACCGGGCAGCGAGGTCCGGCCGGGCGAGTGGGTCGTCCGGTCGCGGGACGCGCACGCCTGGCCCGAGCTGTACTTCGAGGGCTCCGGATGGGTGCGGTTCGAGCCGACCCCGGCGGGCGCGGCCGGGCAGGGCACCGCCGTCGCGCCCGGCTACAGCCTTCCGGCGGTCAGCGTCGGCGGCGGGTCGGAGAGCAGCACCGCCGAGACGCCGGACACCTCGTCCCCGACCGACACCGACTCCCCCGCGCCGTCGCCGTCCGCGCGGCACCGCAACGACGAGGGCGGCGAGGAGGCCGCCGCCGGGCGGGACGGCGGGAACGGCGGGTTCACGGCGGCGCCGTGGGTCGCGGGCGGGGTGCTGGTCCTGCTGCTGCTCGCCGTCCCGATGGCGCTGCGGATGTTCACGCGCCGCCGCCGCTGGGCCGCGCTGGCGCCGCCGCCGAAGCCGCGGCCGAGGGCGCCCGCCCCGGCGGCGGGGCACGACCCGGCGGGCGCCGCGCACGCGGCGTGGCGGGAGATGCGCGCCGACGCGCTCGACCACGGGCTCGAATGGCGGGCGAGCGACTCGCCGCGCGCCACCGCGCGGCGGCTCGGCGAGCTGCTGGAACTGGACGAGGCGGGCGCGCAGGCCCTCACCCGCATCGCCCGCGCCGAGGAACTGGCCCGGTACTCGCTGTCGCGGTCCGCCGAGCCGGCGGAGCGGCTGCGCGCGGACGTCCGGACGGTCCGCGAGGCGTTCGCCGCGTCCGTCGGCCGCCGCGCCCGCTGGCGGGCCCGGCTGCTGCCGCCGTCCACGATGAAGCAGACCGGGACGGCGCTGCGGACGGCCGCCGACCGCGCGCTGGACGTCACCGCCCGCCTCAACGACCTGCCCGCCCGGCTCCGCCGCCGGTAGCGCGCGGCCCCGGGAAAGAGTTCGTCCCGGCCCCGCGGGGAACCCGCGTACGGCCGGGACGGGAGAGAACCGTGCCCCTGTCGCCGCTACCGGACGTCCACCGGCGGCGCGGCCAGGGGGCTTTCGTCAGTCGCCTTCGGTGCGGCGGCGCCAGCGCTCTTCCATGCGCTCCATGAATCCGGCCTTGGCCGGTCTCGCCGACCGCCCGCCGCCGCCTCCGCCGCCCCGGGCGGCGGGCTCGGTGCCGATTCCGGTCATCCGCTTCCAGCTCGTCAGCGCCCAGACGCAGCAGACGACCATGAGCAGGAAGCCGGTCACGCTGACCGCGATGGTGACGGACCCCTGGTTGATCACGAGACCGGCCATCAGGGCGCCGACGCCGACCACGAAGCCGAAGGCCGCCTTGACGATCCGCCGCTTGTAGTGGACCTGCGGGTTCGTCGAGCGGACCGCGTGAGCGAACTTCGGATCCTCGGCGTACAAGGCCGATTCGATCTGTTCGAGCATGCGCTGCTCGTGCTCAGAGAGCGGCACGGCACCTCCCAACGACAGCCCCGCGACGGGGTCTCCGATGCAGGACGCGAACGTCAACGGTGATATGCCCAGAATACGAGCACTGTCGAGCGTACGAAAGCGAACGGCCCGTCGAGGGCCCCGCGCCGGTCACCCCACAGCCATCTTTCATCGCGTCCCGTCCCTGCCGTCACGTCCGTCACCGGGCTCCGCGCGCCGGACCAGCGCGGCGGGGCGGACCGCGCCGCTGCCGAACCGGTGCGCGACCTGGTCCATGGCTCGCTCGGCCTCACGCCAGCCGTGTTCGGGCTCGTCGAAGGTGAGCTGACGGGGGGCCTCGCCGGCGGGGCGGAGGTTCTCGACCCGCACCCCGACCAACCTCAGTCGTACCCGTTCCAGCCCGGCGCCCTCATAGAGCTCACGGGCTGTGACATAGATCACACGGGCGAGATCGGTGGGCTCGGCGAGGGTCCGCGCGCGGGTGATCGTCTTGAAGCTGGCCATCCGCAGTTTGACGCTGACCGTGCGTCCCGCGTTCCCGCCGGCGCGCAGCCGCGCGCCGACCTTCTCCGACAGCCGCAGCAGCTCCCGGCGGATGACCTCCGGGTCGTCGACGTCGGTGTCGAAGGTCTCCTCGGCGCCGATGCTCTTGTCCGGGGTGTGCGGGACGACCTCGCGCGGGTCGCGCCCCCACGCCAGCTCGTGCAGGTGCGCGCCGAGCGCGTTGCCCAGCTCCCGCTGGAGGGTGGCGAGCGGGACCTCGGCGAGCTGGCCGACCGTCCGCAGGCCGAGGCGGGTGAGCGCCTGCTCCGTCCGCTCCCCGACGCCCCACAGCGCCGCGACGGGCAGCGGGTGCAGGAACCCGACGACGCCGTCCGCCGGGACGACGAGCAGCCCGTCGGGCTTGCACCGCGTGGACGCAAGCTTCGCGACGAACTTGGTGCTGGCGACCCCGACCGAGCAGGTGATGCCCTGCTGGTCGCGGACCTGCTCGCGGATCAGCCGGGCGATCTCGGCGGGGCGGCCGAGCCGCCGCCCGGCGCCCGCGACGTCGAGGAACGCCTCGTCCAGCGACAGGCCCTCGACCAGTGGCGTCACCGAACGGAAGAGCTCGAACACGGCGGCGGAGACGCGCGCGTACTTGCCGTGGCTCACCGGCAGCACGACCGCCCGCGGGCAGAGCCGCCGCGCCCGCGTCATCGGCATCGCCGAGTGGACGCCGAACGTCCGCGCCTCGTAGGACGCCGCCGACACCACCCCGCGCGGCCCAGCCCCGCCGACGATGACGGGGCGCCCGCGCAGCTCCGGACGCTCCAGCAGCTCGACGCTGACGAAGAACGCGTCCATGTCGACGTGCAGGATGTGGCAGCCGGTGTCGTCGGCGGGCGGGCCCGGCTGCGGCCCCGGCCGGTGAAGCTGCTGCTTGCGGCTCACGGCGTCATTCTGCTGGCTTGTCCGCCACGAGGTGGAGCTGGGTGGCGAGGTCACGCAGGACCGGGTGGACGGCGGCGGCCGACTCCAGCGCGATCAGCGCCTCGGCCGAGCCCGCGTCGCCGTCCAGCATGCCGCTCGGCACGAGGTCGGCGAAGATGCGCACGCCGTGCAGCTCGGCGACCCGCAGGCCCGCGCCGCGCACCAGCTCCGACAGCGTCTCCCGGGTGAAGCGGCGGGGCATCCGGTCGCCGTCGCCCCAGCGCCCGGCCGGGTCGGCCAGCACCCGGCGGGCGTCGTCGAAGTGCCCGGCGAGGGCGCGGTGCAGCACGGCGGCGACCTGCCCGGCGACCAGCACGCTGACCGACCCGCCCGGACGGACGGTCGAGGTCAGCGCGGCCATCGCGGCGGCCGGGTCGTCGACGTACTCAAGGACGCTGTGGCACAGCACGAGGTCGGCGGCGTCCGGGCCGAGCAGGTCGGGGAGGTCGACGGCGTCGCCCTGCACCGCGCGGACCCGCACCCCGGACTCGGCGGCGCGGCGCTCCAGCGCGGCGAGCGCGTCGGGGTTGGCGTCCACGACGGTGACCCGGTGGCCGAGCTCGGCGAGCGGGACGGCGAACCCGCCGGTGCCCCCGCCGACGTCGACGACCTCGCCGGGCCCGTCCTCGGGGGCGATCCGGTCGAGGACGGTGCGCAGGGCGTCCCACAGCACGGCGCTCCGCACCCGGCTGCCGCCGCGCGCCCGTTTCTGCTGCCGGCCGGTCACGGCCACTCCCCTGACGTCGCTCATCCCGGCCCAGCCTAGCCGCCCGCGCCGCCCGGCCGGGCCGCGGGCGACGGCGCCGTTACCGGACCGCGCCGTTACCGGACCGCCGCCCTCACAGCGTGAGGGACGGCTTGAGCCGCTGGAGGCGCGACAGCAGGCCGTTGACGAACCGGGGGGACTCGTCGGTGGACAGCTCGGTCGCGAGGCCGACCGCCTCGCTGATCGCGACGGCGTCGGGGACGTCGTCCACCCAGAGCAGCTCGTAGGCGCCCATGCGCAGGACGTTGCGGTCGACGGCGGGCATCCGCTCCAGCGTCCAGCCGGTCGCGTACTCGGCGATCAGCGCGTCGATGCGGTCGCGGTGCTCCTGGACGCCCTCGATCAGCCGGACCGCGTGCGGGTACTCGGCGAGCTCGTCCTGGTTCGGGCGGCCCCGCGCGGCGAGCACCGCGGACGGCTCCTCCTCCCGCAGCTCGGCGGCGAACAGGATGTCGAGCGCGAGTTTGCGTGCCTTGGTCCGCGCGGCCATCAGCCGCGGCCGAGGTACTCACCGGAGCGAGTGTCGACCTTGACCTTCTCGCCGGTGGTGATGAACAGCGGCACCTGGATCTGCGCGCCGGTCTCCAGCGTCGCGGGCTTGCTGCCGCCGGTGGAGCGGTCGCCCTGCAGCCCCGGCTCGGTCTGCGTGATCTCCAGGACGACGGCCGCGGGCAGCTCGATGTAGAGCGGGTTCTCGTTGTTGAACGCGATCGTGGCGTTCTGCTCGGGCAGCAGGTAGTTCGCCGCGTCGCCGACGACGGTCGCGGGGATGTGCGGCTGGTCGTAGGTCTCGGTGTCCATGAAGACGAAGTCCTCGCCCTCGCGGTAGAGGTACTGCATCTCCCGCTTGTCCACGCTGGCCACGTCGACCTTGGTGCCGGCGTTGAAGGTCTTGTCGACGACCTTGCCGGACAGGACGTTCTTGAGCTTGGTGCGGACGAACGCGCCGCCCTTGCCGGGCTTGACGTGCTGGAACTCCAGGACGGTCCACAGCTGGCCGTCCAGGTTCAGCGTCATGCCGTTCTTCAGGTCGTTCGTCGTCGCCACTGCGCTGTTCTCCCGGTCGCGGACCCGCGCGCCTAGAGGACGAGCAGATCCTTGGTGGTCGTGGTGAGGAGCTCCGGACCGTCCGCGCGGACGACGATCGTGTCCTCGATGCGGACCCCGCCCCGGCCCGGGAGGTAGACCCCCGGCTCCGCGGTGATCGGAACCCGGTCCATCAGCTTACCGGTCCCGTCGTACCCGAGGAGCGGAGCCTCGTGGATCTCCAGGCCGACGCCGTGCCCGAGCCCGTGGGTGAACTCGTCGCCGTGCCCGGCGTCCGCGACCACGTCGCGGGCGGCGGCGTCGACGGCCTTCGTCTCCGCGCCGGGGACGGCGGCGGCGATCCCGGCGAGCTGCGCCCGCAGGACGAGGTCGTACACCTCGCGCTGCCATCCGGCCAGCTCGCCGATCGCGACCGTGCGGGTCATGTCGGCGTGGTAGCCGCCGTACCGGGCGCCGAAGTCCATGGTGACGAGGTCGCCGGGCTCCAACTCGCGGCCGCCGGGGCGGTGGTGCGGGACGGCGCCGTTCGGCCCGGACGCGACGATCGACTCGAACGCGGGCCCCTCGGCGCCGAAGTCCACCATCGCGCGCTCCAGCGCGATCGCGACGGCCCGCTCGGTGACCCCGGCGCGGATCTCCGGCAGGACGGCCTCGAACGCGCGGTCGGTGACGGCGCACGCCTCGCGCAGCAGCCCGATCTCCGCCTCGTCCTTGACGCGGCGGAGCTCCTCGACGAGGTGCCCGAGCGGGACGAGCGGGATGTCGGCGTGCCCGGTCAGCGCGGTGTGCCGCTCGACGGTGAGGTCGTGGGCCTCGAAGCCGAGCGGGCCGAGGCCCCGCTCGGCGGCCCGCGCGGTCAGCACCTCGGCGACGTGCCGGTCGACGACGAGCGGCACGTCGGGGCAGACCCGCTCGGCCGTCCCGGCGTAGCGCGCGTCGGTGGCGAGGACGGCCTCGCCGTCGGCCGGAACGAGCAGCGCCGCCCGCGAGCTGGCGAGCCCGGTCAGGTAGCGGACGTTGACGAGCCTGGTCACGAGCAGCGCGCCGGCGCCCCGCTCGGCGGCGAGCGCGGCCAGCCGGCGGCGCCGCGCGAGGTGCGTCTCCCCCATGCCGAGGACTTTAGATCATCGTCCGCGCGGCGGGGAGGGCGGGCGCGGCCCCGCCCCGCCGCGGTCAGGCGCGTCCACCCGGTCAGGCGTCGGCGGCCATCTCCTTGACCTTCTCGATCAGGGCGAGGCGGCTCTTGTGGTCGCCCGCGACCGGGGTCACGTTGAGCGTCGTCACGCCGGACTCGCGCATCGCGGCGAGCCGCTCCCGGACGTGCCCCTCCGGACCGATCAGCGACATCTTCTCCAGCAGCTCGTACGGGACCTTGGCGGCGGCCTCGTCCTTCTTGCCGTCGAGGTAGAGGTCCTGGATCTCCTCCGCCTCCTTCTCGAAGCCGTACCGGCGGGCGAGGTCGTTGTAGAAGTTCTTGCCCTTGGCGCCCATGCCGCCGATGTAGAGCGCGGCCATGGGGCGTCCGAACTCCAGGAAGCCCTGGACGTCGTCGCCGATCGCGAGCGTGGCCTGGCCGACGACGTCCAGCTCGCCGAGCGCCGGGTCGCGCTTCGCGCGGCCCGCGGCGAGGGAGGCGCCCCAGACGTCGGCGGCCTTCTCCGGGAGGTAGAAGATCGGCTCCCAGGCGTCGGCGATCTCGGCGGTCAGCTCGACGTTCTTCGGGCCGATCGCGGCGACCATGATCGGGATGTCCGGGCGGACCGGATGGTTGATGATCTTCAGCGCCTTGCCGAGGCCGGTGCCCTCCCCGGCGGGCAGCGGCAGCTTGTAGTGCTTGCCGTCGTGTTCGAGGCGCTCGCGCCGCCACACCTTGCGGCAGATCTCGATGATCTCGCGGGTTCGGCCGAGCGGCGCGGTGTAGGGGACGCCGTGGAAGCCCTCGATGACCTGCGGCCCGGACGCGCCGATGCCGAGCGTGAACCGGCCGTCCGAGACGTAGTCGAGCCCGGCGGCGGTCTGCGCCATCGCGGTCGGCGTCCGCGAGTAGATGTTCAGGATCCCGGACGCGATCTCGACACGCTCGGTCTTGGCGGCGATGTAGCCGAGCTGGCTCACCGCGTCGAAGCTGTAGGCCTCCGCGACGTAGACGATGTCGAGCCCGGCCTTCTCGTAGTCGGCCAGCTCCTCGACGGTCTCCTTGAAACCGCCGGAGTAGCTGAGCGCCATCCCGATGCGCATCGGCGTCCCTCCCTAACCGAATCCGATTCCAGCCGACGGTAACCTACGCGGCCCCCGCCGCCGCGCGGCAGGGTCAGCCGAGCGGGTCAGCCGAGCGGGGGGCCGTTCAGGGCGGCGAGGGCCGGGCCGTACATGCCGGTGCGGATCTCGCCGACGACCGCCCCGTTCTTCGCGGCGAGGGACGCGGCCAGTTCCACGGCGGCCGGGAGCACGCCGTCCTCGGCGGCGGTCCGCTGGACGATCCCCGCCGCCCGCGCCTCCTCCGCCGTGTACCGGCGCCCCGTGATCATCGCCTCGTGCGCCGTGGCGGCCGGCAGCCGGGCCCTGATCAGCGCGCTCATCCCCGGCGTGAAGCTCATCCCGAGGTCGACCTCGGGCAGGCAGAAGTAGCCCCGGTCCGTCCGCATGACGGCGAAGTCGTGGGCGAGGACGAGCATCGCGCCGCCCGCGAACGCGTGCCCGTTGACCGCCGCGACCGTCGGCATCGGCAGCGTCAGGAGCCGCGCGTACAGGGCGTGGACACGGCTCAGGTAGGGCTCGAACTCGTCCCGGTGGCCGCCGAGCCAGTCCAGGTCGAGGCCGTTGGAGTAGAACTTGCCGGTCCCGGCGGTGACGAGCGCGCCGGGGCCGCCGTTCTTCGCGACGGTGTCGAGCGCGTCCTCGACGGCGCCGAGGAAGTCCGGCCCGAAGCGGTTCTCGCCCGCGTCGAACCGCAGGACGTACACGTCTCCGTCGCGCTGGAGGTCGATCACGAGGGTCTCCTTCGTCCGTGCCCGCCCCGACCCTACTCGCGGGTAGCGCACGGCGCCCCGGCGGCCTCGGCATGACGTCCGTCATATCGGGCGATCGCTATGACGTCCGTCATGGGCAACGCGCAGACCATATGATGAATGTCATAATCGGGGCCATGGGCAGGGACAGCCGGGAACGCATGGTCCGCAGCGCCGCCTACCTGTTCCGCGAGCGCGGCTACAGCGGCACCGGGTTCCGCGACGTCATCGCGCACAGCGGCGCGCCGCGCGGGTCGATCTACCACCACTTCCCGGACGGCAAGGCGCAGCTCGCGGAGGAGGCCGTCCGGTACGCGGGCGACTTCCTCAACGCGGGCATCCTCGCGGCCACCGAGGGCGGCGACGCCGCGTCCGCCGTGGACGCGTTCGTCGGCTGGTGGCGGCAGGTGCTGATCAAGAGCGGGTTCCGCGCGGGCTGCCCCGTCGTCGCCGTCACCGTCGAGTGCCACGACGACGCGCCGCAGCTCGCCGCCGCCGCGGCGGCAGCGTTCGGGCGCTGGGAGGACACGCTCGCCACCGGGCTCGGCAACGCGGGCGTCCCCGACGACCGCGCCGCCCGCCTCGCCCGGCTGATCGTCGCCGCCGTCGAGGGCGCGACGATCCTGTGCCGCGCCCACCGCGACGTCGCCCCGCTGGACGACGTCGTCGCCGAGCTCAAGGAGATGGCGCGGCGCGCCGCCGAGGAGACCTAGAGCGCGCTAGGACGGCTGGGACGCGGCGTTCTCGGCGGTCAGCTCCGCGACGGCCTGCAGGGCGAGGACGTAGGACATGGTCCCGAACCCGGCGATCGTCCCGGTCGCGACGCCCGCGACGACGGAGGTGTGCCGGAACTCCTCGCGCGCCGCCGGGTTCGTGATGTGCACCTCCACCAGCGGGGCGGTGAGCTGGGCGAGCGCGTCGCGCAGCGCGTAGGAGTAGTGGGTGAAGGCGGCCGGGTTCAGCACGACCGGGATGCGCCCGTCTGCGGCCTCGTGCACCCAGCGCAGCATCTCGGCCTCGTCGTCGGTCTGCCTGACCTCGACGCTCAGGTCGAGGCGGCGGCCCGCGTCCCGGCACAGCGCGGCCAGCTCGTCGAAGGTCGTCGTCCCGTACTTGTCCGGCTCGCGGATCCCGAGCCGCCGCAGATTGGGCCCGTTCAGCACGAACACACGCGTCATCTGGAGACCTCCCTGTAAGCCGCCGCAAGGAGCTCCTCGTCCGGCCCTTCCAGGCGGCCGGGCTTGGCGACGCCGTCGAGGACGACGAAGCGCAGCGTCGTGCCGCGCGCCTTCTTGTCGACGGTCATCGTGGCGCGCAGGCCCGCCCAGTCGGCGGCGTAGGAGACGGGCAGGCCGACGGAGGAGAGGATGTCGCGGTGCCGCCGGACGACGTCGGCGGGCAGCCGTCCGGCGAGGCGGGCCAGCTCGGCGGCGTACACCATGCCGATGGCGACGGCGTGGCCGTGCCGGAACCGGTAGTCCTCGGCCTTCTCGATGGCGTGCGCGAGCGTGTGCCCGTAGTTCAGGATCTCCCGGAGCCCGCTCTCCTTCAGGTCTGCCGACACCACGTCCGCCTTGACCTTGATGGCGCGTTCGACCAGCTCGCGGGTGTGCGGGCCGTCCGGGGACGCGGCGCCCCTCGGGTCGTCCTCGACCAGGTCGAGGATGGCCGGGTCGGCGATGAACCCGGCCTTGACGATCTCCGCGAGGCCGCTGACGTAGTCCTCGCGCGGCATCGTCATCAGCGTCGCGAGGTCGCACAGGACGCCCCCCGGCGGGTGGAACGCGCCGACGAGGTTCTTGCCCTCCGGGACGTTGATCCCGGTCTTGCCGCCGACCGCCGCGTCGACCATGCCGAGCAGCGTCGTCGGGACGAGCACCGCCCGCACCCCGCGCAGCCACGACGCCGCCGCGAACCCGGCGAGGTCGGTGGTGGCGCCGCCGCCGACGCCGACGACCACGTCCGTCCTCGTCATGCCGTGCCGGGCGAACGACGACCACAGCCCGGCGAGGACGCCGACCTCCTTCGCCGCCTCGCCGTCCGGGACGGGCAGCGCGTGCACGGCGTACCCGGCCTGTTCGAGCACCCGGCAGACGGGGTGCGCGATCTGCGGCAGCCCCTCGGCGTGGACGACCGCGACGGCCCGCGCGCGGTCGCCGACCATGCCGGGCAGCTCGCCGAGGACGCCCGTCCCGATCACGACGTCGTACGGCTCGGGGCCGCCCACGTGGACCCGCGACCGGGTCACGCCGTGCCCTCCAGGGCCTTCGCGATCTCCTCGACGATCTCGGCGGGCTCGCGCCCGTCGGTGTCGACCTCGACCGTGCCGAGCCGCTCGTAGATCGGGAGGCGCTCGGCCAGCAGCTTGCGCATCTGGCTGCGCGGGTTCAGCACGAGCAGCGGCCGCGCCGACGCGAGCCCCACCCGCTTGATCGCCTCCGACAGCCCGACCTTCAGGTACACGACGGTGTGCCCGGCGAGCAGCTCCCGCGTCCGCGCCGCGAGGACCGCGCCGCCGCCGAGCGCGACGACGCCCGCGTGCTCGGCGAGGGCCGCCGCGACGGCGGCGGCCTCAAGCTCGCGGAACCGCTCCTCGCCGTCGTCGATGAAGATCTCGCCGATCGGCTTGCCCGCGGCCCGCTCGACGTCGGCGTCGGTGTCGCGCAGCGGGACGCCGAGCCGGTCCGCGAGCGCGCCGCCGATCGTGGTCTTGCCCGAGCCGGGCGGCCCGATGATCACTGCCTTCGGTCGCATGGGTCAGCGCGTCCCGTCCAGTTGGTCGTCAGCTCACTTGATGGTCAGCGAGGACAGGTATCCCCGCAGGTTGCGGGCGGTCTCCTCGGCGGAGTCGCCGCCGAACTTCTCCAGCGCCGCGTCGGCGAGGACGAGCGCGACCATCGCCTCCGCGACCACCCCGGCGGCGGGCACGGCGGTGACGTCGCTGCGCTGGTTGATCGCCTTCGCGGGCTCGCCGGTCTTCACGTCGATGGTGTCGAGCCGCCGCGGCACCGTCGAGATCGGCTTCATCGCGGCGCGGACGCGCAGCGGCTCGCCGGTCGTCATGCCGCCCTCGACGCCGCCCGCGCGGTTCGTGCGGCGGCGGACGCCGTCCGGGGTGGCGTCGATCTCGTCGTGCGCGCGGGACCCGGGGCGCCGCGCGGTGGTGAACCCGTCGCCGAGCTCCACGCCCTTGATCGCCTGGATGCCCATCAGCGCCCCGGCGAGCCGGGCGTCGAGCCGCCGGTCCCAGTGGACGTGGCTGCCGAGGCCGGGCGGCAGCCCGTAGGCGAGGACCTCCACGACGCCGCCGAGCGTGTCGCCCGCCCGCTTCATCTCGTCGACGTGCGCGACCATCCGCTCGGACGCCTCGGCGTCGAAGCAGCGCACCGGGCTCTCGTCCACAAGCGCGAGGTCGCCGGGCCCGGGCAGCGCCTCGGCGGGCGCCTCGACCTCGCCGAGCGCGATCACGTGGCTGAGGACGTCCACGCCGAGCGCCTGCTTGAGGAACGCCTTCGCGACCGTGCCGAGCGCGACCCGCGCGGCGGTCTCCCGCGCGCTCGCCCGCTCCAGCACCGGCCGCGCGTCGTCGAACCCGTACTTCTGCATGCCGACGAGGTCGGCGTGGCCGGGCCGCGGCTGCGACAGCGGCGCGTTGCGCGCCTGCGCCTCCAGGACGGCGGCGTCGACGGGGTCGGCCGCCATGACCGTCTCCCACTTCGGCCACTCGGTGTTGCCGACCTCGATCGCGACCGGGCCGCCGAGCGTCGTCCCGTGGCGGACGCCGCCGACGATCGTGACCTCGTCCCGCTCGAACTTCATCCGGGCGCCCCGCCCGTGCCCGAGCCGCCGGCGGCGCAGCTCCTCGGCGATGTCCGCCGAGGTCACGCGCACGCCGGCCGGGAGCCCCTCCACGATCGCGGTGAGGGCCGGGCCGTGGGACTCACCAGCGGTCAACCAGCGCAGCATGCCCTCGATCCTATTGAGTCCCACCGGGCGCCCGTGACGGCGTCCACCATCTGAGAACCTCGCAGGGGGAGGTGGCGCGATGACGGAGGCGCTGCGAAGGGCGCTGCTCGCGCAGGCGGAGGCGTGCGCCGAGCTGGGTTCGCCGATGTACGCGGAGCTGCTCGGCCGGGCGGCCGACGACCCGGGCACGGCGGTCGCGGACGTGCTCGGCGACCGGACGGGCTCCGGGTTCGTCCTCGGGATGCTCGGGACGGTGCACCGCCTCGTCCTGGAGGGGCGGGCGCCCGAGCTGGCCGCGCACTACCCGACGGCGGGCGGCGCGAAGGATCCGCTGTCGGCCTGGCCCGCCTTCCGCGCGGCGCTGGCCGAGCACGCCGCGGAGGTCCGGGCCGGGCTCGCCGACCCGCCGCAGACCAACGAGGTCGGACGCGCCGCCCCGCTGGTCGGCGGGCTCCTCGCGGTCGCCGCCGCCACCGGCCTGCCGATCAGGCTGCTGGAGATCGGCGCCAGCGCGGGCCTCAACCTGCGCGCCGACCACTTCCGGTTCCTGCACGAGAGCGGCGCGTACGGGCCGGAGTCGGCGGTCGTGCTGGCGGACGCGTGGCGCGGGCTCCCCCGGGTCGACGCGCGGCTCGCGATCGCCGAGCGGCTCGGCTGCGACCTCAGCCCCCTGGACCCGGCGTCGCCGGAGGCGCGGCGGCGGCTCCTGTCCTACGTCTGGCCCGACCAGGCGGCGCGGGTCGCGCGGCTGCGCGCGGCGTTCGAGGTGGCGGCGCGGGTCCCGGCGACGGTCGTGCGGGCGGGCGCCGCCGAGTTCCTGCACGGCGTCGCGCCCCGCGACGGCGTGGCGACGGTCGTCTGGCACTCGACGATGCAGGCGTACCTGTCGGCGGACGAGTCCGCCCGCATGCAAGCCTGCCTGGAGCGCGCGGGGGCGGCGGCGACCGCCGGCGCGCCGTTCGCGCACCTGTCGTTCGAGGGGCCGGACGCGTCCCGGCTCGACGCGGCGCACGTCCTGACCCTGCGGCTGTGGCCGGACGGCGGACTGGTGATCCTCGCCGAGGGCCCCGCGCACGGCCTCCCGACGACCTGGCGCTGACCTGGCGCTGACCTGGCGCTGACCGGCCTCCCGCAGGCCGGGCCGCGAGCGGGCCTCAGCCGCGCCGGACGACGCTGAGTTCGACGCCGCCGACGACGTGGCCGCGCAGCAGCTCGGCGAGCCGGTCGGACACCCGCTGCACGGTGCGGCGCTCGTCGTGCCCCGGCGCCACCGCGAACCGGACGGCCAGCTCGGTCGAGGTGCCCTCGGTGACGCGGACGCCGCTCACCGCCTGGTCGGAGCCGAACGCGGCGTCGACGGCGGCGAGGACGTCCGGGTCCTCGTGCGGGGGCGGGACGGGACGGCCCTCGGCGAGCAGGTGCAGCCGCAGCCCGTCCACGGCGAACGGGACGGGCCCCGCGACGTCCACGACCAGGGCGTCGGCGCCCTCGTCCAGGGCGGCGCGGCAGGCGTCCCCGGCGCGGACCGCGACCGGCCGGGCGTCCGCGCGCCACGCCCGCATGGTCTCCACGCAGGTGAACCCGAGGACGCCGCGCCGGCCGTCGTCGCCCGTCAGGGTCGGCACCGCCATGTCGCTCGACTTCTCGCGCCGGAGCCCGCCCGGCGCCTCCTCGGACTCGGTGAGGACGGCGACGACGGGCACGAGCAGCCGCGCGTTCCCCAGCCGCCGCAGCACCGTGTGCGCGCCGACGCGCCCGGCGGCGTACCCGGCGAGCGCCTCGCACAGCCGCGGGTCGGCGCTTCCGTCGTCGCCGGGGAACTGCGGTTCGGGAATCGTCAGTCCGGACACGCCAGGAAGGCTATATCCTCCGGCGAGCACGGTGGGCGACTATTCGGATACTATCCGTGCGCGCGGGTCAGCCGAGGTCGGCGATCGCCGCGACGGTGCCGCCGCCGGACGGCCCCTGGTGCACGGCCGCGACCGACACGAACACGGCCGGGTCGCCGGTCACGGACGCCGCGACGCCGCCGACGCACGCCTTGATCTGCCGGTGCCAGTGCACGTCGGAGTCGTCCAGCATGATGTTGCGGCGGCCCCGGACCGAGCCGCCCGGGTCGGCCTCGCACTTGATGAACACGTTGACGAGCCGGTCGCCGAGGTCGGACGGGTGCGGGCGGTCCGGGAGGGCGACGCCCGCCGACCTGACCGCGTCCCAGATCCCGTCGGCGTCGAGCGCGTCCCGCATCACGCCGTGCCCGGCGCGGTACCGGCCGCCGATGCCGCGCACGTTGCCGACCACCACGATCTGCGCCCGGTCGAGTTCCACGCCGGACGAGCACGACGCGACCGACGAGTACAGCGACAGGTCCGTGTGGATCTGCTCCGCCGACGGCGGCTCGATCTCCCCGAGCGCGACGGCGATGCCGAGCGCGGTCGTGGAGTTGGAGATGTCCATGGACTTGAGGGTGTCCTCGGTGACGACGCCGTGGCCGCGCGACTTGGCGTCGTTGATGGTGTCGAGGGTGAGCAGCGGCGTCTTCGTCTGCACGTAGTGGACGTCCGCCGGGTCGTCGATGCCCGCGGCCTTCATCGCGTCGCGGACGCCCGCCGCGACCGTCTCCACCATCGCGGGACGGCCGATGTCCTCGGGCCGGATCACCTCGCTCATCGCGACGCCGACCGACAGGCGCGGCTCGTCCGAGCGCGGCGCGGACGCCGGGTCGACGGTGGCGAACACGGTGGCGTGCGGGCTGAGGACGCCGTCGGTGCCGCCCGACCACACCAGCGGGACGCGCGCCACCTCCTCGGGCGTCCGGGTCCCCTTCGCGACCAGCACCTCGCGGAACGCGCGGTCGGCCAGCAGCCGGGTGTAGTCGTTCACGCCGCCGTTGCCCTCGGTCTTGCCGACCACGGCGAGGACCCGGTCGGCGTCCAGGACGCCGTCGTCGATCAGCCGGGCGAGCCCGGACGCGTCGGTCACGCTCTCGATGGGGACCTTGCGGACTTCGATCGGATCCGGCACGGCACGCTCCTCAACCGCTCTCGTCATCCCTACCGGCGTGCGGGTCAGCGCAGCCGGGCGAGGCGCTCGACGGCCTCGTCGATCACCTCGTCCTTCTTGCAGAACGCGAAGCGGACGAAGTGCGCCCCCGCCTCCGCGTCGTCGTAGAACACCTGCGTGGGGACGGCGACGACGCCCGCCTTCGCCGGCAGCGCGCGGGCCAGCTCCATGCCGTCGGTGAAGCCCAGCGGCCGGATGTCGGCCTGCACGAAATACGTCCCCTGCGGCCGGTAGGTGACGAACCCGGCCGCCTCCAGCCCGGCGATCAGCCGGTCGCGCTTGCCCTGCAGCCCCTTGCGCAGCTCCTCGACCCACGGGACCTCGTTGCCGAGCGCGTACGCGGCGGCCCGCTGGTAGGGCGCGCTGGCCGTGAAGGTGAGGAACTGCTTCACCGTCTGGACGGCCCGCACGTACGGCGCGGGCGCGGTCACCCAGCCCGTCTTCCAGCCGGTGGCGGAGAACGTCTTGCCCGCGGACGACACCGCCACCGTCCGCTCGCGCATCCCGTCGAGCGTCGCGAGCGGGACGTGCTCGGCGTCGTCGAACGTCAGGTACTCGTACACCTCGTCGGTGATCGCGACGAGGTCGTGCTCGCGGCAGACGTCCGCGATGACCTCCAGCTCGGCGCGGGTGAACACCGTCCCGGACGGGTTGTGCGGCGAGTTCACCAGGATCGCCCTTGTGCTCGGCCCGACGGCGGCGCGCAGCTCGGCGGGGTCGAAGGTGAAGCGCCCGTCCACCGGGCGGAGCGTGACCGCCCGGCGCCGCGCCCCGGCGAGCGCGATCACGGCGGCGTAGGAGTCGTAGTAGGGCTCGAACACGACGACCTCGTCGCCGGGCCCGGCGAGCGCCAGCACCGCGGCGGCGATCCCCTCGGTCGCGCCGACGGTCACGAACACCTCGGCGGCCGGGTCGTAGGACAGCCCGTACCGGTCGAGCCGCTGCGCCGCCACCGCCTCCCGCAGTTCCGGCAGTCCGGGGCCGGGCGGGTACTGGTTCAGGCCGGACCGGATCGCCTCGACCGCCGCGTCGAGCATGGCCGCCGGGCCCTCGGAGTCGGGGAATCCCTGGCCGAGATTGATCGATCCCGTCGAGACCGCCAGCGCGGACATCTCCGCGAAGATCGTCTCGCCGAATCCCTGCATGCGCGCTACGAGAGGCTCACCCACGCCGACCAGAGTAGCGGCGGGGTCAGATCCAGCCCATGTCGTGGGCGGCGCGGGCGGCGGCGACGCGGGTCGGCGCGCCGAGCTTGGCCATGGCGGTGGACAGGTAGTTGCGGACGGTCCCCTCCGACAGGTGCAGCAGGGCGGCGATGCGGGCCGTCTCGGTGCCCGTCCCGGTGAGCCGCAGGATCTCGCGCTCGCGCTCGGAGAGCGGGTTGTCGCCTGCGGCCATCGCGCCCGCGGCGAGGTCGGCGTCCAGGTAGCGGCCGCCGCCGTGGACCTTGCGGATCGCGGCGGCGAGCTCCTGCGTCGGGGCGTCCTTCGCGACGAAGCCGCGGACCCCGGCGGCCATCGCGCGGCGCAGGTAGCCGGGACGGCCGAAGCTGGTCAGGATGCAGACCGCGCAGCGCGCCCCGGACGCGGCGAGGCCCTCGGCGACGGCGAGGCCGTCCGCGCCCGGCATCTCGATGTCGAGGACGGCGACGTCCGGGTCGCGGGCGGCGACGGCGGCGGCGACCTCGTCCCCGCGTCCGACCTCGGCGACGACCTCCAGGTCGGGTTCGAGGCCGAGCAGGGCGGCGACGGCGCCCCGGATGAGGTGCTCGTCGTCGGCCAGCAGGACGCGGATCACGCGGGCCTCCCGGCGGCGGCCTCGGGCGCGCGCTCCGCGGGGACGGCGCCGCCGTCCGGTCCGGGGAGCGGGACGACGGCGCGCAGGAGGAACCCGTCGCGGCCGTCCGGGCCCGCGCTGACCTCGCCGCCGAGCACGGCGAGCCGCTCGGCCAGCCCGGTGAGGCCCGAGCCCGGCGGGCCGTCCCCGGCGCGGACGCCGTCGTTGCGCATCTCCAGCGCCACGGACCCGCCGCACGAGGTGAGCCGCACGGCGCACCGCCGCGCCTCGCTGTGCTTGATCACGTTGGTGGCGCCCTCCCGGACCACCCAGGCCAGCGCCGCGCGGACCTCGGACGGCAGCTCGGCGGCGGGGCCGTCCGCGTCCCCAGCCCCGCCGAGGCCCTCGACCGCGCAGCGGATCCCGGCGGCGTCCAGCACGGCGCGGACGCCCGCCAGCTCGGCGTCCAGCTCGACGGCGCGGTACCCGTGGACGGCGGCCCGCACCTCCCGGAGCGCCTCCCGGGCGGCGCGCCGCACGTCGGCCATCTCCGCGCCCGCCCGCTCCGGGTCGGCGGCCGCGAGCCGCATCGCCAGCTCGCTCTTCACCGCGATCAGCGACAGGCTGTGGCCGAGGAGGTCGTGCAGGTCGCGGGAGAACCGGAGCCGCTCCTCGGTGACGGCGAGGCGGGCGAGGGCGTCGCGGGCGTCGTGGGTCTCCTGGTGCAGGTCCCACATGCGGCGCTGGTACCGGTTGACGAACGCCACGATCCCGCAGACCCCGGTGTACACGACGGTCGTGAGCGGCAGGATCGCGTACCAGGGGGCGTTCCCGTCCGGGTAGAGGCGGCCGGAGGCGACGGCGGCGACCGCGCCGCAGACCGTCCCGGTGGCGACGCACAGGACGGCGATCCGCCGCCGGCTCATCGGGGACAGCACCACCGCCGACAGCCAGAACACCGGGACGACGCTGAACAGCGGGTGCGCGAGGAGCAGCAGGCTCATCGCGGCCGCGACGGCGCCGCTGAGGACGAGGTCGCGCCGGGACGCGCCGCCGCCGAGGCCCGCCCGGACGAGCCGCGCGTAGCACCAGCCGAGCAGCCCGAGCCCGGCGAGCCCGACCGGGACGAGCGGCGCGGCGAGGTTCCCGTCCCGGTAGGCGAACTCCAGCCCGACCAGGCTCGGCGCGACGAACCCGAGCGCGGCGAGCAGGAACGACCGGTACGTCACCCGCCGGTAGCGCTCCAGCCGCCGGGCGGCGCGCTCTTCGAGGTCGGCCGTCGTCGCGACCGTCATGTCCTGGCACCTCTCATGCCCCCCATCCTCGCGAGCCGCGCGGGAGTCCGGTAGGGGCGGCTGTCAGCGGATCGGCGTGACAGGTGTCATGCGGCCCGTCCCCATGGTCCGGGCGGCTCAGCCCGCGACGCTGACGACGTGCCCGGCGGAGTCCGGGTCGGCGGCGAGGTCGATCAGCGCGACGGCGAGGTCGGCCCGCGCGATGGACAGGCCGCCGCGGACGTTGCGGTCGACGGCGCTGCGGTAGCGGCCCTTCCCCGCCCCGTCGGTGAGCCGCGGCGGGCGGACGATCGTCCAGGCCAGCCCGGAGGCGCGGACGGCGTCCTCGGCGGCGCGCATGTCGGCGAACGCGTGCCTGAGGATCCGCTGCAGGACGAGCGGCTTCGCGACGTACCGGGTGAGCGGGTCGTCGCCCGGCCCGGCGTGCAGCCCGGCGGCGCTCGTCAGCAGGAACCGCTCCGCGCCGGTGGCGCGCATGGCGGCGAGGATGGCGCGGGTGCTGTCCGCGCACACGGTGGTCGGGCGGCGGCCCTCGCGGGAGCCGATCGCGGTGATGACGGCGTCGCGGCCCTTGACCGCCCCCTCGATCGCGGCCGGGTCCATGACGTCGGCCTGGACGGCGGCGGGGCCGCGGCTCGCGCCGTCCCACAGGTCGGCGGGCAGCGCGGCCGTGTCGCGGACGACGGCGGTCACCTCGTGCCCGGCGGCCAGCGCCCGCCGGACGGCGTGCACGCCGGTCCGCCCGCTCGCGCCGAAGATCGTCAACTTCATCGGTGCCTTCCCTTCCGGAAGGGGGTGAGTGAATACTTACTAACCTCTAGGGTGGTAAGCGTTCACTCACCTGTCAAGGGGGCGGTCCATTGAGCGCGCGGGAGCGGATCCTCGACGCGGCGGCCGACATCATGCGGCGGCACGGCGTCGCCCGCGCCACCACCAAGGAGATCGCGAAGGCCGCGGGCTACTCCGAAGCCCTGCTCTACAAGCACTTCCGCGACAAGGAGGAGCTGATGCTGCGCGTCCTGCGCGAGCGGATGCCCGCGTTCGTGTCCAAGGGCGTCCCGGGCGAGGGCACCGTGGAGGCGAACCTCGTGGCGGTCGTGCTCGGCGGCGTGTACTTCTACCAGCAGAGCTTCCCGATGATGGCGTCGATGGCGGCGCAGCCCCGGCTGATGGCGGCGTCGCGGGAGGCGCTGCGCAGGTACGACGCGGGCCCGCACGAGCCGGTCGCCGCGCTGGTCCGCTACCTGGACGCCGAGCGCGGCCTCGGGCGCGTCGCCGCCGCCGCGGACACGCGGGCGGTGGCGGCCCTGCTCATGGGCGCGTGCTTCCAGCAGGGGTTCCTGCGCTACTACTCGGTGGGCGCCGACGGCCCGCCCCCGCCGGAGTCGGACGCCCGCGACCTGGTCCGCCCGGTGCTGGCGGAGCTCCTCCCCTAGGGCGTGATCTCGGTCAGGCGGGTCTTCACGACCTTGCCCATCGCGTTGCGCGGCAGCGCCTCGACCAGGTGGACCACGCGCGGGCGCTTGTGGACCGACAGCCGTCCGGCGACGAAGTCGGTCAGCTCGCCCGCCGCGACGCCGTCCGCCACCACGTACGCGGTGACCTGCTCGCCGAGGTCGTCGTGCGGGGTGCCGACGACGGCCGCCTCCCGCACGCCCGGATGCGCCAGCAGCGCGTTCTCGATCTCGCCCGCGCCGATGCGGTAGCCGCCGCTCTTGATCAGGTCGGTGGACGCGCGGCCGACGATGCGGTGCCAGCCGTCCGGGCCGACGGCGGCGATGTCGCCGGTGCGGAACCAGCCGTCGGCGGTGAACGACTCCTCGGTCGCCTCCGGCCGGTTCAGGTACCCCTTGAACAGCAGCGGCGCGCGGACGTGCAGCTCGCCGGGCGTCTCGCCGTCGTGCGGGACCGGGGAGCCGTCCTCGGCGGCGAGCCGGGTCTCCACGCCGGGCAGCGGCGTGCCGACGTATCCGGGACGCCGGTCGCCGTCAGCGCGCGCGCTGACCGTGATGAGGGTCTCGGTCATCCCGTAGCGCTCGACCGGGCGGTGCCCGGTCAGCTCCGCGAGCCGCTCGAACACGGGGACCGGGAGCGGCGCGCTGCCCGAGACGAGCAGCCGGGCGCCGCGCAGGGCGCGCGCGGCGGACGGGTCCGCCGCCGTCCGCGACCAGACCGTCGGGACGCCGAAGAACAGGCTGCCGCCGTCGCGCTCGGCCGCCGCCGCGTACAGCTCGGGCCGCGGCCGCCCGGTGTGGACGAGCCGCGACCCGACGCGCAGCGCCCCGAGCACGCCGAGGACGAGCCCGTGCACGTGGAACAGCGGCAGCCCGTGGACGAGGACGTCGTCGGGCGTCCACGCCCAGGCGCCCGCGAGCCCGTCCAGCCCGGCGGCGATCGCGCTCCGCGAGATCAGCACGCCCTTCGGGGCGCCGGTCGTCCCGCTCGTGTAGAGGATCAGCGCGGTCGCGTCGGCGGGGACGCCGGCCGCCGCCGCGCCGCCGCCGCGCGGCAGCCCGTCGACCGGGACCAGCGGCGGTTCGCCCTCGGCCCGCTCGGCGCCGGAGGCGGCGAGCAGCAGGCTCGCGCCGGAGTCGCCGAGGATGTGGGCGCGCTCGGCGGGCCCGGAGTCCGGCGGGACGGGCACGACGGGCACGCCCGCGAGCACCCCGCCGACGACCGCGACGACCGTCTCCAGCGACGCCGCGGCGTGCACGGCGACGGCGTCCGCGCCGCGGATCTCGGCGGCGACGGCCGCCGCCCGGTCGAACAGCTCGTCGCGCGGCAGCTCGCGGCCGGCGACGCGCACCGGGCCGCCGGCCGCGCCCCCGGGGGTGCCGAGCAGGTCCATCATTCGCCCCTCTCCCGTTCGTGCGGGTCTTGTCCGTCCAGCTCCCGTTCGCGCAGCCAGGCCAGGACGGCGTCGGTGTGCTCGCCGAGCAGCGGCGGCGCGGTGTGCCGGCGCGGCGGCGCGCCGTCGAACCGCAGCGGCGGTCCCGGCAGCTCGATGCTGCCGAGTTGCGGATGGTCGACCTCGACGACGAGGCCCTGCGAGCGCGTCTGCGGCGACTCGTACACCTCGTCGATCGTCCGGATCGCCCCGGCCGGGACGCCCGCCTCGGCGAACCGCGCGAGCCAGGCGTCGCGGTCGCCGCCGGCGAGGGCGCGCTCGATGTCGGCGGTCAGCTCGGCGCGCCTGGCCGTCCGGTCCGGGACGGTCGCGTAGCGCGGGTCGCCGGGGTCGAGGCCGACGAGCGGCGCGAATTTGCGCCACAGCCCTTGGTTGGCGACCCCGATCTGGAGTTGGCCGTCCGCGCAGCGGAACGTCCCGTACGGGGCGAGCGACGGGTGGTCGTTGCCCGCCGACTCGGGGACCTCGCGCGCGACCGTCCAGCGCGTCCCCTGGAACATGTGGGCGCCGACGACCGACGCCAGCAGCGAGGTGCGCACGACCGCGCCGCGCCCGGTCCGGGTCCGCTCGTAGAGCGCGGCGAGGACCCCGGCGACGCCGTTGCCCGCCGCGAGCACGTCGGCGATCGACAGCCCGACCTTGCTCGGCGTGCCGGGCGGCCCGGTCACGCTCATGACGCCCGCCTCGCCCTGCATGATCGCGTCGTAGCCGGGGCGCCCGCCGTCCGGGCCGTCGTGCCCGAACCCGGTGATGGACAGCACGACGAGCCGCGGGTTGAGCCCGTGCAGCCGCTCCACCGGGAAGCCGAGCCGGTCGAGGACGCCCGGCCGGAAGTTCTCCACCAGCACGTCCGCGTGCCGGACGAGCCGGGCGAGCACGTCGCGCCCGCCGTCGGACTTCAGGTCGAGGGCGATCGACTCCTTGTTCCGGTTGACCGACAGGTAGTAGGTGCTGACCCGCGCGTCGCCCGCGAACGGCGGGCCCCAGCCGCGCGTCTCGTCGCCGCCGTCCGGGTGCTCGACCTTGATCACCCGGGCGCCGAGGTCGGCGAGCGTCATCGTGGCCTGCGGTCCCGCGACGACGCGGCTGAGGTCGACGACCACGACGCCGTCGAGCGGTCCGGGCAAGGGCGTCCTCCTTCGGGGGTGCGGCACCTGGAAGTATGCCGTCCGTGCCGGACGCCGCGCCGAAGCGCCCCGCGACGACCTTCCCCGCGCTCGCCGCGCGGCTGCTCGCGCTGCCGCCGTCCTGCGGCCCGTCCCGCCTGGTCGCGGTGGACGGCCCGAGCGGCGCGGGCAAGTCGACGTTCGCCGACCGGCTCGCCGGGGTCCTGGTCGGCGCGCCGGTGGTGCGGTCGGACGACTTCCGCGTCCCGTGGGACGCCGACCCGCTGACCTGGTGGGAGCCGCTGCGGCGCGCCGTCCTGGACCCGGTCCGGGCGGGCCGGCCCGGCGCGCTGCGCCGCTACGACTGGCGCCGCGACGCCTACGGCCCGGCGGAGGAGGTCCCGGCCGCGCCGGTCCTGCTCGTCGAGGGCGTCGGGGCCGCGTGGGCGGGGTCGCCCGCCGCGTTCCGGATCTGGATCGACGCGCCGCTCGGCCTGCGCCGGGCCCGCGCCGCCGACCGCGACGGCCCGGAGTACGCGGACGCCTGGGACCGCTGGTCCGCCCGCGAGACCGCGTTCTTCGCCGCGGACGGCACCCGCGCCCGCGCGGACCTCCACGTGGACGGCGCGCGCCTCGGCCCGGACCGCTTCCGCACGACGCCCCTGCGGGACACCCCCGGCTCGAGCCCCTGAGGGGCGTCCGGCCTGCTGGATAGCATCGGGAGACCGGGCACCGGGGGGAGGTACCGAAATGCCGATCGAGAGCGAGCACCGCGCGTCCGACTCGCCGTACGTCGCGCGGGTCTGGCGCGGCCGCGCCACCGGCACCGGCAGCCTGACCTCGGTCGCGACGTCGAACTGGGAGTTCGTCTTCTGGACCGCCGACGGCGCCGCGCACGCCGCCGTCCGGGGGCCGGAGACGACCGCGTCGACCGCCCCGCTCGGCGGCGAGTCCGAGTCGTTCGGGATCACGTTCGCGCACGGCGCGTCGATGCCGCACCTGCCCCTCGCGCGGCTGGTCGACGGCATGGTGGAGAGCCCGCACGCCGACGCGCGCCGCTTCGCGATGCTCGGCGAGGAGTGGGAGGTCCCGACCTTCGACACGGCCGAGGACTTCGTCGGACGCCTCGTGCGCGCGGGCGCGCTGACCCGCGACCCGCTCGTGGACGAGGTCGTGTGGGGAGGCGTCGCCAGGGTCGGGTCCCGGTCGGTGCAGCGGCGCGTCGTCACCGCGACCGGCCTGACCCAGGGCGCGATCCGGCAGATCGACCGGGCGCGGCACGCCGCCGTGCTGCTGGCGGAGGGCGTCCCGGCCCTGGACGTGGTGCACCGGCTCGGCTACTACGACCAGCCGCACATGGCGAGGTCGCTGAAGCGGTTCATCGGGCGGACGGCGACGTCCCTCCAGCGCGGCGCGAACGCCGAAGAGCCGATGTCGCTTCTGTACAAGCTCCAGGACGACGAGCGTTTCTAGGGTGGGGCACGCCGCGCCGACCACGCGGCGAAACCCCACATCAGAAAGGGACGACCCGATGTCCGAGGGCACTGCCACCTCCACCGAGGGCACCGTCGCCTCCGCCGACGGCACGACCATCGCCTACACGGCGTGGGGCGACGGCGACCCAATCGTCATCGTCGACGGCGCGACCGCCCACCGCGCCACGACCCCGGAGAACGCGCGGACCGCCGAGCTGCTGGCGGGCGACTTCCGCGTGATCAACTACGACCGGCGGGGGCGCGGCGGGAGCGGCGACACCGCGCCCTACGCCGTCGAGCGCGAGTTCGAGGACCTCGCCGCGATCATCGAGGGCGCGGGCGGCGGCCGCCCCGCGACGGTGTTCGGCTGGTCGTCCGGCGGGTTCCTCGCGCTCAACGCGGCGCAGGCCGGGGTCCCGGTCGGGCGGCTCGCGCTGTTCGAGCCGCCCGCCGTCGTGGACGACGCCCGCCCGCCGCTCCCGGCCGACTACGTCGAGCGGCTCGACGCGGCCGTGGCCGAGGGACGTCCCGGCGACGCGGTGGCGCTGTTCATGACCGCCGCCGCGATGATGCCCGAGGAGGCCGTCCAGGGGATGCGCGGCTCCGACTTCTGGCCCGCGCTGGAGGCGGTCGCCCCGACGATCGCCTACGACGGGCGCAACGTCGGGGACGCCATGTCCGGCAGGCCGCTGCGCGCCGACCGCTGGGACAAGGTCGGCGTGCCCGTCCTCGTGCTCCACGGCGAGGACACCTGGCCCGCCCTCGCCGCCGGGGCGAAGGCGGTGGCCGACCACCTGCCGACCGCGACGCTGAAGGCGATCCCGGGCGAGAACCACGGCACCACCGCGTCGGCCCTCGCGCCCGTGCTGGCCGCCTTCGCGAAGGGGGCCTGACATGGGGCGCGTCGTCGTGACCGAGTTCATCTCGCTGGACGGCGTCGTCCAGTCCCCCGGCGGCGAGGACTTCAAGTACCCGAACTGGAGCTTCGACTTCGACCGGGGCCCGGAGGGCGAGCAGTTCAAGACCGACGAGGCGCTCGGGTCGGCCGCGCTGCTGCTGGGCCGCGTCACCTACGAGGGGTTCGCCGCCGCGTGGCCGCAGTACGAGGGCGAACTCGCCGACAAGTACAACGGGATGCCGAAGTACGTCGTCTCCCGCACGCTCAAGGACCCCGAGTGGAACAACACGTCGGTGCTCTCCGGCGACCTGGCCGAGGAGGTCGCCCGCCTCAAGCGGGACGTGGACGGCGAGATCTCCGTGGCGGGCAGCATCCGGCTCGTCCAAGGGCTGCTCGCGCTCGACCTGGTCGACGAGATCCACCTCATGTGGTTCCCCGTGATCCTCGGCCACGGCCGCACGCTCTGGACGGAGACGCCCGACAGGAGCGCGTGGACGCTCACCGAGTCGACGCGGTACGGCAGGGACGCCCTCGTCACGATCCATCGGCGGGCGCGATGACATCGACGGGCGCGATGACGTCGACGTCGGCCGACGCGGCCCCGCCGGACAGCCTCGGGTAGCCGGGGCCCCGGTCGAAGAAGGGGGCGGGGCCGCGCTCGGCCCGCAGCCGGGCGCGGAGGGCCGCCGTCGCGTCGCCGTCCACGCGCCCGTCGGGCGCCAGGACGACGCCGTAGTCGTCGCGGGCGCCCGCGGCCGACACCTTCCCGTCGCGGACGTCGTCCGCCACCCGCGCCGGGTCGCGGTTCAGGGGGTCGCCCCAGCCGCCTCCCCCGGTCGTCCGGATCCGGATCACCTGACCGGCGCGGACGGGCTGGTCGTCGACCAGGCCGTCCATCTCCTCGCCGTCGATGTCGACGCGGAACGGCCGCCCGGCCCGGCCGCCGTTGACGCCCCAGCACGACAGGATCGACCGGTCGGCGATCGACATGTAGTGCGCGTCGCGGAGCATCCGGATGTGCTTGTCGTAGCCGAGCCCGCCCCGGAACTCCCCCGGCCCGCCCGAGTCGACGGCGAGGCCGAGGCGCTCCACGACGAACGGCCAGCGCGCCTCGGCGAACTCGGCGGGGATGTTGCGGGAGTCGGGGACGACGTGGATCGTGTCCTCGCCGTCGGCGTAGTAGCGCCCGCCGGAGCCGCCGCCGAGCACCTCGCGCATCAGGTAGGGGCCGCGGTCGTCCTCGCCGTAGACGCCGGTGTAGCGGATCGTCTCCTGGTCGGCGGGCATCCGCCCGCCGGTGGCCTTGGCGAGGACGCCCGCGAGGACGCCGAGCAGCCGCAGGATCACGAACGTCCGCGCGTTCGTCGGCGCCGGGAAGACCGGCGTGAGCAGCGTGCCCTTCGCCGGGAACCGCATCTCGATGAGCGGCACGACGCCCTCGTTCACGTCCAGCTCGGCGGCCCGCTCGGGCGTGTCGGCGAGGTTGCGCAGGACGGGCGCCAGCCACTTCTTCAGGAACACCCCGTCCGCGTAGTCGCCCGCGTGGTTGATAGGGCCCTTGGCCTGCGGGGACGTGCCGCTGAAGTCGATGACGAGCGGGACGTCCGCCGCCTTGTCGACGGTCAGCGTGATCCGCTGCGCGTGCAGGCGGGGCGGGTCGACGCCGTCGTGCTCGGCGTAGTCCTCCCAGACGAACACGCCGTCCGGGATCTTGGCGAGCAGCTCGCGGCGGAACGTCGCGGTCGTCCGGTCGATGATCGCGTCGAAGCACGCCTCCACGTCGGCGCGGCCGTAGCGGGCGAACAGCTCGCCGAGGCGGCGGGCGCCCATCAGGCAGGC
Organism: Actinomadura chibensis NBRC 106107; assembly: GCF_001552135.1. GTDB lineage: Bacteria > Actinomycetota > Actinomycetes > Streptosporangiales > Streptosporangiaceae > Spirillospora > Spirillospora chibensis. The sequence goes on along the minus strand of NZ_BCQP01000004.1, from coordinate 313,520 downwards.
GGAGCACTCGGCGTCCAGGTCCCCGGCGAGCGAGTCGGGCATCCGCGAGTTGCGCGTCATGATCGTCAGCGCGGCGCGGTTCGGCACGCCCGCGTCCCACAGCTTGATCGGCGGGACCATCAGGCCCTCCTCGAACGCGCTGCGGGCGTGGCTCGGCATCGACCCCGGGACGGCGCCGCCGATGTCGTCGTGGTGCCCGAACGCCTGCACGAACGCGACGACCTCCCCGCCGTGGAACACCGGGACGGTGACGCACAGGTCGGGCAGGTGCCCGATGCCGCCCTCCGACAGGTACACGTCGTTGTGGAAGAACACGTCGCCGGGGCGCATCTCCTCCAGCGGGAAGTCGCGGGCGATCGGCTGGACGAGCGCGGAGTAGGACCGTCCGGTCAGCTTGCGGAGCCGCCGGTCGTGGATCCCGGCGCGGAAGTCGTGCGCGTCCCGGATCATCGGGGACCGGGCCGTCCGCGCGATGGCCGTCTCGACCTCGCGCTCCACGGACGCCAGCGTCCCCTCGACGATCTCCAGCAGGATCGGGTCGATCACCGCGTCACCACCAGGTTGCCGTGGCCGTCGAGTTCGGCGGTGAAGCCGGGGTGGAGCGGCAGCGTCGAGCCGAACTCCTCGATGACGGCCGGGCCGGTCACGGCGTCGCCGGGGGCGAGCTTCTCGCGGCGGTAGACGGGCGTGTCCGTCCAGTCGTCGAAGTAGACGCGGCGCGCCCCGGTCAGCGCGCGGGACGGGTCGCCGTCGCCCGGCGGGCGCTCGGCGAGGCGCGGCCGGTCGATCGGGCCGATCCCGGAGACGCGCAGGTTGACCCACTCGACGGGATGGCGCGGGTCGTCGCGGTGGCAGTAGCCGTAGAGGGCCTCGTGCGCGTCGTGGAACCGGCGGACGACCTCGGCGCGGAACGCCCCGTCCGGCGGGCCCGCCGGGGCCGCGACCCGCACCTCGAACGCCTGGCCGTAGTAGCGCAGGTCGGCGGAGCGGGCGAAGCGCCGCCGGTCCGGCGGGAAGCCCTCGCGGGCGAGCGCCTCGGCCGCCTCCGCCTCCAGCTCCGCGTAGATCGCGGCGGGCAGGGCCGGGTCCAGTTCGGCGTCGCGGACGACGCGCGTCCGCACGTAGTCGTTCTTCACGTCCACGGTGAGCAGCCCGAACGCCGACAGGTTCCCGGGGTTCTCCGGGACGAGCGCGACCGGCAGCCCGAGCACGTCGAGCAGGCGGCACGCCAGCAGCGGCCCGGACCCGCCGAACGCGACGAGCGGGTAGTCGCGGACGTCCAGGCCCCGCTTCACCGTGATCCGCCGGATCGCGTTGGCCTGGTTCCACGCGGAGATCTCCAGGATCCCGGCGGCGGCGCGCTCGACGGTGAAGCCGAGGTCGTCGGCGAGGGCGGCGAGCCCGGCGCGGGCGGCGGCGACGTCGAGCGGGACCTCGCCGCCGAGCAGGTGCGGCGGGACGCGGCCGAGGACGGCGTGCGCGTCGGTCACCGTCGCCTCCGTGCCGCCGCGCCCGTAGCAGAGCGGGCCGGGGTCGGCGCCCGCGCTGCGCGGGCCGACCTTCAGCGCGCCGTCCGGCGACCGCCACGCGACCGACCCGCCGCCCGCCCCGACCGTCACGATGTCGATCATCGGGATCTTGACGGGGTGGCGGCCGATCGACCCCTCGGTGGTGAGGGTCGGCTCGCCGTCCAGGACGACCGCGACGTCGGTGGACGTCCCGCCGCCGTCCAGCGTCACGACCGAGCCGCGCCCGCCGCGCGCGGCGACGTGGGCGGCGCCGAGCGCGCCCGCCGCCGGGCCGGACAGCACCGTCGTGATCGGCTGCCGCGCGACCTCCTCCGCCGACAGCACGCCCCCGTTGCTCTTCATCACGAGCGGCCGCGCCGCCGCGCGCTCCGCGATCCGCGCGAGGTAGCCGGTCATCGCGGGCTTGACGGCGGCGTCCACCAGCGTCGTCACCGACCGCTCGTACTCGCGGTACTCGCGCAGCACCTCGCACGACAGCGACACGGCGGCGTCCGGGTGCTCGCGGGCGAGGACGTCCCGCATCGCCAGCTCGTGCGACGGGTCGGCGTAGGAGTGCAGGAAGCAGACCCCGATCGCGCGGATCCCCGCGTCCCGGAAGAAGCGCGCCGCCGCGACCGCCGAGTCCTCGTCGAACGGGCGCAGCTCGGCGCCGGTGTGGTCGAGCCGCCCGCCGACCTCCCGCACCCGGTGCGCCGGGACGATCCGCGGCGGCTTCACCCAGAAGTAGCTGTTGCCGTACCCGTCCGGGACGCTCTGCCGCGCGATCTCCAGCATCGCCCCGAACCCCTCCGTCGTGACGAACCCGAGGTCGTCGACGCGGTCCTCAAGCAGCCGGTTCGTCGCGACCGTCGTGCCGTGGCAGAGGGCCGCGACGTCGCCCGGCCCGGCGCCGAGAAGGGCCAGGATCTTCGTCACACCGGCCGCGAACCCGGCGGCCGGGTCGGCGGGCGTCGACGGGGTCTTCGTGGTGACGAGCGCGCCGTCGGCGTCCAGCGCCACGACGTCGGTGAACGTCCCGCCCGTGTCGATCCCGATCCGCAGCCTCATGGACACGGGTCTACCGGACGCCGCCCACCTGCGGAACCGTCGCAACCTGCCAACGCGCCCGGCGTACTTTCGTGCGCGGCCGCTGGGGCTAGGCTGAGCACTTCCCAATCCGACCCGAACGCTGGAGCCCGTCCATGGCGCTGGAACGCCCCGAGATCGACTTCCCCGAGGGACAGCCCCCCTCGTACCTCGACATCACCGACATCACCGAGGGCGACGGGCCCGAGGCCACCAAGGGCGCGAACGTCTCGATGCACTACGTCGGCGTGTCCTGGTCGACCGGCGAGGAGTTCGACGCGTCCTGGAACCGCGGCTCGACGTTCGACTTCCCGCTCGGCGGCGGCCGCGTCATCAAGGGCTGGGACATGGGCATCGTCGGCATGAAGGTCGGCGGGCGGCGCAAGCTCGTCATCCCGCCGCACCTCGCCTACGGCGACCGCAGCCCGAGCCCGGCGATCAAGCCCGGCGAGACGCTCATCTTCGTCGTCGACCTCGTCGCGGTGAACTGAGCCTCGGTGAACTGAGCGCGCGGCGGCCGAGCAGGTAGCCGAGCGCCACGCCCGCGAGCGCGACGGCGCCGCCCGTCCCGAACGCGACCGCCATCGGCCACGCCGGAGCGACCCGCTCCGGCGTGGCCGCGGCGCGTCCGGGATACACCGGGGCGGCCGCCGCCCCCGCTGAGACGGCGGGGACGGCGGCGGGTTCGGCGGCGGGTTCGGGCGGCGCGGCGATGTCGCGTTCGACGGCGGCGAAGAACTCGCCCGCCGTCCGCTTCGCGACGGTGCCGAGCATCCGCTGGCCGACGCCGCCGACCATGCCGCCGACGACCGCGTCGGCGTCGTAGTCGATCCGGGTCGCGGCGTCGCCGTCCCCGGTGAGCCGGACGCGGACCGTCGCGTCCACCGTCCCCGGCGCGCCCTGCCCCCACGCCCGCAGCACGAACGAGCGCGGCGGGTCGGGGTCGGCGAGCTCGACGCGGCCCGCGTAGGTCCCGCGGATCGAGGCGACGCCCGCCGAGACGGTCATGCGGTAGGCGCCGGGGCCGGTCTCCTCCAGGGACCGGCAGCCGGGGATCGTCCGCGCCAGGACGGCCGGGTCCTGGAGCGCGTCCCAGACTCGGGCGAGCGGCGCGGCGACGGTGGCACTGCCGGTGAGCTGCATGTCCCGACTGTAGGGAACGGCACGGCGGGGCCGAACGGCAACATCTGCCGAGTACACGCCGAGGATTGGGCAGATGCGCTCGCTTCCGCGCGGGAAATGGTCAGATATGTCGGGCGAGTCGCGCCGTCCCGCGAACCCTCCCCGCGAACGGCGCGTCAACCGATGCGGAACCTGAACGACCGGAACGAAACCCCTCGACCGAACGGAGCACGCGGCCGATGCCCGGGAAAGCGCCCCTGATCACCATCCTCGCCGCCGCGCTCGTCGGCGTGGTCGCGGGCGGCTGGCCCATCGTCACCGCGCAGGCGGGGAGCTCGGGGCCGTCGACGCGGGCGCGGCTCGCGTCCGTCCTCGGCGACCAGCAGTGGGCGACGCCGAAGCCCGGCACGTGGACGATGCCGAAGCCGTCCAGCGACGGCCTCCCGCCGGTCATCGACCACATCGAGACGCAGGAGCGCGTCGTCTTCCTCACCATCGACGACGGCTACGAGTACGACTCGCAGTTCGTGAACCTGGTGCGCACGCAGAAGGTCCCGATCATGACCTTCCTGACCTCGACGTATATCAAGGGGCAGGGGCAGTACTTCTGGGCGATGCGCAACGCCGGGTCGCCCATGGAGAACCACACCGTCAGCCACCCGAACATGCCGACGCTCAGCCCGGAGGCGCAGAAGAAGCAGATCTGCGACGCCTCCGACGAGATCGCGAAGCAGTACGGGCGGCGTCCCGAGGTGTTCCGGCCGCCGTTCGGCGCCTTCAACCCGACGACCCGGCAGGTCGCCAAGGAGTGCGGCATCAAGTCGATCCTGATCTGGTCGGCGGAGTTCTACAACGGGACGTCCGGCCCGGGGGTCGGGTTCAACGGCTTCGCGCGCGGCGACGGCGGCAAGGGGTTCAAGCCCGGCGACATCATCCTCATGCACTACCGCAAGGGCCTCGCGCAGGAGCTGGAGATGATCCTCGGCTGGATCAGGCAGGCCGGGTTCCGTCCGGCCGCCGTGCAGAACTACCTGCCGAAGTCGCTCGGCGGGAACGCCCCCGAGACGCCCGCGCACGGGTGAACCGGCGGGGCGGGCGACCGAAAGCCGACCTTCCCGGAGGAATCCCGGTTAGCGCGGACCCCCTCGGCGGCCTTGACTAGGGTCAACACGCTGGCGGGGTTGAGGTCCCCCGCAAACCCGAGCCGACCCCGCCAGCCTCTCCCAACCGGCGCTCACGTCACCCGGGCGCCCTCGCGGACGCGGAACGACGGGTCGGCGGCCGCCCGCAGCCGCAGCGTGTGGAGGTCGTCCGGGGAGATCGGCATCGCGTCCACGCGGACGCCCGCCGCGTCCTCCACCGCCGACGCGAGCACCGCCGACACCGGGATGACGCCCGCCTCCCCCGCCCCCTTGATCCCGAGCGGGTTCAGCGGCGACGGCGTCTCCAGGTGCCCCGTCTCGATCCGCGGGACCTCCGTCGCGTACGGCATGAGGAAGTCCATGAACGACGCGTTCAGGAGCTGGCCGGACTCGTCGTAGGCCATCCGCTCGTACAGCGCGCCGCCGACGCCCTGCGCGACGCCGCCGTGGATCTGCCCCTCGACGACCATCGGGTTGATGAGCCGCCCGCAGTCGTGGACGACCGCGTACCGCAGGATCGCGATCTCCGACGTGTCCGGGTCGACCTCCACGATCGCGGCGTGCGCGCCGGACGCGAACGTGCACCGGACGGGCGAGTAGTACTCGCGTCCCTCCAGGCCGGGCTCCTCCCCGGACGGGACGGGCGGCTCGGTCGCCGGGCGCCCCACCGCGAACTGCGTCGCCGCCGCGGCCTCCTCGTCGAACGCGTACCGCAGCGGGTTCGACAGCACCGCCACCGTCCGCAGCGGGACGGACGCCGACAGGTCGCCCCGCACGTGCACGACCCCGTCGGTGACGTCGAGGTCGCGCGGGTCGGCCTCCAGCGCGTCCGCCGCGATCCGCAGCGCCTTCTCCCGCACCTTCCGGCAGGCCAGCGCGATCGCGTTGCCGCTCATCACGGCGGCGCGGGACGCGAACGTCCCGACCGCGTACCCGAACCGGCGCGTGTCGCCCGTCGTGACGTGGACGTCCTCCAGCGGGACGCCGAGCTCGGCGGCGGCGATCTGCGCGAACGCCGTCTCGTGGCCCTGGCCCTGCGAGGTCAGCCCGGTCGAGACGTGCACCCGCCCGGCCGTATCGATCTCGACGTGCCCGCCCTCGTAGGGGCCGACGCCGGTGCCCTCCACGTACAGGCCGAGGCCGATGCCGAGCCGCCGCCCCCGGGCCGCGGCGGCGGCGCGCTCGGCGGCGAAGCCGTCCCAGCCGATCAGCTCGCGGGCCTTGCGGAGCAGCTCCGGGTAGTCGCCCGAGTCGTAGATCAGCGGGCGGCCGTCCTGGAAGAGGAGGCCCTGGTCGTAGGGGAACTCGTCGGGCTGGATGAGGTTCGCGGCGCGGACGTCGGCGCGGTCGAGGCCGAGGTGGCGGGCGATGCGGTCCATCGTCCGCTCCATGCAGTAGACGCCCTGGGGGCGTCCCGCGCCCCGGTACGGGGTGACGATCAGCGTGTTCGTGTAGAGGCTCGTCACCTCCGCCCGGTACGCGCCGATCTTGTACGGGCCGAGGAGCTGGGTGGACGTGACGATCGGGATGATGATCCCGTACGGGGTGTACGCGCCGTGGTCGTGCAGGATCTTCACGTCGAGGCCGAGGACGCGGCCGGCGTCGTCGAACCCGACCCGCACGTCCTGTATCTGCCCGCGCTCGTGCGCGGCGGACACGAAATGCTCGCGGCGGTCCTCGGTCCACTTCAGCTCGCGGCCGAGCAGCCGCGCCGCCCACGGGACGAGCACCTCCTCCGGCCACGGGTGGACGATCTTCACGCCGAACCCGCCGCCGACGTCCGGCGCGACCACCTCGACCTTGCCGTTCGGCAGTCCGAGCCGCGCCGCGATCGCCGCCCGCACGCTGGTCGACGTCTGCGTGGACGAGTACACGCGCAGCGACCCGTCGTCGGCGTCCCACCGCGCGTAGACGCCGCGCCCCTCCAGCGGGGTGGACGCGCTCCGCTCGATCGACAGCCGGAACTCCAGCGCGTGCGGCGCGGCGTCGATCGCGGCGGCCGCGTCCCCGGTCTCCTGGACCAGCACCGCCCCGACGTTGCCCGGCACGTCGTCGTGGACGAGGTGCTCGGCCCGCGCCGCCGCCTCGATCCCGACGACGGGCGGCAGCGGCTCGTACTCGACGCGGACGCGCTCGGCGGCGTCCTCGGCCAGGTAGCGGTCCTGGGCGACGACCATCGCGACGGGCTCGCCGACGTGCCGGACGACGTCCCGCGCCAGCGGGTGCCCGGTCCGGCCGTGCGTCAGCGCCGGGTGCGGGATGAGCAGCGGCAGCGGGTCCCCGACCCGGCCGGGCAGGTCCTCCCACGTGTAGATCGCGACGAGCCCGTCGACGTCGAGCGCGCCGGACACGTCGACGTCGGTGATCCGGGCGTGCGCGTGCGGCGACCGGACGAACGCGGCGGCGAGCGCGCCGCGGCCGAGGTCGTCGAGGAAGCGGCCCCGGCCGGTGAGGAACCGGCCGTCCTCGCGGCGCCGGACCGGCTCGCCGAACACGCGCGTCCCCATCGGTCACTCCCCTGGTTCGGCCGACTCGCTGAGCAGGTCGGCGGCGCGGTGCACCGACGCCACGATGTTCTGGTACCCGGTGCAGCGGCACAGGTTGCCGGAGATCCCTTCGAGCACCTGGTCCCGGCTCGGCCGCGGGTTCTCCCGCAGCAGCGCCGTGACCGTGCAGAGGAACCCCGGCGTGCAGAACCCGCACTGGAGGCCGTGGCACTCGCGGAACGCGCGCTGCACCGGGGACGGCGTCCCGTCCGGCGCGGCGAGCCCCTCGACGGTGGTGACCTCGTGCCCGGCGGCGGTGACGGCGAGCATCAGGCACGAGCGCACCGGGTCGCCGTCCAGCAGGACGGTGCAGCACCCGCAGACGCCGTGCTCGCAGCCGACGTGCGTGCCGGTGAGGCCGAGGTCGTGCCGGAGGAAGTCCGACAGCAGCCGCCGCGCCGGGACGCTCGCCGTGCGCGGCGCCCCGTTGACGGTCAGCTCCACCTCGAACCGCTCCTCCATCACTCCCCCGCCTTCCGCCGCGCGGCGTCCGCCGCCGCCGCGCAGGCGCGCTCGGTGAGCACGCCGGTCAGGTGGCGCCGGTAGGCGGCGCCCGCGTGGATGTCGGCCTCCGGGTCGACGCGCTCGCGGACGTGCGCGGCGGCCGCCGCCCAGTCGCCGCCCGGCCCGGCCGCCCCGGCCAGGTCCAGGACGAGCGGCGTCGCGGACACGCCCAGGTACCCGGCGCGGGCGGCGGAGACGCGCAGGTCCTCGTCGAGCGTGACGACGGCGGCGACGCCCGCGAGCGCGTAGTCGCCGTGCCGCCGCGCCGTCTCGAAGAACGCGGTGCCGGTGCGGGGCGGCAGGGCCGGGAAGAACGCGGAGACCGCCAGCTCGCCGGGGTCGAGCGAGGACTCGAGCGGCCCGGCGAACAGCTCCGCCGCCGGGATCGTCCGCCTCCCCCGGACGGACGCGGCCTCGACCGTCCCGCCGAGGACGGCCAGCACGGCGGGCAGCTCGGCGGCCGGGTCGGCGTGCGCGAGGCTCCCGACGACCGTGCCCCGGTTGCGGATCACCGGGTGCGCGACGTGCCGGAGCGCCTGCCCGAGCAGCGGCTGCGCGGCCGCCGCCTCCGCCGACCGCTCCACCCGCGCGTGCCGGGCGAGCGCGCCGACGCGGACGCCGTCGGCCCCGGCGCGCAGCGTGTCGAGCTCGGCGATCCGGTTGACGTCCACCAGGTCGGACGGCGCGGCCAGCCGCATGTTCAGCAGCGGGACGAGGCTCTGCCCGCCCGCGAGCACCTTCCCCGACGGCGCCGCGGCGAGCGCGTCGAGCGCCTCGGCCACGGTGCGCGGGGCGTGGTACCCGAACGGCGGCGGCTTCATCGCGTCCTCCCGTCAGCCCGCGCCGGCCCCGGACGCGCCCGAGGGGCGGACCGGTCCACCGATCTCCCGCTCGCCGGGCGCGATCACGCCGCCGCCCGAGCCGTCCGGCCCGCGCACCGCGTTCAGCACGTGGTACCCGAGGAGGACGGCGATGGTGCCGAGCGCGATGCCCTGCAGCGGGAAGTCGTCGGTGATCTTCAGGGTGACGTCCCCGATCGCGAGGACGATCCCGGCCGCGACCGGGACGAGGTTGACGGGGTCGGCGAAGTCGACCCGGTTCTCGATCCAGATCTTCGCGCCGAGCAGCCCGATCATCCCGTACAGGACGACGGTGATCCCGCCGAGCACCCCGCCCGGCGTCGCCGCGACGAGCGCGCCGAACTTCGGGCACAGCCCGAACAGGATCGCGACGCCGGCGGCGACCAGGTAGGCGGCCGTCGAGTAGATCCGGGTGGCGGCCATGACGCCGATGTTCTCGGCGTAGGTGGTGGTGGGCGAGCCGCCGACGGCGGCGGCGAGCGCGGTGCCGACGCCGTCCGCGGCGACGGCGCGGCCGAGGACCGGGTCGAGGTCCGCGCCGGTCATCGCGGCGACCGCCTTCACGTGCCCGGTGTTCTCCGCGATGAGCGCGATCACCGGGGGCAGCGCCAGCAGGATCGCCGAGGTCTTGAAGTCGGGCGCGTGCAGGCCCGGGAACCCGAACCAGTCGGCGGCCTTCACGCCCGCGACGCTGACGCGGTCGTGCGGGAACGCCGTCGCGACGCAGTACGGGCCCTCGGCGTGGCAGGCCTTGCCGGACGCGTCCAGGAGGTTCTGCCCCGGCAGCACGGAAGTGACCTTGCCCGCCGTGTTGTCGAGAAGCCACGAGAGCAGGTAGCCGAAGACGAGGGCGAGCAGCACCGCGATCCGGGCCCAGAAGCCGCGCAGCAGCACCGTGCAGAACACCGCGAACCCGAGCGTCGCGAGCGCGACCCACTGGTCCTGCGGCCAGTACACGTTCGCGACGACCGGCGCCAGGTTGAAGCCGATCAGCATCACGACCGCGCCGGTCACGACCGGCGGGAACACCCGGTGGACGACCTCCCCGCCCGCGAAGTGGATCAGCACGCCGACGAGCGCGAGCACCGCGCCCGCGACGAGGATCGCGCCGGTCACGGTGGCGCTGTCGCCGCCCGCCGCGCGGATCGCCGCGACCGCGCCGACGAACGACGCGCTGGTGCCGAGGTAGCTCGGCACCCGGCCGCCGACGATCAGCAGGAACAGCAGCGTCGCGACCCCGGACATCATGATCGCCAGGTTCGGGTCGAGGCCCATCACGACCGGGAACACGAAGGTCGCGCCGAACATCGCCACCACGTGCTGCGCGCCGATGCCCGCGGTGCGCGGCCACGACAGCCGCTCGTCCGGTCCGACCACCTCGCCCGGCGGCGGGGTGCGCCCGTCGCCGTGCAGCCTCCAGCCGATCATCATCGGGCCTCCCGCCCAGCCGCCCTGCTCACCCGGCCCGCCCCACCCGGCGCGGGCCTGCGGGCAAGGTAGATCTACCCAGGTGGACGGGCATCGGCGACTGTTGCCAAAGCCCGCCTCCAGGATTGGGAGGACCGGCCCGTGTGAGACGCGGGAGGCGCGCCCGGCGCGCCCCCCTGGGAGCGCCGTGACGGTGACACTACCCTCGGTGCCACGCTCAGATACCGCGCATGCGCAGCACGTGAAGGGCGAGGGTGAGGTTGAGCCGGAGATGCGCGTCCTCGGTGAACGCGCCGAGCATCCGTTCCAGCTTCCCGATGCGGTAGCGGAGCGTGTTGTAGTGGAAGTGGAGCCTGCGGGCCGTCTCGGCGACGTTGAGGTTGGTCTCCAGCAGCACCTGGAGGGTGCGGCGCAGGTCGACCAGCTCCGGCTCGTCGTCGGCGGCGAGGTCGCCGAGCGTCTCCCGGACGAAGGCGTGCAGCTCCTCCGGGTCGGACACGAGGCTCAGCAGCCGGTACACGCCGAGCTGGTCGAAGTGCGCCCGCGCGCCGGTGCCGTTGAGCTGCCGCCCGACCCGCACGGCCTTCACGGCCTGCTCGTACGCCTCGGGCAGCGCGGCCGGGGACGTCACCGTCCGGCTGACGCCGGTGGAGAACGTCCGCCGCACCGGCAGGTGCTCGGCGAAGATCGACGACGCCTCCTTCAGCATCGCCTGCACCGGCCCCGCGGTCAGCTCGGCGGGGTCGTCGCCCTCCGCGCCGACCACCGCGACGACCTCGTGCGCGAAGCTCGCGACGGCCGCGCCCCGGTCGTGCCGGCGGACGGCCGTCGTCCAGGCGGCGGCGAGCCGCTCCTGCGCGGAGCGCTCCTCGGCGCCGCGCCCGCCGCGCGCCGCGTCCGGGTCGGGCGGCTTCGCGCGGTTCTTGGCGTCCGGCTCGGCGGCGGGGCCGCCGCCGCGCGGGCGGCCGTCCAGCTCGGCGACGATCACCATGACGGGACGGTCGAGGTCCCAGCCGAACCCGTCGCAGTGCGCGACGACCCGGTCGTCGTCGCCCGCCCGCCCGGCGAGGATGTCGCGCAGGAAGTCGGCGCGGTACTTGCTCTCTACGGCGGCGACGGCCTGCTGCTTCGTCACCACGAGCGCGGCGACGGTCGCGGCCCGCTCCAGGATGCCGAGGTCGGTGCCGCGCAGCGTGCCGCCGGGGCTGAAGGCGATGATCCGGCCGTGGTCGAAGCCGCCCGCCATCACGGGGACGACCAGGTGGTCGCCGGTGCCGTGCGCGCCGATGATGCCGCAGCCGCCCCGGCCGCACGCGGCGTGCCGTCCGGCGTCGAACGCGCGCATCGCCTGGACGTGCTCGTCCGGGCCCGCGCCCGCGAGGACGCGCTGCTCGCCGTCCAGGACGACGACGGCGACGTCGAGGAGGGTCGCGACCTCGTCCACGACCTCCTGGAGCCCGCCGCCGCACAGGACGATCTGCACGAGCGCGCGGTGCACCTCCTCGGTGCGGGCGAGCACGGACGCCTGCCGGTTCAGGATGTCGGTCAGGACCTGGTTCAGGATGTCGTCGAAGCCGACGTCGTTCGGGAGCAGGATCAGGGGGAAGCCGCGGCGGTCGGCCTGCGCGATCATCTCGGCGGGGAGCGAGTCGAGGTAGCGGCCGAGCTTGATGGCGAGGGCCGCGAGCCCGCGCTCGTCCAGGTCGGCGACCAGGTTGTCGAGCGACTGGGGCGTGTTGCGGAGGGGGTAGCCGGTGGTCAGGAGCAGTTCGTTCGGCTTCACCCACGACAGGATGTCGGGGACCTCCATCACGTTGAGCCGCTGGACGACGCGCTCCAGCCCGGCCCGGCCGGCGATGAGGCGGGCGCCGTTCAGGGTGCTGACGCCGAGGACCTCCCCGACCGAGAGGCCGTAGGTCAGTGTTCCGGTGCTTGCGAGCCTGAGGGCCGGTGGGCCCGGGTCCGCGGTGGTGTAACTCATGCCAGGGGTCACCTCGCCTTTTGGTGCGTACATCGCCCGTTTTGGCGTGATCGCTACCGGTTCCTGATCAACACTGACAACAAAGACGAACGATGACAACCATCCTTGGCAGCTTTCCCCATACGTCCGGTGCGGAGCCCGTTCTACGGTCTCCGCAGAGGCCGGGCCGCCCGTGCGCCGGACGGCAGCCGACACCGGTCTCGGGAGGATCCGTGACTGCCGTCGTCCGCGACCCGATCCCGCTTCCGGTCCGTCCGGGGGCGCGCGGGGGGACGTCCCCGCACCAGAGTCCGGCCAGGTCGGGCGGCGGGCGGCCGCCCGCGGCCGGGGCCGCGAGCCTCGCGCTGCGTCCGCTGCTCGACCCGCCGCGCCGGGCCGGGCGGGTCATCGCCGTGTTCCCCTCCGCGCTGTACGTGGAGATGCGGGGCGGGCCCGAGCCGCGCGTGCTCGCCGTCGTCGCGTCGGACGCGCACCGGCTGCCGAACTCGGTGGTGGTCGTCGCGACGCGCCGCGAGCAGCCGTTCCGGTCGGTCCGGGAGGGCGCCGAGGCGTGGGTGGGCGACGGGCGGGTGGAGGCCGGTCCGCTGCAGGTCCGGGTCCGCCGCTGGTGGGACCCGGCGCCGGCGCTCGGGGTGCTGCAGCCCGCCGCGCTCGGGCACGGCGTCCGGACGCTGGAGGCCGCGTTCGCCGACGCGGGCATGACGGGCGGCGGCCTGTCCGGCCACCCCGACCCGGACGTCCTCGCCGCGTGCTGCGCCGCGGGCGACCTCGCGGGCGCGGTGGAGGCGGCGGAGCGGATCGTCGGCCTCGGCCCCGGCCTCACGCCGAGCGGCGACGACATCCTGTGCGGCCTGCTCGTGTCGCTGCGCCTGGTCGGCGGCGCCGTCAGACATTGCAGAACGGGCGTATGGCTGGCCGACTGGCTCGGCGCGGCCGTCACCGCGGACGCGGGCACCCGCACGACCGCGCTCGCCGCGACGCTGCTGCACTGCGCGGCGGCGGGCGGCGCGGGCGCGGAGGTCGCGGCCGTGCTGCGCTGCGTCGCCGGGCACGAGCCGCCGGGGGCGGCCGTCCGGCGGCTGCTCGCGGTCGGGCACACCTCCGGCGCCGACCTGGCGCACGGCGTCCTCGCGGGCTGCCGCGCCGCCCTCGCCCTCGTCTCCCCTGCGGTGGTGCAGAACGCCCCCAGGGTGACCGCATGAGCGGAGCGGACCGGAGGGCGCGGGGCGTCGCCCCCCGCCGGAGGGCGGCATGAGCGACGACTGGGTCGAGGTGCGGCGGGGGAGCTACCACGACTCGGTGACGCTGATGCGGGTGAGCCGGGCGCTGTCCGAGCGGCCGGATGTGGCCGCCGCGATGGTCGCGATGGGCACCGGGCTCAACCGGGAGATGTTCGCGCGGATGGGCTTCGACGTCCCGGACGGCGCGGGCCCCGACGACCTGGTGGTGGCCGTCCGGGTCCGGGACGGGGACCTGGACGGGGCGCTGGACGGGGTGCGCGAGGCGCTCGACGGCCTGCTGAGCGAGACGTCCGCCGCCCCCGCCGCCCCCGGCACGGCGGCGCCGCCCCGGACGACCGGCTCGGCGGCGCGGCGCGCGGACGCGACCGTCGCGCTCGTGTCGGTGCCGGGCCCGCACGTGTTCCCCGAGGCCATGGACGCGCTCGACGCGGGCCTCAACGTGATGGTCTTCAGCGACAACGTGCCGCTCGCCCAGGAGATCGCGCTGAAGGAGGCGGCGGCGCGGCGCGGCCTGATCGTGATGGGCCCGGACTGCGGGACGGCGGTGATCGGCGGCGCGGGCCTCGGCTTCGCGAACGCGGTGCGCCCCGGCCCGGTCGGGGTCGTCGCCGCGTCCGGGACGGGCGCGCAGCAGCTCATGTGCCTGCTCGACGCGGCCGGCGTGGGCGTGAGCCACGTCCTCGGCGTCGGCGGCCGGGACCTGTCGCCGGAGGTGAGCGGGCGGTCCGCGCTGTCCGCGCTCGCGGCCCTGGACGCCGACCCCGGCACCGAGCTGATCGTCCTCGTGTCCAAGCCGCCCGCGCCGCAGGTCGCGGACCTGATCCGGGAGGCGGCGCGGCGGCTCGACACGCCGGTGTCGTTCGCGCTGCCCGTCCCCGGCGAGGACGACCTGACCCGCGCGGCGGAGAAGGTGCTGAAGGCGCTCGGCCGGACGGTCCCGGAGTGGCCGCGCTGGCTCCCGCCCCGGCGCCCGGGGCCCGCGCGGGGATCGTCGCTGCGCGGTCTGTTCGTCGGCGGGACGCTCCGCGACGAGGCGGAGGCGATCGCCCGGGACGCCCTCGGCTGGGACCTCGCGGCCCGCGGCCACCGGTTCACCGACTTCGGCGACGACGCCTACACCCGCGGCCGCGCCCACCCGATGATCGACCCGTCGCTGCGGCTCACGGCGCTGCGGGAGGAGGCGGCCGACCCCGGATGCGCCGTCCTGCTGCTGGACGTGGTGCTCGGCCACGGTGCCGAGCCCGACCCGGCCGCCGCGCTCGCCCCGGCGGTCGCGGCGGCGGTCGCGGACCGTCCCGGGCCGGCCGTCGTCGTGTCGCTGTGCGGGACGCCCGCCGACCCGCAGGGCCGCGACCGGCAGGCGGCGGCGCTGTGCGAGGCGGGCGCGGACGTGTTCGCCTCCAACGCCCAGGCGACCCGGCACGCCCTCGCCCTGCTCGACGGCGCGCCGGTGGAGGGGAGGGCCGGATGACCGACCAGCGGCACAGGCTCGGCGGCCTGCTCTCCCGCGACCCCGCCGTGGTGACCGCCGGGGTGGGGGTGCTCGCGGACGCCCTCGCCGAGCAGGCCGTCCCGGTGGAGCGGGTCGACTGGCGGCCGCCGCCCGCCGGGACGGAGGCCGCGCTCGCCGCCGTGCTCGGCGACCCCCGGCACGCGGACGCCAACGCCCGCGCGGTGAAGCGGATGGTGACCGCCCGCCCGCACCTCGTGGACGTCCGCCCGGCGCGGGACGTCCTCGGCCTCGACACCGGCACGTTCCTGCACGCGGGCCCGCCGTTGGAGTGGGAGCGGGCGTCCGGCCCGATGCGCGGCGCGCTGATCGGCGCGATGCTGCTCGAAGGGATCGCCGAGACGCCGCGCGGCGCGGAGCGCGAGCTCGGGCGCGGCGCGGCCGTGCTGGAGCCGTGCCACCGGCACGCGGCGGTGGGTCCGATGGCGGGGGTCGTCAGCCCGTCCATGTGGATGCTGGTGGTCGAGGACGCCGAGCACGGCGGCACCGCCTACTGCTCGCTGAACGAGGGCCTGGGCAAGGTCCTGCGGTACGGGGCGTTCGGCCCGGAGGTGATCGAGCGGCTGACCTGGATGGGCGAGGTGCTCGGCCCGGCGCTGCGGGCGGCGGTCCGGCGGCGCGGCCCGCTCGACCTGATGGCGGTCGCCGCGCAGGCCCTCCAGATGGGCGACGAGCTGCACAACCGGAACCGCGCGGCGACGTCGCTGCTGCTGCGCGAGCTGGCGCCCGCGCTGCTCGCCGCCGAGGACGTGCCGCGCGCACGCGCCGCCGAGGCGCTGAAGTTCGCGGCGGGCAACGACCACTTCTTCCTGAACGCGGGCATGGCGGCGGCGAAGGCGTGCGCGGACGCGGCCCGGAACGTGCCGGGCTCCAGCCTGGTCGTGGCGATGGCGCGGAACGGGACCGACTTCGGCGTCCAGGTGTCCGGGACGGGCGACCGCTGGTTCACCGGCCCGGCGGGCGTCCCGGACGGCCTCTACCTCGGCGGCTACGGCCCGGCCGACGCCAACCCCGACATCGGCGACTCGGCGATCACCGAGACGGCCGGGATGGGCGGGTTCGCGCTGGCCGCCGCGCCCGCGATCGTCCGGTTCGTCGGCGGCGAGGTGCCGGACGCGCTCGCCGCCACCCAGCGGATGTACGAGATCACCCTCGCCGAGCACCCGGTGCTGCAGATCCCGCTGCTGTCGTTCCGCGGCACCCCGGTGGGCGTGGACGTGACGCGCGTCGTCCGCACCGGGATCCTGCCCGTCATCGACACCGGCATCGCGGGACGCGAGCCCGGCACGGGCCAGGTCGGCGCCGGTCTCGTCGAGCCCCCGGCGAACGTGTTCACCGCCGCGCTGCACGCGCTCGCGGAGACCGCGTAACCGCGTTTGCGCTGGGTAGCGCCCCCATCATGAGCGGAGCGAACCGGGGGGTGTGGGGGGTCGCCCCCCCACGGGAGCAGGGCATGAGCGGAGCGAACCGGGGGGTGTGGGGGGTCGCCCCCCCACGGGAGCAGGGCATGAGCGGAGCGAACCGGGGGGTGTGGGGGGTCGCCCCCCACGGGGGCAGGGCATGAGCGGAGCGATCACCGGGGAGCAGTACGCGCTGAGCGCGGGGCCCTACCAGGCCGTCGTCACCGAGGCGGGCGCGGCCCTGCGGGAACTGACCCACGAGGGGCGGCCGGTGGTCCTGCCGCACGGCGCGGACGAGCCCGCCCCGGCCGCGTACGGGCAGCTCCTGATCCCGTGGCCGAACCGGGTGGACCGGGGCCGGTACGAGTTCGCGGGCGCGGCGCACCAGCTCGACGTGTCCGAGCCGGAGCGGGACTGCGCGCTGCACGGGCTCGTCCGCTGGGCGCCGTGGCGGGCGGCCGAGCACGACCCGGACCGGGTGCGGCTGGCGTACCGACTGCTCGGGTCGGCCGGGTACCCGTTCCGGCTGGACCTGGAGGCGGAGTACACCCTGGACGCGGCGGACGGCCTGACCGTCCGGGTCACCGCCCGCAACACCGGCCCGGTGACGGCGCCGTACGGGCACGGCGCGCACCCCTACCTCACGGTCGGCGAGCCGATCGACGGCTGCGCGGTGACGCTCCTCGCCGACCGCTACCTCCCGGTGGACGACCGGAAGATCCCGTCCGGGCCGTCCGAGGACGTGACCGGCACCCTGTACGACCTGCGCACCGGCCCGCTGCTCGACGGCCGCCGGATCGACAACGCCTACGCCGAGCTGAACCGGGACGGCGAGGGCCGGGCATGGGTGGTCCTGTCCGGCGCCGGGCGGACGGCCCGGCTCTGGGTCGACGAGGCGCACCCCTGGATCGAGATCTACACCGGCGACGACGCCCCCGACCCGCGCTGTGGCCTCGGCGTCGAGCCGATGACGTGCCCGCCGAACGCGTTCGCGACCGGCGAGGGCGTGCGGAGCCTGCGGCCGGGCGACGAGTTCACCGGAGCCTTCGGGATCCAGGGCGCCGAGGACGGGCGGAGGGGCGGGGAACAGGTTCCCTAGCAGGCACGGCGTGGGGGATCATATCCGGGTGAACTTCAGCGTCTCCTCGTTCGACGACCTGTCCGCGCGCATCGCCGCCGTCCGCGACGAGCACGGCGAGCGCTTCCCCGGCGGCGCCGAGGGCCGGCAGCCGGTGCACACGGTGTACGTCCCGGCCGACCGGTTCTCCCGGTCGACGCCCGCCGACTTCGGCGCGGAGGCGCTGCGGCTGCTGAACACGCACACGCCGGGCGCGGGGTCGTTCGGCGCGGCGTTCGGGCTGGACCCGGAGATCGCCGGGCCGGTCCGCGAGCGGGTCGCGGCGAAGCTCTCCTCCGAGCCGGTCGAGGACGTGCGGATCGACTTCGAGGACGGCTACGGCGTCCGCCCCGACGCCGAGGAGGACGGCCACATCGCGCAGGTCGTCGAGGCCGTCGCCGCCGCGTACCAGGTGAAGGGCCTCCCCCACTACTGGGGCGTGCGGGTCAAGTCGTTCGCCGACGGCGGCCACGAGCGCGCGATGCGGACGCTCGACGGCTTCCTCACCGCGCTGCGCGACCGGCTCGGGCGGCTGCCCGGCGGGTTCACCATCACGTTCCCGAAGGTGGTCGCGGCCGAGCACGTCGCGCTGTTCGCCGAGTACCTCGACCGGCTGGAGACCGCGCTCGGGCTGCCGTCCGGGATCCTGCGGTTCGAGGTGCAGGTCGAGACGCCCGAGGCGCTGTTCGACGGCGACGGCCGCGTCGCGCTGCGCGCCGTCGCCGAGGCCGCCGCGGGCCGCCTCACCGCCGCCCACTTCGGCGTGTTCGACTACACGGCCGCGCTCGGGCTGCCGCCGCACGAGCAGCGGCTCGACCACCCGGCCTGCGACTTCGCCCGGCACGTCATGCAGGTGTCGTTCGCGGGCACCGGCGTCCGGCTGTCGGACGGCTCCACCAACGTCATCCCGCGCAACGACGGCCCCGACGAGGTCAACGCGACGTGGGCGACGCACGCCGCGCACGTCAGGCACTCGCTGCGGCACGGCTTCTACCAGGGCTGGGACCTGCACCCCGCGCACCTGCCGAGCCGGTACGCCGCCGTGTACGCCTTCCACCTGTCCGGGGTGGACGACGTGATCGGACGGGTCCGGGCGTGGCACGAGCAGGCGGCGGGCGGCGTGGGCGGCGTCCTGGACGAGCCCGCCACCATCCGGGCGCTGACGGCCCGGCTGCGCCGCGCGGTCGACTGCGGCGCGCTGGACGAGAGCGTCCTGCCCGCGTCCTAGCCGTCCCCCTGCCCGTTCGCGGGGCCGTCGCCCGGCCGGTGGCTCGGCCGCCAGCGCGGGCCGACGGCGTTGAGGAGGGCGCGGAGCTGCTCCTCCTCGTAGGCGAAGTGCGCGTCCAGCTCGGCGGCCATCCGGTCGAGCTCCACCCCGGCGTGGGCGAGGTCGGCCGAGGCCGGGTCGTCGAGGAGCTTCTCCAGCCCGCGCCGGTTCGCGGTGACGACGGCGTGCTCGCGCCGCAGCCTGCCGAGGACGGGGGCGAGGCCGGGGAACTCGCGCTCCAGCCGGGGGAACGCGCGCCCCTCCTCGTTGTCGTGGTGCGCCCCGAGGACGTCGCACACCGAGACGCAGTGCTCCCTCAACTGGGCGGCGAGGCCGGGGGCGTCGCCGCGCCGGAAGTCCCGGACGCCGGCGCGCAGGGCGGCGAGGTCCGCGCGCAGGCCGTCGTGGATCTTCACCAGCTCCTCCCCGAGGGCCCAGGCGCGCCCGTCGAGGAACCCGCGGTGGATCTCCACGACCGGGATGACGCGGTCGGTCATCCGCTGGTACTCGGAGTACGCGGGGTGGCGGGCGGCCTGGCGGGCGAACAGCTCGTCCCGCTCGGCCCCCTCGACCGGGAACGCGACGCCGTCGAAGGTCTCGCCGCCCGCCTCCACGACCACGCGCGGGTCGGCGCGCACGTTCTGGTACCAGTCGGGGTTCCGCGGGCTCCCCGCGTTGGACGCGAAGACCGCCAGGCGGTCCCCGTCCGCGAGGTACGCGAGCTCCGTGCGGTGCCGCCGTCCGCTCCTGCGGCCCGTGCTGACGAGGACGAGCAGGTCCGACTCACCGGGTCCGGCCATGCGGGGTCTCCTATCCTGGACGCGATCGGATCACTTTGCTTTACAAGCAAAGCCTTTAAGAAAACAAAGCTATTTTGGACGCGGAGCCATGTCAACCGAGGAGAGCGCCGGACCGGACGTCGACGACGGCGTCCGCACGATGCTGCTGCTGATGCCGCGCCTGGTGTCGGCCGCCAAGCGGATCAAGGTCCCGGCGGAGCTGTCGTCCTTCGACCTCGCGCCGCGCCACCTGTCGCTGCTCGCCTACCTGCTGTTCGACGGCCCGATGACCGTGAACGCGCTGGCCGGGCGGCTGGAGGTGGCGCCCGCGACGGTGTCGCTGATGGTCGGCGACCTCAGCCGCCAGGGCATCCTGGAGCGCCGCGAGGACCCGGCCGACCGGCGCCGCACCATCGTCAGCGTCGCCGCCGAGCACCTGCCCGCGATCAACGGGTGGCTCGGTCAGGGCGCCGGAGCCTGGCGGACCGCGCTGGAGCCGCTGACCCCGGCGCAGCGGAGGATGTTCGTCGACACGCTGCTCACCTACGAGCGCGCCGTCACCGCCGCCCGTTCGGGCGGCGGGTGAACGCGGCGAGGTCCTCGGGCGTGTCGATGTCGTCGGGCGCGGCGACGTCGTCGCACGGGACGGCCGTGACCAGCTCCGGGTGGGCGCGCAGGAACCCGCGCGCCCCGACGTCCCCGACCGCCGCCTCCGCCACGGCGGCGAAGTGCTCGGCCCCCAGCACGACGGGGTTGCGCGGCGCTCCCCCGTAGGACGCCACCGCGATCGACGCGCCCGCCTCGCGCGCGGCGAGCAGCCGCCGCACCGCCTCGGCGGTGACGCGGGGCTGGTCGACCAGCGCGATCGCGACGGCGGGGCAGCCGGGCGGCAGCGCGGCGAGCCCGGCGCGCAGCGAGGAGCCCATGCCGTCCCGCCAGTCCGCGTTCGGGACGACGACCGCCCCGATCACCTCGATCGGCTCCGCCCCGGTCACCACGAGGACCGGGGAGCAGCCCGCGTCCCGCAGCATCCGGACGCCGCGGTCGACGAGCCGCTCGCCGTCCAGTTCGAGCGCGGCCTTCGGCCGTCCGAGCCGACTGCCCTCGCCCGCGGCGAGCAGCAGGCCCGCCGGGGAATCCACGCGCACCGTCATCCCCGCGAGGGTAGTCCCCTCAGGGAGCGTCGGCGTGGATGCGGCCGCTGGTGTCGGTGAGCGGCCGTCCCGAGCCGCCCCAGCGGAGCTGGACGAGCTCCGCCGCGATCGACACGGCGGTCTCCTCCGGCGTCCGGGCGCCGAGGTCCAGCCCGATCGGCGAGCGCAGCCGGGACAGCTCCGCCTCGGTCAGCCCCGCCTCGCGGAGCCGGGCGAGCCGGTCGTCGTGGGTGCGCCGCGACCCCATCGCGCCGACGTACCCGGCGCCCGTCCGCAGCGCCACCTCCAGCAGCGGGACGTCGAACTTCGGGTCGTGGGTGAGGACGCAGATCGCCGTCCGCCCGTCGACGCCGCCGCCCGCCTCCTCCAGGAACTTGTGCGGCCACTTGACCACGACCTCGTCGGCGTCCGGGAACCGCTTCGGCGTCGCGAACACCGGGCGCGCGTCGCACACCGTCACGTGGTAGCCGAGGAACTTGCCGATCCGGGCGACGGCGGCGGCGAAGTCGATCGCGCCGAACACGAGCAGCCGGGGCGGCGGCGCGAAGGAGTGGACGAAGACGGCCAGCTCGTCCAGCCGCCGCTCCCCCTCCCGGCCGTAGTGCCGCTGGCCGGTGAGGCCCTGGGCGAGCATGCCGCGCGCGTCGTCGTCGACGGCGGCGTCCAGGCGGGCGGCGTGCGGCTCGCCGGGGGCGAGCGACCCGGACGCGCGGTCGGCCCACACCACCCGGCGGGCGCCGACCGCGCCCGGCCCGGCGACGACGGTCGCGACGGCGACCGGCTCGCGCGCCTCGATCGCGGCGGCGACCTCGGCGAACTCCGGGAACGTCGCGGGGCCGACCGGCTCGACCAGCACGTCCAGGATGCCGCCGCAGGTCAGCCCGACGGCGAACGCGTCGTCGTCGCTCACCCCGTACCGCTGGACGACGGGCCGCCCGCTCGCCAGCACCTCCTGCGCCAGGTCGTAGACGGCGCCCTCCACGCAGCCGCCGGACACGCTGCCCGCGACCTCGCCGCCCGCCGACACCGCCATCGCCGCGCCGGGCGGGCGCGGCGCGCTGCGGAAGGTGTTCACGACGGTCGCGAGCCCGAACGTCTCCCCCGCCGCGTACCAGGCGGCGATGTCGTCCAGCACGTCACGCATCTGCGCTCCTCCCCTTCCCGGCGTCCCGGCCTCCGGCGACGAGGCGGGCCAGCTCCTCCAGCGCGGCGAGGCTGTGCCCGGACGTGAAGTCGTCCACGTGCGGCAGCGCCGCCGCCATCCCCGCCGTGAGCGGCTCGTACCCGGGCCGCGCCTTGTGCGGGTTCGCCCACACCACCCGGTGCGCGAGCCGCCGCAGCCGGGCCGTCTGCTCGCCGAGCAGGGCCGCGTCGCCGCGCTCCCAGCCGTCCGAGGCGATCACGACGACCGCGCCGCGGGCGAGGCCGCGCTGCCCGAACCGGTCGAGGAACTCCTTCAGCTCCTCGCCGAGCCGGGTGCCGCCGCTCCAGTCCGGGACGGCCGCCGACGCCGCCGCCATCGCCGCGTCCGGGTCGCGGTGCCGCAGCTCGCGGGTCAGCCGGGTCAGCCGCGTGCCGACGCTGAACACCTCGACGCCGCGCCCGCCGGAGCGGGCGGCGGCGTGCGCGAACCGCAGCAGCGCGTCGGCGTAGGGGCTCATCGACCCGCTGACGTCGACGATCAGGACGACGCGGCGCGGGCGCGTGCGGTGCGCGCGCCGGCGCAGCAGGGACGTCTCGCCGCCGCGCCGCAGCGTCTCCCGGACGGTCCGCGCCGGGTCGAGCCGTCCGGTGGACGCGGGCGCGAACCGGCGGGACCTGCGGCGCTCGGCGCCCGCGTCCAGCACCGCGATCAGCCGCGCGACCTCGGCGCGCTCGGCCGCCGTCAGCCGCGCGACGTCGCGGTCGCGGAGCACCTCGACCGTGCTGGCCGTGGCCGCCCTGACCTCGCCGTCGCCGTCCTCGCCGCCCTCCGCGCCGGGGTCGGGCAGCGCCATGCGCCGGACGACGACGGGCGGCGGGCGGCGTCCCGGCCGGACGGTCGCGCCGGAGAAGTACGCGGCGAAGCAGCGGTCGTAGCGGGCGAGGTCGTCGGGGTCGGCGCACAGGGTCAGCCGCCCGGCCCAGTACACGTCGTTCGGGTCGAGGACGTCGAGGTGGTCGAGCGCGGCCAGCATCGCCTGCACCCGCTCCGGATCGGCGGCGCCGCCCGCGGCGCGGACCGTCCGGGCGAACCCGACCATCGTCTCGGTGACGTCCCGCCGCATCCGGCTCACCCGCCGTTGAGCAGCGCGTCGAGGCCGCCGCCGAGCACGCGCTGCTGGTCCTCGCGGTACTTGAGCACGGCGCCGAGCGTCACGGCGGCGGACGCCGGGTCCAGCTCGCGGACGCCGAGCGCGACGAGCGCCTCCGTCCAGTCGAGGGTCTCGGCGACGCCGGGCGGCTTCAGCAGGCCGCCTTCGCGCATCCGCTGCGCGGCGCGGGCGACCTGCCCGGCGAGCCGCTCGGCCGCGCCGGGCAGCCGCCGCCTGATGATCGCGACCTCGCGGTCGAACGACGGGTGCTCCAGCCAGTGGTAGAGGCAGCGCCGCTTCAGCGCGTCGTGGACCTCGCGGGTCCGGTTGGAGGTGACCACGACGACCGGCGGGCGCTCCGCCCGGATCGTCCCCAGTTCCGGGACGGTGATCGTGAAGTCGCTCAGCACTTCGAGCAGGAACGCCTCGAACTCGTCGTCGGCGCGGTCGAGCTCGTCGACGAGCAGGACGCTCGGCGACGTCTCCAGCGCCTGGAGCAGCGGGCGGGCCAGCAGGAACCGCCGGTCGTACAGCTCGCCCTCCAGCCGCGCCACGTCGGCGACGCCCGCGGCCTCGGCGGCGCGCAGGTGCAGGAGCTGGCGGGGGAAGTCCCAGTCGTAGAGGGCCTGCGAGGCGTCGAGCCCCTCGTAGCACTGGAGCCGGATCAGCGGCGCGCCGAGTCCGCGCGCGAGCGTTTTGGCCAGCTCGGTCTTGCCGACCCCGGCCTCGCCCTCCAGGAACAGCGGACGCCCCATGCGCAGGGCGAGGAAGCACGCCGTGGCGAGCCCGTCGTCGCACAGGTAGGCGTGCCTGTCGAGCAGGCCCGCGAGCGCCGCGGGCGATCCGGCCGGGTCCGCGGCCGGTGGCGCCGTCTCCCCCACGGCTCTCAGGCTACTCAGCCCGGCTTGGCACGGAAACGCCGCCGGGCCTTGCGTTTTCGCGGCCGGTTCCCGCCTCGCGCAAAAGCATGGCAAAGAAGTAGGGAAAGTTGACTTTACCCGTCGCGACGCAGAGCATTGGAGCCATGCGAACCGGTGACGGGAACGATCCCGACCTGACCGACGAGGCGACCTACGAGCGGGTGCGCGACCCGTCCCGGCGCGGGCTGCTGCGCCTGTCGGCGGGGGCCGGGCTGACCGCGGGGTTCGGCGGCGCCCTGCCCGCCGCGCTGCGCGCCGCCCCGGCGGCCGCCGCCCCGGCGGCGTTCAGCACGGCGGCCGCGACCGGGATCGTCAAGCCGCTGCCGCCGGAGCTGTTCATCGAGCACGGCACGAACGCCGAGACGCGCTGGGAGGCCATGCGCGGGATCGGCGACCTCACGCCCGTCGACCGCTTCTTCGTCCGCAACCACGTGTCCACACCGCTGATCGACGCGCGTACGTGGCGGCTCAAGCTGTGGGGCACCGGCCTGGCCGGGTCGCCGGGCGAGGACCGTCCGATCGTGTTCTCCTACGACGACCTCCTCGGATTCCCCTCCGAGACCATCACGTCGTTCATCGAATGTACGGGCAACGGGCGCGGCTTCTACGCGTCCCAGCAGGGGCAGGAGGTCTCGGGGACGCCGTGGAGGCTCGGGGCGGTCGGCGTCGCGCGGTGGCGCGGCGTCCGGCTGTCGGCGGTGCTGCGGCGCGCAGGTATTACCCGCGCGGCCGTGGACATCATGCCCCGCGGGTTGGACGCTGACTACGTGGACAAGGGCGAGAACCTCGGGCGGGTGCGGCGCCCCCTTCCCGTCGCGAAGGCGATGAAGGACGTCCTGCTCGCCTACGAGATGAACGGCGCCCCGCTGCCGCCCGACCACGGCCACCCCGTCCGCCTGGTGGTGCCGTCGTGGGTGGGCATCGCGTCCATCAAGTGGCTCGGCGACATCCAGGTGTCGGACGCGCCGCTCTACTCGCCGTGGAACACGCGCTACTACCGCCTGTTCGGCCCCGCCTACCCCGAGGGCGGGACGGCCCCGCTGACCCGCATGAACGTCAAGTCCGCGTTCGAGCTGCCCTGGGACGGAACGCTCCCGGCGGCGCGCCGGCACGTCCTGCACGGCCGGTCCTGGTCGGGCGGCGGGCGGGTGCGGCGCGTCGAGGTCAGCGACGACGGCGGCCGGACGTGGCGCCCCGCGCGCGCCCTCGACCGGCACCCGAACCCGCGCGGCTGGGTCCGCTGGGAGTTCCCGTGGCACCCGCGGCGCCCCGGCCGGTACGAGCTGCTCGCCCGGGCCACCGACGAGACCGGCGCGGCGCAGCCGGCGACCGTCCCCTACAACACGCTCGGCTATCTGTTCGGCGCCGTCGTACGGCACCCGGTCACGCTCATCTGAAACCCCGTCCGAAAGGCCGAAAGGAACCCCATGGCACTGTGGAAGCCGGACCCGACCTTCTACGCCTCGCCGCGCGACGCCGCGTCCGCGCCCGCCGAGAAGCTGGCGTACGTCGCCGCGTTCGACCGGGCCGCCGAGAAACCGGACGCGATCGCCGTGCTGGACGTCGACCCGGGCTCCGCCTCCTACGGTTCCGTGGTGGGCTGGACCGAGCTGCCCTACCTCGGCGACGAGCTGCACCACTTCGGCTGGAACGCGTGCAGCAGCGCGCTCTGCCCGGGCTCGCCGCACCCGCACGTGGAGCGGCGGTACCTGATCGTCCCGGGGCTGCGGTCGTCGCGGATCTATGTGATCGACACGAAGGACGACCCCGTCGCACCCAAGATCGTCAAGGTGCTGGAGGCCGACGAGCTGGCGAAGCGCGCCGGGTACTCGCGCCCGCACACCGTCCACTGCGGGCCCGAGGGCCTCTACCTGACGGCGCTCGGCGGCGCGAACGGCGAGGACGGGCCGGGCGGCATCGCCCTGCTCGACCACTCCTCGTTCGAGGTGCTCGGGCGCTGGGAGGTCGACCGCGGCCCGCAGTACTACGCCTACGACGCCTGGTGGCACATCGCGCACGACGTGCTCGTGTCGTCGGAGTGGGGCACGCCGTCGATGGTCGAGGACGGCGTCGTCGGCGAGCTGCTGCTCGGCCGCAAGTACGGGCACTCGCTGAACTTCTTCGACCTGCGCAAGCGCAAGCACGTCCAGACCGTGGACCTTGGGGACGAGCACCAGATGGTGCTCGAACTCCGTCCGGCGCACGACCCGACCAAGCAGTACGGGTTCGTGGGCGTGGTCGTCAGCGTCGAGGACCTGTCGGCCTCGGTGTGGGTGTGGCACCGCGACGGCGACGCGTGGGCGGCGAAGAAGGTCATCACCATCCCGGCCGAGCCCGCCGACGCCGCCGACCTGCCGCCGGTGATCCAGCCGTTCGGGGCGGTGCCGCCGCTCGTCACCGACATCGACCTGTCCGTGGACGACCAGTGGCTGTACGTCTCCTGCTGGGGCACGGGCGAGCTGAAGCGCTACGACGTCAGCGACCCGTTCAACCCGGTCGAGGCGGGCTCGGTGCGGATCGGCGGCATCGTGAACCGCACTCCGCACCCGGCGGCGCCCGACCGGCGCCTCGCCGGCGGGCCGCAGATGGTCGAGGTCAGCCGCGACGGCAAGCGCGTCTACGTCACCAACTCGCTGTACGGCGCCTGGGACGACCAGTTCTACCCGGACGGCGTCGGCGCGTGGATGGCGAAGCTCGACTCCACGGCGGACGGGTTCGCCTTCGACGAGCGGTTCTTCCCGAACGGGGACGACTTCCGGGGCCTGCGCCCGCACCAGACGCGGCTGCAGGGCGGCGACGCGTCCTCGGACTCCTACTGCTACCCGTGACCGACGGGTCGCTCGCCGCCCTGGTGGCGCTCGGCGCGTTCCACGGGCTGAACCCCGCCATGGGCTGGCTGTTCGCGGTGGCCCGCGGCTTCCAGGAGCGGAGCCGCTCGCTCGTCCTGCAGTCGCTTCCCGCGATCGCCGCGGGCCACGCCGCCTCCGTCGGCGCCGTCGCCGTCCTCATCGCGCTGACCAGCTCGGTCGTCGCGACGCAGGCCGTCGCGATCGGCGGCGGCGTCGTCCTCGTCGGGTTCGGCCTGTGGCGGCTGCTGTCCAAGCGGCACTTCCGCTGGGTCGGCATGCGGATCTCGCTGTGGCAGCTCGCCGGATGGTCGTTCCTGATGTCGTCGGTGCACGGCGCCGGGCTGATGCTGCTGCCCGTGCTCACCTCGACGGGGACGGCCCCGGCGGGCCACGACCACGGGCTGGCGGCGTCGTCCGGCAGCGCGCTGTCCACGGGCGTGTTCGTCACCGCCGTGCACACCCTGGCGATGTTCACCGTCGCGGGCGTCATCGCCGTCGTCGTCTACGAGGTCGTCGGGCTGGCGATCCTGCGCCGGGCCTGGTTCAACCTCGACCGGCTGTGGGCCGCCGCCCTCATCACCGCCGGGACCGTCACGCTCCTGACCGCCCTCTAGGAGCGGGCGGGTCGTCAGGCCGGGTCGGGCGCCTCGCCGCGGGCGCGCAGGAGGGCGCGCAGCTCGGCGAGCTGGCGGGCGGCGAGCGCCTTCTCGGCGCCGTTGATGCCCATCGCGCCGATGGACGTGCCGTCCGCCAGGTCGAGCGTCGGCCACGGGTCGCCCACGGTCATGGACACGCCGAGCACCTCCGGCCACTCCAGGCGGCGGGTGCGGAACGCGTTCACCACCGTCAGGCCCGACTCGTCGGCCGCCACGCGGCACCGGGCGAGCATGTGCAGCACCCACCCGATCAGCACCCCGAACGCGATCATCAGGGCGCGGTCGAACGCCTTGAACTGCGGCGCCACCAGCGCGGCGAGCGCGATCAGGCCAAGCATGATCACGCCCGCCGTGAGGTAGGCGACGAGCCGCGTAGTGCGGGGCCGCCAGACGGTCGGCAGCGCCGGCGGCTCGCTCGACGATCTCTGTTCGGTCAACGCGCCCCGGCTCAGTCGACGATCTTGGCGATGGGGATTTCGAGGATGTCGTGCGCGCCCGCCGCCTTCAGCGCCGGGATCAGCGTGTTCACCCCGCGCTTGGCGACCACCGACTCGACCGCGTTCGACTCCCCGCCCGCCAGCGACGTCACCGTCGGCGACGACATCGACGGCATGATGTCCAGCACGTTCTGCAGGTCGGCCTGCGCGACGTTCAGCTTCAGCAGGACGTTGCCCCGCGCGCGGATCACGCCCTGCAGCAGGAGGGCGATGTCCTCCATCGCGGCGCGCTTCTCGGCGTCCTCGTACGCCTCGCGGTTGGCGACCAGCTCGGTGTAGCTCGTCAGGAGCGTGTCGAGGATGCGCAGGCCGTTCTTGCGCAGCGACGAGCCCGTCTCGGTGAGGTCGACGATCGCGTCCACGATGTCGGGGACCTTCGCCTCGGTCGCGCCGTAGGACGGGACGACCGTCGCCTTCACCCCGTGCTTGTCGAGGAACCGCTTCGTCATCGCCGGGAACTCGGTGGAGATCCGCACGCCCTCCGGCAGGTCGGACACCCGCTGCCAGGGCGCGCCGTCCGGCACCGCCATGATCACGCGGACCGGGTTGGACGTCGCCTTGGAGTACTTCAGCTCGCCGAGGCTCACCACGTCCGAGTCGGTCTCGGTGATCCAGTCGCGGCCGGTGATGCCGAGGTCGAACAGGCCCTGTTCGAGGTAGGTCGGGATCTCCTGCGGGCGCAGCACCCGGACGCGGTCGATCCGCGGGTCGTCGATGGACGCGCGGTAGTCGCGGTCCGACGCCCGCTGGACGGTGAGGTCCGCCGCGTCGAACAACTGCATGGTCGCCTTCTCCAGCGACCCCTTGGGCAGGACGAGTGACAGCACGGAAACGCCTTTCGATGAGGATTGGACGGGATTCAACCCGGAGAAACCGGAGCGTGAGACAGAGCCAGCGGCCCTGGACCCCTACATATGCGCGAGTCATTCAGGGACGGAGCCCCTGGACCCCTACATATGCTCCAAGCCGTGTCCGGCGTGACCGTGATGCCGCAGACCTCGCAGGGTCAGTGCCGTGTCGAGTGCGGCCACAGTCGCCTCCCATCCCTTGTCCTCGGAGCTGCCCGGCAGCCCGCTGCGTTCGATCGCCTGCTCAATGGTGTCACATGTGAGGACCCCGTTGCCCACCGGAGTCGACTCGTCCAGCGCGATACGTGTCACGCCCGCGGTCACGGAGTCGCAAACGTAGTCGAAGTGGGCGGTCGCCCCCCGGATCACGGCGCCGAGGCAGACGACCGCGTCGAGATCGCGGGCGAGCTGCTGGGCCACCACGGGCAGCTCAAGCGCGCCCGCGACGCGGGCGACGACCGGCTGGTCGACGCCGCACGCCTTCGCCGCCGCCAGGGACCGCTCCAGGAGCTGGTCGGTGATCTTCGCGTGCCAGCGGGTGCAGACGATCCCGAGCGTGACGCCGGACGCGTCGACGGTGATGTCCTCGGGGCGTCCCGCGCCGCTCATGAGAGTCCCTCGATCTGGTGTCCGAGACGGTCGCGCTTGACCGTCAGGTAGCGCCGGTTGTGCTCGGTGACGACGACGGGCATGGCCTCGCGTCCGCGCACCTCCAGGCCGAACCCGTCCAGGCCCCGGAGTTTCTCGGGGTTGTTGGTGAGCACCCGGATGGAGCGTACGCCGAGCTCACGCAGCATATGCGCCGCGTTGGAGTACTCGCGCGCGTCGGCGGGCAGCCCCAGCTCCAGGTTGGCGTCGACGGTGTCGGACCCGTTGTCCTGGAGGGCGTACGCCTGGAGCTTGGCGAGCAGGCCGATGCCGCGTCCCTCGTGCCCGCGCAGGTACAGGACGACCCCCCGCCCCTCTTCCGCGATACGTTCCATCGCGGCGTCGAGCTGGGTGCCGCAGTCGCAGCGCTCGGAGTGCAGGACGTCCCCGGTGAGGCACTCCGAATGGGCGCGGACCAGGACGTTCTCGCCGTCGCCGACGTCCCCGAGGACGAGCGCGACGTGCTCGCCGCCGTCCACCGCGCTGGAGAAGCCGACCGCCCGCCACATCCCGTACCGGTTCGGCAGGCGCGTCTCGACGACGCGGGTGACCATCGGCTCCGTGCGCCTGCGGTACTCGGCGAGCTGCTCGATGGAGATGAGCCTGAGCCGGTGCTCCTTGGCGAAGACCTGGAGTTCCGGGAGGCGCGCCATGGTGCCGTCCTCGTTGACCACCTCGGCGAGGACGCCCGCCGGGGCGAGCCCGGCCAGCCGGGCGAGGTCGACGGCCGCCTCGGTGTGCCCCCTGCGGCGCAGCACCCCGCCCTCGTGGTAGCGCAGCGGGAAGATGTGCCCCGGCCGGACGAGGTCGCGGGGCTCGGACGCGGAGTCGCACAGGGTGCGGATCGTCCGGGCCCGGTCGGCGGCGGAGATGCCGGTGGTGACGCCGAGCCGAGCGTCCACGCTGACCGTGTACGCGGTGCGCATGCGCTCGCCGTTCTGCGCCGTCATCAGCGGGATCTGCAGCCGGTCGAGGTCGGCCCCCTCCATCGGGACGCAGATCACGCCGCTCGTGTAGCGGATCGTGAACGTCAGCAGCTCGGGGGTCGCCTTCGCGGCGGCGAAGATGATGTCGCCCTCGTTCTCGCGGTCCTCGTCGTCCACGACCACGACGGGCCTGCCCGCCGCGATGTCGGCGACCGCCGACTCGATGGAGTCGAAGATCCCTGTGTCGTCGCCGCCGTTCATGCGGTCACCGCCTTCTGCCTTGGCACCTGCGCGCCCCGGGACTCCCGGAGCCAGTTCCTGAACCCGACCATCACCATCACGAAGAAGATCCCGTAGACCGCGCCGGAGACGTACAGCCCCGACTTGAGCGCCAGCGGCACCCCGACCAGGTCGACCAGGACCCAGACCACCCAGAAGTCGACCAGCGCGCGGCTCTGCGCGAACGTCGCGACCGCGCTGCCGACGAAGATGTAGGCGTTCGCCCAGGGCGACCACGCGATCTTGAGCCACTCCAGGTGGACGAACAGCTCGGCCACCGCGGCCGTCCCGACCAGCAGCGCGCCGACGAGCACGGCGCGCTCCATGGGCGTCGCCTGCCGGACGACCAGCCCGTGGGCCTGCCGCCGTCCGCGGGCCCACATGGCCCACCCGTACAGGGCGAGGCCGCAGAACAGCACCTGCTTGAGAGCGTTCCCGGGGACGTGCGCGTGCAGCGACGCGGCGAGCAGGAGGAGGGCGCCCGCGAACTGGACGGGCCACGTCCACAGCGTCTTGCGCATCGCGAGCCAGACCACGGCGAGCGAGAGGACGTTCCCGACGAGGTCCGTCCAGAGGACGTGCTCGCCGAACACCTCGAACCCGGCGCCGAGCCAGTTCACGACCGGTCACCCAGCATGCGTTCGACGTACTTGGCGACGACGTCCACTTCGAGGTTCACGGGGTCGCCCGGCTGCTTGTGGCCGAGCGTGGTGAGCGCGAGCGTCGTCGGGATGAGGGCGACGCTGAACCGGTCGGCCCCGGCCTCCACCACGGTGAGGCTGATGCCGTCCACGGTGATCGAGCCCTTGTCGACCAGGTAGCGGCTCAGCTCCGGCGGGAGCGACACGGTGACGACGTCCCACCGCTCCCCCGGCTCCCGGGACACGATCTCGCCGACGCCGTCGACATGCCCCTGGACGAGGTGCCCGCCGAGCCGGTCGGAGAGCCGCACGGGCCGTTCCAGGTTCACCTTCGACCCGGGTTCCAGCGCGCCGAGGCTCGACTTGTCGAGGGTCTCCTTGATGACGTCGGCGGCGAAGACCTCGCCCTTGACTTCGACGACGGTGAGACAGACGCCGTTGACGGCGATCGACGCGCCGTGCACGGCGTCCTGGACGACGAGCGGGCCGCGTACCGCGAGCCTGACCGAGTCGCCCGCGGTCTCGATCGCCACGATCTCGCCGAGCTCCTCGACGATGCCGGTGAACATCTCCCGGGCCTCCCATCCAAGGCTCCGGGGAACGCACAAATGCACCGACACCACGCCCCTGGCAAGGGGCGTGCCGCGCGCTGCCTCCCATCCGGACTTTCACCGTCGGTCCCGGAGTTCCACCGGGTCAACCGGCCGATGGACTCGGCCGGGTCGCGGACTGTCACCGCCGGTTCGGAATTTCACCGACCCCGGAGCACGCTTTCATGCTTGCCAACCAGTGTGCCATGCGATGCATTCCCGCCCGGTGTGACCATCGCCACGAAACGTGGCCGGGCGTCCGCTACGCCGGTCCCGCCGGGACGACGCGCAGGCCGGACGGGGTGGCGGTCACGCGGGTCAGGTCGTCCACGATGTGGTGGGCCCCGGTCAGCGCCTCCCGGGGATGGCTGGTGAGGACCGCGACGACCGTCGCCCCGGCGGCGCGGCCCGCCGCTACGCCCGCGGGGGCGTCCTCGATCACGACGCACGCGGACGGGTCGACGCCCAGGCGCCGTGCGGCCTGGCGGTAGCCGGACGGGTCGGGTTTCCCGTCCGGGACGTCCTCGGCGGTCACCACCACCTGCGGGAGGGGCACCCCGGCCACGCCGGAGCGCACCTTCAGTTGGGCCCTGTCCATGGAGGTGACGAACGCGTAGGGCAGGCCGCTCATATTCGCTAGAAGGTCGACGGCTCCGGGCAGGGCGGTGATGCCTTCGGTGCCCTTCGCCTCCAGTTCCTCCAGGCGGGCGGTGGCGTCGGCGACCTGGTCCGCCGGGAGGAAGTCGGCCACGCGGTCGCCGGTGCGGCGTCCGTGGGCGTCGGAGAGGAACTCGTCCGGGTCGATGCCGTACTCGGCGCCCCATTCGCGGGCGGCGCGTTCGATGAGGGGCGTGGAGTCCACGAGGGTGCCGTCCACGTCGAACAGGACGGCGGCGCAGGAGAGGATCACCAGCCCGCCTTCGCGGTCGCGTCCTCGGCCTGGCCGCGCAGGCGGCGGACGGCCTCGGCCGGGTCGTCCGCGCCGTAGACGGCGCTGCCCGCGACGAACACGTCCGCGCCCGCCTCGGCGCACCGCTCGATCGTCTCCGCGCTGACGCCGCCGTCCACCTGCAGCCAGACGGGCAGGTCGCGGCCCTTGATCAGCTCGCGGGCGCGGCGGACCTTCGGCAGGACGACGTCCAGGAACTTCTGCCCGCCGAACCCGGGCTCGACCGTCATGAGGAGCAGCATGTCGATCTCGCCGAGGAGGTCGGCGAAGCCGTCCACGGGGGTGGCCGGGTTGACGCCGAGGCCCGCGCGCGCGCCCGCGGCGCGGATGGCGCGCAGGGTGCGGATCGGCGCCTTCGC
Organism: Actinomadura chibensis NBRC 106107; assembly: GCF_001552135.1. GTDB lineage: Bacteria > Actinomycetota > Actinomycetes > Streptosporangiales > Streptosporangiaceae > Spirillospora > Spirillospora chibensis. The sequence goes on along the minus strand of NZ_BCQP01000004.1, from coordinate 280,419 downwards.
CGCCTCGGCGTGGATGGTGACGCTCTTCGCCCCGGCCTCGGCGTACTCGGGGGCCCAGCGGTCCGGGTCCTCGATCATCAGATGGCAGTCGAGCGGCAGCGGGCTGTGCTTCAGCAGCGCCTGGACGACGGGCAGCCCCAGGGTGAGGTTCGGGACGAAGTGGTTGTCCATGACGTCGACGTGGACCCAGTCGGCGGAGTCGGCGATGCGCTCGACGTCCTCGGCCAGTCGGGCGAAGTCGGCGGACAGGATGCTGGGTGCGATCTGAGGTGCCATGATGCCCCGAGTCTATTGGGGCCTATCGGCGCGTTCCTCCCGCCCGCCACCGGGCCGAGTGAGTGCGGGGGCGGGCCTCGCGGCCAGTCCGAGCCGGACGAACGCCTCCGGCGCCCCCGCCGTGACCCAGAGCCCGAGCACCGCTTGGACGATGAACCCCTGGACGAGGTGGTTTCCGCCGAACAGGCTCACGATGGCGGCCCCCGCCATGCCCACGGGAACGCGCGCGACCCGGCGCCAGAGGTCTCCGCCCGGGTCGAACCAGCCTCGGGCGGCGAGCAGGGACAGCCCCGCGAGGACGCCGAAGAGGCCGCCCGCGGCCTTGGCCGATTCGACCAGGTCGAGGGGTTCGAGGTGGCCTCCCGCCGCGTGGATGGCGTGGACCCAGGCGTCCGGCCAGTGCCAGCCTTGGAGCGGCCGCAGCGCGCCCCAGGCCGCCGTCAGCAGCAGCAGGGAGATCGCCAGGGCGAGTGCGGTCTGCACGGCGAGATGACGCCGCGCCCACCACGGGACGACGATCGGCTCCAATCCGAGGGCGGCCACCAGGATGGCGAGTCCGATGGCCCACCCGCCGAGGACCTGCCCGACCGAGTGGACCCCGAGGTAGACCCGCGACACCCCGATCAGGACCACGAGGGCCGCCGCACCCGTCCAGACGTACCAGCGCCGGGTCTGGACGGCGAAGAAGCCCCAGAACACGGGTGCGTTCTGGGAATGGCCGGACGGCATCCCGAACGACGACAGCGACTCCCTGCCCTTGACCGAGGGGTCCGTCCAGTAGGGACGGGGCGCGTGGAAGACGAGCTTGAGCAACGCGTTGAGAAACGCGCCGAACAGCAAGACGACCGCGACCCGCGCGGCGAGGCGCGGGGCCGCGCACCAGAAGAGGACCACCAGCACCGGGAGATAGAACGCCGCGCTGCCCAGGAACGACATGACATGCATGAAGTCGGTCAGCACGGATCCCCCGGGGTCAGGTGCGACGTAGGAGCGCCAGGAACATCGCGTCAGTGCCGTGCCGGTGAGGCCAGAACTGCGCGTCCGGGCCGTCGCCAAGGCCGGTGAGGTCTGGGGCGATGGACGTCAGCACGGCCGGTGCGTCGAGCCGTTCGACGTCGCCGCCGCGGTCGCGCAGGACGCCGTCCACCACGGCGCGGGTCTCGGCCAGGTGGGGCGAGCAGGTGACGTAGGCGACGACGCCGCCGGGGCGGACGGCCTCCAGGGCGGCGGCGAGGAGGCCGCGCTGCAGGACGCCCAGCTCGGCGACCGCCTCCGGGCCGCGCCGCCAGCGCGCCTCCGGGCGGCGGCGGAGCGCGCCGAGGCCGGTGCAGGGCGCGTCGAGCATGACCCGGTCGAACGACGCGGGCCGCCAGGCGGGCGCGGTGCCGTCGGCGGCGACGACCCCGGCGCGGTCGTCGACGGCGCGCCGGACGAGCCCCGCGCGGTGCGGCTGGACGTCGGCCGCGAGCAGCCGGGCGTCCCGCTCGGTGGCGAGCGCCGAGAGCAGGCCCGCCTTGCCGCCCGGCCCTGCGCAGAGGTCGGCCCAGCGGGCGTCGGGTCCGTCCAGGGGCGCTTCGGTGAGGGCCAGGGCGACCATCTGGCTGGCCTCGTCCTGGACGGCGGCGCGTCCTTCCCGGACGGCGGCGAGCGCGGCCGGGTCGCCCTCGCGCAGGAGGGCGGCGTAGGGCGAGTACTGGGCGGGCTCCGCGCCCGCGTCGCGCAGCTCTTCGACGGTGGCCCGCCCGGGGCGCGCGACCAGGGTGACGCGCGGGCGGGCGTTGTCGGCGGCCAGCAGCTCGTCGATCTCGCCTTCGCCGACCGCGTCGCGCAGGGCGGAGACGATCCACTTCGGGTGGCTGTGCCGGATGGACAGGCGGGACGTCGGGTCGGCGTCGGCGGGCGCGACGATCTCCAGCCAGGAGTCCATGTCGCGGGTGGCGACCTTGCGGAGCACCGCGTTGGCGAACTTGGCCTGGCCCGGGCCGGAGACGGAGCGGGCCAGCTCGACCGCCGTCCCGACCGCCGCGTGCGGCGGGATGCGGGTGCCGAGCAGCTGGTGGGCGCCGAGGCGGAGGACGTCCAGGAGCGGGGCGTCGATGCGGCGCAGCTCGCGGTCGCTGCACAGCGCGAGCACCGCGTCGTAGGTGCCGCGGCCGCGCAGGGTGCCGTAGGTGAGTTCGGTGGCGAGGGCGGCGTCGCGTCCGGTCAGGTTCCGGTCGCGCAGCCGCGCGGGCAGCAGGAGGTTGGCGTAGGCGTCGCGGGTCTCGACGGCGCGGATCACGTCGAACGCGGTGCGGCGGACGAGGTCCTGCGGGCGCCCGGTCTTGCGGGGGCCGCCCGGCCTGCGGTTCTGGGTGTGTCGGCGATTCCGGCTCGGCGGCATCAGTGCAGCGCGTCCTTGCCGATGAGGTTGACGCCGCGGATCCAGTCGGCGGCGGCCATGCCGCGCTTGCCCTGCGGCTGGACCTCGCCGAGCGCGACGGGATGCGTGGCCGTCCCTACCAGCACCTCGTTCTTGCCTGGCAGCAGCGCCCCGGGCGACAGGGTCTCGGCGTCCGGCACCGGGCGGACCGGTCCGAGCTTGAGGCGGGTGTCGCGGAAGTTGGTCCACGCGCCGGGCGCGGGGGTGCAGGCCCGGATCAGGCGGTCGATGTGCAGGGCGGGGCTGTTCCAGTCGACGTGGCCGTCCTCCGGCGTCAGCTTCGCCGCGTGGGACACGCCCTCCGTCGGCTGGGGCCGCGGTTCCAGGACGCCCGCCTCGATCCCGTTCATCGTGTCGAGCAGCAGGCTCGCCCCGGCCTCGGCCAGGCGGCCCAGCAGGTCGCCCGTGGTGTCGGTCGGTTTGATCGGCTCGGTGAGGACGCCGTAGACCGGGCCCGTGTCGAGTCCCTCCTCGATCTGGAAGGTGGCCGCGCCGGTGACGTCGTCGCCGTGCAGGATCGCGCGCTGCACCGGGGCGGCGCCGCGCCAGGCGGGCAGCAGCGAGAAGTGCAGGTTCACCCAGCCGTGCCGGGGGATGTCGAGCGCCTCGCGGGGCAGCAGCGCCCCGTAGGCGACGACCGGGCAGCAGTCGGGCGCGATCTCGCGGAGCCGGTCGAGGAACTCCGGGTCGCGCGCCTTGGCGGGCTTGAGCACCTCGACGCCCGCCTCCGTGGCCAGGGACGCGACCGGGCTGGCGCTGAGACGGCGCCCACGGCCCGAACGCCCGTCCGGGCGGGTGACGACCGCCACCACCTCGTGCGAGGACTCCAGAAGCGCTCTGAGGGCCGGGAGGGCGGTCTCGGGGGTGCCCGCGAACACGAGCCGCATCTAGATCGCCTTCCCGAAGGTGCGGTGCGGCGACTCCTTGACGACCGGCGCCGTGTCGCCGAACCACTCGGCCTGCCTGATCGCCTTCATCGCGGCCTTGCGCTGCTCCGGGTCCATCCGGTCGATGAAGATGACGCCGTCGAGGTGGTCGGTCTCGTGCTGGACGCAGCGGGCCAGCAGGTGCGTGCCCTCCAGCGTGATCGGCTCCCCGTGCATGTTGAAGCCCTTCGCCACGGCGCGGACGGCGCGCGCGGTGGGGAACGACAGGCCGGGCAGGGACAGGCAGCCCTCGTCGTCGGTCTCCTGCTCGTCCGACAGGTCCAGGGTGGGGTTGACCACGTGCCCCAGCCGGTCGTCGACGTAGTAGGTGAACACCCGCAGGCCCACGCCGAGCTGCGGTGCGGCGAGGCCGACCCCGGGAGCGTCGATCATCGTGTCGGTGAGGTCCTTGACGAGCTGGCGCAGCTCCTTGTCGAAGTCCTTCACCGGCTCCGCGGGCGTGCGCAGCACGGGGTCGCCGAAGAGGCGGATGGGCTTGACGGCCAACGAGGACTCCGTTTCGTACGAGGTTTCCTGAGGGATTCCCGGGACGGTCTCCAGGGGACGGGACGATCCCTCCAGTTTACGGAGACGTCCCAGAGAGCTTGACACTCCGCGACCCGCTCGGCGGCACGGGACGCGTCACACCCCGCGCCGCGCCGCCTGGTGCGCGGACCGCGCCTTGTAGGCGGCGGTGCGCGCGGCCTTGGCGGTCGCCCTGTCGGGATGGTGCGCGCCCAGGGCCTCCAGTACGTCGGCCACGCCGGGATGGTCGGTGCGCCACAGCTCGTCGACCATCTCCTCCATCTCCGCTCCCGGCGGGGTGTCGGCGAGGGCCGCCTCCACCGCCTCTTCGGGTTCGGCGGTCTCCAGCATCCCGGCGACGGTGTCGACGAACACCCAGAGGTACTCCTCGCGGGCGAGCTCCCGTCCGGACGGGTCGCCGGTGGCGTTCAGCCAGAGCGCGGCGTAGGGCGATACGAGCGGATGCTCCTGCGCGGCGCGGACGACCGGGGCCGCCTCCGGGCCGATGCGGTGCAGGACGGCGGCGGCGAGGTTGCGCGCGCCGGGCCCGCCGGTCCGCATGACGTCCAGGAGGTCGGCGGCGGCGTCCTTCGGGTCGTGGCGGGCGAGCCAGCCGTCGACCTCCTCGTCGGCGGCGTCGGGCCGGTACCAGGTGAGCCCCGCGATGAGGTCGGACGCGCGGGCCTTGGCCAGTTCGCCGATGACGGGGGCGGTGAACCCGTCCGCCAGCAGCAGCTCGCGCACCGCCCACACGCCGAGCGGCGTCAGGGCCCGCCCCTCTCCGGCCTCCTCGACCACGCCCCATTCCCCGAGCGTGGCCAGTTCGAGGTGGAAGGCGTCCGTCACCAGGGCGGTCATGGCCTCCGAGTCGCCGAGGTCGTACGCCTCGTCGACGTGTTCGAGCAGGGCGCCGACGAGCGTTTCGGGCTCGGTCGGCTCCTCCTGCTCGTACAGGTGGATGAGCACGCCGGTCAGCTCGTTCTGGACGAGTTCCACCGCGTCCAGGCCGTCGGCGTAGTCGTGCCCCGGGACGACCAGCGCCTCGAACAGGGGCAGCCAGGCGGCCAGCAGGGTCGAGTCGTCACCGGAGCGGAGACCGTCCAAGGACGGACCCGGGGCGGCCCTCCCCTGCTCGGCGGCGATGACCTTCGCCTCGACGGCGGCCCACCAGAGCCTTTCGAGTTCGCCCGCGTCCTCCATCGCGCCGTGGCGGCGCGGGGTCCGCAGCCCCATGGCGAGGGCGGCGGCCTCGGCGTCGGCCTCCGTGAGCGTGTCGTGCTCGGTGAGGGCCCGCTCGCCCGTCCATTCGGCCAGGGCGAGGACGTTCTCCGTCAGCCGCGAGTGGCGCACGGCGTCGGCCAGGTCCGCCGCGGGGGCGAGCCGGACGGGCGGGACGACCAGCTCCTCCGCCTGCCGGAGGTACCCCTCCGTGCGGGCGTAGCGCTCGTCCTCCGGCAGGGCCTCGAACTCGCGGACCCACGCGTCGACCGCGTCCTGGTCGTCCAGGGAGACGCCGTCCGCCTGCATCAGCCCGCCGATGACCTCTGCGGCCGCCTGGCGCTCCTCTGTGTCGACCTCCGCGACGAGGTCGGCGAACTCGGGGCCGGTACGGTCGAGCTCCGCCGTCAGGGCGGCGGCGTCCTCCGCGGTGACGGCCCCCGTGTCGTCCAGGTAGGCGATGATCCGGCGGAGCGCCTCCAGGACCGTGGGGACGTCCTCGCGGCCGGCCACCACCGACTCGGGGAACACGCCGAGCAGCAGCTCGCGCAGTTGCTCCGGGGTCAGCGCGTCCGGGCCCGGCAGGCCCATCTCGTCCCGCACGAGCTCCAGCAGGATGCGGGTCCCCTGCTCGTCCAGCGCCTCGTCGCGCTCGTCCGCCCATCGCCGCAGGTCGCCCGCGATGGTCTCCACCCAGTTGTCGGCCACGCGAGAACCCTATTGGTCAGATCAACTCCAGGGGGTCGATCTGGACTCGTACCGTCTCCGCCGCCTTGCGCGCGCTGCGAACACCTTGAGCCTCTTTCAGCGCGCGCGCGAGGGCGGGCCCCATCGCGCGGGGGACGCGGATCAACGCGCGCTCCTTCTCAGGCGCGTCGCCCCCGCCCTGCGGCGACGACGGAACCGGCACCGGCCCGAGCACCTCGGCCCCCTCGGGCAACCTGGCATCGGCCAGGAGTTCGCGGATGGCCGCGGGGGTCGCGGTCAGCGACGCCATCCGCGCGGCGGGCGGGAAGCCCACCTGCCTGCGCTCGTCCAACTCCCGCTCGGCGTAGGTCACCGGGTCCCACCGGACGAGGGCCTGCACGGTGGGCAGCGACCCCTCGGCCGCCACCACCACCGGCCCCTGCGGGCGGACGAGCGACGCCGCGTTCATCCACCGCCGCAGCGTCTCCTCCCCCGCGCGCAGATCAGGACGCCCGAGCAGGACCCACCCGTCCAGGAGCAGCGCGGCGCGGTATCCGCCCTCGGCGGGCGGCTCCGCGCCCGGCGTCGACACCACGAGGGCCCGCTCCGGGCCCACCCGGTCGAGGACCGACTCCCGTCCGGACGTGCGCACCGGTACGCCGGGGAACGCCCTGCCCAGTTCCTCGGCCGTCCGCTTCGCGCCGACCACCATGGCCCGGAACTGGACGAACCCGCACTCGGGGCAGTGCCAGTCGCCCGCGATCCGCCCGCACCAGCGGCAGTGCGGGGCCGCGTGGGACGACGTCAGCGACAGGGGCCCCTGGCAGGCCGCGCACTGCGCGGGCGTACGGCACCGTCCGCAGGCGACGCCCGGGACGTACCCGCGCCGCGGCACCTGGACGAGGACGGGCCCCTCCTCCAGCGCCTTCCTGGCCGCCTCGAACGCGATGTTGGGCAGGCGCGCCGTGCGGGCGGCGGCGTCCCTGGCGAGCTGGGCGTCCTCCCCCACGTACCGGACGCGGGGCATGGCCGTCCGGACACGCGCCCTGTCCGCGCTCAGCGCGCGCGCCCACCCGGACTCGACGAGCAGGGTGGCGTCGGTGGTCCGGGTGAAGCCGCCTATGAGCGCCCCCGCGTCCGCCCTGTGCGCACGCAGGGCGAGGACGTCGCGCGGGTGCGGATACGGGGCGTGCGGCTCGGCGTGGACGTCGTCGCCGTCGTCCCACAGCACGACGAGCCCGAGGTCGGCGACGGGCGCGAACATCGCGGCGCGCGTCCCGACCACCGCCCGCGCCGCGCCGCGCAGGACGGCGAGCCACCTCCGGTACCGCTCCGCGGGCCCCAGCTCGGCCGTGAGCGCCACGTGGCGGCCCTCCCCCAGCTCGGCCTTCAGGGCGGCGTCCACGCGCGCCACGTCGCGTCCGTCCGCGACGACGACCAGCGCGCCGCGCCCGCCGCGCAGGGTCGTCGCGACGGCCCGCGCCACGGCGGCCGTCCAGTCCTCGCCGGGCAGGGCCGTCCAGACGGCGCGCGGCGCCCGGCCCTCGGCCAGGGCGCCGAGGAACGACGCCCCGGCCGGGTAGTCGCGCCACACGCCGACGCCGTCTCCCGGCGGCTCGAACTCGCGGGGCGCCGCCACCGGCTCGGCCTCCACCCGCGCGTGCCTCGGCGGGACGGCCAGCCGGAGCACGTCGGCGAACGTCCCCGCGTACCGGTCGGCCACCTCCCGCACCAGGGCCGCGACCTCCGGCGTCAGGACGCGCTCGGACGACGTCACCCGCTCCACGAACAGCAGCTTGCCGTCGTGGGCGCTCTCGGCGACCCGCTCCAGGACGAACCCGTCCACGAGCTGCCCCGCGAAGCGGACCCGCACCCGGCACCCGGGCACGACCTTGGCGTCCATCTCCTCGGGCACCAGGTAGTCGAACGGGCGGTCCAGGTGCGGGAGGGACATGTCCACCGCGACCCGCGCGACCGGCGACTCCCCGGCGGGACGCCGCGCCCCCTTCTTCGGCGACCGGCCCTTCGCCCCCGCTCGCGGCTTGGCCGCGGGCGCGCTCGGCAGCTCGTCCAGCCCCGGGATCAGGTCCGTTCCGCCGCCGTCCTTGGTCACCTCCCCGTCCTACCAGATCAACCCGACAGTCGACCGCGCACGCTAGGGTTGATCCGATCGACCGGGGCGCGCGTCCCGTTGGCCCATTGCCCGATTCCTTCCGCGCCCTCTCCGTCCCACGAGCCCGTGCAGGCGATGACCACAGCTCACACTCCAGACACCGCGCGCACTCCGGAGCGGACGGACGCCCAGGCCAGGCGGGGGCGGCCCCGCTCCTCGTCCCCGTTCTCCTGGAGGAGCTGGAGGAAGTGGGCGAACCCGCGCCACCCGGTGGTGGCGGCCACGGTGGCGGCGGGCGTCCTCCACCTGGTGTGGGCGCTCTACCTCGCGACCGAGGGCGGCGACCTCGCCGCGCAGGCCGCCTGGACGGACTTCGCCTGGGAGCACCCCACCTCGGCCTACAGCTTCGCCTGGTACGGGGGGATGCACCCCGCGTCCTACAGCGTCATGTCGCCCTACCTCATGGCCGTGTTCGGGATACGCACGGTCGCCGTCGTCTGCGGCACGCTCTCCGCCGCGCTGACGGGCGCGCTGCTGAAGCGGTTCCGGGCGCCCGTCGCGCTGCCCGCGTCCCTGTGGGCGGCGTTCGCGCTCTCCTGCAACTCCGCGTCCGGACGGGTCACCTTCGGCCTCGGCCTGACGTTCGCGCTGATGGCGACGATCATGGCGTTCACCCCGCGCGGCACGCCCGCCCTGCGCGCGGCGGGCATGGTCGGCCTCGGCCTGCTCGCCACGCTCGCCAGCCCGGTCGCCGGGCTGTTCCTGATGGTGCTCGCCGCCGCGCTGTTCCTCACCGGGCGGCGCCGCGCCGGGGTCTGCATCGCCGCCGGGCCGCCGATCGTCGTCGGGACGACGAGCCTGCTCTTCCCGTTCAGCGGCGTCCAGCCGATCTCGCTGACCGCGATCGTCCTGCCGTGCGTCGCCAGCGTGGTGGCCATGCTGCTCTGCGCGCCGAAGGAGTGGCGGCTGATCCGCGTCGGCGCCGGGATCTACCTGGCGGGCATCGCGCTGACCTGGCTGATCCCGTCGCCGGTCGGCAGCAACGTCGAACGCCTCTCGCTGCTGTTCGGCGGGATGTTCCTGCTGTCCGCCGTGGCGCGCGCGCAGGGCCTCATCCGGATCGGCGTGCTGTCGCTGGCGTTCATCATCACGGCGTCCTGGCAGGTCGTGAAGCCGGTCGACGACCTGATCCACACCGAGCCCGCGGCGGCGGCGGCCAGGCACGGCAGCGGCCTGTCCACCGAGCTGGTCGCGCTCGGCGCGGGCGACGCGCGCATCGAGGTCGTCCCGCTGCGCTCCCACTGGGAGGCGTCCGGCCTGGGGCGCGACTTCATCCTCGCCCGGGGATGGAACCGCCAGGTCGACGCCGAACGCCACGAGCTCTTCTACGAGGAGGGCGCGCTGACGGCCGACTCCTACCGCGAGTGGCTGGACAAGTGGGCCGTGCAGTACGTCGTCCTGCCCGAGCAGGAGGTGGACTGGTCCGCCCGGGACGAGGCCGCGCTCGTGGAGAAGGGCCAGCCGTACCTGACGGAGATCTGGAGGGACGAGCACTGGCGGCTGTTCCGCGTCCTGCGCGCGACCCCGCTGGTGGACGCCCCGGCCTCCGTCGCCAAGCTGAACGCGGGCAAGCTCGTCGTGGACATGCCGTCCAGCGGGTCCGTCCTCATGCGCGTGTCCTGGTCGCCGTGGCTCAGGGTCACGGGCGGCAAGGCGTGCCTGCGGCGCGAGGGCGACTTCGTCCGGCTGAAGGCAGACCGCCCCGGCCGCTACACCGTCGCGGCCCGCTACGGCCTCCACCGCGGCAACCACTGCGAGCCCTGACCGGGCGACCCGCACGCACGCGAAGGCCGCACGCACGCGAAGGGCCCCGGGGACCGAGTCCCCGGGGCCCTTCGCGCGATGCGTTCAGGCCGTCACAGACCGGCGGCGGAGGCGAGGTCCTTGGCGCGGTCCGTCGACTCCCACGAGAAGTCGGGCTCGGACCGGCCGAAGTGCCCGTACGCGGCGGTCTGCTGGTAGATCGGGCGGAGCAGGTCGAGGTCGCGGACGATCGCGGCCGGACGCAGGTCGAACACGTCCGCGATGGCCTTCTCGATCTTCTCCGGGGCGACGTTCTCGGTGCCGAACGTCTCCACGAACACGCCGACCGGGTGGGCCTTGCCGATGGCGTAGGCGACCTGGACCTCGGCGCGCCGGGCGAGCTGCGCGGCGACGATGTTCTTCGCGACCCACCGCATCGCGTACGCGGCGGACCGGTCGACCTTGGACGGGTCCTTGCCGGAGAACGCGCCGCCGCCGTGCCGCGCCATCCCACCGTAGGTGTCGACGATGATCTTGCGTCCGGTGAGCCCGGCGTCGCCCATCGGCCCGCCGATCTCGAACCGGCCGGTCGGGTTGACCAGCAGCCGGTAGCCCTGGGTGTCGAGGTCGAACTCGCCGAGCACCGGGTCGACGACGTGCTCCTTGACGTCCGGGGTCAGCAGCTCGCGCAGGTCGATGTCCGGGGCGTGCTGGCTGGACACGACGACGGTGTCGAGGCGGACCCCGCGGTCGCCGTCGTACTCGATCGTGACCTGCGTCTTGCCGTCCGGGCGCAGGTAGGGGACGTCGCCGCTCTTGCGCACCGCGGACAGCCGCTGCGCGAGCCGGTGCGCCAGCGTGATCGGCAGCGGCATGAGCTCGGGGGTCTCGTCGGTCGCGTAGCCGAACATGAGGCCCTGGTCGCCCGCGCCCTGCCGGTCGAGGTCGTCGACGCCCTCGCCCTCGCGGGTCTCGTAGGCGTCGTCCACGCCCTGCGCGATGTCGGGCGACTGCGCGCCGATGGACACCGACACGCCGCAGGAGTGCCCGTCGAAGCCCTTCTTGGACGAGTCGTAGCCGATCTCCAGGATCTTCTCCCGGATCACGCCCGGGATGTCCACATAGGTCTCGGTGGTGACCTCACCGGCCACATGCACCTGACCGGTCGTGATCATCGTCTCGACGGCGACCCGGCTCTTCGGGTCGTCCTTGAGCATCGAGTCGAGGATCGCGTCGCTGATCTGGTCCGCGATCTTGTCGGGGTGTCCTTCGGTGACGGACTCCGAGGTGAACAGGCGGCGAGACACGTACGTGCACTCCTTGCAGCGGCTGCTGACTGACGTCGCAGGACGGATACTTGTTCGAGTTTCGGCCCGGAGACGCCCCCGCGCCGGAATTCCCCACGCATGCTAGGGCCGCAAGTCTAGCGGGATCATCCCCGGACGCTGGCATGACCGGCCTCTTCCCCCGGAAAGAGGCGCTCGGCGACGAGGTCCCAGACGGTGTCGGCGAGCGCCTCCTTCGGACCGCGCGGGACGTCGGTCCGCGAGCCGTCCGCGCCGAGGACCACCGCCGCGTTGTCGGGCCGCCCGAAGGTCAGGTCCGCGCCGACCTGGTTGACGACGAGCAGGTCGCTGCCCTTGCGGGCGAGCTTGGCGCGGCCGTTCGCGAGCACGTCGTCGGTCTCGGCCGCGAACCCGACGACGACCCGCCCGGCACGCCGCTCGCGGCCCAGCTCGGCGAGGATGTCGGGGTTCTTGACGAGCCGGATCGGCTCCGGCTCGGCGCCGTCCGTCTTCTTGATCTTCGAGTCCCGGTACCCGGCCGGACGGAAGTCGGCGACGGCCGCCGCCATCACGACCGCGTCGGCGTCCGCCGCCGCCTCCAGCACCGCCTCGCGCATCTCCACCGCCGAGGTGACGGCCACGACCTCGGCCCCCGCCGGGTCCGGCAGGGCGACGTTGGCGGCGACGAGCGTGACGCGGGCGCCGCGGGCCACCGCCGTCCGGGCGAGGGCGTACCCCTGGAGGCCGGACGACCGGTTCCCGATGAACCTGACCGGGTCGATCGCCTCGCGGGTGCCGCCCGCCGAGACGACGACGTGCCGTCCGGCGAGGTCGCGGGGCGCGGCGCCGCGGGCGAGGACGCGCCGGGCGACCTCGAACAGCTCCGCCGGGTCGGGCAGCCGGCCCGGGCCGGTGTCCTTGCCGGTGAGCCGGCCGGACGCGGGCTCGACCACGACCGCGCCGCGGGCCCGGAGCGTCGCCACGTTCTCCCGGGTCGCCGGGTGCTCCCACATCTCGGTGTGCATCGCGGGCGCGAACACGACCGGGCACCGCGCGGTGAGCAGGGTGTTGGTGAGCAGGTCGTCCGCCAGCCCGTGCGCCGCGCGGGCGAGCAGGTCGGCGGTCGCGGGGGCGACGAACACGAGGTCGGCGCTCTGCCCCAGCCGGACGTGCGGGACGCCCTCGACGCCGTCCCACACCCGCGCCGAGACGGGGTTGCCGGACAGGGCCGCCCAGGTGGGCTCGCCGACGAACCGGAGCGCGTCCTCGGTGGGGACGACGGTGACGTCGTGCCCCGACTCGGTGAGCCGCCGGAGCAGCTCGCACACCTTGTACGCGGCGATGCCGGCGCTCACGCCGAGGACGACGCGCGGCTTACGGGAGGTCATGCCGACACTGTCGCATCGGGCGCCGGGCGGGTGCGCGCCGGGGTCGCCCGGAGGCCGCTCGGGCCCGTGCTCAGCCCTCGGTGGGCTCAGCCCTCGATGGGCTCGGCGTTCAGGAGGCCCTCGCGCGTCTCGCGCAGCGCGATCGACAGCGGCTTCTCCTGGACCTGGGTCTCGACGAGCGGGCCGACGTACTCCAGCAGGCCCTCGCCCAGCTGGGCGTAGTAGGCGTTGATCTGCCGGGCGCGCTTGGCCGCGATGCTCACGAGACCGTACTTGGTGTCGACGACCTCAAGGAGCTCGTCGACCGACGGGTTGGTGATGCCCTCACTGCTGGTTGCCACTCGGTGGCCTTCCGATAGGTCTCGCCGATGGATCTCGGCTATTGGACAGCCATCAAGGTTAGCAGCTCGTCGCACACGTCCCGCACGGACGTGTTGACCAGCGTGACGTCGAACTCCTTCTCGGCGGCGAGCTCGACGCGGGCCGCGTCCAGCCGCCGCTCGATGACGTCGGGGGGCTCGGTGCCGCGCCCGGTGAGGCGGCGGACGAGCTCCTCCCAGCTCGGCGGGGCGAGGAAGACGAGCCGCGCCTCGGGCATCGTGCCGCGGATCTGCCGGGCGCCCTGGAGGTCGATCTCCAGGAGCACGGGTTCACCGCGGCCGAGCCGCTCCTCGACGGGCCGGCGCGGGGTCCCGTAGCGGTTCCCCGCGAACTCGGCCCATTCGAGGAGCTCGCCTCCGGCGACGAGCCGGTCGAAACCGGCGTCGTCGACGAAGTGGTACTGCACACCCTCGGTCTCACCCGGGCGGGGGGCCCGGGTTGTCACCGAGACCGACAGCCACACCCGGGGGTGTGAGCGCCGGATCTCGGCGACGACCGTGCTCTTGCCGACGCCCGACGGTCCGGACAGGACCGTCAGCCGTCGCGCGAGCGGGCCTTGGGCGCTGGAGCCTTCCGACGCGACCATGGGCGCGCCGGAGTCGGGCGGGATGGAGCCGGACCCGGGTCGACCCGAGCCGGCCGCGGCGGCCTGGCCGCCGCGCCCGCCCGTGAGTCGCGCGTCAGCGGTTCGCACTTCCGCCGAACTCACGCTCCAGGGATGCGCGCTGGTTCGCGCCGAGGCCCCGCACACGGCGGGACTCGGCGATGCCCAGGCGCTCCATGATCTGCTTCGCACGGACCTTGCCCACACCGGGCAGCGATTCAAGGAGGGCCGACACCTTCATCTTTCCGATGACGTCGTCGGCCTGTCCCTCTTTGAGAACCTCGGCGAGCGAGGTTCCCCCGTGCTTGAGCTTGTTCTTAACCTCGGCCCGCTCCTTGCGAGCCTTGGCAGCCTTCTCCAAGGCTGCGGCGCGCTGTTCGGGGGTTAGGGGCGGAAGAGCCACGCCGGGTCACCTCAGGTTTCCACTCGACGGAGTCGGACGGGTTGGGAAACTAGCGAGTTCACCACCCATAAGGCAACGTGAAGTGCCGTTTAGCCCGCCACAAATTCATGAAAATCACTCCTTGGAGTGTCCTGAATACAGAGTGTACACACATCGGCCATCCCGGCGGCCCATCCCCCCGCCTTGCTGGGACTTTCGCATGATCGTGAAAATCCCCCCTATCTAACCCCATATGCGGCACTAGCTACCCTTCGACCGTTACGCTTTCACGCCCGGCGGGGGCGTTCCGCCGCGATCCCGCCGGTTCCCCCGGCCGGGCCGCGGCGCCGTCCCCGGCCGGGCCTGTGAGGTCTCCCACAAATGATCCCGACCGAGTGACGCTCGTCACGCCGTGCCGTTCCGCACGTCGCGACGGCACCTCAACTGTCATCCTCGACAACACGCCACCCGCCAAGATCGACTCCCACCCCGGAGGCCACCGCCGCCGCAGCAAGCTCCCCCCGCCCGCGCGCAGGGCACCACATGGACGCGGAACGAACGGCGTCCCGCCGGCAGGCGTCCCCGGCGCGAATCGTCGCACCGCGTGAACGAGTTCATCGTTCGGTACGTAAGTCAATGCGGATGAGTCAGATCTCCGCGCGATCTCGGTATTCGCATGCGACAAAAACCACAATGGGCGGTCTCGCGCGTCTCGGAACGCCCCCGTGAAAAGGGTGCCCCACTGCGTTAATTGGGCCGCCGGGTTCGGCGACGGGCTACCCGCGAGGGGCTGCCCGCGACTGGCCGCCCGCGGCGCGGTACACCTTGCGGAGCCGCGCCGCGATGGCGGCCGCCGCCGCGCCCGGATCCGCCGCGCCGGTGATCGGCCGCCCGATGACGAGCAGGTCGGCGCCCGCGGCGAGGGCGGCCTCGGGGGTGGCGACGCGGGCCTGGTCCTGGGTCGCGGCGCCCGCCGGGCGCACGCCGGGGGTGATGAGCGCGATGTCAGGGCCGACCTCCGCGCGGACGGCCGCGGCCTCCCGCGGCGAGCAGACCAGCGCCTGCGCGCCCGCCTCCACGGCGAGGACGGCGAGCCGCCGGACGGCGTCCGGCGCGGGCCCCGCGAGGCCGAGGGCGGCGAGGTCGGCGTCGCCGAGCGAGGTCAGCACGGTCACGGCGGCGATCTTGGTGGCCGGGGCCGCGTCCACCGCCTCGCGGATCATGGCGGGGCCCCCGGCGGCGTGCACGGTCAGGTAGTCGGGCTTCAGCCGCGCGACGGCGCGCGCGGCGCCCCGCACGGTCGCGGGGATGTCGTGCAGCTTCAGGTCGAGGAAGACCCGGACGCGGCTCGCGCCCCGGACGCTCGCGACGACGTCCGGCCCGTACCGCAGGTACAGCTCCAGGCCGACCTTGACGGTGCTGACGTGCGGGGTGACCAGGGTGGCCCAGCGGGCGGCCGTCTCCAGGTCGGGGGCGTCCAGCGCGACGGCGATGGGGGCGGCGGTCACGTTCTCTCCTTCTCGGGCTCCTCGGGGCGCACCTGCGGCGGGACGTACCCGGCGGGCTTGTGCGCGAGGCCCACCGCGTCGGCGAGGCGGTCGATGCGGCGGGCGGCGAGGGCCTCGTCCAGCTCGCGCTGGACGCGCGGGACGGCCCCCGGGTCGTGGAACACGGCCGTGCCGACGGCGACGGCGGACGCCCCGGCGAGGACGAACTCCAGCGCGTCGAGGCCGGTGGCGATGCCGCCGACGCCGATGATGGGCGTGCGCGGCAGCGCGGCGTGCACCTGGTAGACGCAGCGGACGGCGAGCGGCCGCACGGCGGGCCCGGACAGCCCGCCCGACACCCCGGTGAGGGCCGGCCGCAGCGTCTCGGTGTCGATCGCCATGGCCTCCATGGTGTTGATCAGGGTGAGGCCGTCCGCGCCCGCGTCGACGCAGGCCAGCGCGATGGTGACGATGTCGGTGACGTCCGGGGCGAGCTTGGCGAAGACCGGGACGCCGGGCCGGGCGTGGTCGCGGACGGCCCGCACCACCGACGCGGCGGCGGACGGGTGCCAGGCGAACATGCGGCCCCGGTCCTCGACGTTGGGGCAGGCGATGTTGACCTCGATCGCCGCGACCCCCGGGACGTTGCGCAGGCGGCGCGCCAGGTCGCCGTACTCCTCGACGCTGTTGCCCGCGACGGAGACGATCGTGCGGACGTCCTGCTCGATGAGCCAGGGGAGGTCGCGTTCGAGGAAGGTCTCGATGCCGGGGCCCGGCAACCCCATTGCGGTCAGAAGTCCGCTGGGGGTTTCGGTCACGCGCGGGGTGGGGCGTCCGGCGCGCGCCTGGGGCATCACGGACGTCGTGACGAACGCCCCGAGGCGGGTCAGATCGAAGAACTGGGCGAGTTCGCGTCCCGTCCCACCGCAGCCGGAGGCCGTCATGACGGCGTTGGGCAGCTCCAGGGGGCCGAGCGCGGTCCGGACCCGGTCGCTCACCGCGCGCCCCCTTCGGACAGGTTCAGGACGCGCGGCGCGCCGAGCGCGTCGAACGGGATGGTCCCGAGGTCGCCCCAGCGGACGCGGTCGCCGCGCAGGACGGGCCCGTCCGCGCAGGCCCGCACCATGCGGGTCACGCCGTCGTCGCCGTGGACGGGCAGCATGCACGTCATGCAGACGCCGATGCCGCAGGCGCCCGTGCGCTGGAGGAACTCCTCGACCGACACCTGCGAGGGGAGGCCGAAGTCGGAGGCGACCTGGGTGACGGACCGGAGCAGCGCCGTGGGCCCGCAGCCGTAGACGACGTCCGCGCCGGTCTCCTCGATGACGCGGGGCAGGACGTCGCGGACCGCGCCCCGCTCCCCGGTCGAGCCGTCCTCGGTGGCGACGGTCGCGGAGTCGCCGATGCGCTGCGCCATCCGGGAGCCGAACACCTGCTTCGCCGACGCCCCGCCGAGCACGAAGTGCACCTGGCAGCCGCGCCGCAGCAGCGTGTCGGCGAGCGCGAACACGGCCGCGCCGCCGGGCCCGCCGCCGACGAGCAGGCAGCTCACCGGGTCGCGGGGCAGCCGGAAGGGGCGGCCGAGCGGGCCGACGAGGTCGATCTGGTCGCGGGAGCGGCGCCCGGCGAGCCAGGCCGTGCCGGGCTCGGTGTCGGCGAACACGAGCTCGACGGTGCCGCCGTAGTCGGACTTGACCTCGTGGACCCCGAAGCAGCGCCGGACCAGCCGGGACGTGTGCTCCCCGCCGACGGCGAGCGCCACGAACTGGCCGGGCCTGAACCGCTCGGCGATCGCCGGGGCCACCAGCGTCATCGCGTGGTAGTCCTGCACCTGGCGGACCGTCAGCACCGTCGCCGACGTCTGCACCGGCGTGTCGGACACCCGTCACCCTCTCCTCGTCGCGTTGCGCCGGGCGGGCCGGGGGACGGAAAAGTCCGTCCCCCGGCCCGCCCGCTCGTCTCACCCCTCCGCCGGGCCCCCGTCGGCGGCTCCGCCGGCGCCCGCGTCCGGGGCGGGCGCGCCCGTGCGGCCGTGCGCGCCGCTCAGCCGCTCGGCGTGCTCCTGGAGGGAGCGGACGCCGACCTGCCCGCCGGCGACGGCCTCGATGCCCTGCACCGCGGCCGCCAGGCCCTGCACGGTCGTGACGCACGGTACGCCCCGCAGCACGGCCGCGGTACGGATCTCGTAGCCGTCGAGCCGCGGCCCGGACTGGCCGGGGCTGCCGAAGGGAGTGTTGACGATGAGGTCGACCTCGCCGTCGAGGACGCGCCGCACGATCGTGGGCTCGCCGTCCGGGCCCGGACCTTCGCTGTGCTTGCGCACGATCTTGGCACGCACGCCGTTGCGGCGCAGGACCTCCGCGGTCCCTTCCGTGGCAAGAATCTCAAAGCCCAGGTCAGCGAGCCGCTTGACGGGGAAGACCATGTGCCGTTTGTCGCGGTTGGCGACGGACACGAACACGCGCCCCTTGGTCGGCAGCGAGCCGCCGTAGGCGGCCTGCTGCGACTTGGCGAACGCGGTGCCGAACACCTCGTCGATGCCCATGACCTCGCCGGTGGAGCGCATCTCGGGCCCGAGGACGATGTCGACGCCCTGCCCGCGCTCGTTGCGGAACCGGTCGAACGGCAGGACGGCCTCCTTCACCGCGATCGGCGCGTCCAGCGGGAGGCTCCCGCCGTCGCCCGCCGCGGGCAGCATGCCCTCGGCGCGCAGCTCCGCGATCGACGCGCCCATCATGACGCGGGCGGCGGCCTTCGCGAGCGGCACGGCCGTCGCCTTCGACACGAACGGGACCGTGCGGGACGCCCGCGGGTTCGCCTCCAGCACGTAGAGGACGCCCGCCGACACCGCGTACTGGACGTTCATCAGCCCGCGCACCCCGACGCCCCGGGCGAGCGCCTCGGTCGCCTCCCGGATGCGGCGGATGTCGTCGTGCCCGAGCGTGATGGGCGGCAGGGCGCACGCCGAGTCGCCGGAGTGGATCCCGGCCTCCTCGATGTGCTCCATGACGCCGCCGAGGTACAGCTCGTCGCCGTCGAAGAGGGCGTCGACGTCGATCTCGATGGCCTCGTCCAGGAAGCGGTCGACCAGCACCGGGTGCTCCGGGCTCGCCTCCGTCGCGCGGGCCATGTACGACTCCAGCGTGACGTCGTCGTACACGATCTCCATGCCGCGCCCGCCGAGCACGTACGACGGGCGGACGAGCACCGGGTACCCGATCTCGGCGGCGATCTCGCGGGCCTCCTCGTAGGACGAGGCGGTCCCGTGCTTCGGCGCGAGCAGCCCGGCCCGGTGCAGGACGCGCCCGAACGCGCCCCGCTCCTCGGCGAGGTGGATGCTCTCCGGCGAGGTGCCGACGATCGGGACCCCGGCGTCCTTGAGCTTCTGCGCGAGGCCCAGCGGCGTCTGCCCGCCGAGCTGGACGATCACGCCCGCGACCTCGCCCGACCGCTGCTCGGCGTGGACGACCTCAAGGACGTCCTCCAGCGTCAGCGGCTCGAAGTAGAGCCGGTCGGAGGTGTCGTAGTCGGTCGAGACGGTCTCGGGGTTGCAGTTGACCATCACGGTCTCGTAGCCCGCCTCGGCGAGGGTGAACGACGCGTGGACGCACGAGTAGTCGAACTCGACGCCCTGCCCGATGCGGTTGGGCCCGCTGCCGAGGATGATGACCTTCGGCTTGGCGCCGGGCGGGACCTCGGTCTCCTCGTCGTAGGCCGAGTACAGGTAGGGCGTCCGCGCCTCGAACTCGGCGGCGCACGTGTCGACGGTCAGGTACACGGGGCGGACGCCGAGCGCGTGCCGCACCTCCCGCACGACCTCCTCCGAGAGGCCGCGCAGCTCGCCGAGCTGCGCGTCGGAGAACCCGTGCCGCTTGGCGCGCAGCAGCTTCTCCCTGGTGAGCGCGTCGTCGGAGGTGCGGATCTCCTCGGCGACCTCGTTGATCGCGGAGATCTGGTCGAGGAACCACGGGTCGATGCCCGTCGCCTCGTACACCTCCTGGAGGCTCGCCCCGGCCCAGAGGGCGCGCTGCACGTCCCTGAGCCGCCCGTCGTGCGGCCGCCTGGCGGACTCGACCAGCTCGGCGGCGTGCGCCTCGCCCGTCCAGCTGAACGACGAGCCCTTCTGCTCCAGCGACCGCAGCGCCTTCTGCAGCGCCTCGGTGAAGCACCGCCCGATGGCCATGGCCTCGCCCACGGACTTCATGTGCGTGGTGAGCGTCCCGTCCGCGCCGGGGAACTTCTCGAACGCGAACCGGGGCACCTTCACCACGACGTAGTCGAGGGTGGGCTCGAACGACGCGGGCGTCTCGCGGGTGATGTCGTTCGGGATCTCGTCCAGCGTGTAGCCGACGGCGAGCTTGGCGGCGATCTTCGCGATGGGGAACCCGGTGGCCTTGGACGCGAGCGCCGACGACCGCGACACCCGCGGGTTCATCTCGATGACGATCATCCGGCCGGTGCCGGGGTGGACGGCGAACTGGATGTTGCAGCCGCCGGTGTCGACACCGACCTCGCGGATCACGGCGATCGCGACGTCCCGCATGTTCTGGTACTCGCGGTCGGTCAGCGTCATCGCGGGCGCGACCGTGATCGAGTCGCCGGTGTGGACGCCCATCGGGTCGAGGTTCTCGATGGAGCACACGATCACCACGTTGTCGTGGCGGTCGCGCATGACCTCCAGCTCGTACTCCTTCCAGCCGAGGATCGACTCCTCAAGGAGGACCTCGCTGGTCGGGGACGCGTCGAGCCCCGCACCGGCGATGCGGCGCAGGTCGTCCTCGCCGTGCGCGAAGCCGGACCCGGCGCCGCCCATCGTGAACGACGGGCGGACGACGACCGGGTAGCCGAGCTCGCCCGCCGCGGCGAGGCAGTCCTCCATCGTGTGGCAGATCACCGACCGGGCGGACTCGGCGTTCAGGCCGTGCTCGCGCGCGACCTTGGCGACGACCTCCTTGAACCTCTCGCGGTTCTCCCCGGCCTGGATCGCGTCCACGTCGGCGCCGATCAGCTCGACCTCGTACTCGGCGAGCACGCCCGCCTCGTAGAGCGCGATGGCGGTGTTCAGGGCCGTCTGGCCGCCGAGCGTCGGCAGCAGCGCGTCCGGCCGCTCCCGCGCGATGATCTTCTCGACGGCCTCCGGGGTGATCGGCTCGACATAGGTGGCGTCGGCGAACTCCGGGTCCGTCATGATCGTCGCGGGGTTGCTGTTGACCAGCGTCACCCGCAGGCCCTCGGCCTTCAGCACCCGGCACGCCTGGGTGCCGGAGTAGTCGAACTCGCACGCCTGCCCGATGACGATCGGCCCGGAGCCGATGACCAGGACGGAGTTCAGGTCTTCGCGGCGCGGCATTACCTCGGCCCCTCCATCAGCTCGCGGAACCGGTCGAACAGGCCGGACGCGTCGTGCGGCCCGGCCGCGGCCTCCGGGTGGTACTGGACGCTGAACGCCGGGCGTTCGAGGAGCCGCAGCCCCTCCACGCACCCGTCGTTCAGGTTGACGTGGGTGACCTCGGCCGGGCCGTAGGGCGTGTCGAACGGGCCGTCCGTGGGCGCGTCCACGGCGAAGCCGTGGTTGTGCGCGGACACGTCGACCCTGCCGGTCGCCCGGTCCTGGACGGGCTGGTTGATGCCCCGGTGGCCGAACCTCAGCTTGTAGGTGCCGAGGCCGAGCGCTCGGCCGAAGATCTGGTTGCCGAAGCAGATGCCGAAGAACGGGGTCCCGGCGTCGAGGACGCCTCTGAGCGCGTCCACCGCGTACCCGGCGGCGGCGGGGTCGCCGGGGCCGTTGGAGAAGAACACGCCGTCCGGGTCGAGCGCGAGGACGTCCTCGGCCGTGCTCGTCGCGGGCAGGACGTGCACCTCGCAGCCGCGCTCGGACATCCGGTACGGCGTCATCGCCTTGATGCCGAGGTCGACGGCGGCGACCGTGAAGCGCTTCGTGCCCTTCGCGCGGACGACGTACCGCTCCTTGGTGGAGACGTCCCGCGCGAGGTCGGCGCCCTCCATGGACGGGCTCCGCCGCACCCGTTCGAGCAGGGCGTCCTCGCCGGGCGCGACGGCCGCCGTCCCGCTGAAGATGGCGGCGCGCATCGCGCCCTTGTCGCGCAGGTGCCGCGTCAGCGCGCGGGTGCCGGGGATCGCGATGCCGACGACGCCCTGGTCGCGCAGCGCCGACCCCAGCGAGCCGGTGGCCCGCCAGTTGGACGCGACCCGCGCGGGCTCGCGCACCACGTACCCGGCGACCTGGATGCGGCCCGACTCGGGGTCCTCGTCGTTGACGCCGGTGTTGCCGATGTGCGGGGACGTCATCGCGACGATCTGGCGCGCGTACGACGGGTCGGTGAGCGTCTCCTGGTAGCCGGTCATCCCGGTGTTGAAGACCATCTCGCCGAAGGTCTCGCCCTCGGCCCCGTACGGCGTCCCGCGGAACACCCTGCCGTCTTCCAGTACGAGCAGTGCAGGGTTCATTGGAGCTTCCCCTCAAGGACGGTCGGCTTGCCGCGCAGGAACGTCGCGACGACCCGTCCGGGCAGCTCCAGCCCCGCGAACGGGGTGTTGCGGCTCTTGGACGTCAGCGCCGACGGGTCCACCGCGCGGCGCGGCGACAGGTCGTACAGCGTGATGTTGGCGGGCGACCCGGCCTCCAGCGGGCGGCCCTGCCCGGAGAGGCGCCCGATCCGCGCCGGGCGGGCGGACATCCGGTCGGCGACCCCGGCCCAGTCGAGCAGCCCCGTCTCGACCATGGCCTCCTGCACGACCGGCAGCGCGGTCTCCAGGCCGACCATGCCCATCGCGGCGACGGCCCACTCGGTCTCCTTCGCCTCCACCGGGTGGGGGGCGTGGTCGGTGGCGACGCAGTCGATCGTCCCGTCGGCGAGGGCGCCGCGGAGCGCCTCGACGTCGGCGGCGGTGCGCAGCGGCGGGTTCACCTTGAAGATCGGGTCGTAGGTTCCGGCCCTTGTGTCGTCCAGCAGCAGGTGGTGCGGGGTGACCTCGGCGGTCACCGGGCAGCCCTTGCCCTTCGCCCAGCGGAGGATCTCCACCGAGCCCGCCGTGGAGACGTGGCAGACGTGCAGCCGCGACCCGACGTGCTGGGCGAGCAGGACGTCCCGCGCGATGATCGCCTCCTCGGCGACGGCGGGCCAGCCGCGCAGCCCGAGCGCGGCCGACATCTCGCCCTCGTTCATCTGCGCGCCCTCGGTGAGCCGCGGCTCCTGCGCGTGCTGCGCGACGACGCCGTCGAACGCCTTCACGTACTCGAGGGCCCGGCGCATGATGACCGCGTCCGACACGCAGTGCCCGTCGTCGGAGAAGACCCGGACGCGGGCGGCGGAGTCGGCCATCGCGCCGAGCTCGGCGAGCTGCTCCCCCGCGATGCCCCGGGTGACCGCGCCCACCGGCTGGACGTCGCAGTACCCGGCCTCGCGGCCGAGCCGCCACACCTGCTCGACCACGCCCGCCGTGTCGGCGACGGGGTCGGTGTTGGCCATCGCGTGGACGGCCGTGTACCCGCCGACGGCGGCGGCCTTCGTCCCGGACTCGACGGTCTCGGCGTCCTCGCGGCCGGGCTCGCGCAGGTGGGTGTGCAGGTCGACCAGGCCGGGCAGGGCGACCAGCCCGGCGGCGTCGACGACCTGCGCCCCCGACTCGGCGAGGCCGGTGCCGACCTCGGCGATCGCGCCGTCGCGCACGAGGATGTCGGCGGCCGCGCCGCCGAGGATCCGCGCGCCCTTGATCAGGTACGTCCGGCTCACTGGGAGACCTCCTTGCCGATGGCGGGCTCGGACCCGCCGAGCAGCAGGTACAGGACGGCCATGCGCGCGCTGACGCCGTTCGCGACCTGCTCGACGATCGTCGAGCGGACCGAGTCGGCGACCTCCGCGGCGATCTCCACGCCCCGGTTCATCGGGCCGGGGTGCATGACGATGGCGTGGTCGGGGAGCTGCGCCATGCGCTCGGCGTCCAGCCCGTAGCGGCGGCTGTACTCGCGCACGGACGGGAAGTACGCCGCGTTCATCCGCTCCTGCTGGACGCGGAGCATCATGATGACGTCGCTCTTCGGGATCACGCCGTCGAGGTCGTAGGAGACCGAGCACGGCCAGGACCCGATCGCCACCGGGAGCAGCGTCGGCGGCGCGACGACGGTGACGTCCGCGCCGAGCGTGTGGAGCAGCAGGACGTTGGATCGTGCCACCCGGCTGTGCAGGACGTCGCCGACGATCGTGACCCTGCGCCCCTCCAGGTCGCCGAGCCGCTTGCGCATCGTGAACGCGTCGAGGAGCGCCTGGGTGGGGTGCTCGTGGGTGCCGTCGCCCGCGTTGACCACGCTGCCCTGGACCCAGCCCGCCAGCCGGTGCGGCGCGCCGGACGCGCCGTGCCGGACGACGACGCCGTCCGCGCCCATCGCCTCCAGGGTGAGCGCGGTGTCCTTCAGGCTCTCGCCCTTGGACACGCTCGACCCCTTGGCGGAGAAGTTGATCACGTCGGCGGACAGCCGCTTGGCCGCCGCCTCGAACGAGATGCGGGTGCGGGTCGAGTCCTCGAAGAAGAGGTTCACGACCGTCCGGCCGCGCAGCGTCGGCAGCTTCTTGATCGACCGGCCCGCGATCTGCGCGAGCTCCTCGGCCGTGTCGAGGACGAGGAGCGCGTCGTCGCGGCTCAGGTCGGCGGCGGAGATCAGATGGCGGTTCACCGGGCGCCTCCCGTCCGTGCGGCGGTGCTCGCGGACGTGCTCGCGGGGCTCGCGGGGGCGCTCGCGGGCGGCACCGGGCCGAGCAGCACCTCGTCGCGGCCGTCGTTCTCCTCCAGCAGGACCTTCACGGTCTCCCGCATGGAGGTGGGCAGGTTCTTGCCGACGTAGTCGGCGCGGATCGGCAGCTGCCGGTGGCCCCGGTCGACCAGCACGGCGAGCTGGACGGCGCGCGGCCTGCCGAGGTCGTTCAGGGCGTCCAGCGCGGCGCGCACCGTCCGCCCGGAGAACAGGACGTCGTCGACGAGGACGACGACCCGGTCGTCGATCCCCTCCGGCGGCACCTCGGTGCGGCCGAGCGCGCGGGCCGGGCGCATCCGCAGGTCGTCCCGGTACATGGTCACGTCGAGCGAGCCCCAGGGCACCGGGCGGCCCTCGACCTCGCGCAGCGCCCCGGCGAGCCGCTCGGCGAGCGTCACGCCGCGGGTCTGGATGCCGAGCAGCAGGACGTCGTGGCCGCCCTTGGTCCGCTCGAGGATCTCGTGTGCGATCCGGGTCAGCGCGCGTCTGATGTCGGGACCCTCCAGAACGGCCTTGGGCCGGGGGTCACCGTCCGCCACGCGCGCCACCGCCCGGCGTTCCGGGCTGGAGGCAGCATTCACCGCCTGAACCTCCTTTCCCGCCTCACGGGACGGGTCTTAAAGGACGTCATGTCCCTGACACGGTAGCAGTCGGCCCGCGCTGCCCCGCACCCGGACCGCTCAACGTCTTCCCAGGTGAGAGGGGTCACATCGGAGGACTTTCGAAACCGGGGAACGGACCCGGCGACGGCCCGGACCGCCTGACCCGCCGGGCTTGCGGGCGATCCGTGCGCCGCGGTCGAAGTCCTGCGGATTCGACCGCTTTTTTCCAATCGGCTTGACCTGTGGGCTTCCCCGTTTTACCGTCACTGTCCGTAACCATCCCCGGGGGCCACTCCTGAGGCCGAGGCTTCGAGAATCGGCTCCCCTCCGGCGCCAGCCGGAGTCCGACGACGATGAAAGTGAGCCTGGGGGCCGCGAAATGCCGTCTGAATACGCTAAGGCTCTCGGCGCGCGCCTGCGCGCCATCCGCACCCAGCAGGGCCTGTCCCTGCACGGTGTGGAGGAGAAGTCACGTGGCCGCTGGAAGGCCGTCGTCGTGGGTTCGTACGAGCGGGGCGACCGCGCCGTCACCGTTCAGAAGCTGGCCGAGCTCGCCGATTTCTACGGCGTGCCGGTTTCCGAGTTGCTGCCCGGCGGAGCCGCGCCGAGCCCGCTCGGGCCTACACCCAAGCTCGTGATCGATCTAGAGCGGTTGCAGCAGCTTCCGAAAGACAAGGCCGGTCCTCTCGCCCGCTACGCCGCGACGATTCAGAGCCAGCGGGGCGACTACAACGGAAAGGTCCTGTCCATTCGTCAGGAAGACCTGCGTTCACTCGCGGTCATCTATGACAAGTCCCCGACCGAGCTGACCGAAGAGCTGATCGGCTGGGGCGTCCTCGACCCGGAGGCGCGCCGCGCCGTCGAGTCGTTCTGATCCGCACGCACCATCGGGACGGGGTCCGGCCTCCCGCCGGGCCCCGTTTCGCTTGCCCGCCCCGGGCCCGCGGCGCCCCCGCCGCCCGCGGCGCGGCGCGAGCAGCGCCAGCGGGACCACGGCGGCCGTCACGGCGGCGCTCACCGCGAACCCGGCCGTGTACCCGGCGTCCCCGGGGACGCCCGCGACGACGACCGCGCTGATCTGCGTCCCGAGCGACGCGCCGACCGTCCGGACGAGCGTGTTGATCCCGGTCGCCACGCCCGTCTCCCCGGCCGGGACGGCCGCGACCACGAGGTTCGCGACCGCCGCGTAGGCGAAGCCGAGCCCGATCCCCCGGGCCAGGCCGCCGACGTAGAGCTGCCACATCGCCGCGTGCTGGACGGCGACGAACGCGTAGCCGAGGCCCGTCGTCAGCGCGCCGCCGAGCAGGACCGTCCGGGAGCCGAACCGCCGGTCGAGCAGGCCCGCCGTCATCCCCGCGAGCGTCATGCCGACGCTCGCGGGCAGTTGCAGCAGGGCGGCCTGCGTGGCCGTCCCGCCGAACCCGTAGCCGGTGCCCGCCGGGAGCTGGACGAGCAGCGGGAACAGCAGCCCGCCCGCCATCAGCGCGTACCCCGACAGCAGCGACGCGGCGTTCGCCGTCCACACCCCGCGGACGCGCATCAGCCGCAGGTCGACCAGCGGCGCCCGCACCCGCCCCTCCACCCACAGCCACGCGCCGAGCGTGGCCGCCGACAGCGCGAGCAGCCCGAGGACGCCGGGCGACGTCCAGCCCCAGTCCATCCCCTGGGTGAGCGCGGTGAGCGCGGCGACGAGCCAGGCCGCGAACAGCGCGGCGCCGTACCAGTCGACCTTGGCGGCCTTGCGGGGCGCCGCGTGTGGAACGATCCACCAGGCCAGCGCCACACCCGGCGCGAGCCCGGCGACCGGCACCCAGAGCAGCCAGCGCCAGCCGAGCAGGTCGATGATCGGCCCGGCGAGGCACCAGGAGACGGCGCCGCCGAGCCCCAGCATGGACGACATGAGCCCGATCGCCGAGGCCGTCCTGGCGGGCGGGACGACGTCCCGGATGATCGTGTACGCGAGCGGGAAGACGCCGCCGCCGATCCCGCTGAGGGCGCGTCCGGCCAGCATCACCGGAACCGTCGTCGCGACCGCCGCGACGACCATGCCCGCGACGGAGACCAGCAGCACCGCGAGCAGCACGCGCCGGGGGCCGTGCAGGTCGCCGAGGCGTCCGACGACGGGCGTCGCGACGGCGGCGGAGAGCGTCATCGCGGTCAGCGACCACGCCGCCCCGGCGGGGGTCGTGCGCAGGCCGTCCTGGATCTGCGGGAGCGCGGGCGTCACGACGGCCATCGACAGCGAGTACGCCATCACGCCGAGGAACGCGAGCAGCGGCACGAGCCCGCGAACGCCGCCCGCCGCCACCGGCCCCTCCCTTAGTTCGCCTACCTAACTATCTCATACGGCGGCGATCGTCCCGCCGGCGCGCAGGGCCTCGACGCGCCGCGGGGACAGGGAGAGGACGTCGCGGAGCACTTCCTCGGTGTGTTCGCCCAGCGCGGGGGCAGGACTCGGTGGCGTGGACGCGCCGCCGAACAGCAGCGGCGAGCCCGGGGCGAAGTGCCTGCCTATGCCGGGCTGGTCGAGCAGGGCCATCAGGGGTTCGTTGTCGAGTCCGTCTTTGACTTCCGCCAGGTCCCTGTAGCGGGACCACAGGACGGACGTCCCGCGCAGGCCGTCCTCGACCTCCGCGCAGGTGCGGGACGCGAACCAGGGCGCGAGGACGCCGCCGAGCGCCTCGCGGCAGGCGAAGCGGTCCCCGGCGCGGCGGAAGTCGGCGTCCAGGGCCCGTTCCAGCGCGGCGGCCACCTCGCCGAGCCCGGTCGCCGCCACCAGGTCGCGCCAGTGGCGGGGCGTCAGCGTGACGACCATGACGCGTCCGTCGGCGGTGGCGAAGTCGCGGCCGAAGTCGCCGAACAGGGCGTTGCCCAGCCGGGGGCGCGGCGCGCCGAGCTGCGCCTCCGCGAGGTAGCCGAGGTTCCCGGCCGTGGCGAGCGCGACGTCGCGCAGCGCGACCCGGACGCTCCGCCCCTCCCCCGTGCGCAGCCGGTGCCGCTCGGCGGCCAGCAGCCCGACCGCCGTGTACAGGCCGCAGGCCACGTCCCAGATGGGCAGGACGTGGTTGACCGGGGTGTCGTGGTCGGCCGGGCCCGTGATGGACGGGAACCCCATCGCGGCGTTGACGGTGTAGTCGACCGCGTTGGCGCCGTCCCTGCGTCCCAGCAGCTGGACGTGGATCAGATCCGGCCGCCTCTTCCGGAGCGCCTCGTAGGTGAGCCCGTCGCGCGGCGGCGCGTTGGTCAGGACGACACCGGCCTCCGCGGCGAGGGCGGCGGCGAGGTCGCGCCCGTCCGGGGAGCGGAGGTCGAGCGTGACCGACCGCTTCCCCTTGTTGAGCCCCGCCCAGTACAGGCTGCGCCCGGACGGGGCCAGCGGGTGGCGGTCGATGTCGGGGCCGCCGCCCACCTGGTCGACGCGGATCACGTCCGCGCCGAGCTGGGCGAGCGTCATCCCGCCGAGCGGCGCGGCGACGAAGCTGGACAGCTCGACCACGCGCAGCCCGGCGAGGGGGCCCGCCGTCATGGGCCGATCTCGATGAGGGAGCGCGCGCCCCGGCCGTCCCGCATCCGGTCGAACGCGGCGGGGACGCCGTCCAGGCCGATGCGGTGCGTGACGAGGGTGGCCAGGTCGAGCCGTCCCGCCTCGATCTCGCGCACCAGCAGGGGCACGTCCCTGTCGGGGACGGACGACCCGTACACCGAACTCGTCAGCCGCCGGTTGAAGTGGAACAGCTCCAGCGCGTTGAACGTCACGGAGTCGTCGCGGGCGCCGACGCCGACGACCGTGCACTGCCCGCCCCTGCGCACCGACTGCCACGCCGTCCGGATCAGGTCGGCCTTGCCCACGCACTCGAAGGCGTGGTCGGCGCCGCGTCCGCCGGTCAGCGCGCGGACCTGTTTCGCCAGTTTCGGGTCGCTCTCCAGGTAGTGCGTCGCGCCCGCCGCCCTGGCGAGGCCCTCCTTCCCGGCGCCCCGGTCGACGGCGATGATCGTCGCGGCCCCGGCGAGGCGGGCGCCCATGACGGCCGAGAGCCCGATCCCGCCGAGCCCGACGACCAGCACCGACTGCCCCGCGCGGACGCCCGCCGTGCCGCGGACGGCGCCGATGCCCGTCAGCACCGCGCACCCGAGCAGCGCGCTCAGGTCGAGCGGCGCGGACGCGGGCAGCGGCACCACGGACCGCTCGGCGACGACCAGCTCCTCGGCGAACCCGCCGACGCCCATGCAGGCGTGGAGCGCGGCGCCGTCCAGCGTGGCGCCGGACGGCGGGCTCACCGCCCCCTCCGCCGCGCTGCACAGCCACGGCTCGCCCTCTTCGCAGAACCAGCACTCGCCGCACGCGGCGGCCCAGTTCAGGACGACGCGGTCGCCGGGGCGGACGCGGGTGACGGCCGCGCCGACCTCGGCGACCGTCCCGGCCGCCTCGTGCCCGAGGACGAGCGGGAACGCGGGCGCCAGCGTCCCGTTCACCATCGACAGGTCGGAGTGGCACACCCCGGCCGCCGCCACCCGGACCCTCACGTCCCCGGGCCCGACCGGGGGCAGTTCGATCTCGCAGACCTGCGGCGGGACGTCCGGCCCCGTGGCGACGACGGCCTTGACCATGGATGCCTCTCCTCGGCTGGGGGTCAGAGCTGGATGGACTTGGTCTCGAGGAACTCGTCCAGGCCGTACCGGCCCAGCTCGCGCCCGAGCCCGGACTGCTTGTACCCGCCGAACGGCGCGAGCAGGTTGTAGGCGCCGCCGTTCACGTCGATGGAGCCCGTCCTGACCTGGCGGGCGAACGCGAGCGCCCGGTCCTGGTCGGCGGACCACACGGCGCCCGCGAGCCCGTAGCGGGAGTTGTTCGCGATCTGGAGGGCCTCGTCGTCGTCGCGGAACGGGATGACCGAGAGGACCGGGCCGAAGATCTCCTCCTGCGCGACCGTCGCGTCCTGGTCGACGTCGGCGAGCACGGTCGGCGCGATGTAGTGGCCGCGGTCGAAGCCGTCCGGCGTGGCCGTCCCGCCGGTGACGACGCGCGCGCCCTCGGCGACGCCGGTGTCGATGAAGCCGCGGACCCGTTCGAGCTGGGTCTTGGACACGAGCGGCCCGAGCCGGGTGGACGGGTCGAGCGGGTCGCCCGGGGCGAATCCCTCGGCGGTGCCCTTCACGAGGTCGAGGGCCTGCTCGTAGAGGTCCTGGTGGACGAGCATCCGCGTCCAGGCGGTGCAGGTCTGGCCGCCGTTGATGTAGGCGTTGGCGACGCCGACCTTCACCGCGGTCTTCAGGTCGGCGTCGTCCAGGATCACGTTGGCGGACTTGCCGCCGAGCTCCAGCGCGACCTTCTTGATCGTCTTCGCGGCCAGCTCGGCGACCCGGGACCCGGCCCGCACCGAGCCGGTGAACGACACCATGTCGACCTCGGGATGGGCGGCGAGCGCCTCCCCGACGACCGGCCCGTACCCGGGGACGAGGTTGACGACGCCCGCCGGGATCCCCGCCTCGTGGACGGCGTCCATCAGCAGGTAGGACGCCAGCGGCGCGACCTCGCTCGGCTTGATCACGATCGTGCAGCCGGCCGCTAGCGCGGGCGCCAGCTTGCAGGTGATCTGGTGCAGCGGGTAGTTCCACGGCGTGATCGCGGCGACGACCCCGGCCGGTTCCCGGACCACCAGCGAGTTGCCGACCCGCTCCTCCGGCAGGCCCGCGGCGATCATCTCGGCGTACGACCCGACGACGTTCTGCGGCAGCCCCGCCTGGACGCGGGTCGCGAGGCGCATGGGGCTGCCGACCTCGCTCGCGATCGTCCTCGCGATGTCGTCGGCGCGGGCCGCGAGGGCGTCCCGGAGCCGTCCGAGGTACTCGGCGCGCTCGGCGTAGGACGTCGCCGACCAGGCGGGCAGCGCGGCGCGGGCGGCGCGCACGGCCCGGTCGGCGTCCTCGGCCGTCCCCTCCGGGACGGTGCCGAGCGTCTCCTCGGTGGCGGGGTTCTCGACGGCGATGACACCGCCGCCCTGCGGGCTCGTCCAGGCTCCATCGATGTAGAGGGCGTCTCGATCGTGCACGGCGTCTCCTCGGGGCTCGGAGGATCTACGGAGTCGGCACGCCGGTCCGGCGGCACTACCGCCCCCGACGGTATGCTCCCGCCCTCCCCCGCCCAGGACCGGGGTCCCACCCACGACACCCCGACACCCGACGCCCAACACCACCCCCAACCGCCGACACGCCGAACGCGCGCCCCACCCCTGCCCCAGCCCCGAGCCGCAGCACTTCCACCCCCACCGGATCGCGCCGGTGGGGGTGGCTCGGGGGGCGGCCGTCGCCGGGGCGATCGGTCTCGGCGGTGGGGGCCGGGGCCGCCGCCGGTGGTGAGCTCGGCGGGACGGGCGCCCCGGCCCCCGGGTGCGGCCGGCCCGGGGAGGGGGACGGCCGCCGGGAGGGGTCAGCCGGCCTCGGGGACGGGCAGCGTCGGCTGGCTGGTGACGCCGAGGGTGTCCTCGACGAGGGTGACGAAGACCTCGGCGTCGTGCAGCAGCTCGTCGGCCTCGCGCGCGGTGGCGGCGCGCGGCAGGCCCGCCTCGGCGGCGGCGCGCTTGTCGGCGCCGGCGGCGAAGAAGGCGGCCCACTCGCGCAGCGCGGGCTCCGCCTCGGGCAGCAGCACCCACACGCTGCGCGGGCGCCCGCGCCGGTGGGTCTCCAGGGGTTCCTTGGACGCCAGCACCGCGGCCGCCGCGCGCAGCGCGGCCAGGTGGGCGCAGACGTAGCGGACGGCGGGCGAGGTCGCCTCGGCCGCCTCCGCGAGGCCCATGCGGGCGGCGTGCAACTGGCCGGCGGCGGTGTGCGCCGGGCGGGGGGCGGGCAGCGGACGGTGGCGCGGGCTCGGCGGCGGCGCGGACGCCGCGGCCGAGTGGATCTGCGCGGCCGGGTGGGCCCCGCGCGCGGTCATCGTTCCGGACATGGTCTGCCTCCTTCCGGGGCTCGGGCCGGCCGGGCGGAGAGCTTCCCCTCACTCCGCCCGGCCGTCCGTCCCGCCGGAGCACCGCATGCCCCGGCGGGGACGTCGCCCTGGCGCGGGCCGCGAGTCCCGCGCCACGTCGAACATAAGTTCGACGCATTCCCAGTAAAGCGCCCAGTCGGCGATTCGTCAACGTGTTCGAACGTGTGTCGTGTCCCGCAGGTCAGCGGGCTTGACACCAGGGGGACAGGCGGGTCGGACAGTCCTCAGGAAGGCCGTCTGACGTGCACCGGAACGTTCGTCCCGAGGATGCCGGGGAGGTACTCGGCGATGTGCATCGGCATCCGGACGCACCCGTGCGAGGCGGGGTAGTCGGGCACGTCCAGGGCGCCGTGGAAGGCGATGCCGCCGTTGAAGTAGATGGGGTTGTAGAGCCGCCCCAGCGGCGAGGTCTCCCAGCCGGAGGCGCGGCGCCCGGTCCGGAAGTCGCCGGTGCCGGTCGTGGCGTAGCGGCAGCGCGGGACCTTGGCGCCCCGGTCCTTCGCGCAGTAGTACTCCCCCGAGCCGGACGAGATGTGCGAGATGAGGCGCGGCGCGCCGTCCTTGTACAGGACGAGGTACTGCCGCCGGAGGTCGACGTCCACCCGGTTCTTCTCGCGCTTCTTCGCCATCGGACGCGGTTCCTTGGGCGCGTCCAGCGCCCTCCAGAACGCGGCGGTCAGCGTGCTCTTCTGCTTGAGCCGGTTGACGCCCTGGAACGCCCACACCGCCATCTGCGTGGACACCCCGTACTTCCCGTCCACTTTCCCCGGGTCGTAGTGGAGTTCCTTCAGGCGGCGCTGCAGCGCCTCGACGTCGGCCCCCTTCGCGCCCGGCTTCAGCTTGCGATGCGTGGGCGTGGGCGTCGGGGTAGGAGTCCGGCCGGGCCCCGCGGGCTTCGAGGACGGTGAGACCTTCGGCGGCGGAGGCGCCGCCTCATCCGTCCCGTTGCACGCCGTCAGCAGGACGGCCCCGGCCACCAGAACCGCGGTCTTCCGCACGTCGATCGCTCTCCCTCGCATGAGGCGACCTTAAAGTGCTACCCATGCATCCGAATGCCGAAATCGTCGCAAAGGCCCTGCTGGACCAGGGCGCGACCGGAGCCATCGTCGAACTGCCCGACTCGGCGCGGACCGCGCAGGCCGCCGCCGAGCAGCTCGGCTGCGAGGTGGGCGCGATCGCCAACAGCCTGGTGTTCGACGCGGACGGGGCGCCCCTCCTCGTCATGACGAGCGGCGCGCACCGGGTCGACACGGCCAAGGTCGCGGCGCTGGTGGGGGCGGCGAAGGTCAGGCGGGCGACGCCCGAGTTCGTCCGGGAGGCGACCGGGCAGCCGATCGGCGGCGTGGCCCCGCTCGGCCACCCCGCGCCGATCCGTACCCTCGTGGACGTCTGGCTGGAGAGGTACGACCGGGTCTGGGCGGCGGGCGGGCATCCGCACACCGTCTTCCCGACCTCCTACGAGGAACTGCTGCGGATCACCGGGGGCGACCCGGCCGAGGTGGAGTGACGAGAATGGCTGACATGGAGATCTGGCACAACCCCCGCTGCTCGAAGAGCCGCGCCGCGAAGGCCGCGCTGGACGAGGCGGGCGTCGAGTACACCGAGCGCCGCTACCTGGACGACCCGCCCACGGCGGAGGAGTTCGACGCCGTCCTCACCCGGATCGGCGCCGAGCCCTGGGAGGTCGCGCGCCTGAACGAGCCGGTCGCCAAGGAGCTCGGCCTCAAGGACCTCGACCGCGACCGGGCCCGGTGGATCGAGGTCATGGTGGCGAACCCGGTGCTGATCCAGCGGCCGATCGTCCTCGCCGGGGACGCCGCCGTCGTGGCGCGCGACGAGGCGTCCGTGCGCAAAGCCCTCGACAGCCGCTGAACGGGGTGTGATTCTGGGGAGTCGAGCAACGCCGAACGGTGACTTCCGGGAGGGGCGATGACGGCGCAGATGCGCACCGGCCCGGGCGCCCGCGACCCCCAGTTCCGGGGGATCGACCCGCCCGCGCTCGACCGGGTGATCAGGCAGCTCCAGGACGCGCAGAACGCGATCCAGGGCTGGCTGAACGGGCACCGCCCCCCGCCGGGGGTCTCGACGGCCGGGTACCGGCAGGCGGACGAGGTCGCGCGGTGGGCCGCCGAGCAGCTCGAAATGCTGACGCGGCGCTACAACTACGCGGTCACGCACCCGTCCCCGGGCGGCGGGGTGGACGCGCCGCCCGCGCCCGCCCCCGCGCCGACGCCGGGGACCCGGACGCCGCGGCCGACGAAGCCGCCGAAGGCGGTCGAGCCGCCGCGCGGGCCGTCCCCGCGGACGACGCCGCGCGGCGCCGGGGACATCGGCAACTTCCCCGACCGCAAGGCCGCCACCAGGGCCGCGAGGACCGACGCGCTGGCCGTGGTCGCCTCGATCCGGGACGGCCGGGCCGTCCCCGACCCGGTGTGGCGGCATCTGAAGGCCAACGCCGACGACCCCGACTACACCGCGGCGCTGTACGAGCGCCTCGGCCCGGCGGGCGCGGCCGGCCTGCTGGCGGCGGCGCACGGCGACGAGGCGAAGGTGCGGGCCGTCCAGGAGGCGCTCGGCGTGTCCAGCCACCACATGACCATGGACGCGCGCTGGCTGCGCGCGTTCCTCGCCGAGGCCGACCGGGCGGGGGTGCGTCCGGTCGCCGTCCAGGTGCTGGCCGGGGCCGACCTGAGCCCGCGGGCGCGGGAGGCGCTCGCCCGGATCGGCCCGCGCCCGACCGCCGCCGACGTCGCCTGAGCCCCTGGACGTGCCGTCCGAGCCCCTGGATGTGAGGTCGCCATGGCCGCTCCGCCGCCCCCCGGAAGCCTTCCGCCGCCGCTGACCGGCGCGGCGGCCGCGCGGCTGTCCCCGGACGAGCGTCCGAATCCGGACTACGAGCGCCTCTACCGCGCGTACGCCGACGCCTACGGCGGCATCGACCGGCTCCGCGGCGCGCTC
The DNA here is from genome assembly GCF_001552135.1 of Actinomadura chibensis NBRC 106107. Lineage (GTDB taxonomy): Bacteria > Actinomycetota > Actinomycetes > Streptosporangiales > Streptosporangiaceae > Spirillospora > Spirillospora chibensis. The sequence continues at coordinate 245,609 of NZ_BCQP01000004.1, read as the reverse complement.
GACCCGCCGGTGCGGACCCTGGGCGGGACGGACGCCTGGCTGGGCCCGGAGGCGCGCGAGTGGGGCGGGCGGCTCGACGCCGAGCGCGGGACGCTGAAGAAGGCCGCCGACCGCATCCTCTGGGACATCTACGACCGGCTTTCCGCCACGCAGCGGACGGTCGCCCGGGTCTAGTCTCTGTCGGGTGAGGGACCTGAAGCTGCGCGAGATCGACGAACGCGCCTTCCTACGCAGGCTCGGCCCCATGCTGGACGTGTACGCCGCCGCGATGGCCCCGCCGAGGGAGCAGCTTCCGGGACGCCACACCATCATGGAGCGGCACGCCGCCCACCCGGGGTTCCGGGCGTTCGTGGTCGAGCGGCGCGGCGCGCTGCCCGTGCTGGCGGGCGGCGTCCACGGGTTCGCGTACGGGTTCCGCGGGGCGCCCGGCCAGTGGTGGCACGACGTCGTCTACCGCGCGCTCGCCGACCGCGGCGGCCCCGAGCACGCGGAGTCCTGGCTGGAGGACGCGTTCGAGGTCGCCGAGCTGCACGTCCATCCGGACGCCCAGGGCCGGGGCTTCGGCCGGGCGCTGCTGAACGCGCTGTGCGAGGGGCGGCCGGAGCGGACGGTCGTGCTGTCCACGCTGGAGCGGCGGCCGGACACGCCCGCCCGCACGCTGTACCGGTCCGTCGGCATGGTCGACCTGCTGACGGACTTCGAGTTCCCCGGCGGCGGGCCCCGCTACGCGGTCATGGGCGGGACGCTGCCCCTCGCGCCGTACCCGGCCCCGTCGACCAGGGAGTAGACCTCGCGGGTCGCCGTCGACTTGTTGAAGGTGATGAAGTGGATGCCGGGCGCGTCCTGGTCGAGCAGCTCGCGGCACAGCTCGGCGGCGTGCTCGATGCCGAGGCGGCGGACCGCCTCCGGGTCGCCGGCGACGGCCTCGAACCGGGCCCGCACCTCGGGCGGGAACGGCGCGCCGGACAGCTGCTCGGACCGCTCGATCGTGCTGAGCTGCGTGACCGGCATGATGCCCGGCAGGATCGGCACGTCGCAGCCCGCGGCGGCGACGCGGTCGCGGAGCCGGAAGTAGTCGTCGGCGCGGAAGAACATCTGCGTGATCGCGTAGTCGGCGCCCGCGCGGCACTTCTCGACGAAGTAGCGGGTGTCGCTGTCGATGTCGGCCGAGCGGGGGTGCTTGTAGGGGAACGCGGCGACGCCGACGCAGAAGTCGCCGTAGGACCGGATCATCCGGACGAGGTCGGCGGCGTACTCGACGCCCTCCGGGTGCCTGACCCACTCCCCCATCGGGTCGCCGGGCGGGTCGCCGCGCAGCGCGAGGACGTTGCGGACGCCCGCGGCGGCGAACCGCCCGATGAGGTTGCGCAGCTCGGCCTGCGAGTGGTTCACGGCGGTGAAGTGCGCGACGGGGGTGAGCGTGGTGTCGGTCGCGATCCGCTCGACGATGTCGACGGTCTTGTCGCGGGTGCCGCCGCCCGCGCCGTAGGTCACGGACACGAACGTCGGGTGCAGCGACTCCAGCTCGCGGATCGCGCGCCACAGGTTCCGCGCGCCCTTGTCGGTCTTCGGCGGGAAGAACTCGAACGAGAACGACCGGCCGCCCGAGGCCAGCAGCTCGCGGACGGTCGGCGGACGTTCTGGGCGCAGGCGTGGCATTCCCCAAGCCTACAGAAACCGCCGGGCGGCCCCCGCCCCTCCGATACGGGTGACCCTCCCCACACCCCACGGGCGTTATGTCCACATTTCTGAAGATTTAGTGACATCTCACGTTTTCGGCGGACGGTTGAATCCGCCCAGGTGGATACGATCTCGGCATGTCGACCAGCCGCATCCGCAGGGAGGTCGACGAGGCGCTCCTGGCCTTCGTCGACCGGCAGCGCCCGGCCCTCCTCCGGATCAGCAGTGACCTCGCGCCCCTGATGTCCGCCCTGGACGCCCTGCTCAGCGGGGGTAAGCGGCTCCGTCCGGCGTTCTGCTACTGGGGCTGGCGCGCGGCGGGCGGCCCGGACGGCCCGGACATCGTGGCCGCCGCCGCGTCCCTGGAGCTGCTGCAGGCGAGCGCCCTGATCCACGACGACGTGATGGACTCCAGCGACACGCGGCGGGGGCAGCCGTCCGTCCACCGCAGGTTCGAGGCGCTGCACCGCGCGCAGTCCTGGCCGGGCGACGGGGCGGCGTTCGGCGGCGGCGCCGCGATCCTGCTCGGCGACCTGTGCCTCGCCTGGTCCAGCGAGATGTTCGAGACCTGCGGCCTCGCCGCCGCGGACCGCTGCCGCGGCCGGTCGGTCTACGACCTGATGCGCACCGAGGTCATGTGCGGCCAGTACCTCGACATGCTGGAGGGGACGCGCGGCGAGGCGAGCGTCAGCACGGCGCTGCGCGTGGTCGAGTACAAGAGCGCCAAGTACACGATCGAGCGTCCGCTGCACCTCGGCGCGGCCCTCGCCGGGGCCCGGCCCGACGTGATCGCCGCGCTCGCCTCCTACGGCCTGCCGCTCGGCATCGCGTTCCAGCTCCGCGACGACGTCCTCGGCGTGTTCGGCGACCCCGCCGAGACCGGCAAGCCCGCGGGCGACGACCTGCGCGAGGGCAAGCGGACCGTGCTGATCGCCCTCACCCTGGAACGCGCCTCGGCCGCGCAGGCGGCGGCGCTGCGGCGCCGCCTCGGCGACTCCGCCCTCGACCACCCCGGCGTGGACGAGCTGCGCGCGATCATCCAGGACACCGGCGGCCTCACCGCCTGCGAGGCGATGATCGAGCGCTACCTCGGCGAGGCCGAGAAGGCCCTGGAGGCCGCCCCCATCACCGCCGAGGCGCACGAGGCCCTCTCCGCCCTGGCCGTGGCCGCGACCACGCGCGTCACCTGACGCCCGGGCGCGGAAGATTCGGGTTCCGTACTCGAACGTTCCACTGACAGGGTACAAATTAGGGAGATCTTCGTCCGTCCCCGCCGAGTCGGAGAAATCCAGTGCCGCACGACACCTCCCGCGGGAGGACGAACGCCGGGCGTCCGCGCGACGCCCGTCCGGCGCGCCCCGGCGGCGCGGCCCGGGCCCCGCATCCCGGCCGCGCGGGCAAGGCGGCGCGTCCGGCGCAGGGACGTCCCGCGAGCGGCGCCCACGTCGTCGGGCGGGGCGCCAAGGGCCCCCGCCTGCAGCAGGTCGTCGACGATCGCGGCCCCCTGCCCCCGCCGCAGCTCCGCAAGGTCGCGACGCGGACGGCGGCGGCGCTCGCCGCGCTGCACCGCGCCGGGGCCGTGCACCGCGACCTCCGGCCCGGCAACGTCCTGCTCGGCCCGGACGGCGCCAAGGTCGTCGACGCCCGCGACCCGGACGCGCCGGGCGGGTCGCCCGCCTACCTGGCCCCCGAGCAGATCGAGGACGAGCCGGTCGGCCCGCCCGCCGACGTCTTCGCCTGGGGCGCGACCATGGTGTTCGCCGCGACGGGGCGCCCGCCGTTCGGCGCCGGGCCGAGCAGCGCGGCGGTGATGCGGCGCGTCACGACCCGGCCGCCCGACCTCGGCGGGCTGGACGGCCCGCTGCGCGACCTCGTCGCCCGCTGCCTGGACAAGAACCCCGCCGCGCGGCCGACCGCCGCGCAACTCGTCCGCGCGCTGCGCGAGGGGCACGGGCCCGCGCCGAAGCCGCGCCCGACCCGCATCCCGCGCTACCGCTGGCGGATGATGGTGGCGCTCGCCGCGGTCGTCGTGTCCGGCTTCGCGCTCGGCATGCTCTTCTGAGACCGGCCGTCCGGTCCGGGGCTCACCAGTGCGGCGGGCGGTCCTCCAGGAGGCGGTCGTCGTCGCCCCCGCCGGAGCGCCACTCGCCCCAGCCGGTGTCGGTGTCGTCGGAGGTCTGGTCGGGCAGGATCTCCAGGTCGTCGTCCAGCTCGACCGGCCGCTCGTCGTCGGGTCCCACGCTCATGATCTCCATTGTGGGCGATCGCGGACCGGGCCGCACTGTGATCCGGGTCAAACCATGACAAGGGTCAGGGCGCGAGACGGCGTGCGAACTCCGCCGCCGCGGCGCCCGGATCGGCCGCCTCGGTGATGGCCCGGACGACCACGACGCGGCTCGCGCCCGCCGCGCGGACCTCGTCGAGGTTGCCGAGGTCGATCCCGCCGATCGCGAACCACGGCCGGGTCGGACGGCGCTCGGCGACGTGCTTCACGAGCGGCAGGCCGGGGGCCGGGCGGCCCGGCTTGGTCGGGGTCGGCCACACCGGGCCCGCGCAGAGGTAGTCGACGCCCGGCTCGGCGGCGGCCGCGGCCGCCTGCCCGTCCGAGTGGGTGGACCGGCCGATCAGCGGGTCGCCGCCGACGATCTCGCGGGCGGCGGGGACGGGCAGGTCGTCCTGGCCGAGGTGCAGCACGTCGGCGCGGACGGCGTGCGCCACGTCCGCCCGGTCGTTCACGGCGAGCAGCGCGCCGTGCCGCTCGCACGCGTCCCGGAAGACCTCCAGGTACGCGATCTCCTGCCGGGCCTCCAGGCCCTTCTGCCGGAGCTGGACGATGTCGACGCCGCCCGCGAGGACCGCGTCGAGGAAGTCGGGCAGGTCGCCCTGCCGCTCGCGGGCGTCGGTGCAGAGGTAGAGGCGGGCCCGGCCGAGGCGGGCGCGGAGCGCGACGGCGCGCTCGCCGGGGAGATGCCTGGACACGTCGGCCCTTCCGTGAGGTGGCGGGGCCGCGCGGAGGTTCCGCGCGACCCCGCGATCGTGTCACGTGCGCGGCGTCCGGCCGGTCGCGGGCCCCGCCCTGGCGGCTCCGCGGCCCGGGACCGCCGGTCTAGAAGGCCATCGCCTGGGCGCGGCGGCGGACCTCGGTCCCCCGGTTCTCGGTGAGCGCGTCCACGGGCGTGCCGGGCAGGGTGTCGTCGGCGGTGAACAGCCAGCGGATCGTCTCGACGTCGTCGAACCCCGCGTCCGACAGGAGCGTCAGCGTGCCGGGCAGGCCCTTGATCACCTGGCCGTCCTTGATGAACGCGGCGGGCACCTGGGGCTCGCCCTCCCGGCGCACGGCGAGCAGGCGGTGCTCGCTGATGAGCTGCTTGATCCGGTTGGGCTTGATCCCGAGTCGCGCGGCGGCCTCCTTGAGGGAGAGCCACTCGCCCGCGAGGGCGTCGGTCCGGGGGTCCAGTGCGCTGTCAACGGTTGCGTGCATCTGCGTCACGCCCCCTTGCTACCACGCCTTCGGAAGAATCAAACCCCCTGGACAACCGTAACGTCTGCCCAGGATGGGCTAGGCGCGCACCGCCTGCCGGACGGGGACGTCCGGGTCGGCCAGCGCGTCCGGGTCGACGGGCGTCCCGGCCGCGATCACACGCCGCGCCTGGACGAGGTCGCGCGGCCGGTCCACGGTGAGGACGGCGTCGAGCCGGTCGCCGGTCAGCCACGCCAGCGTCCACTTCCGGCCGGACGGGTCGCCGCGCCGCACCGTCCGCTCGGACGCCGCGTGGCTGCCCGCGTACTGCACCATGCGCCCGAACTGCTCCGACCAGAAATAGGGGGCGGTGTCGTACACGGCGTCCTCGCCGAGGAGGGACGCGGCGGCCACCTCCGGGGCGTTGAGGGCGACGTCCCAGTGCTCGACGAGGAGCCGCCGCCCGTACCGGGCCGACCACCAGGCGGCGCAGTCGCCGACGGCCACGACGTCCGGGCGGAGCGAGCCGGGCTCCTCCGTCCCCGCGTAGGCGCGGAACGAGCCGTCGGTGACGACGCCGCGCTCCACCAGCAGGCCGGAGCCGTCCAGCCAGGACAGGTCGGGGCGGACGCCGATCCCGGTGACGACCTCGTCCGCGTCGATCCGGGCGCCGCCCGCGAGGACCAGCCCGCGGTCCCCGACCTCCGCGACCTTGACCCCGGTGCGCAGCTCGACGCCCGCCTCGGCGTACCAGGGGGCGGTGTGCACGCCCGCCTCGGGGCCGAGCGCGCCCGCGAGCGGGGCGTCCGCGGCCTCGACGACGGTGACCTCGCAGCCCTTCTTGGCGGCGGCGGTGGCGACCTCCGCGCCGATCCAGCCCGCGCCGACGATCACGATGCGGGCGCCCGCGACGAGCCGGGAGCGCAGGTCGCGGGCCTGGTCGATGGTGCGCAGGACGTGCTGCGGCCCGTCCCCCGGCAGCGTGACCGGGACGGCCCCGGTCGCGATCACCAGCCCGTCGAACGGCAGGTCGCCCGCCGTGGACGCCACGGCGCCGCCGCGCTCATCGAGGCGCAGGCCGGTGGCGCGCTCGCCGAGCAGCAGGTCGACGCGCAGGGCGTCCCAGTCGGCGTCGACCGTCGTGTCGTCGGAGTCCCCGGCGAGGACGGCCTTGGACAGCGGCGGCCGGTCGTAGGGCAGGTGCCGCTCCGCCGAGACGAGCGTCAGCGCGCCCCCGTACCCCCGGCTCCGCAGCGACTCCACGGCGCGCACCCCGGCGAGACCACCGCCGACGACGATGACCCTCTCCATGACGGTCACCCTAACGGGCGCCGCTAAAGAGCTGGACGCCTGTCCAGACACATGCACATCTACGGAGGGACGTAAGGTAGGAACCAGCTAAAACGGCACAGAGCGCGGGAGTCCGGTGCGACCGGGCTGAGAGGGCGGCTGGAACGGGCCGCCGACCGCCACGACCTGATCCGGATCATGCCGGCGAAGGGAGCGCGCATGGAGATCGTGATCGTCGGGGCCGGGGTCGTCGGCCTCGCCACCGCCTGGCGGGCCGCCGCGGGCGGCGCGGCCGTCACGCTGGTCGACCCCGAGCCCGCGAGCGGGGCGTCGGCGGTCGCCGCGGGGATGCTCACCCCGGTCAGCGAGCTGACCTACGGCGAGGAGCCGCTGCTGCGGCTCGGCCTCGCGTCCCGCGACCGGTACGGCGCGTTCGTCGCCGAGCTGGAGGACCTGACCGGCCTCGACACCGGGTACCGCACGGACGGGATCATCGAGGTCGCGTTCGACGCCGACGACCTCGGCCACCTGGACGACCTGCGCCGCTTCCAGGAGAGCCTCGGCATCCCCGTCGAGGCGCTGACCGGCCGCGAGTGCCGCCGCGCGGAGCCGATGCTCGCGCCCGGCGTGCGCGGCGGCCTGCTCGCCCCCGAGGACGGCTCGATCGACCCGCGCCGGCTCACCCCCGCGCTGCTCGCGGCGGCCGAGCGGGCCGGGGCGCGGCTCGTCCGGCGGCGCGCGGCCGGGCTCCTCGTCGAGCGCGACGCCGCCGCCGGGGTCCGGCTCGACGACGGGACGGAGCTGCGCGCCGACCGCGTCCTGCTGGCGGCGGGCCCCTGGTCGGGCGACCTCGACGGGCTGCCGCCCGGGACCGTTCCACCCGTCCGCCCGGTGAAGGGGCAGGTGATCCGGCTCCGCGCGCGGACGCCGTTCATCTCCCGCTCCACCCGGGGCATCGTGAAGGGCTCGTCGGTCTACCTCGTGCCCCGCGCGGACGGCGAGGTCGTCGTCGGCGCCACCCAGGAGGAGCTGGGCTTCGACACCCGCGTCACGGCGGGCGGGCTGTGGGAGCTGCTGCGCGACGCCCGCGAGCTGCTCCCCGGCATCACCGAGCTGGAGTTCGCCGAGGTGTCGGCGGGGCTGCGCCCCGGCTCCCCGGACAACGCGCCGGTGATGGGCCCGACCGCGCTGCCCGGCCTGTACGTCGGCACCGGGCACTTCCGCAACGGCGTGCTGCTCACCCCGGTCAGCGCCGACATCCTGGCCGCGACGCTGCTGGACGCCCCCGTCCCGGACGTCGCCGCCCCGTTCTCACCCGACCGCTTCTCCTCCGAGCTCTCCCCCGAGGTGCCCTCATGAAGGTGATCGTCAACGGCGAGCCGCGCGACCTGCCGGACGGCGCGAGCGTGGCCGAGGTCGTCGCGTCCGTGACGGCCGCCGGGGCCGGCGTCGCCGCCGCGCTGAACGGCGAGGTCGTCCGCCGCTCGGAGTGGGAGACGACCCCCCTGCGCGACGACGACCGGCTCGAAGTGCTCACAGCGGTACAGGGAGGTTGAGGGGTGGAGGACGACAGGCTCGTCATCGCGGGCGAGGAGCTGGGCTCCCGGCTGATCATGGGGACCGGGGGCGCGCCGAGCATGAGCGCGCTGCGCGCGGCGCTCGCCGCGTCCGGGACGGAGCTGACCACCGTCGCGATGCGGCGCGTCGACCCGTCCGCGCGGGGCTCGGTGCTCGACGTCCTGTCCGAGTGCGGGATCCGGGTGCTGCCGAACACGGCGGGCTGCTTCACGGCGGGCGAGGCCGTCCTCACCGCGAAGCTCGCCCGCGAGGCGCTCGGCACGGCGTGGGTCAAGCTGGAGGTGATCGCGGACGAGCACACCCTGCTGCCCGATCCGATCGAGCTGGTCGAGGCCGCCGAGCAGCTCGTCGCGGACGGGTTCGTCGTCCTGCCCTACACCAACGACGACCCCGTCCTCGCGCGGCGGCTGGAGCAGATCGGGTGCGCGGCGGTGATGCCGCTCGGCTCGCCGATCGGGTCCGGCCTCGGCATCCGCAACCCGCACAACATCGAGCTGATCGTCGAGCGGGCGGGCGTCCCGGTCATCCTGGACGCGGGGCTCGGCACGGCGTCCGACGCGGCCCTGGCGATGGAGCTCGGCTGCGACGCGGTCCTGCTCGCGACGGCCGTCACCCGCGCGCGGCGGCCGGAGCGGATGGCGGCGGCGATGCGGCACGCCGTGGAGGCCGGACGGCTCGCGCGGCTCGCCGGACGCATCCCGAAGCGCCGCTACGCGCAGGCGTCCTCCCCGTTCGAGGGCATCGCGACCTCGTAGCAACGCTAAAGACTCGGTTACAGCAATATTCGCTGGACCTGAACAGTGGACGGACGCAGACTGGGGCCGTCCACCCCGGGTCCGCGTGCCGCAACCTGGCGCGTCCCTTCGGTGTTCATGGAAACGTCCCAAACCTAAGGTGCGTGACATGCAGCACGAGAACCCCCGCTCGGGCGGGCTCGCCATCGCCGCGGCCGCGGTCACGGTCGTCCTCTGGGCCTCCGCCTTCGTCTCGATCCGCAGCGCGGGCGCCGAGTACAGCCCGGGCGCCCTCGCCCTCGGCCGCCTCCTCGCCGGGACGGTCGTCCTCGGCGCGCTGCTCCTCGTCCGGCGCGAGGGGCTCCCGCCCAGGCAGGCGTGGCCCGGCATCGTCACCGCGGGCGTCCTGTGGTTCGGCGCGTACATGGTCGCGCTGAACTGGGGCGAGCAGCTCGTGGACGCCGGGACCGCCGCGCTCGTCGTCAACATCGGCCCGATCCTGATCGCCCTGCTCGGCGGCTGGCTGCTGAAGGAGGGCCTGTCGTCGCGCCTGCTGGCGGGCCTCGCGGTGTCGTTCGCTGGCGCCGCCGTGGTCGGGCTGTCGATGTCCGGGGAGGGGAGCTCGTCGGTCGGCGGCGTGCTGCTCTGCGTCGCCGCCGCCGTGACGTACGCGGCGGGGGTCGTCAGCCAGAAGCCCGCGCTGCGGCACGCCTCGGCGCTGCAGTTCGCCACGTTCGGCTGCGCGATCGGCGCGCTCGCCACGCTGCCGTTCGCCGGGCAGCTCGTCTCCGAGGCGGCGGACGCCCCGGCGAGCGCCACCCTCAACGTCGTCTACCTCGGCGTCTTCCCCACCGCGATCGCGTTCACGACCTGGGGGTACGCGCTGGCCCGGACGTCCGCCGGGAAGATGGGCGCCACCACCTACGCCGTGCCCGCGATCGTCGTGTTCATGTCGTGGCTGTTCCTCGGCGAGGTCCCCGGGCTCCTCACGCTCGGCGGCGGGCTGCTGTGCCTCGGCGGGGTGGCCGTGTCGCGCAGCACCCGGCCGCTGCGGCGGCGCGCCCCGGTGGACCCGTCCGCCCCGCCCGTCCCACCGGGGACGGACCCCGGGCTCGTCGATGCTCATACTCGCGACTGATGAGACCACGTCTGACCGGGCCGTAAACTCGCACCGATGGACGCGACGGGTGCCGATCCCCTCGTCGGGCGGGTGCTCGACGGGCGCTACCGCATTGAGTCCCGCGTCGCGCGGGGCGGCATGGCCACGGTCTACGTGGCCCGCGACATCCGGCTCGACCGCGTGGTCGCGATCAAGATCATGCACGCCGGGCTCGCCGCCGACGAGGACTTCGTCGCCCGTTTCATCGGCGAGGCCAAGGCCGCCGCCGCGCTGTCGCACCCGAACGTCGTCGCCGTCTACGACCAGCGCACCGACGGCGAGCACGTCTTCCTCGTGATGGAGTACGTCGCCGGGCACACGCTCCGCGACGCGCTGAGCTCGCTCGGCCGGCTCGGCCCGCGCGCCGCGCTGGAGATCATGCAGCCGGTGCTCGCCGCGCTCGGCGCCGCGCACCGGGCCGGGCTCGTGCACCGCGACGTCAAGCCCGAGAACGTCCTGATCACCGAGGACGGGCAGGTCAAGGTCGCCGACTTCGGGCTCGCCCGGGCCGAGACGGCGAGCAAGATGACCAAGACCGGCGTGATCATCGGGACGGTCGGCTACCTCGCCCCCGAGCAGGTCATGACCGGCGACGCCGACGTCCGCTCCGACGTGTACGCGGCCGGGGTGATGCTGTTCGAGCTGCTCACCGGACGCCTCCCGCACCAGGGCGACACGCCGCTCGCCGTCGCCTACAAGCACGTCAACGAGACCGTCCCGGCGCCGTCGAGCGTCGTCCCCGGCATCCCGCTCCGGGTCGACGAGCTGGTCACGGACGCCACGAGCCACGACCCGTCCCGCCGCCCGCAGGACGCCAACCAGTACCTCGCCGAGGTGGCCGAGGTGTTCGGCGGGCTGCCGCGCGACATCGACCGGCGGATCGAGGAGGCGTCCCGCACCGAGACCAGCGTGCTGGAGGCCCCGCCGCCGGTCGGCCCGCCCGCGGGGCCGCCCGCGGGGCACACGGCCGTCCTCGACGCCGCCACGCTGCCGCGCGAGTACGCCCCCGCCGCCGAGCGGACCCGCGCCGACCGCGCGATCGGCGCGCTGACCGGCCGGTACGTCCTGGTCGTGCTCGGCACGATCGCGGCGATCACGCTGGGCTGGGCGGTGTGGTACCAGACGTCCGGGCAGTACGAGCACGTCCCGTCGTCCATCATCGGGATGAAGCTCACCGACGCCCGCGACCGGCTGGAGAGCTCCGGCCTGAAGGTCCGCACCGCGAAGGCCGTGTACGACGACCGCGTCCACAAGGGCGACGTGGTGAAGGCCGACCCGCCCGCCGGGGCGCGGATCGCCAGCGGCGAGACGGTGACGCTGACGCCGTCCCGGGGCATCACGCCGCGCAAGGTCCCGGACGTGTCCGGCAAGTCCCTCCCCGAGGCGAAGCAGACCCTGGAGGACGAGGGCTTCAAGGTCGGGCGGACGAGCAGCACGCCGTCCCAGACCGTCGAGCGGGACAGGGTCATCGGCACCGACCCGGAGGCGGGCGAGCGCCGCTCCCCGGACGAGCCGGTCGGCGTCATCCTGTCCACCGGCATGTCGATGCCCGGCCTGATCGGCCAGAACGGCGACACCGCCGCCAACCGGCTCCGCTCCATGGGCCTGAACGTCAAGGTCGAGAAGAAGAAGGTCGACGGGAAGCCGTCCAACACCGTGGTCGAGCAGGACCCGGCCGAGGGCGAGGGCGTCTCCCGGGGCGACGACGTCACGCTCGTCGTCAACAAGCGCGACTGCCTCGTCGACGCGGGCCCGTTCCAGTTCGGCTGCGACGACGACGAGGGGGACCAGAACATCCCCGTCCCCGACCTGACCGGCCGCCGCGTCGACGACGCGAAGAAGGCCCTTGAGGACTCCGGCTTCCGCGTCACCGTGACGGGCTTCGGCGGCGACAACGTCCGCTTCCAGTCGCCGCGCGGCGGCGAGGCCCCGCGCGGGTCCACCGTCACGATCGTCCGGGGGCCGTGAGCGGTCCTTGGACGGGGCCGTGAGCGGGGCCGCGGACGGGGCCGTGAGCGGGCGCGGCGAGCGGATAGGCTGAACCCGCCATGACCTCACCCACCGCCCCTCCCACCAGCCCCGTCGGGGGCCACGTGCCCGTGGCGGGCGGCCTCGCCACCGGCGGCCTGAAGTACGCGGCCGACATCGGCGCCGAGGCGATCCAGGTGTTCGTCGCCAACCCGCGCGGCTGGGCGCAGCCCGCGGGCAAGCCCGCCGAGGACGAGAAGCTGCGCGCCCGCGTCGACGTCCCCGTGTACGTGCACACGCCGTACCTGGTCAACGTCGGCTCGCCGAACCCGGAGACGCTGGCGAAGTCGCTCGCGAGCATCCGGCACTCGCTCCTGCGGGGGCGGGCGATCGGCGCGCGGGGCGTCGTCGTCCACACCGGCTCGTCGGTGACGCAGACCTACGACGCGGCCATGGCGCAGGTGCACGAGCACGTCCTGCCCCTGCTGGACGAGATCCCCGACGACGGCCCCGACCTCCTCCTCGAACCGATGGCGGGCCAGAACAACATGCTTTGCGCCAGGGTCCAGGAGCTCGGCCCGTTCTTCGAGCGGCTGGAGCACCATCCGAAACTCGGCGTGTGCTTCGACACCTGCCACGCGTTCGCGGCGGGCCACGACCTGGCCGCGCCCGGCGGCGTCAAGGACACGATCGACGCCCTGGTCGCCACCGTGGGCGACGGGCGCCTGAAGCTGGTCCACGCCAACGACTCCAAGGACCCCTGCGCCTCCGGCCGGGACCGCCACGAGAACATCGGCGCCGGGCACATCGGCGAGGCCGCGTTCGGGGAGCTGTTCCGCCACCCGGCGACGGCGGGCGTCCCGTTCCTGATCGAGACGCCGGGACGGGCGCCGGAGCCGCACGGCAAGGACGTCGCGACCCTGAAGCGCCTCCGCGACCAGTGACCCGCCAGGTCCAGGGCTCGGGGGTCCGGGGCTCGGGGGGCCGGGGGGAAAGCGGACTCAGGCGCCGCCGGACAACCCCCCGACTGTCCGACGACGCCTGAGCCACAGGTCGCCGGATCCCACCCCCCCGGTACGGGATCCAGCGACGCACGATCCGGCGTTTCGACTGGCGTTGGCCGGATCTCCGGGTTTGCTCTTGTGGGAGGTTCGCGCCGGGCGCGGCGGCCGCCGGCCGCTCGTCCCGCCGCCCGCCCTCCGGGAGCGGTGCCGCTTGTGGTGCCACTGAGAACTCTAGAGGTGTGGTGCCACCGGTCCGTACAGCGAAAACCCAGCCCTCGGTAAGCGGTCGGTAGTCAGAGATATGCGTAGCGTAGTCGCGCGACGAGTGGTCGGCGGGACGGGACGAACGGTCGTTGGGAACGGTCCACCGCGGGCGTCGCGCGCCGGTCGAGGAATCATGGGCGGTCAGCGGGCGAGCGCGTCCTCGGGCAGGTGGAGGCGCATCATCGCCCGTCCGGCGCGGCGCGGGACGCGGCCCCGGGTCAGCAGCGAGACGCCGACCATGACGGCGAAGGCCAGCGGCGCGGCGACGACGGCGGGCTCGCCGAGGAGGGCGCCCGGCCAGCCCGTCCAGGAGCCGCCGAGGACGCGGACGAGCCCGGCGGCGGCGGCGAGCCCGCCGCCGGTGAGGAGCCCGGCGGCGGCCCCGGCGGCGGTGAGCCCGCGCCACCAGATGCCGAGGACGAGCAGCGGGCACAGCGAGCACGCCGACACGCACAGCGCGGTCGTGACCAGCGCCGCGGCGCCCAGCGGCGCGGCGAGCGGCAGCAGCGCGAGCGGGACGGCGAGCGCCACCGCGACCCCGCCCCGGAACGCCGTGACGCCGCTGCGGCGGCGGGAGCACTGCGAGATCGTCCCGGCGAGGGCGACGACGATCCCGCAGGACGTGGAGATGAACGCGGCGAACGCCCCGGCGGCGACGAGGCCGGTGAGCAGCGCGCCCGCGGGTCCGGGCAGCATGCTGCGCGGCAGCGCGAGGAGGGTCGCGTCGGTGTCGCCGGTCATCAGCAGCTCGGGCGCGTAGAGGCGGCCGAGCGCCGCGTACAGGACGGGGAACACCGAGAACAGCGTGAGCAGGACGGGCACGAACGCGGCGGTGCGCCGGGCGGCGGCCCCGCAGGCGCTCGTGTAGAAGCGCATCAGGATGTGCGGCAGCCCCATCGTGCCGAGCAGGATGCCGAGCAGCGCCGAGTAGGTGCGGAAGAGGCCGTGCTCCTCGCCGCGCGCGAACGGGGTGGACCAGGTGGCGCCGTCCTGGACGGGCAGCCGCTCGGCGTGCGGCGTCGCCGCGCCCGCCGGGAAGACGATCTCGGTGCCGCCGCCGACGCGGTGCCGGCCCGGCGCGAGCGGCACCGGGCCGCCGTCGCGGGGGACGCCGTCGACGCTTCCGCGCGCGGAAACGGTCACGGCGGCGGGCACGGTGACCGCGGCGTCGGCGGCGACGCGGACCCGCGTGACGTGCTCGAAGCGCGGCGGCGCGCCGGCCAGCGGGTCGGGGGCGCCGTCCAGCCGCCACATCGCGGCGAGCGCCACCGCGGGCACCGCGACCGCGACGAGCTTCACCCAGAACTGGACGGCCTGGACGGCGGTGATGCTCCGCGTCCCGCCCGAGGCGACGAGGACCACCGCGACCGCGACGACGACGGCGGGGCCCGCCCAGCCGGGTGCGCCGGTCAGCACCCGCAGCGTGAGGGCCGCGCCCTGGAACTGCGGCAGCAGGTAGAACCAGCCGACGCAGCAGACGCAGCCGGTGACGATCCGCCGGACGGTCCGGGACCCGAGCCGCCATTCGGCGAAGTCCGACACGGTGTAGGCGCCGGACCGGCGCAGCGGCGCGGTGACGAACGCGAGCAGCAGCACGTACGCGGCGGTCGCGGCGATGGGCAGCCACAGCATGTCGGCGCCGTAGGCGAGGACGAGCCCGGCGGTGCCGAGGTAGGCGGCGGCGGACAGGTACTCCCCGCTCACCGCGGACGCGTTCCACCACGGGGTGACGCCGCGGGACGCGCCGAGGAAGTCGGCGGCGGTGCGGGCCCGGCGGCGGCCCCGCACGCCGAACGCGGCGGTCAGCCCGAGCGCCGCGAGCAGCGCGACCGGCGCCGCCGCGGCGGCGACCCCGCTCACCGGCCCCCCGCCGCCCCGCGCCCGGCCGACCCACGCTTTCCCGTCCCGCGCGTGAGCGCGGCGGTCGCGGTGACGGTCGCGCGTTCGGCGCGTTCGGCGCGCTTCAACTGCCAGAGGGCGGTGGCGACCCAGAGGGGCTGGAGGCCCGCCGCGAGGACGGTCCACCACACCGGCACGCCGTCCGCGCGGGCCCGCGCCACGGCCGGGACCAGCGCGAGCAGCGCGGGCAGCCCCGCCACCGCGGCGAGGACGACCGCGCCGGTCCGCAGGGCGATCCCGAGCTGGACGCGGATCAGCGCCCGCGTCTCGGCGGGCCCCGGGACGGTATGGGGCGGGTCGGGATCCGGCGGCTCGCCGCCGGAGTCGTCCGGGTCGGCGCCGGACCGGTCGGCGCCGGACGGACCGGGCCCCGGCCCGCCGGAGGGCCTGCGCTCGCGCGGCGCGGCCGTCGCGGCGCGCGCCGCCCGCCGGTCGCCGGTCATCGCCGGTCACCGCCCCCGGCGCCGCCGCGGGCGCCGCCGTCGGCGGCGTCCGGGTGGTGGAACTTGCGGACGAGCCGGTCCCGCACCTCGCGGGTGTGCCGGCGGCTGACCTGCAGCAGCTCGTCCCCGATCTGGACGGCGGCGCGGCCCCCGTCGAACCGCACCTCGGTGATGTGCGCGGACGCGACGAGCGTGCTGCGGTGGATGCGGATGAACCCGGCCGCCTCCCACCGCTTGGTCAGCGCCGACAGCGGCATCCGGACGAGGTACCCGCCGTCGGCCGTGTGCAGCCGGACGTAGTCGCCCTGCGCCTCGACGTGCGTGACCGCGCGCCGGGACACGAGCCGGGTGCGGCCGCCGAGCTCGACGGGGATCATCTCGTCCTCGGGGTCGCGCGCGTCCCCGCCGCGCGGACCGGCCCGTTCGACGGCCCCCGCCACCCGCCGCACGGACTCGGCGAGCCGCTCGGGCCGGACGGGCTTCAGCAGGTAGTCGAGCGCCCCGAGCTCGAACGCGGTGACGGCGCAGTCGTCGTGCGCGGTCACGAAGACGACGTGCGGGGGCGCGGCGAATCCGGTGAGGAGGCGGGTGAAGTCGAGCCCGTCGAGGCCGGGCATGCGGATGTCCATGAAGACGGCGTCGAGGCGCTCGCCGTCGACCAGCATCCGGCTCAGGTCGCGCAGCGCGGACGAGGCGTCCCCCGCGCAGCCGACCCGTCCGACCCGCGGATCCCGGCGGAGCAGGTAGGTCAGTTCCTCCAGCGCGGGGCGTTCGTCGTCGACGGCCAGGACGTGCAGCATGAGGGCGACTTTGCCGCGATTACCGTCTGTCCGCAATCGGTTCCGAAAAGTGAGTGCCGTGCGGCGGGGCGCTCATCAGTCCGGAAACACTCCGGGGCGGTACTTCGGGACGCGTAAATTTACCTTCGTCCCGGCGCCGAGCGCGGTCTCGACGGTGAGCCCGTACTCGTCCCCGTAGACCTGTCGCAGCCGCTCGTCGACGTTGGCGAGTCCGATGCCCGCGCCGCCGCCCGCGCCGCCCCCGCCGCGCCGCCGCGCCCGGGTCGCGACGCTCCCCCAGCCGGTCGGCCCGGCCCCGCCGAGCGGCGCGGAAAGGATCTCCTGGAGGCGCTCGGGGTCCATGCCGACGCCGTCGTCCTCGACGCTGATCGCGGCCTCGGCGCCGGAGTCGCGCGCGACGATCGAGACGTGGAACGCGTCGGCGCGGCCCGCCATGCCGTGCCGGACGGCGTTCTCGACCAGCGGCTGCAGCGCGAGGAACGGCACCGCGACGGGCAGCACCTCGGGCGCGACGTCCACCCGGAACCGCAGCCGGTCGCCGAACCTCGCCCGCTCCAGCAGCAGGTAGCGGTCGATGGAGCGCAGCTCGTCGGCGAGCGTCGTGAAGTCGCGCGGGTCGCGGAACGAGTAGCGGGCGAAGTCGGCGAAGTCGAGCAGCAGCTCGCGGGCGCGCGACGGGTCGGTGCGGACGAACGAGGCGATCGTGGTCAGCGAGTTGTAGACGAAGTGCGGCGAGATCTGCGCGCGCAGCGCCCGCATCTCGGCCTCGGCGAGCCGGAGCCGGGCGCCGTCCAGCCCGGCGAGCTCCAGCTGGCCGGTGACCAGCCGGGCCGCCTCGCCGACCGCCCGGACCCGCGCGGTCGACGCGTTCCGCCAGTACGCGGTCAGCGCGCCCTCGACGCGTCCCTCGACGGTGAGCGGGGCGACCATCGCGACCCGCGCGGGGCAGCGCGGGTCCGGGCAGCCGAGCAGCTCCGGGGCGATCACCCGCGGCCGTCCGGTGGCGAGGACGGGCAGGGCGTGCCGGACGGCGTCCGCCGCGTGCGCGCCGCGGGCCGCGCCGTCCCAGGCCAGCAGCCGGGGCGCCTCGCGGACCCGGCCCGGCCCGGCGGCCTCGTCCAGGTCGTCGTCCAAGTCGTCCAGGTCGTCGTTCTCGTCCGGCGGCAGGACGGCGACCAGCGCGACGGCCTCGGCGCCGAGCAGGGCGCGCAGCGGGCGGGCGGCCTTGCGCGCCGCCTCCTCGGTCAGGCCGGCGCGCAGGGCCGGGGACGCGCGCGACAGCAGGTGCAGGCTCGCGAACGCGGCGGGCTCGGCCGGACCGGGCGGCGCGCCGCCCGGCGCCAGGCCCGGTGGCGGGCCCGGTGACAGGCGGTGCGGCAGGCGGTGCGGCAGACGGGGCGGCAGGCACCGCGACAAGCGCCGCGACAGGCGCCATGGCAGGCGGGGCGGCAGGCGCCGCCGCGCGGGCGGCCGCGCCCGGAACGGCCCCCGGCGCGGCCACGGCACCGCCGGGGACGGCCGCACCCGCCGGGACAGCCGGCCGCGCAGCGCGCACGCCCCCGCGGTGGCGCCGGAGGCCGCGGCGCACGCCACGACGTCCGCGACGGACGGTAGGAACATGACAACGTACGGTAACGCCTGGCGTCCGCGCGGGCCCGTGTGTTGGCCATTTACGAAGGTCTCGGATGTGTCGCATACGCCCAAGGCGCGCGCGATCCGGGGCGGGCCGTCACAGCGGCGGCGACTCGCCCTCGTCCTCCTGGTAGGAGTAGCGCTGCTCGCGCCAGGGGTCGGCCACGTTGTGGTAGCCGCGCTCCTCCCAGAAGCCGCGCCGGTCCTTGACCAGGTACTCGACGCCCCGGACCCACTTCACGCTCTTCCACGCGTACAGGTGCGGGACGACGACCCGAAGCGGGAACCCGTGGTCGGGGGTGAGCCGCTCGCCGTCGCGGTGGGTGGCGAACATCGTCCCGTCGGCGAGGAAGTCGGTCATCCGGATGTTGGCGCTGTAGCCGTACTCGGCCCAGACCATCACGTGGGTCACGTCCGGGGCGGGCGGGGCCAGCTCGACGACCGCCGAGCACGGGACGCCCTGCCACTCGTTGTCCGGGATGGTGAACTTCGTGACGCAGTGGAAGTCGGCGACGGCGGACGCCTTCGGGAGGGCGTCGAACTCGTCCCACGTCCAGCGGTGCTGCCCGCCGGACTCCGTCGCGCCGAAGACGCGGAAGTCCCAGTCCTTGGGCCGGAACTTCGGCACCGGCCCGTAGTGCAGGACGGGCCAGCCCCGGGGGACGTACTGGCCGGGCGGCAGTTCGCGTGGCGTCGGCGTGGGCCGATCGGGGTGGGACATGACGCGGCCATCCTGCCATCCGGCGTGAGCTGAGCCATATTCGGGGTGGGCTCCCGCCGCACGCCGCGACTTCGGCTACGCTGAGTCCGTGCGCAGCATCGTCTATTTCTTTTGGTACGACCGGCCCGGGAGGCTGGTCTGCCAGACGCTGCGCTGACAGACCACAGAAGGCGAGAGCCCCGGGCCGCATCGGCCCGGGGCTTTCGTCGTCCCAGGGGCCGTTCGCGGGACCCGCCAGGGCACCGGGCGCGCAACCCGGCGAATAAGGAGAGGCAGCACACCATGGTCGTCGTCATGGCCCCGGAGGCCAGCCAAGCGGATGTCAACGCCGTCGTCGCGCTCGTCGAGACGGCGGGCGGCGAGGCGTTCGTCAGCCGCGGCGTGGAGCGGACCATCGTCGGGCTCGTGGGCGACGTCCAGCAGTTCGGCACGCTGAACCTGCGCGGGATGCGCGGCGTCAGCGACGTCGTCCGGATCTCGGCCCCCTACAAGCTGGTCAGCCGGGAGAACCACGCCGAGCGGTCGGTCGTGCGGGTCGGCGGGGTGCCGGTCGGCCCCGGCACGATGACGCTGATCGCCGGGCCGTGCGCGGTGGAGACGCCCGAGCAGACCCTCGGCGCCGCGCAGATGGCGCGGGCGGCCGGGGCGACGCTGCTGCGCGGCGGCGCGTTCAAGCCGCGGACGTCCCCGTACGCGTTCCAGGGCCTCGGCGAGTCGGGCCTGCGGATCCTCGCCGACGTGCGGGCCGAGACGGGCATGCCGATCGTGACCGAGGTGGTGGACGCGGGCGACGTCGAGCTCGTCGCGTCCTACGCGGACATGCTGCAGATCGGCACCCGCAACGCGCAGAACTTCGCGCTGCTGCAGGCGGCGGGCGAGGCGGGCAAGCCGGTGATGCTGAAGCGCGGCATGAACGGGACGATCGAGGAGTGGCTGATGGCCGCCGAGTACGTCGCGCAGCGCGGCAACCTCGACATCGTCCTGTGCGAGCGCGGCATCCGCACGTTCGAGAAGGCGACCCGCAACACGCTCGACATCTCCGCGGTCCCGGTGGCGCAGCGCCTCTCCCACCTGCCGGTGATCGTGGACCCGTCGCACTCGGGCGGCAGCCGCGACCTCGTCCTGCCGCTGACCAGGGCGGCGATCGCGGTCGGCGCGGACGGCGTGATCATCGACGTCCACCCGCACCCGGAGACCGCGCTCTGCGACGGCCCCCAGGCGCTCGTGGACGGCGACCTCCGCGAGCTGGCGAAGCTCGTCCGCGACCTGCCGCCGATGGTCGGCCGGACGCTCACCCCGGCCGCGGACCCGGACGCCGTCCCGGCCTGACCCGCCGCCGTCCCGGCCTGACCCGCCGCCGCGCCGGTCGGCTATCGTGCACGCGTGGAGTACTGGACCCCGAACTGCGGACCGCCCCGCTCCTGACGGGGCGCGGCCGACGCACTCGCGCGCACTGAGACCCGGCCCGGCGCGGCCCGCGCCCGGCCGCGTTCTTCCGTGCCCCGAATCCGGATGATCGTCTCCGTCCGATTCGAGCTCGGGAGCCTTCCTCGTGTCCCAGCGCTGGTCCATGTCCGTATCCACGTCCGCCCGCCGCTCCGCCATCGGCCGTCCCTCGCCCCGCGCGGGCGGGCGCGCCGACATCCTGCTCGCGGCGTCCCTCTGGGGGACGACCGGGACCGTCCGCACCTTCGCGGGCGGGTCGTCCGCCCTGTCGGTCGCGGCCGTCCGCATCATCATCGGCGGGCTGGTCCTGCTCGCCGCCGCCGCGTTCACCCGGCGCGGCGCGGGGCTGCGACGGCTGCTCCGCGTCCGCCGCAACCTGCCGCTGATCGGCGTCGGCGCGGTCGCGATCGCCGTCTACCAGACGGCGTTCTTCGCCGCCGCCGGGCGGACCGGCGTCGCGGTCGCCACGGTCGTCACGATCGGGAGCGCGCCCGCGTTCACCGGCGTGCTCGGCGTCGCGGCCCGGCGGTCCGCGCCGACCGGCCGGTGGGCGCTGTCGACGGCCGGGGCCGTCACCGGCTGCGCGCTGCTCGTCGGCGGCGGGCAGGACGCGGGCGCCGAGCCGGCCGGCATCGGGCTGTCGCTGCTGTCCGGGCTGTCGTACGCGGTGTACGCGACGATCGCGTCCGACCTGATCACGCGGGGCGAGGACGACCGGGCCGTCGCGGGGGCGCTGTTCGCGGCGGCGGCCGTCCCGCTCGTCCCGGTGCTGGCCGTCGCGCCCGCGGGCTGGGCGCTGACCTGGTCCGGCGGCCTGATCGCTCTTTACCTCGGCGTGCTCACCACGGGCGGCGGCTATCTGCTGTTCGCGCGCGGCCTGCGCACGACGCCCGCCACGACCGCGACGACGCTGACGCTCGCGGAGCCCGCGGTCGCCGCCGTGCTCGGCACGGCCCTGCTCGGCGAGCGGCTCGGCGGCCCCGCGCTCGCCGGGCTCGCGCTGCTGGCCGCGAGCCTCGTGGTGCTCGTCGCGCCGGTCCGGCGGCGGACGGGGGGCGGTCGCGCACAGGGCGGTAACGAATTGGTCTGAACCATTGGCCGCCGAGGGCGCGGCGAGGATGATGTCCCGCATGACTACGGGCGATGGTGACGCCGGGGGGCGGCTGTTCCCGGAGGATCTGGACGGCGTCGACCCCGTCGCGGCGGTCGTGCTGGCGGACGCCCGCCGCGCCCTGTCCGCCTACCCGGAGCTGGTCGTCGTCGGCGCGCTGTTCACGGCCGCCGAACAGGTCCGGGACGGCTGGCAGGTGGTGTGCCAGTGCGATCCGCTGCCGCAGGGCGCGCGCGAGCTGCTGGCCGTCCACCTGGAGGAACGGGCGGCGGCCGGCGCGCCGGACAGCGCCGGGCTGCGCGCCGCCGCGCGGCGGCTGCAGGACGAGCCGGTCGACGAGGTGGCGGCGGGCGGGCGGCGGTTCCGGATCGTGCGGATCGAGCAGCTCGTCCGCACCGGCCCGGACGGCCCCGAGCCGCCCCGCCCGACCGACCTCGACGAGCCGCCCGCCGGCGGGCGCGGGACGCAGGTCCGGCCCTACGACTTCCTGGCCGAGGACGGCCCCGGCGCCGACTTCGCGATGACCGAGCTGCTGTGCCAGGTGCTGGACGCGGCCGCCGCGGCGGGCGGCGAGCCGTCCGGCGCGTACCTCACCCCGGTCGCGCTGGCGCCCGCGTTCACGGTCGCCGAGCGGACCGAGCGGCGG
Organism: Actinomadura chibensis NBRC 106107; assembly: GCF_001552135.1. GTDB lineage: Bacteria > Actinomycetota > Actinomycetes > Streptosporangiales > Streptosporangiaceae > Spirillospora > Spirillospora chibensis. The sequence continues at coordinate 223,774 of NZ_BCQP01000004.1, read as the reverse complement.
TGGCGCCCGGTCGGGCGGCTGCACGACGCCCCGCGGCAGGCCCGCGACGCGCTGGTCACCTACTTCCGGCACGTGGTGCCCGCGGTGGAGAGCCCGGGCGCGACGGACGTGGCGCAGTTCGCCGAGGCGGCCGAGCTGATGGCCGACGACACGCGCCGCAACGGCATCGCCGTCGCCGGGCGCCGGTTCCGGATCGTCCGCGTCGAGCGGATCACGCTGCTCGGCCCGGACGGCCCCGAGCCGCCGCGCCCCACCGACTTCGACGCCCGCTGAGCGCCCCGGCCGCCTAGGAGTCGCCGTAGACGGGGCGGTGCTCCTGGACCGAGTCGGCGAGCTGGTCGGCCAGCTCCCCCACGTCGAGGCGCTTCTCGATCTGCCGCAGGTCGTCGATCTTGGCCTTGGTCTCGGCGCGGCGCGGCGCGAGCATGGTGCAGCAGTCCTCGTCCGGCAGCTCGGAGATCGACAGGGTGCTGATCCGGCGGGCCTGGTCCATGATCTCGACCTTGTCCATGCCGACGAGCGGGCGCAGGATCGGCAGCTCGACGGCGTCGTCCAGCGCGGTGAGGTTCGCGAGCGTCTGGCTGGACACCTGGCCGAGCGCGTCGCCGGTGATCAGCGCGCCGCCGCGCAGCCGCTTGGCGAGCACCTCGCCGGTGCGCAGCATCAGCCGGCGCTGCGCGATCACGGCGAGCCGGTCGGCGCCGGACGACTTGATCTGCTGCTGCGCCTTGCCGAACGGGACGACGAACAGCCGCGACCCGCCCTGGAACCGGTCCAGCTCGCGGACCAGCGCGTACGCCTTGTAGATCGACTCGGGCCCGGTGAAGGGCATGCCGGAGAAGTGCAGGTAGTCGACGCGCAGGCCGCGCCGCATCATCCGGTACGCGGCGACCGGCGAGTCGATCCCGCCGGACATCAGCACGAGCGCCCGGCCGCTCATCCCGACGGGCAGCCCGCCCTGGCCGGGCAGGCCGCCTGAGTAGACGAACACCTCGTCGCGGTCGACCTCGATCGACAGCGTGTGGTCGGGGTCCTTGAGCTTGACGGGCTGGCCGTACTTGTCGGCGACGAGCGCGCCGATGTGCCGGTCGAGCTCGGTGGAGGTCATCGGGAACCGCTTGTCGCGGCGCCGGGACCGGACGGCGAACGTGCCGGCGCGGCCGTCCATCAGCTCCAGGGCGGCGCGCTCGACGCTGGCGAGGTCCTTGCCGACCCGCCAGGCGCGGTGCGCCCAGACGATCCCCATCACGTCGGTGATCCGCTGCGCGATCCGGCCCATCGTGGCGAGGTCGGCATCGTGCTTGCGGACGATGAACACGCCGTGGCGGCGGACGACGTCCACCCGGGCGATCGGGCGGACGGCCTGCCGCACGTTGTCGGCGAGGCGGCGCTCGAACAGCTCGCGGTTCTTGCCCTTGAGGACGACCTCGCCCAGCTTGAGCAGCACGCACGGCTCGCCGTCGACCGGCGACTGCTCCCGGACGTCCGCGGGCGCGGTGTCGAGCGTGGTCATGCGTGATCCTCCCGGCGGGAACAGGTCAAGGACGGGTCTCCAGTGTGGCCCAGAGAGACCAACATCGCGACCGCGTACGGCTGTTCCCGCCATGGGAGGGTCAGCCGAAGAAGACCTCGGCCTCGGAGTAGCGCTCCAGCGGGACGGTCTTCAGCTCCTTGGTCGCCTCGTCCAGCCCGACCCGGACGATCGAGGTGCCCTGGAGCGCGACCATCCTGCCGTAGTCGCCGTCCTTGACCGCGTCGATCGCCTGGAGGCCGAAGCGGGTGGCGAGGACGCGGTCGAACGCCGTCGGGGTGCCGCCGCGCTGGATGTGCCCGAGCACGGTGGCGCGGGCCTCCTTGCCGGTGCGCTTCTCGATCTCGTCGGCGAGGGCCTGGCCGATGCCGCCGAGCCGGACGTGCCCGAACGAGTCGCGCTCCTTGGTCTGGAGCTGCATCTGCCCGTCGACCGGGTGCGCGCCCTCGGACACGACGATGATCGGCGCGTAGCGGGTCTTGAACCGGCTCTCCACGTACTGGCAGACCTTCTCGATGTCGAAGGGCCGCTCGGGGATCAGGATGACGTTGGCGCCCGCGGCCATCCCGACGTGCAGCGCGATCCAGCCCGCGTGCCGCCCCATGACCTCGCAGATCAGCGCGCGGTGGTGGCTCTCGGCGGTGGTGTGCAGCCGGTCGACGGCCTCCATGCCGATGTTCACCGCGGTGTCGAACCCGAAGGTGTAGTCGGTGGCGTTGAGGTCGTTGTCGATCGTCTTCGGGACGCCGACGACGTTGACGCCGTTGGCGTACAGCTCGCGGGCGACGCCGAGGGTGTCCTCGCCGCCGATGGCGATCAGCGCGTCCACGCCGAGCCCGGCGAGGTTGTCCTTGATCCGCTCGATGCCGCCCTCGACCTTGACCGGGTTCGTCCGGGACGAGCCGAGGATCGTCCCGCCGCGGGGCAGGATGCCGCGCACGGCCTGGACGTCGAGCGCCACGGTGTCGCCTTCGAGGGGGCCGCGCCAGCCCGCCCGGAAGCCCACGAACTCGTAGCCGTAGACCTGGACGCCCTTGCGCACGACCGCGCGGATCACCGCGTTCAGGCCGGGGCAGTCGCCGCCCCCGGTCAGCACTCCGACGCGCATGCCGTCTCCTTGTCCCGCCACCGGGCTCCTCCCTCGATCCACATGGTCAGACTAGCCGTCCGCGCACGGCGGAACGCGGCATTCACCGGGGCGACCGGCGTGCCGTCATTGGTCTAGACCATAGCCGTTCGGCGGGCGCCCGGCGTCCCGATCGAGCCCTTTCTCGATGGCGTACCGGACGAGCTCGACGCGGTTGTGGAGCTGGAGCTTGCGCAGGGTGTTCTGCACGTGGTTCTGCACCGTCCGATGGGACAGCACGAGCCGCTCCGCGATCTGCCGGTAGGTCAGCCCCTTCGCGACGAGGCGCAGCACCTCGGTCTCGCGGTCGGTGAGGCGGGGCGCGCCGTCGGCGGCGGGCGCGGGCCCGGCGGCGAGGCGGCGGTACTCGCCGAGGACGAGCCCGGCGAGCCCCGGCGTGAACACGGCGTCGCCCTCGCCGGTGCGGCGGACGGCGTCGAGGAACTCCTCCCGCGCGGCGGACTTGAGCAGGTAGCCGGTCGCGCCCGCCTTGACCGCGTCGAGGACGTCCTGCTGCTCCCCGCTCGCCGACAGCACCAGCACCCGGACCGGCGGGTCGGCGGCCGCCAGGCGCCGGGTCACCTCGACGCCGCTGACGTCGGGGAGCTGGAGGTCGACGACGGCGACCTGCGGGCGCGCGGCGGCGGCGACGCGGACGGCGGCCCGCCCCTCCCCCGCGGTCGCGACGACCTCGTGCCCGGCCTCGGCGAGGTCGCGGGCGACGGCCTCGCGCCACATGGGGTGGTCGTCCACGACCATGACCCGGAGAGGAGCCTCGCTCACGCCCCCGGCCCTTTCCGGGGGGCGACCCGCAGACCCCCGAAGGGGTGTCGCCGTGGTCCTCGCTTCGCTGCGGTCATGGCAGCAATCCCCTCCTGGGGGACGACCCCCAGACCCCCGAAGGGGTGCGCCATGATCTTCGCCTCGCTGCGGTCATGGCAGCAGTCCCCTTCTGGGGGGCGACCCCCAGACCCCCGAAGGGGTGCGCCATGATCCTCGCTTCGCTGCGGTCATGGCGCCACCCTAGCCGCGGGGCACGGTCATCTCGATCTCCGTGCCCTGGCCCGGGGCGGACGCGATCGCCACCGTCCCGCCGAGGTCGCGGATCCGGCCCCGGATGGACTGGGCGACGCCGAGCCGCCCGCCCGCCGCGGCCTCGTCCAGCCGCCCGGCGGGGATGCCGGGGCCGTCGTCGCGGACGCTGACCGCCACCTCGCCGGGGCCGTCCTCCAGCAGGACCCAGGCGCGGGCGCCGGGGCCGCAGTGGCGGCGGACGTTGTCCAGCGCCGCCGCGACCGCCGCCGCCACCTCCCGCGCGGCGTGCGCGGGCAGCCGGACCTCCGTCGCGGGCGTGGACACGGTCACGGACGCCGACGCGTGCGCGGTCAGCAGCGGGCGCAGGTCGGCGTCGGCCACGGCGTCCCCGCCCGCCTCCCGGACCGGGTTCGCGCCGATCAGGGACCGCAGCGCCGCCTCCTGCTCGCCCGCCAGCCGGCCGAGCTCGGCCGCCTCGCCGCCGAGCTCCCCGCCGCGCCGCCGCACCATCGCGAGCACCTGGAGCACCGAGTCGTGGATGCCGCGGGCGAGCCGCTCCCGCTCCCGGGTCGCCGACTCCAGCTCCACCGCCCGCGCGAGCCGCGCCTCGGCGTCCAGGGCCAGCCGGACGACGTGCCCCACCACGAGGCCCGCGAAGACCAGCAGGACGATGCCGTTGAACGTCCGCGAGCCCATCCCGCCCGTCGTCCCGGCGATGGCGTGGACCAGCAGGTTCGCGGCGGCGAGCACCAGCGCGGCGAGCACGCCGACCCGGCGCCCGCCCGCCACCGCCCACGCCAGCACCGGCGCCGCCACCCACGACACCGGCAGCGTCGGGCGCCCCGCCTGGATGTTCGGCACCGTCTCCACCCACGCGGTCGCGAGCAGGCACCCGGCCGCCACCGCGAGGTCGGCGGCCAGCAGTGGCCAGCCCCGCCGGTCCCACCCCCGCCGCCGCGGGTCGGCGTAGGCGTGGACGGCGTACGCCGTCCACGCGGCCATGACGCCGAGCACCGCCCAGCCCGCGGCCGGACGGGCGTACCCGCCGAAGTTCATGGCGATCACGACCGCCGCGTACCCGAGCGCGAGGACGCGGTAGACCGCCACGGCCCGCCACAGCGCGGCCTCCAGCCCGAGCCCCGGCTCGCCGCCGCTCATCCCCGCCCGGCTCCGCCGCTAGCCCCGGTCGCTGAGGCCGCCGTCGTCGTCGACCGGCACGACCGTCTTCCCGGCCAGCTCCGCCTTCACCTCGGCGGCGTACCGGTCGACGTACTCCTGCCCGGACAGCTCCCGGATCGCCTGCATGATCTCGTCGGTGATCTGCCGCAGGACCTCCCGGTCGTCCTCCCGGCCGTAGTAGCGGGAGAAGTCCATCGGCTCGCCGAACCGCACCCCGGGCCGCACCCCGAGCCGCGGCAGGGTCCGGCCGGGCGGCATCAGCCGGTGCGTGTTGATCATCGCCATCGGGATCACCGGGACCCGCGACTTCAGCGCCAGCCGCGCCACCCCCGTCTTGCCCCGGTACAGCCGCTCGTCGGGCGCGCGGGTGCCCTCCGGGTAGATGCCGAGCAGCTTGCCCTCCGCGAGGATGCGCAGCCCCGTCTGCAGCGCGGCCTCGGAGGCGGAGCCGCCCGTCCGGTCCACCGGCACGACGCCGACCCCGGTGAAGAAGCCCTTGCTGATCAGACCCTTCAGGCCCTTGCCGGTGAAGTACTCGCCCTTGCCGATGAAGAAGATCGGGCGCAGCAGCGGCAGCGGCCCGAAGAAGTGGTCGGCGAACGACAGGTGGTTGCTGACGAGCAGCGCCGGGCCCCGCTTCGGGACGTTCCGCGTCCCCCGGTTCCGCGGCCACCATCCGAGGTAGAGGAAGGGGGAGAGAACGACCCTGAGCAGGATCCAGAACCAGAGCATGCGGGGACCTTCCTCGGACCGGGCGCCTCCGGGGCGGCGCGTCCGGCCCCTGGCAGACGGGATGATGGGACATCCTCCCACTCCGCGTCCCGCCCTTCTACCGGCCGGTACGCGGGCGTCGCCGGGTCCCGGGAATGAACGTAGGGTTTGATGCGTCAATCTCAATCGGGTGCGCCGCGGGGCTTGTCCCGGGCCGCGCAGCGAATACCGTGGGACACACGTTTTCAGGGTGTCCGGACGGGCCGCCGCGGGCGGCGCGGCCGGACGCACATGTCGATGGGGAGCGGAGGCCGTCATGCCGAGGCTGTCGGCCACGCCGGAGTGCCCGAAGGAGCCGGCCCCGTGAATCGCCGTGGCAATGGACTGTCAGCGGACGCCTACGCCCCACTGGTCGACCTCGCCCCGCACCTGGCCGACGCGATGCTCGCGGCCCTGCGCGAGGCCGGGGTGGCGGCCTACGCGTCCTCGCCGTCCGATCTCGCCGACCTGGCCGAGCTCGCCGAGCCCGCCGGCGAGGGCGTCTCCGGCGACCTGCTCGACCGGCTCTACGTCGACGTCGACATGAAGCCCGCCGCCGAGGGCATCCTGCGCGCCCACCTCGCCCGGCTGCGCGACGCGTCCGCCCGCGGCCCGGAGGAGCCGTCCGAGCGCCCCGAGGCCGACGTCGACGTCGCCGCGCCCCGCGACGCCGAGGGCGGCGCCGCCCCCGCCAAGGACGCGGGCGACGTCGCCGAGCGCGACGAGGACGCCATCTGGGCCGAGATCGTCGCGGGCTTCGACTCCACCCCCGACGGCGACGACGTCCCCTGGCCGGACGAGGAGAACGTCCGCGAGCCCGCCGAGCCGCCCCGCGAGGGCGACGACCGCACCGGCCGCCTCCCCCGCGCCCGCGTCATCAAGGCCGCCGAGCCCCCGGACTTCCCGCCCGACGCCGACGACGACGCCCACTACGTCCCGCCGCCTCCCCCGCCGCTGCCGAGCGCCGACCCGCTGACCAAGGGCGCCTGGATCGCCCTCATCGGCGGCCCGCTCTACCTCCTCGTCACCGTCATCCTCGACTGGGAGGTCCCCGGCTGGGCCGCCTTCCTCGCCGTCGCCGCCTTCATCGGCGGCTTCGTCACCCTCGTCCTCCGCATGGGCGACGAACCAAGAGACCCCGACGACGGAGCTGTCGTCTAGGGAAGCTCCAGTTCCGCCAGGAGGGGGCGGTGGTCCGTCGCCTCTGGGTAGAGGGTCGTCAGGGTCGGGTCGGCCGTGGGGACGCCGCAGCCGGTGATCCGGATGTCCGGGTCGGTGAAGACGGCGTCTATGCGGCGGGTCGGGTTCCGGGAGGAGAACGTCAGCTCCTCGCCGGACGGGGCGGTGGCGTAGGCGTCCTGGAAGCGGTCGGTGAGGAGGGTCCAGGACGGGCCGCCCGGCTCCTCGTTGACGTCGCCCGCGAGGACCACCGGGGCGCGGTGGCGGGCGCGGGCGCGGTCCAGGTGGGCGAGGATCTCGCGGACGTGGCGCAGGCGCGGCCCGTCCCGCAGGTCCAGGTGCGTGCTGGCGGCGATGACGCGCGCGCCGTCCACGTCCAGGACGGCGATCGCGAGGGCGCGGCGGTGCAGGTCCGGGTCCGGGGTGAGCAGGTGGAACTCGCGGGCCACGCGGCGGACGCGCGGCGCGGCGAGGACGGCGAGCCCGCAGGCCCGCCGTCCCGCCGCGACGCCCATGCCGGACGCGCGGGCCAGCCCGCGGCGCTTCAGCCACCACGTGCCGAAGCGCGGAACCTCCTGGAGGCACAGGACGTCCGGGGCGAGCCCGCGGACGACCCGGGTCAGCGCCGCCGGGTCGTCGCGCAGCGACCGGATGTTATAGCTCAGGAGGCGGAGCGGGGTCACCTCAGACCGCCCCCGGTCAGACGGGGACGTCCTCGCGCGGGCGGACGCGGGCCAGGTCGGCGGCGCCGACGATGCCCGCGGCCGAGCCGAGCTCGGCGATGCGGATGTCGGGCAGCGGGCGGTGGCCGCGGCCGGTCAGCGCGTCCTCGAACGCGGCGCGGATCGGGTCGAGGAGGAGGTCGCCCGCGTCGGAGAGGCCGCCGCCGATGATGAACGCGCCCGGGTCGAGGATCGCGCTGAGGTCGGCGAGCCCCTGGCCCGCCCAGTGCGCGATGGTGCGGAAGCACTCCAGCGCCGCCTTGTCGCCCTCGCGGGCCGCCTGCGACACCTCGGGGCCGCTGATGCCCTCCGGGCGGCCGTCGCCGAGTTCGAGGAGGCGCCCGGCCATCGCGGGCGCGACCCGCGCGAGGTCGCGGGCCTCGTGGACGAGGGCGTTGCCGCTGGCGTACTGCTCCCAGCAGCCGCGGTTGCCGCAGCCGCAGCGGCGGCCGTCCGGGACGACCCGGAAGTGCCCCATCTCGGCGCCGATGCCGAAGCGGCCCCGGTACAGCTCGCCGTTGATGATGATGCCGCCGCCGATGCCGGTGCCGAGCGCGACCAGGACGAGGAAGTTCTCGCCGCGCCCCGCGCCGAACCTCGCCTCGCCCCACGCGGTGGCGTTGCCGTCGTTCTCCACGACGACGGGCAGCCCGACCAGGCTCTCCACCTTCTCCTTGATCGGCTCCTCCCGCCAGGCGAGGTTCGGCGCGAACAGCACGGTGGAGCGGGACTCGTCGACGAAGCCGGCGGTGCCGAGCCCGACCGCCGTCACCTCCTCGAACTTGCCCTTGAGCAGGTCGACGACCTCGGCGATGGTCTCGGCGGTCTCCTTGGGGTTCGTCGACGGAGTCGGCCGGCGGACCTTCTCCAGGATGGTCCCGCGGTGGTCGACGACCCCGGCGGCGACCTTCGTGCCGCCCACATCAACGCCGATGGTCAGGGCCATGTACGCTTCCTCCTCCTCGCGCGCCCCGGATGGAGCCCGTACCGCACTACCCGATGTCGATGGGTCCGCCGCCGGTGGCGGCGGACCACGGCTCGCCCGTCTCGGGACGTCCCGACCGCTCGGACGTACCCGCCCGCGCCTGCTCCGACGCCTCCGCGGGGCCGTCCCGGCCGCCCGGGGAGGGACGGTCGAACGCCGCCGCCACGTCCAGCGCGGCGGCGAGCAGCGACCGCCCGGCGTCCCGCAGGTGCCCGGCGGCGCTCGCCCAGGGCTCCGCGCCCGGCCCGCGGGCGCCGTCGGGGGCGGTGCCGGGGCCGCCGCCGACCCGCTTGATCAGCGCGTCGACCAGTCTGGCGGCCTCGGTGAGGGCGTCGCCCGGGTGCTCGCTCATGGGTCCATCTTCCATCCGTCGTCGGCGTGAACGGTATCGCCTCCGTGACGTGCTCAGCTTTCTACGTGGCGCTTGAGGCCCTTGAGCGCGGAGTCGATGATGCGCTTCTCGCCCTTGCGCTTGACCATGCCGATCAGCGGGATGCGGACGTCGACCGCGAGCTCGTAGGTCACCTCGGTCGCGCCGTCCCGCTCGGCGAGGCTGTAGGAGCCGCGCAGGCCGGTGACGACCGAGCCGGGCTCGACCAGCGTCCAGGTGACGCGGTCGTCGTCCTCCCAGGCGTACTCCAGGCCGACGGTGTCGCTGAACGGGCCGCCGTCGAAGGTGAGGCGGGCGCGGGACGCGCGGCCGTCGGCGCCGGTGTCCTGGACGGCGAACCCGCGGATGCCGCTCGCCCACCGCGGGTACTCCTCCAGGTCGGCGATCACCGCCATGACCTCGGCCTTCCCGGCCTTGATCGTGATGGAGGAGCTCGTGCGGTCAGCCATCTGCGTCTCCCTCCGGGTCGCTGAGCCCGTCCGGGCCCGTCTGGTAGAGCAAAGTATCTTTCACACCGTGAGGACGTACGGCACGCCGCGGGCGCGGAAGTGCCCGACGTTCACGCATTCGGTCCGGCCGATACGCGTCCGGGCGGCGAGGGGCTGGTGGACGTGCCCGAACAGCGCGTAGCGCGGCTGCGTCCGGCGGATCGCGTCGAGGACCGCCTCGCTGCCCCGCTCGAACCGGCGCGCCACCGTGTCGTACAGCAGTTCCGGGACGGCGGGCGGGATGTGGGTGCACAGCACGTCCACGGCGCCGACGGCCTCGACCTTGGCGGCGTAGGCGTCGTCGTCCAGCTCGTAGGGGGTGCGGTACTCGGTGCGCAGGCCGCCGCCGACGAACCCGAACCGCAGGCCGCCGATCTCCGCGGTCTCGCCGTCCAGGACGCGGTGCCCCTCCCGCAGGTGCGGCGCCCACATGCGCGGGACGTCGACGTTCCCGTAGGTGAGGTAGGCCGGGGACGGCATCGCCGCGAACAGCTCGGCGTACTGCCGGTCGACGGCGCGCTCGATGTGCGGCCACGGCTCGCCGCCCAGCGACGCCCACAGGCCACGGGAGAACTCGCGGGCCTCGGCGAAGCGCTTCGCGGTCCGCAGCGCGATGAACCGGTCGGCGTTCTCCTGCCCGAACAGCTCGGCGAAGATGCCCTGCCCGTGGTCCTGGTAGTCGACGAAGAGGATCAGGTCGCCGAGGCAGACGAGCGCGTCGGCACCGTCCGCGGCGCCCGCCAGCGCGTCCGCGCGGCCGTGCACGTCGCTCACCACATGGATCCTCATGAACCGACTCTAATGGCGCGGTTCGCCCGCGGTGACGGACGGGTCCGGGCCGTGTCCGGGCCGTGCGAGGGTCAGCCCGCGGCGGCCGAGACGAGGGCGCGCCACTCGCCGACCAGGGCGGGGTCGACCGGGGCGTCCCAGGCGCCGTCCGGGCGGACGGCGGTGCCGACGTGGAACGCGGTGACGCCCGCGGCGGCGAGGGCCGCGACGTGCTTGCGGCGCAGCCCGCCCCCGGCCATGATCATCCCGGCCGCGTCCGGGTCGTCGGCGGCGCGCCGGACGAGGACGTCCATCCCGGCGTCCACGCCGCGCGGGGACCCGGCGGTGAGCACGGTGTCGAGCGCGCCGCCGAGGCCGCGCACGACGTCCCAGGCGTGCGCCGGGTCGGCGGCGTGGTCGATCGCGCGGTGGAACGTCCAGGGCAGCGGGGCGGCGTCGGCGGCGAGCTTGCCGGTCGCGCCCGCGTCGACGTGCCCGGAGGAGTCGAGGAAGCCGAGGACGAACCCGTCCGCGCCCTGCTCGGCGAGGCCCGCGGCGGCCCGCCGGAGCCGGTCGAGCTCGCGGCCGGACGTGCGGAACCCGGCGTTGGCGCGCAGCATCACCCGCATCGGCAGCGTGGTGACGGCGCGGATCGCGGCGACGACGTCGGGGTCGGGGGTGAGCCCGTCCGCGGCCATGTCGGCGACGACCTCGATCCGGTCGGCGCCGCCGTCCTGCGCGGCGCGCGCGTCCTCGGCGGTCAGCGCGATCACTTCGAGCAGCGACATGGTTGCTCCCCCCGGAACCCATGGCCGGTGTGCGTCCCGCCCAGCGTAGACGGCCCGGCCCGGCTACCCGTGGGTATCATTCGACTTCGGAGAAGGCGCCGACTTCCCCGCCGACCTCCACGCCACCCCGTACGCCGACAACAGGAGCAGGCAGTGCGCGAGTTCAGCGTCCCCGCGATGGTGCAGGTCCCCGACTCCGCCACCCTGACCGACACGCCGTTCGACCGGGCGGCGAAGGAGCCCGGCACGATCGTCGCGCGCCGCCGGAGCGGGGACGCCTGGCGCGCCGTCACCGCCGCCGAGTTCGCGGCCGAGGCGTCCGCCGTCGCCAAGGGCCTCGTCGCGGCGGGGATCGAGCCGGGCGACCGGGTCGCGCTGCTGTCCCGGACCCGCTACGAGTGGACGATCCTCGACTACGCGGTCTGGACGGCCGGCGCGGTCTCCGTGCCGATCTACGAGACGTCGTCCGCCGAGCAGATCGAGTGGATCGCGGGCGACTCCGGCGCGAAGGCCGTGTTCGCCGAGACCGACGCGCACGTCGCGCTGGTCGAGGAGGTCCGCGGGCGGCTGCCCGGCCTCGCGCACGTGTGGGGCATCGACGCGGGCGGCGTGGACGAGGTCGTCCGGCTCGGCGCGGAGGTCGGCGACGGGGCCGTCGAGGACCGCCGCCGCTCCCGCGCGGCCGCCGACGTCGCCACGCTCGTCTACACCTCCGGGACGACCGGGCGCCCGAAGGGCTGCGAGCTCACCCACGGGAACCTCGTCGCGACGGCCCGCAACGCGGTGCGCGGCGCGATCGCCGAGGTCGCCGTCGACGGCAGCTCGACGCTGCTGTTCCTGCCGCTGGCGCACGTGTTCGCGCGGCTGATCCAGGTCGCCACGGTCGAGGGCGGGATCGTCCTCGGGCACAGCGACGTCCCGAACCTGCTGCCCGACCTCGCCTCGTTCCGGCCGACGTTCCTGCTGGCCGTCCCCCGGGTGTTCGAGAAGGTCTACAACGGCGCCGAGCAGAAGGCCGCCGCCGAGGGCAAGGGGAAGATCTTCAAGGCGGCGGCGGAGACGGCGGTCGCCTACAGCCGGGCGCTGGAGGCGGGGCGTCCCGGCCTCGCGCTCAAGGCCAAGCACAAGCTGTTCGACGTGCTCGTCTACGGCAAGCTGCGGGCGGCGGTCGGCGGGAACGTGCGGTACGCGGTGTCGGGGGGCGCGGCGCTCGGCGAGCGGCTCGGGCACTTCTTCCGCGGCGTCGGCATCACGATCCTGGAGGGCTACGGCCTCACCGAGACGACCGCCCCGGCCAGCGTCAACCGGCCCACCGCGATCAAGATCGGGACGGTCGGCCAGCCGATCCCCGGCGTGGACGTCCGCATCGCCGACGACGGGGAGGTCCTCGTCCGGGGCGTCAACGTCATGCGCGGCTACTGGAACAACGAAGACGCCACCAAGGAGGCCCTGGAGGACGGCTGGTTCCACACCGGCGACCTCGGCTCCCTCGACGCGGACGGCTTCCTGAAGATCACCGGCCGGAAGAAGGAGATCCTCGTGACCGCGGCGGGCAAGAACGTCGCGCCCGCCCCGCTGGAGGACAGGCTCCGCGCCCACCCGCTGGTCAGCCAGTGCCTCGTGGTCGGGGACGGCCGCAAGTTCATCGGCGCGCTCGTCACGCTCGACGAGGAGGCGCTCGGCCCGTGGAAGGAGCGGCACGGCAAGCCCGCCTCGATGACCCTGGACGAGCTGCGCCGCGACCCCGACCTGATCGCCGAGATCGACGGGGCGGTCGCGGCGGCCAACGCCTCGGTCAGCCACGCCGAGGCGATCAAGAAGTACGCGGTCCTCGGGGTCGACTTCACCGAGGAGGCCGGGCACCTCACGCCGAGCCTCAAGGTCAAGCGCAACGTCGTGATGAAGGACTTCGCCGCCGACGTCGACGGCCTCTACACGTCGTAGGCTCCCGGGGTCAGGCGCCGAGGGCGGGGCGGAGCGCGGCGACCGCGTCCTCGATCCGGGTCGGGCCGTTCAGCAGGTCGAGCGTCCGGCGGCGGACGTCGTCGGCGTCGAGCAGCGCCACGATCACCGCCGCCACGTCGCCGCGGGTCACCACGTCGCGCCCGGCGGGCGGCTCCGCGAGCGTGACGAGCCCGGTGGGCGGGTCGTCGGTGAGCCGCCCGGGGCGCAGGATCAGCCAGTCGAGCGCGTCGCGGCGGCGCAGGTCGTCCTCGGCCTCGCCCTTGGCGCGGATGTAGGCGGCCCAGACGTCGTCGCGGCCCGGGGCGGGCGGCTCGCCCGCGCCCATCGCGGAGATCTGCACGAAGCCGCGCACGCCCGCGCGCTCGGCGGCGTCCGCCATCAGCACCGACGCGCCGCGGTCGACGGTGTCCTTGCGGGCGGCGCCGCTGCCGGGCCCGGCGCCCGCGGCGAACACGACCGCGTCCGCGCCGGTCGCGTGCTCGGCGACCTCGCCGGCGTCGGCCGTCTCCAGGTCGCACACGACCGGGACGGCGCCCGCGTCCCGCACGTCCCCCGCGTGGGCGGGGTTGCGGACGATGCTCCGCACCGCGTCCCCGCGCGCCGCCAGCAGCCGGGAGAGCCGCAGCGCGATCTTGCCGTGCCCGCCCGCGATCACGATGTCCATACCGCGATCGTAGGGACCCCGGCGCCCCCGCGTCGCGCCGACGCGGCCGGTGCGGGCGCCGCCGCGACCACCGGCGGCGCCCGCGCCGGCCGCGCATACCGGGTCGCCCCCGGACGGTCCGGGCCTCCCGGACGCGCTCAGCGGCGGCGGCCGGAGTTGATCGCGGTGACGGCCTGCCGCATCAGCCGCTGCCCCATCACGTTGATGAAGTCGCCGTGGTCGGTCACCGGGTCGTGCCCCTGCTCGGGGAACGAGTCGAGCGCGAACGCCAGCGCCCGCGCGGGCACCCGGTAGCTGAGCGTCATCCGCAACTGCGGGATGGCGACCGTCCCCTGCGGGCACTGGCCCGTCCTCTTGTCGGCGAAGGAGACGTGCGTGCGGTGGTTGGCGCTGTCGGTGTTCTGACCGTCCCAGCAGCCCGCGAAGTTCAGCACGCGCAGCACCTGGCTGCCGCGCGGGCAGAGCGGGTACTTGTCGGTGAAGCCCCGGCTCTGGAACCCGCTGCACGACCACAGCGCGTTCGCGTTGGCGAGTCCGTTCGTCGCGGACTTCGCGTCGCCGGTCGCCATCCGCAGGAACTGCGGCATCGCCCGCACCTTCGCGCGCGCGTTCCCGAGGAACTGGAGCTTCACCGAGGACGGCTCGACGACGCTGCCGACGTTCCCGTCGATCTTGCTCTGCCCGGCGCGCTCGGAGTCGTCCTGGCCCGAGCGCAGCCGCAGCACCGGCCAGAAGTACGTCGACTTGTCGCCGTTGGTGCAGGTCGTCCCGGCGGCGGCGAGGGTCTCGTCGGTGGAGAACGCGTCGGTGTCGAGGTTGCCGACGTAGTCGTGGATGTGGTGCGCGCCGTTCACGACGCCGGGCGCGGCGACGACGTTGTCCGGGTTGCTGTGCGCCTGGCCCTCGTTCGTCCCGCAGTTGACCGAGAACACGCCGGTCGACCCGCCCCGGGAGGCGCGCGGCGTCTGCACGCGCGGGGCCCGCCGGATGTCGACGAACTGGTCGCGGCGCGGCCCCTGCTTCACCTGGCTCCGCGCGGGCGGCGGCGCGCCGCCCGCCTGCCCGCCCCCGCCTGGGTCCTGAGGGGGCGCGGACGGGTCGGCGGACGGGTCCGCCGGAGGGTCGGCGGACGGATCGGCCGACGGGTCCGCGGACGGGTCGGCGGGCGGCCCGGCCGACGGGTCGGCGGGCGGCTCCGCGGACGGGGCGGCCGTCAGCCGCCCCGGCCCCTGGAGGGTCCGGCCCTGCTGCGCGAGCGCGGTCCCGGCCGCCGCCTGGCTCACCGCCGTGGCGAGGGCGACCGCCGGGATGAGCGCGGCGAAGACCTTTTTCTTATGTCCCATGGAAAGGTGCTCCCTTTTGCGGGGTGGGAAAGATGTCAGTGCAGGGCGCGCCTGGGTACCAGGCCGGTGCTCTCCAGCAGTGACATGTGCGTGTTGACGAATTTCAGGCACCGCTCGGCGAACGCGCGGATCTCGGTGTTCTCGCTCTGCGCGCGGACCTTCGCGATGACCGTGAAGACCTGCCCGTGCGCGGCGCGCAGCCGCAGCACGAACGTCTTGTCGAAATCGATCCCGTATTTGCCGGACATCTCCCGCAGCCAGCTCTTCTGGCTCCCGTTCGGCTCGCTCGGCAAGAGCACGCCGAGCCGCTGCGCGGTGGCGCGGGTGTCGGCGTCCAGCTGCAGGTGCTGCTGGTTGATGATCTCGCCGACCTCCCGCACGCGGGGCGTCGCCGCCCGCTGCTGGGCCTGCTGACCTGCGGGCATCTCCCACAGGCCCGCCTGCCGCACCTTGACGAGCAACTGCCGGTCCAGGGTGCTCAGCGGCCCCCAGCGCGTCTTCACGGTGCCGCCCAGGTTGTTGGCCGCGCTGCTCGCCGTCACCCCGTTCGGGTTCATGACGACCGCGAAGGCCGCCGCGACGGCGGCCGCGGCGAGCACGACCAGAACCACGCGTCCCCGGCCGGCGCGCGGGCGCGAGCGCGTTTCGGCGATTCCGTAGGATTTCCTCAAGGGAAATTCTTCCTCCTTCCGAGGACCTCTCGACGGACACGGCGCGGGTTCGGCCTCCAATACGCACCGCACCGGTTCCGGGGTTCACTCCCCCCGCGCTTTTTCTCAGACTCCTCCGACCACGCGCAGCGCCAGTGCCGGGCACATCGCGACGGCCTTCTGCACGTCCTTCTCCAGCCACGCCGGAACGTCCGTGCCGAGCACCACGGGGAAGCCGTGCCGGTCGAGCTGGATCAGCTCCGGGACGAGGTAGGCGCACAGCCCGTGCCCGTCGCAGCGGCTCCAGTCGATCGCGACCCGCACCTCCGTGCCGTCCGGCACCGGCAGCGGCAGCACCCCGTAGGTCGACAGGCCGCAGCCGCCGCCCCAGCGGTGCGCGTCGATGTCCGCGCCGAACGCCTCCATCGCGGACAGGACGAACCGGGCCGTCCCGTCCGGGTGGGTGCAGGCGCCCCGGCCGCGCCCGACGCCCGCGGCGCGGCGGACGTCCTCGACCGTCCCGGCCCCCTCGGTAAGCGCGTTCAGCGACCGGACGACGTCGGGCAGCCCGAGCCGGCACGGCCCGCACTGCCCGGCGGACTGCGCGGCCATGTACGCGGCGATCCGGGTGACCTCGCCGAGCGGGCAGGTGCCCCGGGTGAGCGGCAGGATGATGCCGGCGCCGACCGTCCCGCCGACGCGGCGCATCCCCGCGCGCGACAGGACGGCGCGCGACACCCCGGCCGCGTCGAGCCACATCCCGTGGTAGCCGCCGACGAGGACGCCCGGCGACGGGTCCGCCCCGCACTGGTCGAGGACGGCGGGCAGCGGCGTGCCGAGCGGCGCCTCCACGACCTGCGTGCCGCCGACGGTGAGCAGGGTGGTGCCGGGCTCGTCCTCGGTCCCGGCCGAGGCGTACAGGTCGGGGCCGAGCGACACCAGCACGGCGAGCTGCGCGAACGTCTCGGTGTTGGACAGCAGCGTCGGGCAGCCGTCCACCCCGGACTCCGACGCGCGGACCTTCACCCCCGGCGGGATCGGCGTCTCCCCGTTGATCGCGCGGACCACCGCGCCGCTCTCCCCGGAGATGAACCGCTCGGTCAGCCGGACGATCCGGGCCGGCATCCGCCGCTCGCTGATCGCCGCGCGGACCGAGCGGGCGGCCTCGTCGTCCTCGACCGCGACCACGATCCGCTGCGTGCCGAGCGCGGACGCCGCGATCTGCGCCCCGTCGAGGACGAGGTGCGGCGCCCGGCCGAGCAGCACCTTGTCCTTGGCGCTGCCGGGCTCGCCCTCGGCGCCGTTCACCACGACGACGACGTCCTCGGCGGAGCCGCGCGAGTCGCTCTTCTCGCCGGGCAGCAGCGGCGGCGGGTCGGTCGTCGGGTACTTCACCCGCGCCGCCACGGCCATCAGCTTGCGGGCGAACGGGAACCCCGCGCCGCCGCGCCCGCGCAGGTCGACCTGCTCCGCCATGCGGACGAGGTCGTCCAGGTCGGGGGCGCGGAGCCGGCCGTGCACGGCGAGGTGCCGGTCGAGGTCCAGCCGGTCGAACCGGTCGAACCCGAGCGTCAGCCGGGGCCCGCCGATCCCGGAGACCGTGACGGCCCGGCTCATCGCGGGACCTCGGCGTCACCGCCGCCCGCCAGGGGCATCCCCCTCGGGTCGGAGACGGTGCCGCGCGGGTCGGAGAAGTCGCCCGCCGCGCGGGCGCGGGCCATCGCGGCGGCGCGCCCCTCCTCGTGGTCGCGGGCGGCCATGGCGCGCCGGTCCCGGGCGCGGCCCGCGCCGTCCGGGCGGCCGTACGCGCCGAACCCCTCGCCCGCGACCCGCACGTCCCGCGGCTTCACCACCACGATCAGCCGGGTGATCAGCGCCAGCACGACGAAGACCACGCTCATCACGTAGGAGAGCACGACCCACGGCGCGGCGGGCCGCCCGGTGATCAGCCCGTGCACGATCGCCATCGGCCACGCGACGTAGGCGAGCACGTGCGTCGAGCGCCACACCCACGCCTTGCCGCGGAACGCGAACCGGGCCCGCAGCATCCCGGTGATCACCACGAGCACCAGCAGGTCCGCGGCGACCGTGCCGATCCCGATCGGCCCCGCCGACGGGACGACCGCCTGCGCGGGCACCGCGAGCCCCGCCATGACCTTCACCGTCACGTGCGCGACCAGCATCGCCGTCGCGACCACGGCGGACGCCCGGTGCAGCGCCTGCGCGAGCACCCGGTGCCGGATCTTCAGGATCAGCCGCTCGGTCGCCAGCAGCCCGCTCATCACGGCCGTCGTGTAGGCGACGAGCGCGAACACGCCCGCGTAGAAGTTGAGGAAGTACTGCACGTTCGCGACCGCGACGGCGCCCTGCGGGGTCGCCGAACCGGCCAGCACCAGCACGGCGCCGACGAGCACCACGCGCAGCACCCAGCCGGGCACCGCGGGATCATCACTGTTGCGGATACGCACCGCTCCTGCTCCTCTTCTAGTTGGCCCCGGCCGCCGGGTCGGCGGCCGGTCCCGCGCCGCCCTTCGGCTCGGCGCCGGGGGTCGGCGGGGCCGGCGGCGGGTCGTCCTCGGCCGGGGGGACCGGTCCGAGGTTGGCGAGCAGCGCCCCCGGCAGCACCTGGAGGACGCCGCGCTCGGCGAAGCCGAGGAGGGGCTTGGCCCGCTCCCGGAACGTCCAGCCGCCGAGCCGCGCGCCGTCCAGCGGGACCGGTCCGAGCGCGCGGCGCACGCCGAACGCGACGTCGGCGTCGGGCGCGGCGGCCCCGCCGCACGGCCGGTCGGTGCCGGTGCGGCCGAGCGGCGCGCCCTGCCGCACGGCGGCGCCGTCGCCGGGCTTCGGCCCGGTCCGCAGGTGGTAGTAGGTGGTGGCGACGCCGCTCGGGTGGATCACGACGGCCATGGCGCGTCCGGCGGAGTCGGCGCAGAACCGGTAGAGGCGCCCGGCGCCCGCGGCGAGGACGCGGCCGTCCCCGCCCGCGAACGCCAGCGACCCGAGCGGGCGCGCGGACCCGGTGTCGTCGGCGGTCGTCATCGACCACGAGTCGCCGACCTTCCACGGCAGCATCAGCCTGTCGCCGGTCCGCGTCCCGTTGACGAGCGCGGTGGCCTGCTGCGCGGTGAGCGCCGCGTACCGGCGCAGGGCGGCCGTCTCGGCGGCGGGCATGACGCCGGGCGGGGCCGTCCTGAGCAGGCCGTCGAAGACGCGGGCGCCGGAGAGGCCGACCTGCCACTCGCGTCCCGTCCAGCGGGCGGCGTAGAAGGCGACCTCGGGGTTCGCGGTGCTCGTGTCGGGGACGGGGATCGCGGTCGTCCCGAGCACCCAGGTCCTGTCCGCGCTCGTGTGGGTGGCGCCGACGACCGGGGCGGCGGTGGGCGCCGCGCCGTACGCCTGCCGGGCGGCGGCGCCGCGCTGCGCCAGCGTCAGCTCGCGCACCCGCGCGGCGAGGACCTTCAGGTCGGGCGCGGCGGGCGTCGCGGGCGTCCCGTTCTGCCCGGGCCGCGGCGACTGCCGGGGCGGCCGGGCCGGGACGCCGCCGCGCCGCGCCGGGGGGATCGCGCGCTGCGAGCCGACCGTGCCGGACGCGTCGCCGACCGGCGCGCCGTCCAGCAGCGCGCGTTCGGCGATGCCGAGCAGGGACAGCCCGACGGCGGTGGACAGCACGATCGCGCCGATCCCCATCCGGTCGGCGGGCCGCCTCCCGCGCCGCGGCCTCGCCTTCGGGCCGGGCCGCGCCGCCGCCGTCCGGCGGGCGGGCCGTCCGGGGGCGGGCTGCGCGGAGCGGGCCCGCCGCTCTTGCGTCCAGCGTTCGGGCCGCCGCCGGGAGCGTCCGCGCTGGGGGAACTCGCGGGAACGGTCCGGCCGGGGGCCCGCGCCCGCGGCGCGCGCGTCGAACGCGGCGGCGGGCCGGGCCCTCGGCGGGGCGGGAGGCGGCGTGGGCGGTGACGGGGGCTGGGGCTGGGGCGTGCGGGCGTCGAAGCGCCGCGTCCCGGCGCCGCCGCCGGACGGGGGGCGGTTGCGCGCGCCGAACCGGTCGTCGGACGGCTCACCCGGCCCCGCGCCCGGCGCCGGGCCGGGCCAGGGGGTGCGCGGCCGGTCCTCGTCACGCGCCTGCCGGCCGCGCCCGCGCTGCTCGTGCCGTTTGATGTCGCGCCGGGTCGGCTCGCGGCGCGCCGACCTCCGGCCGCGCTCGGACCAGTCCGGCTGCTCGGACCACCAGGACCCCTCGGGCCACTGCGGCTCCTCCGACCGGGGCCCCCGCGGGGGCTCGGGTCTCGACGAGGGGCGCGCGGGCGTCTCCGCCCACGGTGAAGCATGCGTGTTCCGCCGGGACGCATGCCCGAAATCGCGTCGCGCCATGCCCTCTCCTGTGGAGGAGGCGGAGGGCTCGGCGAACGCCGGTCGGCTCCGGGCCGCCCGGCTCGTCGCCTGGCGGCCGTCCCGCTGAGACATGGGGGGCGGCGGCTCGGGAGCCCGCTCGCTCCCACCGCTTTCCCCGCGGCGGGTTCCGGGGAACCCGCCCGATCACTCCGGGAGCATACGCCCCCGGAGCCACCCGGGTGCCGGTTGGAGCGAAAAACCGTGCGGACGCCGTCCCGCGGCCGTTCGGCCCTCATCAGCGGTACGCGCGGGCGCCGCGGCGCGTTCACCGGTCCGGCGGCGAATTTCGGACGGCCGGCGAAGGACGGTCAGTGGAGGGCGGTCAGGAAGCGGGCGGCGAGCGGCGCGGCGACCTTCGGGCCGGAGCCGCCCATCTCGACGAACACCGCGAAGGCGAGGCCGTCGCGGAAGCCGATGAACCAGGCGTGCGGGGGGCCGTCGGCGATCTCGGCGGTGCCGGTCTTGCCGGACGTCCCGTCCGGGAGCCCCGCGCCGGCCGCCGTGCCGCCCGTGACGACCGCCCGCATCATCGCGCGGAGCGCGGCCGTCCCCGGGACCGGGCGCGGCGCGGGCACCGCTCCCCCGCCCGCGCGGACGAGGTCCGGCGCCAGCAGCCGGGGGGAGCGCCACGAGCCGTCCGCCACGGCGGCGGCGACCGACGCCATCAGCAGCGGGCTCGCGAGGACGCGGCCCTGCCCGATCGCCGCCTCCGCCAGCTCCGCGCCGCTGCGCGGGTCGGGGAAGCCGCCGTCCGCGGCGTCGGCGCCCGGCGTGATCCGCGTGCCGAACCCGAAGCGGCGGGCGGACGCCGCGAGCTTCGCCGGGCCGAGCCGCTCGACCGCGAGCCGCGCGAACGTGGTGTTGCAGGACGCGGCGAACGCGTCCCGCAGCGTCGTCCGGCCGAGCGCGTGCCCCTCGTCGTTGCGGATCGTGCGCTGCGCCGTGACCGTCGAGGCCGGGCAGTCGGCGCCGGTCCCGGCGTCCGCGCCGGCCGCGACGAGCGCGCCCGCCGTCACCACCTTGAACGTCGAGCCGGGCGGGTAGCCGCCGACGAAGGCGCCGAGCCCGCCGAGGCCGTCCGCCACGGCGGCGATCTCGCCGCTGGACGGCCGGACGGCCACGATCGCCGCCCGCCCCGGCGCGCCCGCCACCGCCTTCTCCGCCGCCGCCTGCACCCGGGGGTCCAGCGTCGTCCGGACCTTGCGGCCCTTCGCGGTCCCGAACAGCTTCACGCGCTGCGGCGGGCCGTCGCCGTCGCGCAGGACGACCGCCGACACGACCCGCTCCTCCTCGCCGCCCAGCCGGGACGTGACCCCCTCCAGGTAGGGGGCGAGCCGGCCCTCGTCCGGGAGGGAGCGCCCGGCGCGGTCGGTCAGCGTCACGGCGGGGACGCGCACCTGGCCCATCGTCCAGTGCCCGGCGCCCTTCAGCCCCGGGTAGAGCGTCGCGGGCGTCCACAGGACGCGCCACCGGCCGTCCACCCGGCCGAGCCGCAGCTCCGACGGGAACGCCCAGGTCCCGTGCCCGGCGAGCGACCGGCTGACGGTGAAGGCGGCGCGCGCGGCGTCCGGGCCCGACCGGACGACCGGGCGCGGCTCCAGCGCGATCGAGGTGACCGCCAGCCCGATCGACAGCGCCCGGTGCTGCGCGGCGAAGTCCGCGGGCGGGTCGGCGGCGAGGTCGCGCATCTCGTCCAGGTCGCCCTTGCTCCACGCCGCGAAGTAGCGCGCGGCGACGCGCTCGGCGGTGTCGTGGTCGCGCCGCCTGCGTAACGCCCAGCCCGCCACGAGCCCCGTCGTCAGCACCACCGCCAGCACGACGGCCAGCACCTTCACACCCCGAGACCGCACCCGTCCGCCTCCGCTCGCCCGCCGCCGCCCGTCCGGACATTGATCATGTCAGTGTCCGAACGTTCCATGCATGCACCGCGTTGCCCTATTTCGTTCGTGGCCGGACCTGGAAGGCGGCTTAGCGCGGCATCATCGGCCCCTTAAACGCTCGTTAACGGGGACGCCGCACGTCGCGGACGGGCCTAGCGTCGCAGACGGCAGCGGCCGCGGACGGGAGCGGCGGGCGGCGCCCGGAACACGGCGATCACCGGGACAGGGATCATTCCGGGCGTCCCCGGCGCGAGCGTCCGCGGCCGGGCTCCGGCGCGAGGACTCCGCCGACCGGCGCGGGGGCGGGGTCCTCGGGCCGGACCGGGCCTCGCTAAGATCCCTGCGACGTGGAGTACTTCTTCTACTGCCGCGACAGGCCGGGCACGTTCCCGCTCCGGATGGAGCTCGCCGAGGCCCACTGGACGTTCATGGACCGCTACGCCGACGAGCTGATCGCGCGCGGCCCGACGTTCGGCGCCGACGGCGAGACGGTGACGGGCAGCATGCACATCGCCGACCTCCCCGGCCCGGCCGCCGCCCGCGAGTTCGCGTTCGAGGAGCCGAACTACAAGGCGGGCGTGTACGACGACGTCCTCATCCGCCGCTGGAGGAACGTCCTCGGCCGGACGATGTGGCAGTTCGCCACGGCGGTCCCCGGCTACGAGCGCTTCCTCGTCATCGCGCACGGCGTCATCGCGCACGGCGCGGCGGCCGCGTCCGGCGACGACAAGCTCGCGGAGGCGCAGCACCGCTACCTCGACGGCCTCTACGGCGACCGGCTGATCGCCTACGGCCCGCTGCTGTCCGACGACGGCGCCGACCGGACGGGCACCGTCCTCCTCGTCGAGCTGCCGGACCGCGCCGCCGCCGAGACCCTCATGGACGGCGACCCGTACGCCCGGAACGGCCGCTACGAGGACGTCGAGATCCACGCCTGGGAGTTCGGCGGCCGCCGGTAGCGCGCCGCGGGACGCCCGTCAGTCGAGCAGTTTCGCGAGCCGGGCCGCTTGGGTCTCCCAGCGCCAGTCGCGCTCGACCCAGGCGCGTCCCCGCTCCCCCATCCGGCGGGCGCGCCCGGCGTCGGCGAGCAGGCCGCCGACCGCCTCCGCGATGCGCGACGCCGACCGCCCCGGCACGACCAGGCCCGTCTCCCCGTCCAGGACGGCGTCGGGCGCGCCTCCCGAGTCGCCCGCCACCACCGGCAGCCCCGTCGCCGACGCCTCCAGGTAGACGATCCCGAGGCCCTCGACGTCCAGGCCGCGGCGGCGGGTCCGGCACGGCATCGCGAACACGTCGCCCGCGTCGTAGTGGGCGGGCAGCTCCTCCCACGGGACGCCGCCGGTGAACACGACGGAGCCGGCCACGCCGCACGACGCGGCGAGCCGCTCCAGGTCGGCGCGGTACGGGCCGCCGCCGACGAGCAGCAGCGCCGCGTCCGGCACCATCCGCTGGACGCGCGGCCAGGCGCGGATCAGCGCGTCCTGCCCCTTGCGCGGCACCAGCCGGGACACGCACACCGCCACCGGGCGTCCCGCCAGCCCGTGCCGCGCCCGGATCTCGTCGCCGCCCGCGCCGGGGCGGAACGCCTGCTCGTCGACGCCGGGGGCGAGCCGGGCCATCCGGGCCGCCGCGTCCGGCGACAGCACCCGCGCCATCCGGGACCGCGTGTACTCGCCGAGGTAGGTGAGGACGTCCGTGTCGTCCCCGATGCGGGCGAGGAGGCGGCGCGCCACCGGCAGCGCCGCCCAGCCCGCCTCGTGCCCGTGCGTGATCCCGACGAGCCGCTCGGCCCCGTGCCGCCGCAGCGCCGGGGCGAGCAGGCCGAGCGGCGCGGCCGCGCCGAACACCACCGAGTCGCAGCCCTCCGCGCGCATGATCTCCGCCGCGCGGCGCCGCACCCCCGGCTCCGGCAGCATCAGCGACCCCGGATGCCGGACGACGGGGAACGGCTGCGCCGCGTCGAACGCGGCGTCCCCCTTCCACGCCGGGGCGTACACGACCACCGAGCCGGGCGGCCGCCGCGCGGCGAGCCCGTGCACGAACGCCTGGATCCCGCCCGGCCGGGGCGGGAAGTCGTTGGTGACGAAGAGCGTCCTCATCGCGGGCCAGCATACGTACGCCGAAGGCCCGGCGCCGCCATCGCGGCGCCGGGCCTCCGTGAGCTCCGGATCAGTGCTTGACCTGCTCCGACCCGCTCTCGATCGCCTTCTGGTCGCCGTGGCCGTGCTCGTGCTCCTCGACGGGGATGTCGTCGAAGGTCCACGCGCGGTTCAGCCGCGAGCGCAGATGCCCGATCGGGCCCTTGCTGCCGGGCGCCGGGATGCCCTTGGCGTCCCGCGCGGGCGCCTCCGGGCGGGCGTTCTCCTTGGAGAGGATGACGAGCTTCTCCTCCTCGCGCGGCGCCTCGTGCCGCTCGGAGAACCTGCCCTCCGGCGACATGAGGATGACGCCGGACTCCACGCCGTGCCCGATCGTGTCGGCGTCCTTGCGCTGGAGGCCCAGGCAGATCCGCTTCGTCACGATGAACGCGATCAGCGGCCCGAGGAAGACCGTCACCCGGAAGAACCAGGTCGTCGCGAACAGCGAGACGTGGAACCGCTCCGCGAGGACGTCGTTGGCGCCCGCGAGCCACAGCAGCCCGTAGAACGTGACGGCCGCCATGCCGGTCGCGGTGCGGACCGGGGCGTTGCGCGGCCGCGTGTTCACGTGGTGCTGCCGCTTGTCGCCGGTCACCCACGCCTCGACGAACGGCCACGCCGCCGCGCCGCCGAACACGATGCCGAGCGGCACCGCCGCCGGGATCAGCACGTTCAGGCTGAGCGTGTGGCCCCAGGCGGTGATCTCCCAGTTCGGCATGATGCGCAGGGCGCCTTCGAGCGGCCCCATGTACCAGTCCGGCTGGGACCCGGACGAGATCGCGCCCGGGTCGTAGGGGCCGAACAGCCAGATCGGGTTGATCTGCGCGAACGCGCCGAGCAGCGCCACGACGCCGAACGTGAACAGGAAGTACGCGCCGGTCTTCGCCATGAACACCGGGTAGAACGGGTAGCCGTACACCTGCTGCTCGGTCTGGTTCTTGACCGGCATCGCGGTGTGCTTCTGATGCCACATGATCATCATGTGCGCGGTGACCATGCCGAGGATCAGCGCCGGGATCAGCAGGATGTGCAGCATGTACAGGCGGGGCACGATGTCCTGGCCGGGGAACTCGCCGCCGAACAGGAACATGTAGATGTAGGTGCCGACCAGCGGGATCGACTCCGCCACGCCCTGCGTGATGCGCAGCCCGGTGCCGGACAGCAGGTCGTCCGGCAGCGAGTAGCCGAACAGGCCCTCCAGCATGCCGAGCGTGAACATGCCGATGCCGATCAGCCAGTTCAGCTCGCGCGGCTTGCGGTACGCGCCGGTGAAGAACACCCGCAGCATGTGCGCCAGGATCGACGCCATGAACAGGATCGCGGCCCAGTGGTGGATCTGCCGCATGAGCAGCCCGCCGCGGACGTCGAAGCTGATGTGCAGCGTCGAGTCGTAGGCCTCGGACATCTTCACGCCCTGCAGCTTCGTGTACGACCCGTCGTACACGACCTCCGCCATGCTCGGCTTGAACCAGAGCGTCAGGAACGTCCCGGTCAGCAGCAGGATGATGAAGGAGTACAGGGCGATCTCGCCCAGCATGAACGACCAGTGGTCCGGGAAGACCTTCTTGACGTTCCGCCTGAAGAAGCTCGTGGAGCCGAGGCGCTCGTCGATGAAGCCGAGCGTCCCCTCGATGGCCTTCGGAGGTGTCGCCTGACTCATCCGCGCTCCCAGAAGCTCGGGCCGACCGGCTCGTGATAGTCGCTGGTCGCGACGAGGTACCCGTCCTCCACGGCCAGCGGAAGCTGCGGCAGCGGCCGCGCCGCCGGGCCGAAGATGACCTTGGCGGCGTCGGTGGCGTCGAACGTGGACTGGTGGCACGGGCACAGGATGTGGTGCGTCGTCTGCTCGTACAGCGCGGCCGGGCAGCCGACGTGCGTGCAGACCTTCGAGTACGCCACGATGCCGTTGACGTGCCAGTTCTCACGTCCCTTGGCGGGCTTGAACTTGTCCGGCGGGACGTTGATGAGGATGGTGACCGCCTTGGCGTTCTGCGTCAGCACCTGCTCCTCGGGCACCTCCTCCTCGATGCCCTCCGGCAGGACGGTGATCATCCCGCCGGGCGAGGAGAAGTCGCTGACCCGCAGCGGCTTGTTGGTGCCGTCCACCACCAGGCGGACGCCCTTCTTGCCCTCGGCCTGCGCCTTCTTGACCGCCTCGCCCCAGTAGGTGTGGCGGAGCCGCTTCTCCGGCAGCGGGCCGAGGTCGCGCAGCAGGACGAGCGGCGCCAGCCCGAGCGGCGCGGCGGCGAGCAGCAGCGTGCGGCGCAGCAGCGGCCGCTTGGTGATGCCGCTGTCCTCGGCGCCCTCCATGAAGTCCTGCGCGAACGCCGCCCTGGACTCCTCGTCGGCGGCCAGCTCGTGCCGCTCCTGGACGATCGGCTTGCTGGTCATCAGCCGGCGGACCCAGATCGTCACGCCGACGGCCATCGCGAGGAACGACAGCGCCATCGTCCCGCCGAGCCAGAAGTTGGACTCGCGGGCGCGCAGCACGCCGTGCATGCCGCCGTCGCGGCCGCTCCAGCCGATGAAGTAGGCGATGAACGTCACGCTGGCCGCGAACGCGACCAGGAAGAACGTCGCGACGATCCGCTCCGCCCGCTTCATCGACGCCTCGTCGAGCTGCTCGCCCACGCCCGCGGGCGCCGAGATGTCGTCCTCGGCGAGCAGCGCCTTCTCCCGCGCCGGGGACGGCGTGCCGATGACGCGCTCGCGGCGGCGGCCGTCCTCGCCCGGGCCCGGTGCGCCCTCGGTCTCGTTCTTGTCGTCGCTCATGACTTCTTCAGCTTCTTCGGCTTCTTCGCGGTGATCCACATGGCGGCCAGCACCAGCAGGCCGATCCCGATCAGCCAGCCGGCGAGGCCCTCGCTCACCGGGCCGATGCGGCCGAGGCCGTTCCCGCCCGGGTTCGGCTCCTCACGCGTCTTGACCAGGTAGGAGATGATCGCCTGCTTGTCCTGCGGCGTGAGCGTCGTGTCGTTGAAGACCGGCATCGCCTGCGGGCCGGTCAGCATCGCCTCGTACATCTGGGTGGGCGTGACGTCGTCCCCCGACAGCGGGGGCGCGTACTTGCCGCCGGTCAGCGCGCCGCCCTGGCCGGTGAAGTTGTGGCACTGGGCGCAGTTGGTGCGGAACAGCTTGCCGCCGAGCGCGACGTCGCCCTTGTCCGGGTCGACCGCGGAGGCCGGGGGGACCTCGGGCCCGCCGCCGAGCGAGGCGATCCAGGCGCGCAGGTCGGCCAGGTTCTTCTCGGCCTGGGCCTTCTGCTTCTCCGCGGCCTCGCGCTTCTCCGGCTCCTCGAAGTCGGTCTTGATCGAGGTGTTGAAGTCGGGGATCGGCTCCTTGCGCGGAATCTGCGCGCCAGGGTTCATCGCGGGCATGCGGCCCGTGCTGACCTGGAAGTCGACCGACGCCGCGCCGACGCCGATGAGGCTCGGCGCGATCGGGTTGCCCTTGGCGTCCTTCGTGCCCTCGGCGTTCAGCCCGTGGCAGCTCGCGCAGTTCTTGTTGAACAGCTGTTGGCCGTGCTTCAGGTCCTGCGCGGCCTGGGCGCTGCTCTGCGCCTCGGCCCGGTCACTCCGCGGCGAGAAGCCGGCGTAGACCACGCCGATCGCCGCCAGGGCCGCCAGCACGACGGCGTAGCCCGCCCACGGGCGCCGTCGCCATGCGGTGATCCTTTTCACGGAAATCCCCGTTCGGGTCATGTCTTGGGTGGGTCAGGGTGGTCGGGCTGTCACATGTCGAGCAGGTAGACGGCCGAGAACAGGCCGATCCAGACGATGTCGACGAAGTGCCAGTAGTAGGACACGACGATCGCGCTCGTCGCCTGCTCGTGCGTCCACCGCTTCGCCGCGAAGGTGCGGCCGAGGATGAACAGGAAGGCGATGAGGCCGCCGATGACGTGCAGGCCGTGGAAGCCGGTCGCAAGGTAGAAGATCGAGCCGTAGGCCGAGGACGAGAAGGTCAGCCCGTCCTTGGTCACGAGGTTGAAGTACTCGTAACCCTGCCCCGCGACGAAGTAGGCGCCCATGAGGAACGAGAGGACGTACCACTCGCGCAGCCCCCAGCGGCGGAAGTTCAGCAGGCCGCCGTCGCGCCCGACCTTGCCCGCCTCCGCCTTGAAGACGCCCATCTGGCAGGTCACGGAGGACAGCACCAGGATCGTCGTGTTGACCGACGACAGCGGCAGGTCGAGCGGGGCGCCCGGCCACGCGTCGTGCCCGGACTGGCCGATCGTCACAGAGCGGATCGTGAAGAACATCGCGAACAGCGCCGCGAAGAACATCAGCTCGGACGACAGCCAAACGATCGTCCCCACGCTGACCAAATTGGGACGGTTCGCCCGTGCGTGAGGTGTTGTCTCTATCGCGGAAGCTGTCACGGGCAGCATTATTGCGCCCCCATCCAGTGAGTGACGCATGACCCCCCTACAAGGGTTCCCGCGCGTGTCCCGCGCGCCCGTGACCCGGTACCCTTCACGTCCATGAGCAGCACCGCCCCGGAGAGCCCGATGAAGGTCCTCGTCTACAGCGACGACGCGAACACCCGCGCCCAGATCCGGCTGGCGATCGGCCGCCGTCCGGCCGCCGACCTGCCCAAGGTCGAGTTCGTCGAGCGGGCGACCCAGCCCGCCGTGGTGGAGACGCTCGACCAGGGCGGGATCGACGTCCTCGTGGTGGACGGCGAGGCCCAGCCCGCGGGCGGCCTCGGCGTGTGCCGGCAGGCCAAGGACGAGGTGTACGACTGCCCGCCGGTCCTCGCGATCATCGGCCGCCGCGACGACGGCTGGCTCGCGACCTGGTCCCGGGCGGACGCCGTGGTGAGCCTCCCGCTCGACCCGATGGCCGTCGCGAACGCGCTCGCCGGGCTGATGCGGCAGCGCCTGGAGACCCGCCTCCCCGCCCTGTAGGGCGCCCGAGAGAACGGCACGACATGGACGCGCGCACCACCTGGCCGGCGCTGCTCAACGCGCTGGTCGCCGGAGACTCGCTGACCAGCGAGGAGACCTCCTGGGCGATGAACGCCATCATGTCCGGGGAGGCCACGGACGTGCAGATCGCGGGCTTCGCGGTCGGGCTGCGCGCCAAGGGCGAGACGGTCGAGGAGGTCACCGGCCTCGCCGAGGGCATGATGGACAACGCCACGCCCATCGACGTCCCCGGCCCCATCGCCGACCTCGTCGGGACGGGCGGCGACCGCGCCCACACCGTCAACGTGTCCACGATGGCCGCCGTGGTGGCCGCGGCGGCGGGCGTCCGGGTGGTGAAGCACGGCAACCGGGCCGCCTCGTCCTCCTGCGGCGCGGCCGACCTGCTGGAGCACCTCGGCGTCGCGATCGACCTGCCGCCCGAGTCGACCGCGCGGATCGCCGCGGAGATCGGCATCACCTTCTGCTTCGCGCCGCTGTACCACCCGGCGCTGAAGTACGCCTCCCGCACGCGGAGCGAGCTCGGCACCCCGACGGTGTTCAACTTCCTCGGCCCGCTGACGAACCCGGCGCGTCCCGGCGCGCAGGCGGTCGGGGTGTTCCACCCGCGGATGGCGGGCGTCATGGCGGGCGTGTTCGCCGCGCGCGGCTGCTCGTCCCTGGTGTTCCGCGGCGACGACGGCCTGGACGAGCTGACCACGACCGGCACGTCCACGGTGTGGGTGGTCCGCGACGGGACGGCGACCGAGACCACGTTCGACCCGGCCGCCCTGGGGATCCCCCCGGCGCGCCCGGACGACCTGCGCGGCGCCGACGCGACGTTCAACGGCCGCGTCGCCCGCGAGACGTTCGCGGGGCGGCCGGGCCCCGTCCGCGACATGGTCCTGCTGAACGCCGCCGCCCTGATCGTCGCCTACGAGGGCGCCCCCGCCCCCGCCGACCTGACCGACGCCCTCGCCGCCGCCAACGCCCGCGCCGCCGAGGCCGTCGACTCCGGCGCCGCCACCACCCTCCTCGACCGCTGGGTGGAAATCTCCCAGCGCTTGCGCTAGCCCAGGGGGGCGACCCCCTGGAACCCCCGTTGCGGCGCAGGCGATCCTCACGCCGCCGTTTCGGTCTGTCTTGCCTGTGCGGGCGTGTGGGGCGTCGCTGCGGTCGCCTGCGCCGTCGGGTCGTGCGGCCGGAGGGCGTGACCGCCCTCCGGCCGCACGACCCGTGGCCTTGGCCGGTGTCCTAGGTGATGTTGCGGGAGGCGCTGGAGAGACGCTGGGCCAGGTAGATCGGGATTATCGACAGCACGATCAGTGCCGCGGCCAGGACGTTGACCACTGGGGCCTGGTTGGGGCGGAAGAGGTTGTTGAAGATCCAGATCGGGAGGGTCTCGGCGCCGGGCCCGGCGGTGAACGTGGTCACGATGATCTCGTCGAAGGACAGCGCGAAGGACAGCAGCGCGCCCGCGAACAGGGCCGAGCGCAGGGCGGGGAACGTCACGTACCAGAACGTCTGGAAGGTGTCGGCGCCGAGGTCGGCGGACGCCTCCTCCAGGTTGGTCCCGGTGCGCCGCAGCCGGGCGAGGACGTTGTTGTAGATCGTCACGACGCAGAACGTGGCGTGCCCGACGATGACGGTGAACAGGCCGAGCCCGATCCCGAGCGGCTTCAGCACGACCTGGAAGGCGTTGCTGAGCGCGATCCCGGTGACGATGCCGGGCAGCGCGATCGGCAGGACGACGACGAGCGACACGGCCTCGCGTCCGAAGAACCGGTGCCGGGCCACGGCGAACGCGGCGAGGGTGCCGAGGACGAGCGCGGCGGCGGTGGCCCCGACGCCCGCCTTGACGCTGGTGAGGACGGCCCGCCGGGCGCCCTCGTTGTCCATGGCCTGCGTCCACCAGCGTCCGGTGAACCCGGACGGCGGCCACCCGAACGCCCGGTCGGCGTTCACGGAGTTGATCAGCACGACCAGCAGCGGCACGTAGATCACGGCGAGGCCGAGGCCCATGAGGACGCGCAGCGCGGTCCGCGCGGCGGGCGAGAAGGTCATCTAGAGCTCCCTGAGCGCGCCGGTGCGGCGGGCCGCGGCGAGGTAGCCGAGCATCACCACGACCGGGACCGTCGCGACGGCGGCGGCGAACGGCAGGTTGTTGGCGGCGCCGATGTTGTCGTAGACGACGTTGCCGAGCAGCTGCCGCCGCCCGCCGACGATCTTCACGGTGATGTAGTCGCCGAGCGACAGCGAGAACGTGAAGATCGAGCCCGCCACCAGCGCCGGGAACGCCAGCGGCAGGACGACGGAGCGGAGCGTGCGCAGCGGCCGGGCGCCGAGGTCGCCGGAGGCGTCCAGCAGCGAGTCCGGGAGCCGCTCCAGCCCGGTGTAGACGGGCAGGATCATGTACGGCAGCCACAGGTAGGCGAGGACGACCACGGTCGCGGTGAGCCCGTAGCCGGGGCCGGACAGCCCGAGCGGCCGCAGCGCCTCGTCGACCAGCCCGCCCTCCGCCAGCATGACCCGCCACGCGTACGCCTTGACGAGGTAGGCGGCCCACAGCGGCGCCAGGATCGCGATCACCAGGTACGGCCGGTACCGGGGCTTCGCGACCTTGGCCATGTAGAGCGCCATCGGGACGCCGACCAGCGCGTCGATCACGGTGACGGCGGCGGCGACGCCGAGGCTGCGGAGCGCGACCGTCCGGTAGACGGGCTCGTCCAGCAGGGTCTGGAAGTTCGCGAGCGTGAACCGCCGGACGACCTCGCCGGTGAAGACGTCCGTCGTCCAGAACGCCGTCAGGAAGATCGCGGCGAGCGCGGCGAGGTACCCGGCGACCAGCCAGGCGAGCGGCGCCGACAGCAGCAGCGTCAGCCGCAGCCGGGGACGGCGGTGCAGCAGGGCCGCCGCCCGGCGCCGGAGCACCGGGCGGCGGCCCGGGGTCAGCCCTTGATCGTCGTCCACGCCTGGGTCCACTTGGAGTAGTCGACGCACTTGACGTCCTTGCGGCCGTCGAGGCACTGCGCGATCGGGGTCGTCCAGAAGTGCACCTTCGAGAAGTAGGTCTCGTCGGTGGCGTGGAAGGTGTCGCAGAACTTCTTGTCCGAGGTCTCCGCGCACGCCTTGGCGTTGGCGGGCGCCTCACCGAACCACTCGGCGACCTGCGCGTTCGCCTTGGGCGACACGATCCAGTCCATCCACTTGTAGGCGCAGTTCGGGTGCTTGGCCTTGGCCCCGACCATCCACGTGTCGGACCAGCCGGTGGAGCCCTCCTTCGGCAGCGCCACCTTCACCGGCGCCTTCTCCGCCTCGGCGAGGTTCGCGATGACCTGCCAGGTCGTCCCGAGGACGGAGTCGCCGCTCTTGAACGCCTGGACCTCCTTCGTGTAGTCCGACCAGTACTCCCCCACCAGCCCGCGCTGCGTCTTCAGGAGCCCGACCGCCGCGTCGAACTGCTTCTGGTCGAGCGCGTACGGGTTCTTGATGCCGAGCTCCGGCCGCGCCGACATCAGGTACAGCGCGGCGTCCGCGATGTAGATCGGCGAGTCGTAGGCCGTGACCTTGCCCTTGTACGGGGAGTTCCCGTCGAACACCGCCCCCCACGAGTCCGGCGCGGCCTTCACCTTGTCGGTGCGCCACATGAGCAGGTTCGCGCCGCGCCCGTGCGGGATGCCGTAGGGGACGCCGTTCACCGAGTTCCACGGCTTCGCCTTCAGCCCGGCGAACACGTCGGCGTAGTTCGGGACGAGCTTCGTGTTGACGGGCGCGACCGTGCCGGAGGCGATCAGCCGCAGCGAGGCGTCGCCGGAGGCGGAGACCGCGTCGTACTCGCCGGTCCGCATCAGCGTCACCATCTCGTCGGACGTCCCGGCGACCTTGGTGTTGACCTTGCAGCCGGTCTGCTTCTCGAACGGGGTGACCCAGTCGACCTTCGGGTCGTTGGAGCCGTCCTCGGCGTACCCGGCCCAGGCGACCAGGTTGACCTGGCCCTCGCCCTGCCCGAGCGACTGCCGCATCGGCACCTTCGGGACGGTGAAGCCGCCCTGCCCGGCGCCCGTCGCCTTGTCGCCCGAGTCGCCGCCGCAGGCGGCGGCCGCCAGCCCGATCGCGAGCGTCGCCGCGGCGGCGATCGCCGTGCGCGTGGACCACATGGGGGGGTCTCCTTATGTCTCGGGGGTTGGGAGTCGTGCTCAGGAAGCGGGCGCGGCGGGCGCCGGGTCGGAGGGGACGCGGAACTCGTGCGCCGCCTCCCAGCCGATCCGGACGCGGGCGCCGCGGTGGCGCGTCACGTCCATGGACGAGGTCCGCAGGTTCTGCTGGAGCGCCACGACCCGGTCCCCCGAGTCCAGGTCGATGACGAACCGGGTGACCGCGCCCGCGTAGACGACCTCGGCGACCGTGCCGAGCGCGTGCCGGTCCCCGCCGCGCGGACCGGGGAGGTCGTCCCCGATCTCGACGTGGAGCTTCTCCGGGCGCACGCAGACGTCCCCGACGCGGTTGGACGTCCCGACGAAGCCCGCCACGAACCCGGTGGCCGGACGCTCGTACACCTCGGCGGGCGTCCCGACCTGCTGCACCCGGCCCCGGTCGAGGACGGCGACCCGGTCGCTCAGGGTCAGCGCCTCCTCCTGGTCGTGGGTCACGAACACGAAGGTGATCCCGGCCCGGCGCTGGATGCTCTTCAGCTCGACCTGCATCTCCTCGCGCAGCTTCAGGTCGAGCGCGCCGAGCGGCTCGTCGAGCAGCAGCACCCGCGGCTCGTTGACCAGCGCGCGGGCCAGCGCGACCCGCTGCCGCTGGCCGCCGGACAGCTCGCCCGGACGGCGCCGCTCCAGGCCGTCCAGGCGGACGCTGCGCAGCGCCTCAAGCGCCCGCTCCCGGCGCGCCGCCCGCGGCACCCGCCGCACCTTCAGGCCGTACTCGACGTTGCGGAGCACGTCCAGGTGCGGGAAGAGCGCGTAGTCCTGGAAGACGGTGTTGACGTCGCGGTCGAACGGGGCGAGGCCCGTCACGTCCGCGCCGCCGAGCTCCACCGTCCCGGCCGTCGGCCGCTCGAAGCCCGCGATCAGCCGCAGGATGGTCGTCTTGCCCGACCCGGACGGGCCGAGCATGGAGAAGAACTCGCCGTCCCCGATGTCGAGGTCGACGCCCGCCACCGCCTCGACGGCGCCGAAGGTCTTGCGCAGATCGCGGATCCTCACCGCTGCTTCCGGCATGAACAGAAAACATATGGATTCATAAGTTTCAGTTCAAGTGATGTTCCGGTATCACTGTGTGAACACCGGGAAGGGGGCCCATGGAGAACGCGCACCTGGTCGTGTTCGCCCCGGTCGACAACACCGCGCGGGTGCACGCGGTCGTGCGGCGGCTCGGCGACGCGATCGCGCTCGGGCTCCTCGACGACGGCGAGCAGCTGCCGAGCGAGACCGACTTGGCCGCACATCTCGGTGTATCAACGGTCACACTACGCGAAGCGCTGATGGCCTTGCGTCAGCAGGGGCTCATCGAGACCCGGCGGGGGCGCGGCGGCGGCAGCTTCGTCCGCGCCCCGGCCAGGCCGTTCGACCTCGACGAGCGGCTGCGTCCGCTCAGCGCGGAAGAGCTCCGCGACCTCGGCGACCACTACGCCGCGATCGCCGGGGCCGCCGCGCGGCTCGCCGCCGCCCGGTCGCTGCCGGACGACGTCCGCAGGCTGCGCCGCTCGCTGGAAGAGATGGCCGCCGGGGCCCGGCTGTGCCGCCTGGACGGACGGCTCCACCTGGACGTCGCGGCGGCGTCCCAGTCCGTGCGGCTCACCCGCGAGGAGATCCGGCTCCAGGCCGAGATCGGGCCGCTGGTCTGGGCCGTGCACGACCTGCCCGACCGGCGCGCCGCCGTGGCCGCCGAGCACGCCGGGATCGTCGACGCCATCGAGCGCGGC
The DNA here is from genome assembly GCF_001552135.1 of Actinomadura chibensis NBRC 106107. Lineage (GTDB taxonomy): Bacteria > Actinomycetota > Actinomycetes > Streptosporangiales > Streptosporangiaceae > Spirillospora > Spirillospora chibensis. The sequence goes on along the minus strand of NZ_BCQP01000004.1, from coordinate 188,977 downwards.
GACGACGCCGCCGCCCGCGATGTAGCTGAAAGTCACGTCCTGAATGCGGTACAACGTCTGATTGAACGACGGCTCGAACTCTGACTCCCGAGGGGGACCCCATGCCCGCCGAGCCCCCGGCCGCCGTGGACGGTCCCCCCGCCGCCCGCGCGGCGGCCGCCCGCGTGCGCGCCACCCTGGACGGCGTCTTCGAGGCGGTGGCGCAGGTCCGCGACGCGGCGGGCCGGTGCCTGGAGGACGTCCGCCGCGCCGGGCGCGCCCCCGTCCGCGCCGACCTCGCCGCGCTGCGCCCCCTGCTGTTCGCCCGGCTCGGCCCGCTGATCTGCGGCCTCGGCTTCATCGCCGCGCCCGAGCTGCTCGCCGACGCCGCCTGGTACCTGGAGTGGTGGCAGACCGGGCCCGCCGGGCGGCCGTCCCAGCTCCTGCGCGACCTCGACCCCGAGAGCAGCGTCCTCGCCGACTACACGCGCTGGGAGTGGTTCACCGGCCCGGCGGGCGGCGCCGAGCGGACCGTGTGCGGCCCCTACGTCGACTACCTGTGCAGCGACGAGTACGTCCTTACGCTGTCGGCGCCGGTGCTCGTCGGCGGGACGTTCGCGGGCGTCGCCGCCGCCGACGTGTACGCGCGCACGTTCGAGAACGAGATCGTCCCGGCCCTGCGCGAGATCCCCGCGCCCGCGTTCGTCGTGAACGCGCCCGGCCGGGTGATGGCGTCCAACACGGCGAGCTGGCCGCCCGGCGCCGTCTACCGGGGCGCCCCCGGCTTCGCCGCCCGCCCCTGCGGCGACCTCTCCCTGTCAGTGGTGACGGCGAGCTAGCCGTGCCTTTGTGGGGGGACGACCCCCCACACCCCCCGGCAAGGGCTTTAGTCGGCGTCCGGGAGACCGAGGGCGAACGCCTGCTCCAGGTCGTGCTGGGAGTAGGTGCGGAACGCGATGTGCGTCTCCGTGCCGACGATGCCGGGGATCTTGTTGATGCGGCCCGGGATGATGTCGTTCAGGTCCTCGTTGCGCCGCACCCGGACCATCGCCATGAGGTCGTGGTCGCCGGTGATGGAGTAGACCTCGCTGACGCCGTCCAGGGCGGCGATCGTCTCGGCCACCTCGTGGATGCGCGCGACGTCGGCCTTGACGAACACGATCGCAGTGACCACTGCACCCCTCCCCTGAAGCCTTGGACGTCCCGACCCTATCTAGCCGCGGCTCAGCGCGGCGAGGCGGCGGGCGGGCCCCGCGCGGCGCGCGAGCAGCGCGAACGCCACCCCGGCCAGGAAGCCGTAGATGTGCGCCGTGTAGGCCACGTTGCTCTTGTCGTCGCCGAGCGACAGCCACTGCAGGACGAACCAGTACCCGAGCACCACCCAGACCGGCAGCCGCACCACGATGACCGGCGGCACCCAGCTCACGATCCGCCCGCGCGGGTTGAGGATGACGTAGGCGCCCATCACCCCCGCGATCGCGCCGGACGCGCCGATGAGCGGGACGGTCGAGTCCGGCGAGGTCCAAGCGAACCCGTAGACGGCGACGAGCCCGAAGAACAGGTAGCTGAGCAGGTAGCGGAGGCGCCCGAGCCGGTCCTCGACGCCCATCCCGACGACGAACAGCGCGACCAGGTTGCCGAGCAGGTGCAGCGCGCCGGAGTGCAGGAACATCGAGGTGAACGCCGACGTCCAGGGCGCCTTGCGGAAGCCCGCGGGCCCGCACTGGCGGACGATGTCGGCGGGCAGCGGCTGCTGGTCGCCGCTCGTCAGCTCCTTCGGGACGGCGCCGTACTCGTAGGTGAAGTGCGCCGCCTCGCACTCGCGGACGTGGTCGCGCCCGTACCAGGCGGCGAAGTTCGACATCGGGGTGAGCAGGAACACCACCACGTTGGCCGCCACCAGCAGGTACGTCACCCACGGGACGCGGCGGGCCGGCTGGCTGTCGTAGAGAGGCAGGGCCATGCGGGGTCGTCGTCCTCTCCGAGCGCCGGGATTCCACGGGTCACCCTAACGTCGCCCGCCCCGCCCCCGGGACGTCTCCTGTGGCTCGTAAGCCCGGTCATAAGCGCGGTCGATCCATTCGCGGAGGCCCTCGGCGCCGTGCGCGGGGCACGTCCAGGGGCCGTCGACCTCGACGAGCCGGACGCCGGGCAGGTCGAGCCAGCGCAGCACGCACTCCATCTCCTCGGCGGTGGCCCCGGCGGACGGCGGCGCGCCGAGCGCGACGCCGCCGGGCGCCTCGCCGGACGGCGGGAACACCGTCTCGGCGGTGGCGATGAGCGCGTCGACGTAGGGCCTCGGCTGGGCGTGGGGCGGAACGGTCCCGGCGGCGGCGAGCCGCCCGTAGCGGACCACCGCCAGCTCCCAGCCGCCGTCGAACGCGGGCCGCGCCGCGACCAGCTCGGGCAGCCGGGCCAGCGCGGCGAGCCGCTGCCCGCGCGCGGCGGCGCGGACGAACGCGGCGAGCCGGTCGCGCTGGGCGGCGGCCTCCTCGTAGCGCTGCTCGGCGGCCAGCCGGTCGATGCGCACCCGCGCGGCGGCGACGACGGGGCGGACGTCGCCCGCCATGACGGCGCGGGCCGTCCCGACGTGGACGGCGTAGGCGTCGGCGGACTCGCGCCCGTCGCAGGGCGCGCCGCACCGGCCGAGCTCGGCGAGCGCGCACGCCCGCGCCCTGCCGCTCTCGATCACCCGCAGCGTCAGCCGCTGGGTGCACTGCCGCAGCGGGACGGCCTCGTGCAGCGCGGCCCGCGCCTCCTCGGCCTGCCGCCGCGACGAGATCGGCCCGAGGTAGCGCGCCCCGTCGGCGCGGCACTCGCGGACGATCGACAGCCGCGGGAACGGCTCGACGGTGAGCTTCAGCCAGATCGCCCGCTCGGGGAACTTGGACCGGCGGTTGTAGCGCGGCTTGTGCTCGGCGATCAGCCGCAGCTCGCGGACCTCGGCCTCCAGGCCGGTGGCGCACACGATCGTCCGGACGTTCTCGGCGATGCCGACCATCTCCCGGACCCGCCAGCGCGTCTCGGACCCGGTGAAGTAGCTGCGCACCCGCGACCGCAGGTCGCCGCTCTTGCCGACGTAGAGGACCTCGCCGGAGGCGTCCTCGAACAGGTACACGCCGGGCGTGCTCGGGACGTCGTCGGCGAGGTGCCGCTTGCGGCGCTGCTCGGGCGTCGGCGCCTTGGCGAAGCCGCGCATCTCCTCCAGCGAGGTGACGCCGAACGAGCCGATCCGCTCGATCAGCCCGTGCAGGACGTCGACGGTGGCGCGCGCGTCGGCGAGCGCGCGGTGCGTCGGCTCGTTCGGGGTGCGGAAGAACCGGGCGAGCGTGCCGAGCTTGCAGTTGGGCACCTCGTCCTTGGACAGGACGCGGCGCGCGAGGTCGACGGTGTCGACGACGGGGAACGCGGGCCAGGCGTACCCGTGCTCGGCGCACGCGGCCTTGAGGAAGCCGATGTCGAACGGCGCGTTGTGCGCGACGAGCACGCAGCCCCGCGCGAACTCCAGGAACGCGGGCAGCACCGCCTCGATCCGCGGCGCGGCCGTCACCATCGCGGTGGTGATGCCGGTCAGCGCGGTGATGAACGGCGGGACGGGCCCGCCGGGGTCGACCAGCGTGCCGAGCTCGCCGAGCTCCTCGCCCGCGCGCACCTTCACCGCGCCGATCTCGGTGATGGCCGAGTCGGCGACCGAGCCGCCGGTGGTCTCCAGGTCGACCACCACGAAGGTGACCCCGGAGAGGGGGGTGCCGAGGTCGTCCAGCGTTCCCTGGACGCCGCCCGCGGGGACTTCGGCGCCCCGGACACCGTGCGCAGCCGTCATGTGCGCGACCGTAGAGGACCCCACCGACAGAAGCCGGGGCCGCTAGGGTTGTGGGGCGCCGGAGCGTCCCGCCGGGCCGGGGGGCCGCGGGACCGCACGGGGGCCGCGCGCGGTTCGTCCGATCACGCGTCCGCCCTGGTTAGGGCGCGGACGGCTCGGGAAGACACAGCCCACCGGCGGCGAAAGCCCGGAAGGAGCGGGATCATCGACAGCGGCCCCGAAGCGACCCCCGGCGGCGAGGCCCCCGCGCGGCGCGCCGAGCACGAGCGAGGCCCGGCGGAGGCGTGCCCCGCCGGACGGGCGGACGACTCGCGCGCCCCGGGCGGCGAGCGCCTCGGCCGGCCGCTGCCCGAGGCCGTCCGGCAGTCGGTGGTGGAGGTCGCCGCCGACGTGATCGGCGGGCTCCCGGCCGACGACGTCCCCGCGCCGCTGCGCCCGTTCGCGCGGTTCGAGCGGCGCAAGCGCGCGAAGCTCGCGGGCCAGCACATCGCGGCGGCGCTGGAGAAGGACGCGGCGTTCCGCGGCCGCGTCGTCGAGCCGCTGCGCCGGTCGCAGGCCGCGCTGGTGGAGGCCGTCGAGGGCGGGGACGTGCCGCCCGCCGCCGACCCCGTCCGCGTCGCGGCGCTGGCCTACCTGCTGCGCCCCGCCGGCTGGACCGGGCTCGTCGAGTCCGCGCGGGCCGAGCTGGAACGCTCCGCCTCCGCCTCGGAGGAGGAGGCCGCCGAGCGCCGCGTCGCCGCGCTGAAGGAGGAGCTGGCCGCCGCCCGCGCGGGCCGCTCCGCCGACGCCGACCGGCTGCGCGCCGAGCTGCGCGACGCCAAGGCCGAGGTGGCCGACCTGCGCCGCAAGCTGCACGACGCGCGGACCCGGTTCCGGGCGGCCGAGGAGCGCGCGGACGCGGTCGCCGCGGAGGCCGAGCGCAAGCTCGCCGCGGCGCGCGAGTCGACCGCGGCGGCCGAGAAGGAGCTGCGCAGGCTGCGCGCCCGCGCGGCGCAGGCCGAGGCCGCCGCCGAGGCGGCCAAGCGGGCGGCGCGGGAGGGCCGCAACGTCGACGACGTCCGGCTGCGGATGCTGCTCGACACGCTGGTGGACGCGGCGCAGGGCGTCCGGCGGGAGCTGGCGCTGCCGTCGACGATCGACCGTCCGGCGGACGTGGTCGGCGGCCTCGAACCGGACCGGCAGGCGCACCGCGCGCTGCCGGGACGCGCGCTGTCCGACGGCGACCCCCAGTTGCTCGACCGCCTGCTGACGCTGCCCCGGGTGCACCTCGTGGTGGACGGCTACAACGTCACCAAGACGGGGTACGGGGAGCTGCCGCTGGCCGACCAGCGCACCCGGCTGCTGTCCGGGCTCGGCGGCCTCGCCGCGCAGACCCGCGCCGAGGTGACGTGCGTGTTCGACGGCGCCGAGCTGGACGCGCCGGTCGCGATCGCCGCGCCGCGCGGCGTCCGGGTGCTGTTCAGCCGTCCGGGCCAGACCGCCGACGAGCTGATCGGCGACCTCGTGCGGGCGGAGCCGCCGGGACGCGCCGTGGTGGTCGTGTCGTCCGACCGGGAGGTGGCCGACGCCGCCCGCCGCGCCGGGTCGCGGCCGTGCCCGTCCACGTTGCTGCTGCGCCGCCTCGGGCGCTCCTAGCGGCGGCCGGGCCGCGGCACGGGACGGACGGCTGCGGACCGCCCATAAGGTGCCCATAAGGCTGCGATAAGGGACGCTTCGCACCTCGTGATCATGAGGTCACAAATAGTGGACGATCCACGCAAATGTCAATTGAACTGCGACGAATCGGTTGTGACGGGTGTTGCCCCTCGCTAATGTCGTCCGCTGACGTCGTGGACGAGAGGGGCGAAACCGATCGTGGCCAATGATCTCATCGGGGCACCGGCGCACCGGCGTGACCGGAGCGGGGGCACGGCGGGCGGGAGAGCGTCCCGCCGCCTGGCGGCGGTGGTCTGCCTGACCGTGACCGCCTCCCTGGCCTACCCCCCGGTGCTGGCGCACGCCGAGCCCAAGCCGACCAGGGCGCAGGTGCAGAAGAAGCTCGACCAGCTCAACGAGCAGATGGACCACAAGGTCGAGCAGTTCAACCAACTCAACGAGAAGCTGAAGATCGCCAAGAAGAAGTACGAGAGCGCGAAGAAGTCGAGCGCGCAGGAGCAGGCGGCCTTCGAGGAGCAGCGCTCCAAGATCGCTCAGATGGCGGCCACCGCCTACAAGAACGGCGACTCGGCGGACGTGACCGGCTTCGTGGGCAGCAAGGACCCGCAGGCCATCCTCGACCAGGCGGCCGTCTTCTCGCACCTGTCGCACGAGCGCAACTCCCAGCTCACCCAGTTCCTCGCCACCGCGCAGCGGCTCCGCCGCGAGGAGGCGCAGGCGAAGGCCGCGTTCGACGACGTGAACGCCAAGACCAAGGAGCTGCGGGACAAGAAGCGCAAGCTCCAGCTTGAGGTCAACAAGCAGAAGAAGCTCCTGGCGAAGCTCGGCGGCGGCGGGTCGTCGTCGGGCGGCGGCGGCATCGGCGGCACCTACAACGGCCCGGCCAGCGGCCCGGCGCGGCTGGCGCTCAACTTCGCCTTCGCGCAGCGGGGCAAGCCGTACGGCTGGGGCGACACCGGCCCGAACTCCTACGACTGCTCCGGCCTGACGATGAAGGCGTGGGCGGCGGCGGGCGTCAACATCACCCGCACCACCAACTCCCAGTGGGCCGCGACGAAGCGGGTCGCCAAGTCCGACCTCCAGCCGGGCGACCTCGTGTTCTTCAGCGGGCTCAGCCACGTCGGCATGTACGTGGGCAACGGCCAGATGATCCACGCGCCGAGCACCGGCAAGACCGTGACGGTCGTGAACATCACCTCGGGCTACTACCTGAGCAACTACTACGGCGCCGGGCGCCCCTGACACGCGGCGGCTCCGCCCCGGCGCGGGGCGGCTCCGCGGAGCGACACCGACAACGGACCAGGCTTGACCTGGTCCGTTGTTGATTTTGTAGGGGTTTGCCTTCTCTTGGGGCTTTGGTACCTTGTACCCCATTCACGGCGCCCGCCAGGCGCCATGGCCCCCGCGACGCCCCCCAGGCGCCGCGACCGCACGCGGCGCTCGCGCCCGCGTGCCGGCGGTGCGAGCCACGCGCCGCCTCCCCCCGGCGGCGCGCTCCACGCGCCGTCCGCGCGGCGCCCTCCGCGGCGCCGCACCGGTCTGCACGCAGACCGCGACCCCCCTCCCGCCGCTCGCGCGCCTCACGCGAGCATGGCGCTGAGCGCGCCGCCGCGGCGGACCCGAGGGGTCGGGCGAGGACGGTCCCCGGCGACGGGCCGCCGTCCGCCCGCACATCAGGCGCCGCTCGTTCGCACGCGGGAGACAGGTCCCGCGCCGGGCCCCATCTCGCCCCCAGGATCGCAGCGGCAGCGCCGAGTCCGCCCAGCGCGGAACCGGGGACCCACGTCCGCCGGAGTCCGGGACACCCTCCCGGACGGGCATTCCGGCACCGGGGTGAATCGGCAGGACTCTCCCGCACGTCCGGTGGGAGCCCGCCGTAGGGCCACTTCCACGCCCGAACCCGTCAGCTAACCCGGTAGGCGTCTTGGAAGAAGAGGAGTGAGACCCGCAGCGTGACCCTGGGGCGTGGCCGCCACCGCGCGGCCGCGCCCTCCCTTTCCCCTGCCCTCTCGCTGTGACCATCCCCGTGCTCCGCGCGGCGCCCCCGCTCGCCGGAGTCCCCGTCCGTCCCGGCGCGCCGCCGACCCAGGCGTCCCGGCCCGGCGGACGGACCGGAAGCCGAGGAGATCCCCCCGTGCCAGGCGCGCACCGCAAGAAGACCTCCGGACGGCACCGCAAGCCGTCCCCCCTCCCCCTGACCTGGCGGACGACCGGCGGCGCGATCGCCGGAGCCGCCGTGCTCGGCGCCGCCGCGGCGACCGCGCAGGCGTCCGTCCCGCCGTTCGGCGGCGCGGCCCCGGCGAGCGTCACGGCCGCCGGCGCGACCGGAGGCGAGAACGGGCGGACGGCGTCGTCCGAGACGTCCCGGTCGTCCGCCGCCACCAAGAGGGAACGTTCCAAGCCGCGGCCCGAAGCGCCGCCGAGCGGCCGCCCGCAACGGGACGAGCCGAAGCCGCAGGCGTCCGAGAAGGCATCCGAGCAGGAGCGGCCGACGGCGGCCGAGGCCATCGCGCTCGCCCGCTCGCAGGTCGGCGTCGCGGAGGACGCGGGCGGCGAGACCAAGTTCCAGAAGTGGTACATGGGCACGTCCCGCGCGCGGGAGACGCTCGCCCGCGACGGCGGCTCCCTCGACGGCTACGGCGACGCGAACTGGTGCGACATGTTCATCTCCTGGGTCGGCGAGCGGCTCGGCTTCACCGACGAGATGGGCAGCGACGCGTGGACCGTCGCCCACGCCCGCTGGTTCCAGCAGAACGGCCGCTGGGGCACCGAGCCCAGGCCCGGCGCGATCGTCTTCTACGCCTGGAGCGGCGGCAAGGACAGCTCCGACATCCGGCACGTCGGCATGGTGGTCAAGAAGGTGGACGACGACACCATCGAGGCCGTCGAGGGGAACACCGGCAACGCCGTCCGGGTGAAGACGCGCTCGTCCGACGACATCGTCGGCTACGGATACCCCGCCTACCGGTCATGACCGCGACCTCCCGGCCGGACGCTGCATAGGATCACGCGCATGGAGGACGGACCCGACCCCGGCGGCGGGGCACCCGTGCAGCGCCGCCGGGCGCTCGCGCTCGGCGCGGGCGGGGCCGCCGCGCTGCTCGCGGGCGGCGGCGGCCTGCTCGGCGCCCGCTCCGGCCGGCACGCGGCGCCGCGCGCCCACGCCGACGGCGCGGCCCGCTCGTTCGCCCCCGCCGACGCGGCGGCCGTCCTCGCGGCCCGCGCCGCCGCCGTGCGGACCGGCGACCGCACGGCCTTCATGGCGACGGTCGCGTCCGCGCCCGCCGCGTTCCAGGACGTCCAGTCCCGCATGTACGGCAACCTCCGCAGGCTCCCCCTGGACGGCTGGCGCGAACGCGTCACCGGGGTCGAGGCCGTGGACGACGCGGCGGGCGTCGCGGTCGTCCGCGTCGAGGTCCGGTACCGGCTGCGCGGCTTCGACCGCGGCGACGTGGCCCGCACCCGCCGCCTGTCGCTCGCCCCGCGCCCCGGCGGCTGGACGGTCGTCGGCGACGGCTCCTCCCACGGCTTCCGCGACGACGCCGAGATCTGGGACGGCGGCCCGCTCACGGTCGTCAAGGGGCGCGCGTCGCTCGTGGTGGGCGACGCCACCGGGCTCGCCGACATCGCCCGCCGCCTCGACGCCGCCGTCCCGGTGGTCAGCGGCGTCGTCGGCAAGGGGTGGGCGCAGCGGGTCGTCGCGCTGGTCCCGGCGGACGCGGCGCTCGCGTCCGCGCTGGCCGGGCCCGGGCAGAGCCTCGGCCAGATCGCGGCGCTCGCGACGGCCGCGCCGTCCCCGGGCGGCGGGCGCGGCGAGGACCGGGTCGTCATCTCCCCCGGCACGTTCGGCCGGCTGAACCGGCTCGGCCGCGGCGTCGTGCTCACCCACGAGCTGACCCACGTCGCGACCGGCGGCGCCAGCGACCGCACGACCCCGCTGTGGCTGATCGAGGGCTTCGCCGACTACGTCGGCTACCGGGACGCGAGGATCGGCGTCCGCGCGGCGGCGGGCGAGCTGCGCCGCGACGTCGCCGCCGGGCGCGTCCCGGCGGCGCTGCCCGCCGCCGCAGCGTTCGCCGGGGGCTCCGCGCGGCTGTCCCAGGCGTACCAGGAGTCCTGGCTCGCCTGCCGGTTGATCGCGGACCGGTACGGTGAGGGCACGCTCGTGCAGCTCTACCGGACGGCCGGGCGCGTCCCGGAGGCGACCGCGCTGCGCGACGTGCTGGGCCTCGACCGGGCCCGGTTCACCGTGCTGTGGCGCGACTATCTGAAGAGGGAGCTCACATGAGCGAGGAGGTGGACGAGGAGCGGGCCGCCACGGCCGACCGGGACTCCGGCGGCGCCGCGCGCACGCCCCGGGTCGCCGCCGGGATCGCGGCGGCGGTGCTGTTCGCGGCGCTCGCGACCGTCCTCGCGCTGACCACGCCGTGGAACCCGCTGCCCGGCGACGTCCCCGGCGGGCAGGTGCGGCCCGACCCGGCGCTCGACTTCTCCCCCGCCGAGATCGCCCGCTCCCGGGCGTTCGACTCGGCCCTCAACCCGCCCGCCTACGCGGGGCTCGCCACCGGGCTCGTCCTGGTCCTCGTGCTCGGCCTCACCCCGCTCGGGGCGCGCTTCATCGGCTGGGTCACCGCCCGCACCCGCCGGTGGCCCCTCCGCGTCGCCGTCGCGTCCGTCGCGCTGACGACGCTGCTGCGCGCCGCCGGGCTCCCGTTCGACGTCTGGCGCGAGTCGGTGCTGCGCCGGTACGGGCTGTCCACGCAGGGCTGGGCCCCGTGGCTCGGCGACCAGCTCAAGTCCCTCGCCGTCGCCTGGGTCATCTACACGGTCGCCCTGCTCCTGCTGTACGCGGTGACGCGCCGCTTCCCCCGCTACTGGTGGACGGGCGCCGCCGCGGGCGGCTTCCTGCTGGTCGTCCTCGTGTCGTTCATCTACCCGATCGCCGTCGAGCCGGTGTTCAACAAGTTCCACCCGCTGCCCCGGGGGCAGTTGCGCGACGACCTGCTCGCGATGGCGAAGCGGGACGGCGTGCCCGTCGAGGACGTCCTCGTCGCCGACGCGTCCCGCCGGACGACGTCGCTGAACGCCTACGTGTCCGGGTTCGGCTCGACGCGCCGGATCGTCCTCTACGACACGCTGCTGAAGTCGCCGCGCCCGCAGGTCGAGTCGATCGTCGGGCACGAGCTCGGCCACGCCAAGCGCGACGACGTCCTGTGGGGGACGCTCGTCGGCGCGCTCGGCGTGTCCGGCGCCATGTGCCTGCTGTACCTCCTGACGACCTCCCCGCGCCTGCTGAGGCGCGCCGGGGTCGGCCCGGAGCCGGGCCCCGGCCGCGCGGGCGGGGCGGCCGACCCGCGCTCCATCGCGCTCGTCCTCGCGCTGGTCGCGGCCGGGACGCAGCTCGGCGCGCCCGTCCAGAACCTCGTCAGCCGGCGGATCGAGGCGCGGGCGGACGCGCACGCCCTCGGCCTCACCCGCGACCCGTCGACGTTCGTGTCGATGCAGCACGCGCTGTCGGTGCGCAACATCTCCGACCTCAGCCCGGACGCGATGGAGTACCTGCTGTGGATGACCCACCCCTCGGGTCCCGACAGGATCGCCATGGCCCGCGACTGGGCGCGCATGCACCGCGTCCCGGAACCGCCGCCGCTGCGCCCGCCGCCGAGCTAGGCGGCCCGCCCGCGGCGGGCGCGGCGGGCGTCAGTTGCCCTCGGCCCGCTGCTTCTCGGCCTGCCGCTTCGCGTCCCGCTCCCGCTGCTGCTTCTGGACGGACAGCGTCGCGGCGTCCAGGTGCGGGGCGGTCGACACCGAACGCCCCGTGGCGCTGCCCTTCACCCACTCGTTCCAGCCGATCTGCCAGTAGCCCCAGCCGTTCTCCGGTTCGAGCTCGCGGCTCGTCCCCGTCACCGTCACCGGGTCGCCGCGCAGGGACATCTTGTAGAACCACGCGGCGTTGGACGGGCTGATGTTGATGCAGCCGTGGCTGACGTTCTCGCTGCCCTGGGCGCCCACCGACCACGGCGCGCTGTGCACGTACTCGCCGCTGTCGGAGATCTGCACCGCCTTGTACACGGTCAGGCTGTAGTAGCCCGCGCTGCCCGGCCCGACGCCCATCCAGCCGGACGTCATGACGGTCGGGTCCTGCTTGTCCATCGTCAGGTGGACGCCGTTGGTGGTGGTGAACATGCGGGCCCCGCCCTTGCCCATGCTGGTCGGAATGGTGCGGGCCTTCTTCCCGTTGATCTTCACCACCATCTTGTGGCTGTCCTCGCCCGCCGTGGACACGTGCGAGTCGCCGATCTTGAACGCCAGCGCGGTGTTCTTCCCCCCGTACACGTCCCCGCCGGTCCGGACGCCGCTGAGATGGGCCTGGAACGTCACCCTGGTCTGCGCGGGCCAGAACTGCCTCGGCCGGAACACGACCTCCTTGTCGCCGAACCAGCGCCAGGCGCCCTCGACGGTCTTGTCCGACCGCACCTCCAGGGCCTCCTCGACGGCCCTGCGGTCCTGCACCGCGCGGTCGAAGTGCACGATGATCGGCATGCCGACCCCGACCGTCTCCCTGTTGAACGGCGCCTCGATCTTCACGGCGTTCGTCTTCGCCACCGTCGCGGCGGTGAACCGGTCGGTGACCGTCCGGGTCCTGCCGTCCTTGCCGATCGCCGTGGCGTCGACGGTGTAGGTCGCGCCGGGCTCCAGCGTCCACCGCGACCGCCACCGCGTCCGGTCGGCGCTCAGGTCGCCCTCCATCGGCGCGGCGCCGCCGGACACCGTCACGTTCTCGATCGTCCCCTTGCTCGCGTGGACGGCGATGGGGCTGTCCGGACGCAGCGCCGCCCCGCCCCCGCCGCTCGCAGGCGACAACGTCAGCTTCACGGCGTCGGCGCCGTCCGGCCCGCCCGAGCAGGCCGCCGCCCCGGCCGCCATGACCGCCATCGTGCCCGCCCCGGCGAGCACCGCGACGGCCCGCCGTCCCCGGTCTCCCGGTCCTGAGCCACTCACCCGCATGTGGTCCCCCCGGTCGTCCACCTGGGCGATCGGTCCGCCTGCCAGCCCGGTCGCTGGGAACGGCGCCCAGTATGTGAAAAGGCCGGTACCCGCTAAAAAGCGGACACCGGCCCTCGATGGGGTTCTTTTACCGATCAGTGAACCATTCTCATCCGGCCGCCCCCAAACCCGGTCATCTCAGGGCCTAACGCGGGGGAATGGGATGGACGAAATGGACTCAGTGCGCGAAATGCCCCCGGTAGTACTCGAAGACGAGACCGATCGTCGACAGCAGCGCGGCGGCGACCCCGAGGATCACCAGCCACCAGCCGAACACGATGCCGAGCGCCACCGCCGCCGCCGACAGCCCGACGAACAGCGGCCACCAGCTGTGCGGGCTGAAGAAGCCCAGCTCGCCCGCCGCGTCCGCGATGTCGCCCTCGGGGTCGTCCTCGTAGAGGGGCCCGCCGTTGGCGCGTTCGAGCCGCCGGACGGTGAAGTGCACGTAGAACCCGATGAGCCCGGCGAGCCCGACCGCGAGGGCCAGCGCCGTCGTGCCCGTCCAGTCCTTCGACCAGAGCCAGTACACGACGTCGGTGGCGAGGAAGAACAGCGCGGACCCGTAGAACATGAACGCCTGGACGCGCATCGCCTACTCCCCCTTCGCCCCGGCCAGCTCGCCCTGCGCGCCCACGTGCGGGTGGTGCAGGTCGAACGCGGGCCGCTCGGAACGGATCTTCGGAATCGAGTTGAAGTTGTGCCGCGGCGGCGGGCACGACGTCGCCCACTCCAGCGAGGCGCCGTAGCCCCACGGGTCGTCGACCTCGACCCGCTTGCCGCGCTTCCACGTGATGTACACGTTGTAGAAGAACGGCAGCATGGACGCGCCGAGGACGAACGAGAAGATGCTCGACACCTCGTTCAGCCCGTGGAACTCGCTGGCGTAGTCGGCGTACCGGCGCGGCATGCCCGCCGCGCCCAGCCAGTGCTGGACGAGGAACGTGCCGTGGAAGCCGATGAACAGCAGCCAGAAGTGGACCTTGCCCAGGGTGTCGTTCAGCATCTTGCCGGTCCACTTCGGCCACCAGAAGTAGAAGCCCGCGAACATCGCGAACACCACGGTGCCGAACACGACGTAGTGGAAGTGCGCCACCACGAAGTAGGAGTCGGAGAGCTGGAAGTCCATCGGCGGCGACGCGAGGATGACGCCGGTGAGGCCGCCGAACAGGAACGTCACGAGGAAGCCCAGCGCCCACAGCATCGGCGACTCGAACGTCAGCTGCCCTCGCCAGATCGTCCCCACCCAGTTGAAGAACTTCACCCCCGTGGGCACGGCGATGAGGAACGACATGAAGGAGAAGAACGGAAGAAGCACCTGGCCGGTGACGAACATGTGGTGCGCCCACACCGTGATGGACAGGCCGGTGATGCTGATGGTCGCGAACACCAGTCCGATGTAGCCGAAGACGGGCTTGCGGCTGAACACCGGGAGGATCTCGGTCACGATGCCGAAGAAGGGCAACGCGATGATGTAGACCTCCGGATGCCCGAAGAACCAGAACAGGTGCTGCCAGAGCAGCGCGCCGCCGTGCGCGGCGTCGAAGATGTGCGCGCCGAGCTTGCGGTCGGCCTCCAGCGCCAGCAGCGCCGCGGCGAGGACCGGGAACGCGATCAGCACGAGGATGGACGTCAGCAGGACGTTCCACGTGAAGATCGGCATCCGGAACATGGTCATGCCGGGCGCCCGCATGCACAGGACCGTGGTGATGAAGTTGACGGCGCCCATGATGGTGCCGAACCCGGACATCGCGAGGCCCATCACCCACATGTCGCCGCCGATGCCCGGCGAGCGGACGGCGTCCGACAGCGGGGCGTAGGCGAACCAGCCGAAGCTGGCCGCGCCGCCCGGCGTCAGGAAGCCCGCGATGACGATGAGGCTGCCGAACAGGAACAGCCAGTACGCCAGCATGTTCAGCCGGGGGAACGCCACGTCGGGCGCGCCGATCTGCAGCGGCATGATGACGTTGGTGAAGCCCGCGAACAGCGGCGTCGCGAACATCAGCAGCATGATCGTGCCGTGCATGGTGAACAGCTGGTTGAACTGCTCGTTGCTGACGACCTGCAGGCCCGGCTTGAACAGCTCGGCGCGCATCACCAGCGCGAGGACGCCGCCGAACAGGAACATGAAGAACGACGTGATCAGGTAGAGGTAGCCGATCACCTTGTGGTCGGTGGACGACAGCCAGGACGCGAGGATGCGGCCCTTGCTCGTCCGCGGCGCGGCGACCGACGCGCTCGGTGCGTGACTGGTGGCCGTCACTGGGCACCTCCCGCGGCCAGAGCGGCCTTCGAATCGGCGATGAACTTGGCGTACTGGTCGGGAGTCACGACCTTGAGCTGGAACAGCATCCGGCTGTGGTCGACGCCGCAGAGCTCGGCGCAGCGGCCCTCATAGACGCCGGTCTTGTTCGCGGTGAACTCGAACTCGTTGGTGTAGCCCGGCATGACGTCCTTCTTGTAGATCAGCGCCGGGACCCAGAACGAGTGGATGACGTCGTTGGAGTGGAGCCGGACGCGGACCGTCTTGCCCGTGGGGATCGTCATCACCGGCTTGGCGGGGGCCGGGCCGTTCGGCGCGACCGGCTGCCCGACGACGCGCGCGGCGAGCTTCTCCTGCCCCGCGGCGTCCTTCTCCTTGTAGTCGAACTGCCAGCTCCACTGGAAGCCCGTCACGTCGACGGTCACCGCGGGATTGTCGGTGGTCTTCTCGACGAAGTTCTCGTCCCGCGCGGTGAAGTAGAACAGGACCGCGATGATGACGAACGGGACCGCCGTGTACAGGATCTCGATCGGCATGTTGTAGCGGACCTGCGGCGGCAGGTCGTTGGAGCGCTTGCGGTGGAACAGCACCGCCCAGATGATCAGGCCCCAGACGACGCCCCCGACCGCGAACGCCGCGATCCAGGAGCCCTGCCACAGGTGGAGCATGCGCTCGCCCTGCACGCTGATCGGCTCGGGCAGGCCGAGGCGGCTGCCGCTGCACGCGGTCGCGGTCGACGCCAGCAGCACCAGCGCGCCGGCGCTCTTCAATGCGCGGCGACTGCGCACAGGCGTACGCCGCTCCCTAGAGCGGGTCGGACTCACGGAATGCCTTCCCCACGGATGAAAGCCCGGGCTGCCGGGCGGAGAGATCAGTTGTCACACGTGTGGTGGACACACTAGCGCGAGGGGCGCCGCAACCCCCGATCGGGTGCCCGGTTAGTGTTTCCGCGTGGCCGAACCGAGCACGCCCGGCGTCCACCGCGACGCCGCCCATCCGGGCGCCGCCCGTTTCGGCGCCTATTTCGACGCCGCCTCGACCGAGCCGCCGCACCCGGCGGGCCGGGCGGCGCTGCTGGAGGCGCTCGACGCGGGCTGGGCCGACCCGGCCCGGCTGTACGGGACGGCCCGCGGCGCCCGCGTCCTCCTCGACCGGGCCCGCGCCCGGACGGCCGGGGTCCTCGGCGCGCGGGCGGACGAGGTGTCGTTCACCTCGTCCGGCACCCAGGCGGTGCACCTGGCGGTCCTCGGGGGGCTCCGGGCGCGCCGCCGGACCGGGCGGCATCTCGTCGTGTCCGCGGTGGAGCACTCCAGCGTCCTGCACGCGGCGGAGGCGCACGAGCGCGAGGGCGGCGAGGTGACGGTCGTCGGCGTCGACGGGACCGGCCGCGCCGACCCGGCGGAGTTCGCCGCCGCGCTGCGCCCGGACACCGCGCTCGCCTGCCTCCAGTCCGCCAACCACGAGGTCGGGACCGTCCAGCCGGTGGCGGAGGTCGCGGAAGTGTGCCAGGACGCGGGGGTCCCGCTGTTCGTGGACGCCGCGCAGTCCCTCGGCCGGGCGGACGTCCCGGACGGCTGGTCGCTGCTCGCGGGCAGCGCGCACAAGTGGGGCGGGCCCGCGGGGGTCGGGGTGCTCGCCGTCCGCAAGGGCGTCCGGTGGCGGTCGCCGCTGCCGGACGACGAGCGGGAGCGGCGCCGCGTCCCCGGGTTCGAGAACGTCCCCGCCGTCGTCGCGGCGGCCGCCGCGCTGGAGGCGTACCGGGCGGAGATGGAGGCGGAGGCGCCGCGCCTGTCCGCGCTCGTCGACCGGATCCGCGCCGAGGTCCCCCGGACGGTCCCCGACGTCCAGGTGGTGGGCGACCCGGTGCGGCGGCTGCCGCACCTGGTCACGTTCTCGTGCCTCTACGTGGAGGGCGAGGCTCTGCTGACCGAACTGGACAGGCTGGGTTTCGCCGTTTCGTCCGGAAGCTCGTGCACGGCGGATACGCTGCGTCCCAGTCACGTGCTGGAGGCGATGGGAGTGATTACCCATGGGAACGTGCGGGTATCGCTGCCGCGTGACGTCCGCGCGGACGACGTGGACCGGTTCCTCGCCGCCCTTCCGGACGTCGTCGCCCGGCTCCGCCGGACGACGCTGAACGACCCGACGCCGAACGCACCGGCGCCGGGTGGCCCGGCTCCGGGCGACCCGGCGGCGGACGGCTCGGACCCGAGCACCTTCGAGACAGGGAGGCGGTCGCGCCCATGAGGTTCAGAGGCCGCGCCAAGAACGGGGCCGCGCCGGGCGCCCCGCCGCCGCCCGCCGAAGCGTCGCCGGGCCCGCCGCCGGTGCTCGTCATCGACGCCCTCGGCCGCAAGTGCCCGATCCCGATCATCATGCTGGCGGAGCGGATCCGGGAGGTGCCGGTCGGGCAGGTCGTGGCCGTCCTCGCCGACGACGCCGCCGCCCGGACCGACGTCCCGGCCTGGTGCCGCATGAAGTCGCAGGACTTCGTCTGGGAGGAGACGCTCCAGCAGGGCGGCTGGGGCTTCCACATCCGCCGCACGTACTGAGCCCGAAACACCTGCTGAGCCCGAAAGAAGAGGGGCCGCGCCGTCCGGCGCGGCCCCTCTTCATGTCGCGGCCTACGGGTTGGGGCAGGCGATGTGCGGCTCGATCTCCGCGGCGGCGGACGCGCCGTAGGCGGCGGTGAACCGGTCGAGGAACGCGCGGCGGCCGAGCGTGTACTCCTGCGGCCCGGCGGCTTCGAGCGCGTGCGCGGCGATGGCGTTGCCGACCTGGGCGGCGCGTTCGAGCGGCAGCCCCCACGCGGTCGCCGACAGGAACCCGGCGCGGAACGCGTCGCCGACGCCGGTCGGGTCGGCGACGTCGGTGACCGGGACGCAGGGCACGTGCAGCCCCGGCTCGCCCTCGCGGTCGATGACGACGCCCTTCGCGCCGAGCGTGGTGACGCGGACGCCGACGCGGGACAGGATCTCCTCGCTCGTCCAGCCGGTCTTCTCCTCGGCGAGGGCCTTCTCGTACTCGTTGCTGAACAGGTACGCGGCGCCGTCGATGAGGCGGCGGACGTCGGCGCCCTCCATCCGGGCGAGCTGCTGGGACGGGTCGGCGGCGAACGGCAGCCCGCGGCCGCGGCACTCGTCGGTGTGCCGCAGCATCGCCTCGGGGTCGTTGGGGCTGATCACGACGAGGTCGAGCCCGCCGACGCGGTCGGCGACCGGCCGCAGCTCGATCGAGCGGGCCTCGCTCATCGCGCCCGCGTAGAACGTGGCGATCTGGTTCTGGTCCTGGTCGGTGGTGCACAGGAACCGGGCGGTGTGGTGGATCTCCGACACGTGCACGGACGCCGTGTCGACCGCGTGCCGTTCGAGCCAGGAGCGGTAGTCGGCGAAGTCGTCGCCGACGGAGCCGACGAGGATCGACTCCTTGCCGAGGCTCCCCATCCCGAAGCAGATGTTGGCGGCGATCCCGCCGCGGCGGATCTCCAGCTCGTCCACCAGGAAGGACAGCGACACCCGGTCCAGCTGGTCGGGGATGAACTGGTCGGTGAACTTCCCGGGGAAGGTCATCAGATGGTCGGTCGCGATGGAACCGGTCACGGCGATGCGCACGGCGTCGCTCTCCTCGTGGTGGTCGTCGAACAGTACTCCCCATCGCACCACACGTCGCGGCCGGTGCGCAGCCCGGCGCCCGAACGGGGCGGCGCCGGACCCGTGGCCCGGCGCCGCCCCGCCCGGGGCTCGCCCAGTCGGGCTCGCTCAGTTGAAGGAGTCGCCGCAGGCGCAGGAACCCGACGCGTTCGGGTTGTCGATCGTGAAGCCCTGCTTCTCGATCGAGTCGACGAAGTCGATGGTGGCGCCGGTCAGGTACGGGGCGCTCATCCGGTCGACGCGCACGTCGAGGCCGTTGAAGTCCTGGACGAGGTCGCCGTCCATCTCCCGCTCGTCGAAGAAGAGCTGGTAGATCAGGCCGGAGCAGCCGCCCGGCTGCACGGCGACACGCAGCGCAAGGTCGTCGCGGCCCTCCTGCGCGAGCAGGCCCCTGGCCTTCTCGGCGGCGGCGTCGGTGAGGACGACGCCCTGCTGCGTGGTCTCCTGCGTGGTCTCGCCTGAAACCGTCATGTGTTCAGCTCCCGGGTCTCGCTGCGCCGCACGCTGCGGCGGACTGTCGCTTGTCCTCCAGGACGTCGTCGCACGCCCCTTCCCGTAGGACAACGTACCTCGCTACAAGGCCATTCCGCTTCTCGCCCGCGTCTAACGCCCTGGAACGGTGCGGTCTACGTCACACGCCGGTACGTCCGGGGATGTGCCATCATTAGTCGTCAAAGCGACGATAAGCCCTCGCCGCGAAGGGAGAGGCCGTGACCACCCCAGTGCGTGACCTTCCTCTGCTGCTGCTCGGCAGCGGATCCGACCCGGCCAGCGAGCGCGGCGTGGACTGTCCCGGCGAGCTGCCGCCCGCCTCCGACCCGGCGCTGGTCGAGCGCGCCCGCGCCGCCAAGGCCGCCCTCGGCGACCGGGTGTTCGTGCTCGGCCACCACTACCAGCGCGACGAGGTCATCCAGTTCGCCGACGTCACCGGCGACTCGTTCAAGCTCGCGCAGAAGGCGGCGGCGCGTCCCGAGGCCGACTACATCATGTTCTGCGGCGTGCACTTCATGGCCGAGTCCGCCGACATCCTGACCGCCGCCCACCAGCGGGTGATCCTGCCCGACCTCGGCGCGGGCTGCTCGATGGCGGACATGGCGACGTTCGACCAGGTCGAGGAGTGCTGGGAGGTCCTGGAGGACGCGGGCGTCGCCGACGACGTCGTCCCGGTGACCTACATGAACTCCTCCGCCGACATCAAGGGCTTCGTCGGGCGGCACGGCGGCGTGGTGTGCACGTCGTCCAACGCCAAGCGCGCCCTGGACTGGGCGTACTCCAAGGGCAAGAAGGTCCTGTTCCTGCCCGACCAGCACCTCGGGCGCAACACCGCCGTCCTGGAGATGGGCTTCTCGCTGGACGACTGCGTCGTCTACAGCCCGCACCGCCGCGACGGCGGCCTGACGCCGGGCCGGATCCGGGACGCGAGGATGATCCTCTGGCGGGGGCACTGCTCGGTGCACGGCCGGTTCACCAGGGAGTCGGTGGACGACGTCCGGGCCCGCGTCCCCGGCGTGAACGTCCTGGTGCACCCCGAGTGCAGGCACGAGGTCGTCACGGCGGCGGACCAGATCGGCTCGACCGAGTACATCATCAAGGCGATCGAGGCCGCCGAGCCCGGGTCGTCCTGGGCGGTCGGGACGGAGCTGAACCTCGTCCGGCGGCTGGCGAACGCCCACCCGGACAAGAACGTGATGTTCCTCGACAAGACCGTCTGCTACTGCTCGACGATGAACCGCATCGACCTGCCGCACCTCGTCCTGTCGCTGGAGTCGCTCGCCGCCGGACGGGTCGAGAACGTCATCGAGGTGGACCCGGACACCGCCCGCCACGCCCGCGCCGCCCTCGACCGGATGCTCGCCCTCCCCTAGCCGGCCGGGGGTGAGAGGCCGGGGGCGTCCGGGACGGGGAACCAGCGGGCCCGGTCGGGCTCGATCGGCAGCTCGCCCTCCAGCGCCTCCCGGACGCGCGTCTCGACCGTGTTGTCGCGGCGGACCGTCCCCGGCTCGCCGGACGGGCGCGGCGCGTAGGGGTAGAACGTCCCCCGGCCCGGCGCGTGGACGAGGGCGCAGCGCTGCCGGTCGCCGTCGCGCCGGAACGCGACCGCCGAGCACAGCAGGTAGGCGCCGTACCCGGCGGCGGTGAGCGTGGCGCAGACGACGTGCAGGTCGGCGACCAGGCGGTCGAGGTCGTCCGGGGAGCGGGTGACGCGCACCCAGCCCCAGCCGTGCGGGCTCGCGCTCAGTCCCGTGGCGCGGGCCCCGTCCCCGGCGAGCAGCCGGGCGACGTCGCGCTGCGCGCGGCCGAACGCGCCGAACGGCCCGCCCTCCACGAGGCGGTGGCAGACCCCCGCCTCCCCGGACGGGACGAACCCCGTCGCCGCCGCCAGCGCCGCCGCCGCGGGCGGGACGCCGAACAGCCGGTCGAGGTCGGGCGGGCCGGGCGCGGCACGGCCGCGCGGCCCGGCCGGGAGCCGCACGTCAGCCGCCGCTCTCGAACCGGAAGGACAGGGCCGCGAGCCGCTCGGTCCGCCGCTCCAGCGTCGGATGGCTGGACAGCAGGCCGAGCGCCCCGCCGCCGTCCGCCGCCGCCACGCAGCGGGCGCTCACCGGGCGCAGCGCCCGGCGGTCGCCGCGGGAGGCGTCCCGCATCCCCGCGTGGACCTTGCCGAGCGCGGCCGCGAGGTCGGCGGGGCGCCCGGTCAGCAGCGCCCCGGTCGCGTCGGCGCACAGCTCCCGGTGCCGGGACAGCGCGAGCCCGAGCAGCGTCCCCGCGACGCCCAGCACGGTCGCGGCGGCGCCGAGCGGCAGCAGGACGGCGCCGCAGACCAGGGCGGCCGCGCGTCCGGCGCCGCGCCTGCCGCGTCCGGTGAGCAGGCCGGTCCACCAGCGCAGGAACAGGCCCGCGCACAGGCCGGGGAAGGACGCGACGGCCGTGACGAGCACGTCCCGGTTGGCGACGTGCGCGGTCTCGTGGGCGAGGACGGCGGCGACCTCGGCCGGCTCCAGCCGGGCCCGCAGCCCCTCGGTCACGCACACGACGGCCGACGCGGGGCCGGACCCGGCGGCGAACGCGTTCGGCAGGTCCCGGCCGGAGACGGCGAGCCGCGGCTTCGGCAGGCCCGACGACATGCACAGCCGGTCGAGCACGGCGTGCAGCTCCGGCTCGTCCCGGGCCGTGACGAGCCGGGCGTCCATGGCGTACAGGGCGAGCCGGTCGGCGGCGCGCACCGAGCAGACCGCGACGGCCAGCGCCGCCGCCACCGCCAGCGCGCCCCAGACCGGCCCGGCCAGGAACGCGGGCAGGACGGCGCCCGCGTACACGAGCGCGACCAGGGCGGCCGTGGCGAGCATCCGCCAGGCCAGCCCCGAGTCAGGTGGATCGGAGGGCGCCATGGCCGGACGTTAGAACGTTCCCGCGCCGGGGTCAGCGTCTCATGACACAGACCGCGGTGACGGGGCGGTCACAGGCCGGGGGCGCCCCAGACGGGGAACCAGCGGCCGAGGTCGTCCTCGAACGGCAGGTCGGCGCCGACCGCGCCGCGCACCTGCAGCTCCAGCGCGTTGTCGCGCTTCTCCCCCGGCAGCGGGGCGAACGGGTAGAACGTGCCGCGCTTGTACAGGTAGACGAGCGCGAGCCGCTGCCCGTCCGGCCCGCGGAACCCGGCGAGCGAGCACAGCAGGTGCGGGCCGAACCCGCCGGACTCCAGCGTCGAGTTCACCGCGTGCAGGTCGGTGACGAGGTCGGGCAGCTCGTCCGGGCGGTGCGTCGCGAGCAGCCACGTGTAGCCGTACTTGTCGTCGCTGATCTCGACCTTCGGGCCCTGGTCGGCGTCCAGCAGCTCCTGGACGTCGCGCTGCAGCCGCGCGAACGCGCCGCCCTCCGCCGCGCGGAAGCACACCGAGCCCTGCCCGGTGGGGGTGAAGCCCGTCCCCGCCTCCAGCGTGATCGCGGCCGACGACAGCGCGAACAACTGGTCGAGGTCGGGTTTCGCGGGCTTGGACCGCCCGAGGAGGGTGTCGAGGAAACCCACGGATCAGACTCCCCTGCTGAGCTCGGCGGAGATCTTCGAGAGCTGCGCGAGCCGCTTGTCGAGCGTCGGGTGCGTGGAGAACAGCGACGAGACGCTGAAGCCCCTGCCGAGCGCCGGAGTGAAGAAGAACGCGTTGAACGCCTGCGCGGACCGCAGGTCGTTGGTCGGGATCCGCGCGATCTCCCCGGTCACCTTCGTCAGCGCGCTGGCGAGCGCGGACGGGCGTCCGGTGAGCAGCGCGGCGGCCCGGTCGGCGGACAGCTCGCGGTACCGCGACAGCGCGCGGGTGAGCAGGAAGCTGACCGCGTAGGCGAGGGCGCTGGCCGCGACCACGGCGAGCAGGATCAGCCCGGTGTTCTGGTCGTTGCTGCGGCGGCTGAACCCGCCCCACAGCCCCATCTGCAGGCCGAACCGGGTGATCAGGCCCGCGCAGATGCCGAGGAACGACGCGATCGTCATGACCGCGACGTCCTTGTGCGCGACGTGCGCCATCTCGTGCGCGAGGACGCCCTCCAGCTCGACGGGGTCGAGCCTGCGGAGCAGCCCCGTGGTGACGCAGACGACGGCCTTCTTCTGGTTGCGCCCGGTGGCGAACGCGTTCGGCACGTCGGTGTCGGCGATCGCGACCCGCGGCTTCGGCGCGTCCGACATCGCGCAGATGCGGTCGATCACGCCGTGCAGCTCGGGCGCCTCGTCCGGGGTGACGACCCGGCCGTGCATGGCGAAGAGCGTCATCCGGTCCGAGAAGAAGTACTGGGCCAGCAGGAACACGACCGCGATGGCGAGCGCGACGAAGGCCCACTGCGGCACGAAGACGAAGAACGCCCCCACGAAGACGACGTACACCAGCCCCAGCAGGAACATCGTCACGAGCATCCGCGAGGTCAGCCCCCGGTCGGAGGCATAGCGCGTCCTGGCCATGCGGCCACCCCCTGTACTTGCCCGATACCGTATTCACTTGTCATAACGACCTGGACCCGGTTTTTGTGCCTGGCCGTCCGTTTGCAGCCCGGCGACCGGGTCGGCTGCGCGCGCTCCGCGCCGCTCAGTCGGGGATCAGTCCTTCGTCGCCCAGCATGGCGCGGACCTCGTCGATGTGCGCGTCGGCGGGCGGCAGGATCAGCTCGGACGGCGCCAGGCTGTCGGGCGGCAGCGGCCTGCCCACCTTGCGGACGTTCTCCAGCAGCGCGTGCAGGGCCGCGCGGAAGGCGGTCTCGTCGCCCGACTCGATCGCCGACTCCAGCTCGGCGTCGAGCGTGTTGAGGGAGGACAGGTCGTCGTCGGCGACGTCCAGCTGGCCCTCGCCCATCAGGCGGACGATCACTGCGCACCCCCGGGGTTCTGCGGCCACTGGGCCTGCTGGGGGGTGTCCTGCTGCTGCGGGTGGGCGGTCGGCGCGCCGCCCTGGTTCAGCTCCTTCGGCGCGGGGCCCTGCCCGAGCTCGGCCTTCAAACGCTCCAGTTCGAGGTCGACGCCGGGGCCGGAGCCCATCCGGTCGAGCTCGGCCTGGATGTCGTCCTTCGGGCCGGAGAAGTCCTCAAGGGCGCCGGACGCCAGCAGCTCGTCGATCGCCCCGGCGCGGGCCTTCATCGTGTCGGTCTTCTCCTCGGCGCGCTGGATCGCGAGGCCGACGTCGCCCATCTCCTCGGAGATGCCGGAGAACGCCTCGTTGATCTTCGTCTGCGCCTCGGCGGCCGTGTAGGTCGCCTTGATCGTCTCCTTGCGGGTGCGGAAGGAGTCGACCTTGGCCTGCAGCCGCTGGGAGGCGAGCGTGAGCTTCTCCTCCTCGCCCTGCAACTGCTGGTACTGGCCGCGCAGGTCGTTCAGCTGGCCCTCCAGCCCGGCCCGGCGGGTCAGCGCCTCGCGGGCGAGGTCCTCGCGGCCCACCTGCAGCGCCTTCTTGCCCTGGTCGGTCAGCTTGGTCTGCTGCTGCTCAAGCTGGTTGATCTGGAGTTCGAGACGCTTGCGCGAGGTGGCGACGTCGGCGACCCCCCGACGGACCTTCTGCAGCATCTCCAGCTGGCGCTGGTAGGAGTAATCCAACGTCTCGCGAGGATCCTCCATGCGGTCCAGGGCCTTGTTCGCCTTGGACTTGAAGATCATCGACATTCGCTTCATCACGCTCATCGCGCGGCGCCGGTCCCTTCGTGCTGTCGCCTCAGTCGTGAACTGGGCTCAATGACCACTGCTGGGGTTCTTATCACCCTACGCGTTAACGCGCGAGGCAGCCACGATGTTCGCAGCCGGTAGTCTGATCCCGTGTTCAAGCGTCGTACCCCGGAAGCCCCGGCGAATCCTCCTGAGGTAGTAAAGGCGGGAGGCAAGGGACGTCCCACGCCGAAGCGGAGGGACGCCGAGAAGCTGCGCCGGCAGCCCATCACCGCGCCCCCGGCCAACCGCAAGGAGGCCTACCGGAAGGTCCGGGAGCGGCAGGCCGCCGACCGCGCCAAGACCCGCGCCGGGATGGCGAAGGGCGACGAGAGACACCTGCTCAAGCGGGACAAGGGCCCGGTCCGCCGGCTCGCCCGCGACTACGTGGACGCGCGCCGCACGATCGGCTCGTACCTGATGTACGCGATGTTCGCGATCGTCCTGCTGAGCATGCTCCCGATCCCGCTGGCCCGGCTGCTGGTCCTGTTCGTGCCGCCGTTCCTGCTGGTCGCGGTGTTCGTGGAGGGCATCCTGATCAGCCGGGGGATCAAGAAGCTGGCGGCCGAGCGCCACCCGGACGAGGACGCGCGGGGCGTCGGGATGTACGCCGCGATGCGCGCCATGCAGATCAGGCGGCTGCGCGTGCCGAACCCGCAGGTCCGGGTCGGCGAGAAGGACAAGGTCTGACCCGACCGGCGCGCTCCCGGACGGTCGTCCGGGAGCGGCGGGTCCGGGCGATGCGAAACGCCCGGTGCGCGGCGGGCTAGGGTCGTGGCCATGGAGTTCCGAAACCTGGGCCGGAGCGGTCTGAAGGTCAGCGAGATCGCGTACGGCAACTGGCTCACCCACGGCTCCCAGGTCGAGGAGGACGCGGCACGCGCGTGCGTGCGGGCGGCCCTCGACGAGGGGATCACCACCTTCGACACGGCGGACGTGTACGCCGGCACCCGCGCCGAGGCGGTGCTCGGGCGCGCGCTGAAGGGGCAGCGCCGCGAGGGCCTGGAGATCTGCACGAAGGTCTACTGGCCCACCGGTCCCGGCATGAACGACCGGGGCCTGTCGCGCAAGCACATCATGGAGTCGATCCACGGGTCGCTGCGCCGCCTGGAGACCGACTACGTGGACCTCTACCAGGCGCACCGGTTCGACTACGAGACCCCGCTCGAAGAGACGCTGCGGGCGTTCGACGACGTCGTCCGGCAGGGGAAGGCGCTGTACATCGGCGTGTCGGAGTGGCGGGCCGAGGAGATCGAGCGCGCCCTGAAGATCGCGGACGAGATGGGCTTCGACCGGATCGTGTCCAGCCAGCCGCAGTACTCGATGCTGTGGCGGGTGATCGAGGAGGAGGTCGTCCCGCTGTGCGAACGGGAGGGCGTGGGCCAGATCGTCTGGTCCCCGATCGGGCAGGGCGTGCTGACCGGCAAGTACAAGCCGGGGCAGCCGCTGCCGGAGGGGTCGCGCGCCACCGACGACAAGGGCGGCGCCGACATGATCAAGCGCTACCTGAACGACGACCTGCTGACCCGCGTCCAGGGTCTCCGGCCGATCGCGGACGAGCTCGGGCTGTCGATGGCCCAGCTCGCGATCGCGTGGACGCTGCAGAACCCGAACGTGTCGGCGGCGATCGTGGGGGCGTCCCGTCCGGAGCAGGTCGCCGACAACGTCAAGGCGGCCGGGGTCAAGCTGGACGAGGACGTGCTGAAGCGCATCGACGACGTCCTCGGCCCGGTCGTCATCCGCGACCCGGCCAAGACCGGCAGCCCGCCGCGCCGCCCCTGAGCGGCCGCGCGAACGAGGCGGGGACGGGCCGGGCGGCCCGTCCCCGCTTCCGCGTACGGGTCATTCGGGGTCTTGCAGGCTCATCCCGTACACGACCGACTCGCCGTCCAGCAGGGTCACCGAGTCGACGTCGTCGGCGCGCAGGCCCCGCCAGTTCTCTCCCAGCCAGCTCTCCGCGTCCGCCTGGGTGGAGAACGTCTCCTCCGACATGCCGACCGTCCGCCCGTCGGCCTTCTCCAGCCGCCAGCTCCACGCCATCGTGTTCGTCCTCCCTCGTCGCGGTGAGATTAGCCCGTCCCGCCCGGCGCGGGGATCAGGACGCGGCCTCGATCGCGCGGCGGAGGGCGTCCGCGCTCTCGGTGTCGGACGTGCTGAGCGTCCGTCCGTTCACCCGCACGCTGGGCGTCCCCTGGACGCCGGACGATATGTAGCCCTGGCTGACCGTCTTGACACTTTCCGCGTAGCGCTGGTTCTCGACGCACGCCGTGAACCCGTCGCCGGTGAGCCCGAGCGGCCGCGCGTAGGCGACCAGTTCGGACGTCGCGTACCCCCGGGTCTCCAGGCTCGCCGGCTGGCGGGCGTAGAGGGCGTCCTGGTAGGAGAGCCAGCGGGCGCCGTCGCCGACGCAGCGCAGCGCCGACGCCGCCCGGAGCGAGTTGTCGTGCGCGGGCTGGTTGCTCTCGCCGAAGATCACCATCGGGTGGAAGACGATCTTGGCCCGCCCGGCGACGGCCAGTTCCTTGAGCATCGGGTCGTGCATGCGGTCGAACGCGCCGCAGTGCGGGCAGGCGAAGTCCTCGTAGATGTCGACGACGGGGGACGCGACGCCGGGCCTCGCCATGACGAGGCTCCCGTCGGCGAGCGGCGTGGCCTCCGCGCCCCCGGCGATCTGCCCGACCTGGAGCCGGACGTCGCCGCCGCCTCCGCCGCCTCCTCCGCCGCCCTTGTCGTCGCCGCCCTGCGCGACCAGCACCACGACCCCGACCAGGACCAGCAGCAGGACGAGCCCGCCGCCGATCAGCACGAGCGCCAGCCCGCCGCCCTTCCGCGGGGGCGGAGGCGGGGGCGGTCCGGGCTGCCAGCCGCCGGGCGGCGGCGGGCCGTAGGGCGGCTGCGCGCCGGGACCCGGGCCCGGAGCCGGACCGCCCGGCCACGGCGCGTTCGGGGGGTTGCCCACCGGGGCCTCCTCGGGGGACGTCGTGAGCCTTCCGGTCGAGCGTAACCGTAGAGTTCCGGTCGAGATGGACATCGAGCTTCGCGGCGCGGCCGCGTCCGGGGGGTGGCCCGAGCCGGGGTGCCGGTGCGCGTCCTGCGGGCGGCTGCGCGCCGCCGGGGCCCGGTACGGGCCGTTCGGCGCGGTCATCGACGGCGTCCCGCTGGACGATCTCCCGCAGACGGACGTCCCCGGCGGCTACGAGGTGCGCGCTCCGCGCGGCGGGCGGGCCCTGGTCGCGTCCGGTCCGGGGGCGAGGCCGGAGCCGGTCAGGGGCGCCGTGTACGACGCCGTCCTGCTTGATCTGGTGGGTTCGCCCGAGCATCTGGGTCGTCTGCGCCATGTCGGAGCGGTGACGCCGAAGACGGAGGTCGTGGCGGTCCACGTCGACCACCGGGTCTCCTCGCCGGCGGAGCTGGAACGCAGGACGGCCTTCTGGCTGCGCCCGGAGCATGGCCCGTTCCGGACACTCCTGCTCGGCGGCACCCGGTCGGGCAAGTCGGCGGAGGCGGAACTGCGCCTGGCCGCGTGCCCGGACGTCCTCTACGTCGCCACCGGACCGTCCCGCGACGACGACCCGGAGTGGACCGAACGCGTCACCGCGCACCGGCTCCGCCGTCCGGCGTGGTGGCGCACGGTCGAGACGACCGATCTCGTAGGGGTGCTGGGGTCGGCGACCGGTGCGGTCTTGGTGGACGGCATCGGCACCTGGCTCGCCGCCGCGATGGACGAGGCCGGGGCATGGGAGCGCCCGTCCCTGGTGCGTCCGCTCTTGGACGACCTCGTTTCGGCCTGGCGCGGCACTGAGGCGCGGGTGGTCGCGGTGAGCGAGGAGGTGGGGCTGTCGCTCGTCCCCGCGACGGCGTCCGGGCGGGCGTTCGGCGACCTGCTGGGCGGGCTCAACCAGCGGCTGGCGGCCGAGTCCGAGGAGGCGGCGCTGGTCGTGGCTGGCCGCGTGCTGGAGCTCGGATGATCGCCGGGCTCCGGCTCGCGGTCACGCTCCTCACGATCGTGCCGGTCGGGTCGGGGCGGGTCGACCGGGGGACCGCGCGCGCGGCCATGCTGCTCGCGCCCGCCGTCGGACTGGTCACCGGCGGCGCCGCCGCGCTGGTGCTCCTCGCGGGCGACCTGCTGGAGCTCAACGGCTTGCTGGCGGCCGCGCTGGCGGTCGCGGCGGGCGCCGCCGCCACGCGGGCCCTGCACCTGGACGGCCTGGCCGACCTCGCCGACGGCCTCGGCAGCGGCCGCCCCGCCGCCGACGCGCTGGCGATCATGAAGCGGTCCGACATCGGGCCGTTCGGCGTCGTCACGCTGCTGCTGACGCTGCTCGTCCAGGTGACGGCGCTGGCCGCGGCGCCGCATCCGGCCGCCGCCGCGCTCGTCGCCGCCGTGACCGGGCGGCTCGCGCTGCCGTGGGCGTGCCGCGCCGGGGTCCCGTCCGCGCGCCCGGGCGGGCTCGGCTCGCTGGTGGCCGGGACCGTGCCGACGCGCGCGGCGGTCGCCGCCACCGCCGCCGTGCTGGCGGCGGCGGCCGCCGCCGGAAGCGCCTCCGGCGGGCTCGGCGGCGCCCTGCACAGCGCGGCGGCCGTCGCCTGCGGCACGGCCGCCGCGCTGCTCCTGCTCCGCCGGGCCGTGCGCAGGCTCGGCGGCGTGACGGGCGACGTCCTCGGCGCGCTGGTCGAGGTCGCCGCCACCGCCGCGCTGATCACCCTGGCGTCGCTGCCCTGACCTCCGCGAGGGCGCGGCGGGCGTGGGCGCGGACGTCGGCGTCCGGGTCGCTGCGGGCCCGGTCCAGCGCGGACGCCGCCTCGGGGACGTCCCGGAACCCGGCGAGCGCCAGCACGGCCGCCTTGCGGACGTCCAGGTGCGGGTCGTCCAGGGCCTTGGCGAGCGGGCCGGCCGCGACGCCCGGGGGCGCGGCGGCGAGCCCCCGCGCGGCGCCCGCGCGGACCTGCCAGGCCGGGTCGTGCAGGGCGGCGAGGGCGGCCTCGTCCAGCGGCGGCGGGCAGCCGATCCCGGCGGCCGCCTCCAGCGCCGCCGCCCGCACCAGCGCGTCGCCGTCGGCGAGGAGGCGGCCGAGCGTCCCGGCCGCCGCCGGGTCGCCGACCGTGCCGAGGCCGTGCGCGACCGCGACCCGCACCTCCCTGGACGGGTCGTCGGCGGCCCGTCCGAGCGCGTCCGCCGCGTCGTGCGCGACGAGCCCCCGGACGGCCTGGATCCGCACCCGGTGGTCGGCGTCGTGCAGCGCGCCGCCGAACACGTCCGGGGAGCCGAGCCGCAGGGCGCGCAGGACGTCCAGGACGGCGGCCCTGACCAGCGCGTCCCGGCCGCCGAGCGCGGGCGCGAGGTCGGCGCGCAGCGCGTCGGTCGCGGGCAGCACCTCGACCAGCTCGCGCAGCGCGGTCGCGGCGGCCCGGCGGACCGAGCCGTGCGCGTCGCCGAGCGCGCCCGCGAGGGCCCCGGCGACGCCGTCCGGCGCGACCTCGGTGAGCGTCGCGACGGCCGCGCGCCGCACCTTGGGGTCGGGGTCGTCGAGGTAGGGGGCGATCACGGCGACGCCGGGCCCGGTCTCGGCGAGCCGCTGCAGTTCGAGGAGGCGCGGCGACCGCCCGATCGGCCGCGCCTCCCCGACCGGACGCGCCGGGCCGTCCGCGCGAGCGGCGGCGGGGACCGCGGACGGCTCCGGCGCGAGCACCACCGGCTCCCCCGGCTCGGGGACGGCGAACCCGTCGACCGGCACCAGGTACGGGGCGACCGGACGCTTGACGAACTCCATCGCCCCGTCGTCCCGGCGCCGCAGGTTCAGGTGGTACATCCAGGACGCGTCGTCCCGCTCGGGCAGGTCGGCGCGGTCGTGGTAGAGCCCCCAGCGGCTCTCGGTGCGGGTCAGCGACGAGCGGGCGGCCATCTCGGCGCAGTCGCGGATGAACGTGACCTCCGCGCAGCGCATCAGCTCGTGCGGGGTCCGCGCGCCCATCGCCGCGATCTCCGCCTCCATGCGCGTGAACGTCTCGACGGCGATGTCGAGCTTGGCCCGCGTCTTCGGCGGCGCGACGTAGTCGTTGACGAAGCGGCGGAGCTTGTACTCGACCTGCGGCTGCGGCGGCCCGCCCGGGTTGCGCAGCGGACGGTAGATCAGCTCGTGCGCCGCCCGGATCTGGTCCTCCGGCAGCGCCGCCCGCTCCCCCAGGTTCGCGGACGCGTCGGCGCCCGCGAGGTCGCCGAACACGAACGCGCCGATCATGTAGTTGTGCGGGACGCACGCCAGGTCGCCCGCCGCGTACAGGCCGGGGACGGTCGTGCGCGCGTTCTCGTCCACCCACACCCCGGACGCCGAGTGCCCGCCGCACAGCCCGATCTCGGAGATGTGCATCTCCACGTCGTGGGTGCGGTAGTCGTGGCCGCGCCCCGCGTGGAACGTGCCCCGGGTCGGGCGCTCGGTCGTGTGCAGGATGCCTTCGAGGGACGTCAGCGTCTCGTCCGGCAGGTGCGTGAGCTTCAGGTAGATGGGGCCGCGCGCGGAGTCGATCTCCCGCTTGACCTCCGCCATCATCTGGCCGGACCAGTAGTCGCAATCGACGAACCGCGTCCCCTCCGCGTTGACCTGGTAGCCGCCGAACGGGTTGGCGACGTAGGCGCAGGCGGGCCCGTTGTAGTCCTTGATGAGCGGGTTGATCTGGAAGCACTCGATGCCGCTCAGCTCGGCGCCCGCGTGGTAGGCCATGGCGTGGCCGTCGCCCGCGTTGGTGGGGTTCTCGTACGTCCCGTACAGGTAGCCGGACGCGGGCAGCCCGAGACGCCCGGACGCGCCCGTCGCGAGGATCACGGCCTTGGCCGAGACGGTCACGAACTCGCCGCTGCGGGTGTCGAACCCCACCGCCCCTACGGCGCGTCCACCGGACGTCAGGACGCGCACCGGCATGACCCTGTTCTCTATCCGCACCTTCTCCCGGATGGACCGCTGCCGCAGCACCCGGTAGAGCACCTTCTTGACGTCCTTGCCCTCCGGCATGGGCAGGACGTACGAGCCCGACCGGTGCACCCTGCGGACGGCGTACTCGCCGTGCTCGTCCTTCTCGAACTTCACGCCGTACCGTTCGAGCCGCTTCACCATCGCGAACCCGCGCGTGGCGGTCTGGTGGACGGTCCGCTGGTTCACGACGCCGTCGTTGGCGCGGGTGATCTCGGCGACGTAGTCCTCGGGCGTGGCCTTGCCGGGGATGACCGCGTTGTTCACGCCGTCCATGCCCATCGCGAGGGCCCCCGAGTGCCGGACGTGCGCCTTCTCCAGCAGCAGCACGCAGGCGCCGTGCTCGGCGGCGGTGATGGCGGCCATCGTCCCGGCCGTGCCGCCGCCGACCACGAGGACGTCGCAGCTCAGCTCGCGCCGCTCCGCCACGGGCGGGATCTCCATCAGACGGCCTCCTTCAGGCGGGACGACCCGGCGCCGAGCGCGGCGAGGACCGCGTCGCGGGACGCCGGGACGGGGAACTCGGCCGCGACCCCGTCGGGGCCGAGGACGACGACGCGGTGGCCGAGCAGCAGCGCCTCGTCCACGTCGTGGGTGACGAACACGACGGTCGCGGGCGCGCCGTCGAGCACGTCCAGCAGGAGCCGCTGCATGGACGCGCGGGTCTGCGCGTCGAGGGCACCGAACGGCTCGTCCATGAGGACGGCCCTGGGCCCGGCGGCGAGCGTCCGGGCGAGCTGGACGCGCTGGCGCATCCCGCCGGACAGCTCGCGCGGCAGCCGCCCGGCCGCGTCGGCGAGCCCGACCCGGCCGAGCCAGCCGAGCGCGGCCCGGCGGCGCTCGCCGCGCGGGACGCCGCGCAGCGCGAGGGCCAGCTCGACGTTGCGGCGCGCCGTCCGCCACGGCAGCAGGGCGTCGTCCTGGAACATCAGCGCGCGGTCGGCGGACGGCCCGGCGACCTCCGCGCCGTCCGCGAGGACGCGCCCGGACACCGGCCGCAGCAGCCCCGCGAACGCGCGCAGCAGCGTCGACTTGCCGCACCCGGACGGCCCGAGCACGACGAGGATCTCCCCCGGCGCGACGTCCAGGTCGAGCCCGGCGACCACCGCCCGCCCGCCGTACCCGAGCGTCAGCCGCTCGGCCCGCAACATGAGCCCCGCCATCAGCGCTCCCCTTCTCTGGGCAGCCATCGGGTGAGGCGGCGGCCCGCGAGCTCCACGGACGCGGAGGTGAGCCAGCCGAGCAGCCCGATGGTCGCCATCCCGACGAGCACGCCGGGGTAGTCGACGATCGTGTAGGCCTGCCAGGTCCGGTAGCCGACGCCGAAGTCGCCGGAGATCATCTCGGCGGAGATCACGCAGATCCACGCCACGCCCATGCCGATGGACAGGCCGCCGAACACGCCCGGCAGCACCCCCGGCAGGACGACCCGGGCCAGCACCCGCCACCGTCCGCCGCCGAGGGTGCGGACCGCGTCCTCCCAGACGACCGGCAGCGCCTTGACCGCGTGCCTGGTGCTGACCAGGACGGGGAAGAACGCCGCCGCGAACGTGATGAACACGATCCCCTGCTCGTTCGCGGGGAACAGCAGGATCGCGACCGGGACGAGCGCGATCGCCGGGATCGGGCGGGCCACCTCGAACAGCGGCTGCAGGACGTCCCCCGCCCAGCGGGAGCGCCCGGTGGCGACGCCGAGCGCGACGCCGAGGACGGCCGCCAGCGCGAACCCGGTGAGGATCCGCACGAGGCTCTGCGCGACGTCCTGCCAGTACTGCCCGTGCTCGACCTGCCTGCCGAACTCGCGGACCACGTCCACCGGGCCGGGGAACCGGTCGAAGCGCACCCAGGCGCGCAGGTTCGCGGCGGTGACGAGCTGCCAGGCGGCGAGCGCGGCCAGCAGCGACGCCGCCCGGACGGGCCACCGGTACAGCCCCTCGCGGCGGGGCCGGGTGCGGTGCAGTCCGCTCATGCGCGCCGCACCGCCTCGGCGTACGGGACGACCTTCGCCCCCGAGTGCGCGGCCACGTACTTCTGCGCGCCCTCCGGCGTCGCGAACGGCTTGAACCGGCCCTTCGCGGACGGGTCCTCGACCCAGACGTCCTTGTCGGCGAACCAGCGCGTCCCGGCGGCGGTGTCGGGGATGTAGACGGCCCTGATCTGCTTGCCCTCGCTCTGCAGCGCCTTGACGTTCTTCAACAGGCACACGGCGTCGGCCGCGGGACGCGTCGCGGGCTCGCCCTTCACCCACACCTCACCGGCGGTCTTGGGGTCGTCCACCTTCTTGTTGCAGACCGCGTCCGTGCCGGTGATGGCGGCAGGGTTCGCGGTGGAACCCGCCTCCTGGTCGTAGGACGGCCCGACCGCTTTCCTGATGTAGGCGTCATTGACGAAGGGGTCCACCTTGAGCGGGGTCTGGATGACGCCGAGCGACTTGAGGAACGGCACGTCCTGGACGAACGCGTCCCGCAGTTCCTTCTTGATGGTGGGGTCGAACGTCGCCACGCCGCCCGCGCCGTTGTAGAGGTACACGGTCTCGACGGGCAGGCCGGTCGTCGCCGCCACCGATTCCGCCGCCTGCAACGGGTGGGCGTGCAGGTAGTTCGTCGCGTCGATCTGCGCCTGCAAGAACGCCTGCAATATCTCGGGCTTCTCCTTCGCGTAGCCCTTGCGGACGACCACGCCGTGGAACGTCGGGACGTCCAGGTCGCCGCCGTCGTAGAGCAGCCTTGCCTGCCCCTTGTTCACGAGGAGCCCGGGCCAGGCGACGAACTGGGCGAAGGCGTCCGCGCTGCCCGCCTGGAGCGCGGAGGCCCCGACGGTCGGCTGCTGGTTCTCCACCTTCACGTCCTTGGCGGGGTCGAGCCCGTACTTGCGGGCCGCCTGGACGAACGTCCCGTGCCCGGCGGAGCCGACGCTCGCCGAGACCGTCCCGCCCTTCAGGTCGCGCAGCGTTTTCGCCTTCGACCCGGGCGCGACGACCACGCCGTTCAGCGAGCCGCGCAGGTTGTAGCCGGTCACCGACACCCACTCGGTCTCGGCGTCGCCGCCCTGCGCCTGCGCCCGCGACCCGTTGATCAGCAGCGGGTAGTCGCCCATCGAGCCGATGTCGATCTTCCCGGCGAGCATCTGCGCGGTGATCGGCGCGCCGGTGTCGTAGTCGCGCCAGACGACGGAGTGCTTCCCGCCCAGGTCCTTCAGGCGCTTCTCGAAGTAGCCGAGCGAGCGCAGGAGCGTCCCGGCGGTGACGGTGTTGATGGTCTTGGACTGGTAGCCCACGACGATCTGCCCGGACCCGCCCCCGCCGGACGCGTTGCCCGCGACGGTGCATCCGGCGAGCAGGGGGACGAGCGCGAGAGCAAGCGGCCTTCTTACAGGGCGTCTCATTGGGGCGTCCTTCAGCGCAGGAGGTACGGCATGTTCACGGTCACGGCTCCGGTGGGACAGCGGTCCGCGCACGGGCCGCAGTACCAGCACTCGTCGACGTGCATGTACGCCTTGCCGGTCTCCGGGTGGACGGCCAGCGCGTCCAGCGGGCAGACGTCGATGCACAGCGTGCAGCCGTCGATGCAGAGGGCCTCGTCCACCGTCACCGGGACGTCGGCGCGGTGCTCCACCAGGGACATGGGGTGCTCCAGTCAGGAAGGGGGCGCGTCAGGGAAGGGGCGGCGCAGGGTGCCGCTCATCGCGATGCGGTCGCCGCGGAACCGGATGAACTCCAGGTCGACGGGGCGGCCGTCCGCGAGGTGGGTGAGCCGTTCGAGCATCAGCAGGGCCGCGCCGCGCGGGGCGTCCAGGGTCGCGGCCGAGTGCGGGTCGGCGTTGACGGCCTCCAGCGTGACCTGGGCCCGCCCGAGGCGCTGCCCGGCGATCCGTTCGAGCAGGACGAAGATGTCGTTGCGCGCGAGGTCCTCGCCCAGCAGCGGTTCCCCGAGGTCCCGCGCGATGTAGGTGAGGTCGAGCGAGAGGGGCAGCCCGTTCAGCCGCCGGATCCGCTCGATGTAGACGACCGGCTCGCGCGGCGGCGTCCGCAGCCGGGCCGAGATCTCCGTCGACGGCGTGATCAGCCCCGTCGTGCGGACCTCGTTCTCGACCTCGCCGTGCTCGCGCAGCGTCTCGGCGAGGCCGAGCAGCCGCTCCAGCCCGTGCGGGTACTTCGCGGCGACGGCGAGCGTGCCGACGCCGGGGCACCGCTCGACGAGGCCCTCGGCGCGCAGCAGGTCCAGCGCGTCCCGGACGGTGTTGCGGGACGTGCCGAACTCGCGGACGAGCGCGGCCTCGGCGGGCAGCGCGCCGCCCTCGAACCGGCCGTCCAGAACCTGGCGGCGGAGCACGTCCGCGACCTGCCGGGCGCGGTCCGCGCGCAGCCGCCGCGCGTCCGCCAGCGTGAGCCGCCCGGCGGCGGAGTTCGTCCTGGTCACGGCGTTAACCTACTAAATCCATCGGAATAGGTGAATAGAGCACGCGCTCCGCCAGGGGAAACGTCCGCGGCACCCCGCGCGACCTGCGGCGGGACGCGGCCGCCCGGCCGTTCCGCCACCCCCGCGGCGCCGCCGCACCGGCCGCCGACCCTCCGGAGGGGCCTTCGGCACCCCTTGCCGTACCCCGCGTCCAGGACGGGCAATGCTTGATCCAAAAGGGCGAAACCGGTCAACGGGAGGACTAACATCGTGCTACGTGACGAGCATCAGCCTTGACGGCGCATCCCTAGCCAGCATTGACGTCGACGCGATCGTGATCGGGGTCGCCCCGGACGGGCCCGGGGCCGCGCCGGCCGCGGGCGCCGCCGACCTCGACGCCGCGCTGGACGGACGCCTCGCCGAGGCCCTCACCGCGCTCGGCGCCGCCGGCAAGCCCGGCGAGGTCACGAAGCTGCCCGCGCTGGGCGCCGTCGCCGCCGGGTTGATCGTCGCCGTCGGGCTGGGCGAGGACCCGTCCGCCGAGGACGTCCGCCGCGCCGCGGGCGCCGCCGTCCGCGCGCTCGCGGGCACCGCCCGGGTCGCCGTCGCGCTGCCCGCGGGCTCCGCCGACGACGTGGCCGCCGCCGCGCTCGGCGCGCTGCTCGGCGCATACTCCTTCGACGCCTTCCGCACCGGCGACAAGCACAAGAGCCCGGTCGAGGAGATCCGCCTCGCCGGTCCCGGCGCGTCCGCGGCCGGCGCCGAGGACGCCGTCGAGCGGGCCCGGGTGCTCGCCGATTCCATCAAGCTCGTCCGCGACCTCGTCAACACGCCGCCGTCCCACCTGTCCCCCGAGGACCTCGCCGGGGAGGCCGAGCGCGTCGCCGGGGAGACCGGGCTGTCCATCGAGGTGCTGGACGAGAAGGCCCTCGTCGAAGGCGGCTACGGCGGCATCGTGGGCGTCGGGCAGGGCTCGGTCAACCCGCCGCGGCTCGTCCGGCTCGCCTACTCCCACCCGGAGGCGACGAAGACGCTCGCCCTGGTCGGCAAGGGCATCACGTTCGACTCCGGCGGCCTGTCGCTCAAGCCCGCCGACTCCATGGACTGGATGAAGTCCGACATGGGCGGCGCCGCCGCGGTGCTCGGCGCGCTCGCCGCCATCGCGCGGCTCGCGCCGAAGGTCGACGTCGTCGGCTACCTCGCGATCGCCGAGAACATGCCGAGCGGCACCGCGCAGCGCCCCTCCGACGTGCTGCGCATCTACGGCGGCAAGACCGTCGAGGTCCTCAACACCGACGCCGAGGGGCGGCTCGTCATGGCCGACGCCATCGTCCGCGCCGGCGAGGACTCCCCCGACCTGCTCGTCGACGTCGCGACCCTCACCGGCGCGCAGCTCGTCGCGCTCGGCACCCGCACCGCGGGCGTGATGGCGAACGACGACGACGTCCGCGAGAAGGTCGTCGCGGCGGCGGGCCGGGCCGGGGAGGCCGCCTGGGGGATGCCGCTGCCCGCCGAGCTGCGCAAGGGCCTCGACTCCGCGGTCGCCGACATCGCCAACATGAGCGGCGAGCGCTGGGGCGGCATGCTCGTCGCCGGGACGTTCCTGAAGGAGTTCGTGCCGGACGGCGTCCGGTGGGTCCACCTCGACATCGCGGGCCCGGCCTTCAACAAGGGCGAGCCCTACGGCTACACCCCGAAGGGCGGCACCGGAGCCGCCGCCCGCACGCTCGTCGCCATCGCCGAGGACCTCGCCGAAGGCGTCCTCTAGCCCGGCCGGGACGCACCCGAGACGCCGCGCCGAAAAGGACGGACCGGAATTCCGCGGGGGGCCGCCCTCCGGCGCGGACGGAGAGCAGAATAGATTTTCTCATGGCGGCGGGGGCCCGGACCGGCGCGCCCCGCCGCGCCCATGGCGCCTCGACCCACGCGGCGCCACTACCGGGGAAAGGGAGCGTCCAGTGGCCAACAGCGGCCCCTTCGACATCGTCGTCCTGGGAGCCGGCAGCGGCGGATACGCGTGCGCGCTGCGCGCCGCCGAGCTCGGCAAGTCCGTCGCGCTGATCGAGCGGGACGAGTCCCTCGGCGGCACCTGCCTCAACCGCGGCTGCATCCCGACCAAGGCGCTGCTGCACGCGGCCGAGATCGCCGACCAGTCCCGCGAGGCCGCCAAGTTCGGGGTGAAGGCGACCTTCGAGGGCATCGACGTGGCGGGCGTCAACGCCTACAAGGACAAGGTCGTCTCCACGACCGTCAAGGGCCTCACCGGGCTGATCAAGAGCCGGGGCATCGAGGTCGTGCACGGCACCGGGCGGCTCACCGGCCCGACCACGGTCGAGGTCGTCACCGCCGACGGGCAGGCCCGCACGCTGGAGGGCGCGCACATCGTCCTCGGCACCGGCTCGCAGCCGAAGACGCTGCCCGGCCTGGAGATCGACGGCGAGCGCGTCATCTCCAGCGACCACGCGCTGCGGCTCGACCGCGTCCCCGGCTCGGTGGTGATCCTCGGCGGCGGCGTGATCGGCGTCGAGTTCGCCAGCGTGTGGCGCTCGTTCGGCGCGGACGTCACGATCGTCGAGGCGCTGCCGCACCTGCTGCCGCTGGAGGAGGAGTCCAGCTCCAAGCGGCTGGAGCGCGCGTTCCGCAAGCGCGGCATCAAGTTCGAGGTCGGGACCCGCTTCGAGGGCGCCAAGCCGACGCAGGGCGGCGTCTCGGTCACCCTCGAAGGCGGCACGAACATCGACGCCGAGCTGCTGCTCGTCGCGGTCGGGCGCGGACCGGTCTCCGACGGCATCGGCCTCGCCGAGGCCGGCGTCGAGACCGAGCGCGGGTTCGTCAAGGTCGACGAGTACTGCCGGACGAGCGTCCCCACGATCTCCGCCGTCGGCGACCTGATCCCGTCGCCGCAGCTCGCGCACGTCGGCTTCGCCGAGGGGATCCTCGTCGCCGAGCGGCTCGCCGGGCTCGGCCCGGCCCCGATCGACTACGACGGCGTCCCCCGGATCACCTACTCCGACCCCGAGGTGGCCTCGGTCGGCATCACGTCGGCCACGGCCCGCGAACGCGGGTACGAGATCAAGGAGTTCACCTACGACCTCGCGGGCAACCCCAAGAGCAAGATCCTGGGGACGCAGGGCGAGGTCAAGGTGATCGCGGCCGTGGACGGCCCCGTCCTCGGCCTGCACATGGTCGGGGCGCGCGTCGGCGAGCTGATCGCCGAGGGGCAGCTCATCTACAACTGGGAGGCGCTGCCCGGCGAGGTCGCGCAGCTCATCCACCCCCACCCGACCCAGTCCGAGGCGGTCGGCGAGGCGCATCTCGCCCTCGCCGGCAAACCACTGCACGTACACGGCTGACAAGCCGCCAAGTATCTCGAAGGAGTCGCTGAGACATGCCGGTCTCCGTCACCATGCCCCAGCTCGGCGAGAGCGTCACCGAGGGCACCGTCACCCGCTGGCTCAAGAAGGAGGGCGAGCGCGTCGAGACCGACGAGCCGCTCCTCGAAGTGTCGACCGACAAGGTCGACACCGAGATCCCCTCCCCCGCCTCGGGCATCCTGACCAGCATCACCGTCGCCGAGGACGAGACCGTCGAGGTCGGCGCGGAGCTGGCCGTCATCGGCGACGAGGGCGAGGCGCCGTCCGGCGGCGGCGCCCCGGCCGCCGAGGAGCAGCAGGCGCCCGCGCAGCAGGAGGCGCCCGCGCAGCGGGAGCAGGCCGCCGCGCCGCGCCAGGAGGCGCCGCAGGGCCCGCCGCCCGCCGCGTGGCCGCCGCCCGCGCAGCAGCAGCCGCCCGCGCCGCCGTCCCCGGCGCCCGCCGCGGCCCAGCAGGCCCCGCAGCCGGCCCCGCAGCAGGCGCAGCCGCCCGCGGCGCCCGAGCCGGCGCCCGCGGCCCGGCAGCCCGCCGCGCCCGCGCAGCCGGAGGCGCCGTCCGGCGACGGCCCGTACGTCACGCCGCTGGTGCGCAAGCTCGCCGCCGAGCACAACGTCGACCTGGCGTCGGTGAAGGGCACCGGCGTCGGCGGGCGGATCCGCAAGCAGGACGTCCTTGAGGCGGCCCGCGCCGCCGAGGAGGCCGCCCGGCAGCGGGCCGCCGCGCCCGCCGCCGCCCCGGCCGCCCCGGCTCCGGCGCAGGCCGCGCCGCAGGCGCCGGTCGGGCGGCACGCCGCCCCCGCGCCCGCCGGGGCCCCGGCCGAGCAGCTCGCGCTCCGCGGCCGGACCGAGAAGATGTCCCGGATGCGGCAGACGATCGCCCGCCGCATGGTGGAGTCGCTGCAGGTGTCGGCGCAGCTCACCACCGTCGTCGAGGCCGACATCACCAAGATCGCGCGGCTGCGGCGGCAGGCCAAGGACGACTTCGAGGCTCGCGAGGGCGTCAAGCTGTCCTTCCTGCCGTTCTTCGCGCTGGCGACCGTCGAGGCCCTCAAGGCGCACCCGAAGCTGAACGCGGTCATCAACGCCGAGACGAACGAGGTCACCTACCACGAGGTGGAGAACCTCTCCATCGCGGTGGACGTCCCCGAGCGCGGCCTGATGGTCCCCGTCGTGCACAACGCCGGGCAGCTCAACCTCGGCGGCCTCGCGCAGCGGATCGCCGACATCGCCGAGCGCACCCGCACCAACAAGGTGAGCCCGGACGAGCTCGCGGGCGGCACGTTCACGCTGACCAACACCGGCAGCCGCGGCGCGCTGTTCGACACCCCGATCCTGAACCAGCCGCAGGTCGGGATGCTCGGCACCGGCGCGGTCGTGAAGCGCCCCGCCGTCATCGACGACCCGGACCTCGGCGAGGTCATCGCCGTCCGGTCGATGGTGTACCTGGCGCTGACCTACGACCACCGCCTGATCGACGGCGCGGACGCGGCCCGCTTCCTCGGCACGATCAAGCACCGCCTGGAGGAGGGCAACTTCGAGGCCGAGCTCGGCCTCTGACGTCCCCCGGCGCCTCCGGGGGCGCCCCGGCGTCCGGCCCCGTCCGCGTCCGCGCGGGCGGGGCCGCGCCGTCCCCGGCCGGGCACGGGCTGAGATTCTCATCTGCCGCCGGCGGGCGTCCGCCTAGGCTAGGCGCATGAGGGTCACCATCACGGGCTCGTCGGGTCTGCTCGGCTCGGCGCTGGCGCGGTCGCTGCGCGCCGACGGGCACGAGGTCGTCCGGCTGATCCGGCGCGAGCCGACCCGGCCGGACGAGGCGCGCTGGTCGCCCGCCGACGGCTGCGTGGAGGCGGCGGCCCTGGAGGACGCGGACGCCGTGGTCCACCTCGCGGGCGCCGGAGTGGGCGACCGCCCCTGGACGGGGGCCTACAAGCGCAAGATCAGGGACAGCCGGCTCGACGGCACCCGCACCATCGCCGCGGCGATCGCGGCGGCGAGCCGCCCGCCGCCCGTGCTCGTCTGCGGCTCCGCGATCGGGTACTACGGCGACACCGGCGGCCGCGAGGCGGACGAGGACTCCCCCGCCGGGCAGGGGTTCCTCGCCGCGCTCGTCCGCGACTGGGAGGCGGCGGCCGCGCCCGCGCGCGGCGCGGGCGTCCGGGTCGTCCACCCGCGGACGGGCGTCGTGCTGGCCCGCGAGGGCGGCTACCTCGGCCGGACGCTCCCGCTGTTCCGGATCGGCCTCGGCGGGCGGCTCGGCGACGGCCGCCAGTGGCTGAGCTGGATCTCCCTGCCCGACCAGGTCGCCGCGCTGCGCTTCCTCATCGACGCCGAGATCGACGGGCCCGTCAACCTGACCGCGCCGAACCCCGTCACCAACGAGGAGTACACCCGGACGCTCGCCGCCGCCCTGCGCAGGCCCGCGCGGCTGCCCGTCCCGAAGGCGGCGCTGCGGGCCGCGCTGCTCGGCTTCGCCGACGAGGGCCCGCTGGTCAGCCAGCGGGTGCTGCCGCGCCGGCTGCGCGACGCCGGGTTCCGGTTCGCCCACGAGGACGTCGGCTCGGCCCTGCGCGCCGTCCTGTGAGCGGTCCCGCGAGTCGTCGCCCGAGTCCCAAGAATCGTCAAAGTACGGCCCGGCTCCGTTCCGTGGCCATACGGTGACAATGAGACAGATCCGCCCACGAGGAGGATGAATGAGCACCGACGGCCAGCCGCACATCCTCGCGATCGGCGGGGGCGGCTTCGTCCCGGACGGCCGGGACGGGCTCACCCCGAGCCCGCTGATCCGCTACGCGTTCGACCTCACCGGCCAGGACAGGCCGCGCGTCTGCTTCGTGACCACGGCGGTCGGCGACGGCGCCGAGTACGTCGCCCGCCTCTACGCCGGGTTCTCCTCGCTGGACGCCGAGGTCAGCCATCTCGCGCTGTTCCCGATGCCGAACGTCCCGGACGTCCGGGCGCACCTCCTCAACCAGGACCTCGTGCACGTGTCCGGCGGCAGCGTCGCCAACCTGCTCGCCCTGTGGCGGCTGCACGGGCTGGACGAGATCATGCGCGAGGCGTGGCAGGAGGGCGTGGTGCTGTCCGGGCAGAGCGCGGGCGCGCTGTGCTGGCACGCGGGCGGCACCACCGACTCGTTCGGGCCCGAGCTGCGCCCGCTGACCGACGGCCTCGCGTTCCTGCCGTACTCGTGCGGCGTCCACTACGACAGCGAGCCGCAGCGGCGCCCGCTGCTCC
Source organism: Actinomadura chibensis NBRC 106107 (assembly GCF_001552135.1). Classification (GTDB taxonomy): domain Bacteria; phylum Actinomycetota; class Actinomycetes; order Streptosporangiales; family Streptosporangiaceae; genus Spirillospora; species Spirillospora chibensis. Next base: position 146,421 of record NZ_BCQP01000004.1, on the reverse strand, counting down.
AGCAGCTCGTCGGCGAGGGGACGCTCCCCGGCGGCTACGCGGCCGACGAGGGCGTCGCGCTGCACTACGTCGGGACGGAGTTCGTCCAGGCCGTGTCCTACCGCAAGGACGCGGGCGCCTACCGCGTCGAGCCGGACGGCCCCGGCACCGCGAAGGAGTCCCGCCTGGAGCCCCGCCTGCTCGCCTCGCTGTAAGGCGCAAGGCTTAAGCTGGCTCATGTGAGCGATGTGGACGTACGCGAGCTGGTGGTGGTGCACGCGGGGTTCGGCGACGCCGCCGTCCCCTACGAGGACGGGTGGGAGCTGCAGAGACGCACGCACGCGCTGCGGGCGGACGACGCGATCCCCGACACCGTCCTCCTGCTGGAGCACCTCCCGGTGTACACGGCGGGCAAGCGCACCGCCGCCCTGGACCGGCCGCTGGGCGACCCCGGCGCGCCCGTCATCGACGTCGACCGCGGCGGCAAGATCACCTGGCACGGCCCGGGGCAGCTCACCGGCTACCCGATCCTGCGGCTGCCCGACCCGGTGGACGTCGTCGGCTACGTCCGGCTGCTGGAGCGGATGATGATGGACGTCTGCACCGACCTCGGCCTGGAGACCGTCACGGTCGAGGGGCGCAGCGGGCTGTGGGTGTCCGGCTCGCCCGACCGCAAGATCGGCTCGATCGGGGTGCGGGTGTCGCGCGGCGTCACGATGCACGGGTTCATGCTGAACTGCGACAACGACATGGGCTGGTTCGACAGGATCGTCCCCTGCGGGATCCGGGACGTCGGCTCCACGAACCTCAGCCGCGAGCTCGGCCGGGACGTGACCGTCGCCGAGATCGTCCCGCTGGTGGAGCGGCACCTGGCCGCCGTGCTCGGCGCGGACGGCACGCTGCACCGCACCACGGCGCAGCTCGAAGCCGTCGCGGCCCCGGCCTGAGCGCGGGGCGCGCCCCGTCGGCGCGCTCCGTCGGCACGCCTTGTCAGCGCGCTTCGGGCGCCATCACCTTGTAGACGGCCTGGCCCTCGGTGGCGGCGGCCGCGAAGAAGTCGGCCAGGCCCCGGTAGGCGGGCTTGAAGACCCGGTCGCGGGCGGCGCCGTCGAGGCGGCGCGCGTCCTGGACGCCCGCCCGGTCCATCGCCGCCGGGTCGAACCGGGCGGCGAGCTCGCCGAACGGCGTCGCGGCCAGGTGGTCGGCGGCGGGCTTCACCCGGTCCGGGGCGAGGAAGATCACGTCCATGCCCAGCTCGTCGGCGCCGTCCTCGGTGAGGAGCCGGCCGCCGCACACGACGTCCGCCTCGGGCTGCCGCCCGTCCCACGGGTCGCCGGTGACGAGGTAGTGCATCGCCTGCCACGCCCAGCCGAGCTCGAACAGCGCGCCCGCGCCGCGCCGGCGCCAGTCCGCGGCGCCGAAGATGTGCCGGGCGATCCGGCCGGGTTCAGGCTCCCCCTCCAGCACCGGCGGCACCCTGAGGTACGACATTGCCAGACCCACTGGTCCTCCTGCTGCTGAACGCTGCTTGCGTGACGACAGGGAGTCACCCTAGAGAGATCCACTGTGGGAGATGACCGAAACACGCGAATCTGTGAACCGGACGGGGTACCGTCATACGTTCGATATCGCTCCGAGACGGCTTTGAGCCCCACCCTGGGCGAATGGGCGCCGGACGGGACGGGGCGGGCGACGGCCCGGTGTGCCGGCGGCGGAGACCGCGACGTACCCTGAACGGGTGACGACGGTGACACCAGACGGCCGCAGGCTGCTGCGGGTCGAGGCCCGCAACAGCCAGACCCCGATCGAGCGCAAGCCCGAGTGGATCAAGACACGGCTGAAGATGGGCCCCCAGTACCGCGAGCTCGTCGGCCTCGTGAAGTCCGAGGGCCTGCACACGGTCTGCCAGGAGGCGGGCTGTCCCAACATCTTCGAATGCTGGGAAGACCGCGAGGCCACGTTCCTCATCGGCGGCGACCAGTGCACCCGGCGCTGCGACTTCTGCCAGATCGACACCGGCAAGCCCGCCGAGCTGGACCGGGACGAGCCGCGCCGCGTCGCCGAGTCCGTCGCCACGATGGGCCTGAAGTACGCGACCGTCACCGGCGTCGCCCGCGACGACCTGGACGACGGCGGCGCCTGGCTGTACGCCGAGACCGTCCGGCGGATCCACGACGCCGTCCCCGGCTGCGGCGTCGAGCTGCTGATCCCCGACTTCAACGCCGTGCCCGAGCAGCTCGCCGAGGTGTTCTCGTCCCGGCCGGAGGTGCTGGCGCACAACGTGGAGACCGTCCCGCGGATCTTCAGGCGGATCCGGCCCGGGTTCCGCTACGAGCGCTCCCTTGAGGTCATCACCCGCGCCCGCGAGGACGGCCTCGTCACGAAGTCCAACCTGATCCTCGGCATGGGCGAGACCCGCGAGGAGGTCTCGCAGGCGCTGCGCGACCTGCACGAGGCGGGCTGCGAGCTGATCACGATCACGCAGTACCTGCGGCCGAGCCCGCGCCACCACCCGGTCGAGCGGTGGGTGAAGCCGGAGGAGTTCGTGGAGCTGTCCGCCGAGGCGGAGGAGATCGGCTTCGCGGGCGTCATGTCCGGGCCGCTGGTGCGGTCCAGCTACCGCGCCGGGCGCCTCTACCGGCAGGCCGTCGAGGCCCGGGGCTAGCCCGGGTCGCGCCGGGGGCTGTCGGGACGGGGGCCCGTCCGGACTATCCTGGGACTCATGTCTAAAACGCCGACGGACGGGGCCCAGGAGCGTCCGGGCCGCCTCAAGCAGATCCGCATGGTCGCGCAGGTGCTGCGGCAGGCCGACCCGAAGGCCCTGCCGATCGTGTTCGCCTCCGCGGTCGGGACGCTGGTCGTCGTCGTCCTCATCGGGCTGCTGCTCGGCCAGCTGTGGTTCTTCATCCCGCTCGGGATCCTCGCGGCCGCCGCCGTCGGCATGATCGTGTTCGGCCAGCTGGCGCAGCGGGCGCAGTACAAGGTGATCGCCGGGCAGCCGGGCGCGGCCGCCGCGATCTTGAAGAACATGCGCGGCAACTGGACGGTGACCGAGGCCGTCAGCGGCAACCGCAACCTCGACATGGTGCACCGCGCGGTGGGGCGTCCCGGGGTGGTGCTCGTGTCGGAGGGCCCGCGCGGACGCGTCGGCCAGCTCCTCGGCGCGGAGAAGAAGCGCATCTCCCGCGCCGCGCAGCAGGTCCCGATCTACGACGTGCAGGTCGGGACGGACGAGGGCCAGATCCCCGTCGACAAGCTGCAGCGCCACCTGATGAAGCTGCCGCGCAACCTCACGAAGGCGCAGGTCTCCGATCTGAACGACCGGCTGCAGGCGCTGCCGAGGTCGATGCAGATGCCGAAGGGGCCGATCCCCAAGGGCGCGAAGATGCCCAAGGGCCCGAAGCCCAAGATGCGCTGACGCGCGCGCAGGACGCTCAGGAGAGGCGCCTCTCGGGTCGAGGGGCGCCTTTTCTTCGCGTTCTTCGCGTTCTCGGCGCTAGAGGTTGACGACGGCGGTGTTGCTGGCGCGGTCGTGCAGGCCGCGGTAGTCCCGGTCCCAGATCAGCGCGGGGATGACGAGGACGAGCAGGAACGTCCGGGCGAGGGCCCAGCCGAGGCCGACCGGGCGCCCGTCCAGCCGGGCGACGCGGATGCCGCACAGCCGCTTGCCGATCGTCACGCCGAGGAACGCCGTCAGCAGCCACGCCTGGACGGCGAAGACGACCAGGGTCCAGGTGCTGCGCTCGGCCGGGTCCCAGCCGAGGGGGCGCGCCAGCAGGCTCGCCACCAGCATCGACAGGCCCCAGTCGACGAACAGCGCGACGAGCCGCCGCCCGTAGGACGCGACGGCGCCGCTGCCGCTCTCCGGGAAACCGATCCGCGCGCCCGGCCTGCCGAGGTCGACGCCCGCCGACCGCACGCCGCCGAGCCACGTCTGCGTCCAGCGCGGACCGCCCTTGCCACCGCTCATGCCCCTACGCTATCCGGTCCCTCCGCGAGCCCCGACCCGGCTCCGGGCGATGACCGGAACGGCCGCTGGAGTGACCCGTAACACAGCGGAAACATATGGGACACGGCCGGGAAACGGCTCCGCCATAGCGTGCGGATGAGCCAAGACCCGCCCAAGGAGGCTTGATGTTCAGCAGCGCCGAAGAGGTCCTGAGCTATATCAGGAACGAGGGTGTGCGATTCGTCGACTGCCGGTTCGTGGACCTGCCGGGCAAGATGCAGCATTTCACGTTCCCCGTCGAGAGCTTCGGCGAGAGCGTCTTCACCGAGGGGCTGATGTTCGACGGCTCGTCGGTCCGCGGGTTCCAGGAGATCCACGAGTCGGACATGCTGCTGCTCCCGGACCCGTCCACCGCGGTCGTGGACCCGTTCCGGCAGCACAAGACCCTGAACTTGAACTTCTTCGTCCACGACCCGCTGACCGGGGAGCCCTACAGCCGCGACCCGCGCAACGTGGCGAAGAAGGCGCAGGACTACCTCCGCGGCACCGGCATCGCCGACACCTGCTATTTCGGGCCCGAGGCCGAGTTCTACATCTTCGACGACGTCCGTTTCGAGACGAAGGCGAACGCCGGCTACTACTACCTCGACTCGGTCGAGGGCGCATGGAACACCGGCCGCGAGGAGCCCGGCGGGAACCTCGGCGCGAAGCCCCCGTACAAGGGCGGATACTTCCCCGTCCCGCCGATGGACCATTACACCGACCTGCGCTCGGAAATGGTCGCGCAGCTCCTCGACGTCGGCATCCACGTCGAGATGCAGCACCACGAGGTCGGCACCGCGGGCCAGGCCGAGATCGACTTCCGCTTCGACACGCTGCTGAAGACCGCCGACCAGCTCCAGCTCTACAAGTACATCGTCAAGAACGTCGCGCGTGCCGCCGGGAAGACCGTCACGTTCATGCCGAAGCCCCTCTTCGGCGACAACGGCTCCGGGATGCACTGCCACCAGTCCCTCTGGAAGGACGGCGCGCCCCTCTTCTACGACGAGGTCGGCTACGCGGGCCTGTCCGACAACGCGCGCTACTACATCGGCGGCCTGCTCAAGCACGCCCCGTCGCTGCTGGCGTTCACGAACCCGACGGTGAACAGCTACCACCGGCTCGTCCCCGGCTACGAGGCCCCGGTCAACCTGGTCTACTCCCAGCGCAACCGGTCCGCCTGCATCCGCATCCCGATCACCGGGTCGAACCCGAAGGCCAAGCGCGTCGAGTTCCGCGTCCCGGACCCGTCCTGCAACCCGTACCTGGCCTTCTCCGCCATGCTCATGGCCGGGCTCGACGGCATCAAGAACAAGATCGAGCCCGCCGAGCCGGTGGACAAGGACCTCTACGAGCTGCCGCCCGAGGAGGCCCGCGCGATCCCGCAGGTCCCCGGCTCGCTGCCCGAGGTGCTCGCGGCCCTGGAGACCGACCACGACTACCTCCTCGAAGGCGGCGTCTTCACCCCGGACCTCATCGAGACGTGGATCGCGATGAAGACCGAGTTCGAGATCGACCCCATCCGCCTCCGCCCCCACCCGCACGAGTTCGAGCTCTACTACGACATCTAGCCGCCGCTCCCTCGTCCGGCTGCCGGGGAGGCCGTCGTCCGCTCGCCCGCTCAGGGCACGGTCGGCGGCCTTCCTATTGCGGACAGCGCTTCCAGATGAGGTGGTAGTCCGTCCGGAGGCCTTCGTCGCCAGCGTTCATCGTGATGGAACTGACCTTCGACGGGTCGGAGGTCAGCGGGACGACTCGCAGCTCGGTGGTGAGGACGACGTACTGCTCTTGGCCGCAGGGCAGGAAGACGAGCCTTTCTTCCGGCGTCTGCTGAGTGACCTTCCAGTTGGCGTCGTAGGGGCCGTCGAAGCTGTACGAGGTCCGCTCACCCATGTATCTGTCGAAGTTGTGGGCGGCGGTCACGAAGGCTTTCGCTCGCGCGGACGCTTCCTTTCGGGCACCCGGGGCCGCTGAGCTCCCTGACCTTGACCGTGAGATGCCACGTGTTCCGGGCGGGCCGCGGCCCGGCGGCGGCGGCGGGCGGGACCGACGCCGCGGTCGCGGCGAGCGCCGCGGCGGATACGACGGAAAGGACGAGCCTTTTACGCATTCGATTCCCCTTCACTTGGGGGACGCCTGGTTCGGCCTTGACAAACCGGGAAATGCGTCGCCGGGCCCCTGGTCGCGCGTCGGCATGGAGATATGTGGCCGACCCGGACCGCGGAACTTCAGGGCCGCCGGGTGGCGGTTGGGATAGGGGCGCCGAGCATGTCGGCGGCGCGGCGGGCGGCAGCCGCAACAGCGGGAGCGCCAACTGCTCGGGGTCGTTGCCACGCACCTCGGTGATGGCGACGGCGGCCCGCTCGGCGTAGTCGACGTGGCCCTGACCACGGGACACGTGGGCGCGGGAGCGGCTCGGGAATGGCCGGAAACTCCTCCCTTATCGGCTCCGCCGCCGCATCCGCGTGGGGATATTCGGTTGTGCTCGCGTGGCCGGGCCTGGTCTCCTAGAGGCATCGTCCTTCCGGTGCGAAGGCCGCGGGCTACTTCTGCAAAAAGCCGCCCGAGGCCGACTCCGTTCTCGGAAGGGTCCACAATTTCAGAGTGTGCCCGGTGCGAAGATGAGAGTTACTTCGGCTCATAACCGAGTGGTCGCGGGTTCGAGTCCCGTCGCGAGCTCCGGCTCGTGTAGCTCAGATGGCAGAGCGCTTTCGTGCCTCTCGTCAAGCCTGATCTCGGGCACGCCCTTCATACACAACCGAATACCGCACCTCCCGGTGCGCAGGCGAACGGATACTTCGAGGTTCGACTCCTTGCAGGCCCCCCGCGTGGGCCTGTGGCCCTGATCGGCAGGGCGACTCCGTACGCCGACCTGATCTCGGGGGGAGCACATGCTTCGCGGGCGCCCGGTGCGAAGGCAACGGATACTTCATTCGACCCGCGGGTCGTGGGTTCGAATCCCACCGTCCCCGAAGGGGATGTAGCTCAACACGGTAGAGCAGCGGGATAAGACACCGTCGCCGACCTTTGATCTCGGGCGTCCCGCGAAGCATGCGAAAAGGCTCCCTCCATTCTTGGAAGGGGGCCTTGCCCATGGTGAAGTTCAACCGCGGACGACTCCGCGCTGCCGTTTCCGGGCCCGTCCGGACCGAGGCGGCGCCATCCGGGCACACCCACGAGGGCGCTCCCGGCTACGCTCGCGACGCCAAGAGCGAGCTCTTCCTCCTCGCCGTCGCGAACATGGTCGGCGAGGACGCCTTCTACGAGAGCGGCGGCGACCGCGACGCCCGTTTCCGCGGCCTGGTCCACCGGGTCGCGGTCGAGGACGCGGGATGGATGGCGGCGTTCCTGCCGTGGCTGCGCGACGGGGCCAACATGCGTTCGGCGTCCCTGGTCGCGGCGCTGGAGGCCGTCCGGGTGCGCCTGGACGCGGGCCTGAGCGGCGGCAACCGGCAGCTCGTCGCGAGTGTCATGCGCCGCGCCGACGAGCCCGGCGAGGCGCTCGCCTACTGGACGTCCACCCACGGCCGCGCCGTACCGAAGCCGGTCAAGCGCGGCATCGCGGACGCCGTCCGGCGGCTCTACACCGAGCGGTCCCTGCTCAAGTACGACGCGGACACGCGCGGCTTCCGGTTCGGCGACGTCGTCGACCTCGTCCACCCGGCTCCGGCGGCGGACAGGCCGTGGCAGGGCGACCTGTTCAAGCACGCCCTCGACCGGCGGCACGGACGGGACGAGCCGATCCCGGAGTCGCTGCGGACGCTCCGCGCCCGCGCCGAGCTGATGGCCCTCCCGGTCGAGGACCGGCGGGCGGTCCTCGCCGCCGACGGCCCCGACCGGCTGGCCCGCGCCGGGATGACGTGGGAGGCGCTCGCCGGTTGGCTCCAGGGCCCGCTGGACGCCAAGGCGTGGGAGGCGGTGATCCCGTCCATGGGCTACATGGCGCTGCTTCGCAACCTGCGGAACTTCGACGAGGCAGGTGTCTCCGACGAGGTCGCCGAGCGGGTCGCGGCGAGGCTGGCGGACCCGGAGGAGGTCGCGCGGTCGCGGCAGTTCCCGTTCCGGTTCTTCTCCGCGTACCTGGCGGCGCCGTCGCTGCGCTGGGGCCACGCCCTGGACAAGGCGCTCTCGGCGGCCACGGCGAACGTCCCGGCGTTCCCGGGCCGGACGCTCGTCCTCGTGGACACGTCCGGGTCGATGACGTCCCTCGGCGTCTCGAAGCGGTCGCGGATGACGTACGCGCAGATGGCGGCGCTGTTCGGCGTGACGCTCGCGGCGCGCGGGAACGACGTCGACCTGCACGGCTTCGCGGACGGGACGTTCCGCCACGCGGTCGGCCCCGGCGCGTCCGTGCTGCGCGAGGTCCGCCGGTTCGTGGAGCGGACGGGCGAGGTCGGGCACGGCACCCGCATCGCCGACTCGGTCCGCGCCACGTACGCGGGGCACGACCGGGTCGTCATCCTGTCGGACATGCAGACGTTCGGCAGCACGTGGGCGGGGAACGTCACCGACGCGGCCCCGGCGCACGTGCCGATGTACGCGTTCAACCTCGCCGGATACCAGCACGGCGCGATCCCGACCGGCACGGGCACCCGCCACGAACTGGCCGGGATGACCGACGCGGCCTTCCGCCTCATCCCGCTGCTGGAGGCGGGCCGCGACGCGGACTGGCCCTGGGTCCGCTGAACCGGCGTCCGCGCGCGGCGCTCGATCGCGCCGCGCGCGGACGCCCGTTCGGCGCCTCCGCCAGAATGGCTGAGCATGAACGCACCCCCTGGCCACTTAGCGCACTACCGCCGCCTCCTCGCCGCCGGTCTGGGATGGGCCGCCTGCGTCACCTGGTGCCGCCCGGAACCGGCCGCGTCCGACGCAGACGAGGTGGCACGCGGCTTCGGCGCCGACCCCGCGACCGCCGGACCAGCAAAGCCCGCCGATCTGACCATCGAAGCGGCACGGTCGCTGCTGGTCGGGCCGTTGGCGGACGGGTGGTGGCTGGCGGTGGAGCCGAACGGCCTCAGCGGCACCCGTCCGGGAGTGCTCGGCGCGCTGACCGCCGACGGCGGCACCGCCTACAGCGCGTACTGGGACGCCGGTTCCGAGTCGGAGGCGGTGCTCGCGATCGACGGCCGGGTCGCCGCGTCGTTCGAGTTGCTGGACGCCGACATCGTCCTCGGCGGGCGACCGGATCTCCTCACCCGCCACATGGGCGACCTGGAGTTCGGTGCGGGGGCCGACGTCAAGGCCGCCGCCCTGCTGCTCGGCGAGCGGGTCAGCGGCCGGCGGCTTCCCGCGTCGTGGTCGGACGCCGTCCACACCCGCTATCTGATCGGCGAACGTCCGCCGACACCGGACCACGGCGAGGCGATCGCCGCCGTGTGCCGGACGATCATCACGACCGTGGAGATCCCCGGCGACGCCACCCAGGCGATGCGCCGCGCCCTGGAGGCGCTCCAGGGCGGCCCGTTCACCGCCGCCGAGCGCGCCCGGCTGATCGACGACCTCGAAGACCTCGGACTCCGCACCCGCGCCCGCGTGTCCGCGCGGGGCCCGCTCCTGGTCGCCGACACCCTCGGCTACCTGCGCGCGGACGCGGTCGACATAGTGACGGAGGCGCTGACCCGTCCACCCGAGGAGACCCTCAAGACGATCCGCCGACACAGCACCCACCCCTGGCCCGCCCCAGTGGCCAAGGCCCTCCGCCACCTCACCTGAACCCGGACGCCCGAGCCCGCGGCGAACGGCCGCGGCGCTTGACGAGGGCCGCGCGCCCACGGGCACCCGCAGACGCTTCCACCTGCCGCGGGCGAGGTCGACCCGCTCCCCTCCGGGAAGCGCCCATACGCGGACACGCCCTCGTACGTCCCGTACACACCCGGCGAGGCGGGTGGCGGCCGTCATGGTGATCGGGATTCCTCGATCCGCGATGCCAGGAAGGAGATCGCCTCCTCGGCCGAAGGGGTCTCCTTCAGCGGTACGTCGTCCTGTCCGGCCACGACGTGCGCGCCGTCGCGCCCGCGATAGGCCTTCAGCCCGAGAAACTCATACGGCGGGGCCGCACGGCGGCTGAAGAGCAGCCGGTAATGGCTCACCACCGGATAGAGGGCACGGAGACGAGGATCGGCGTGAGCCGCCTCCAAGAGCGGCATTATCCGTTCATCGTTATCAGGGTCTTCGCGGAGCTCTCTCCATTGCAGGGCGACGAGGTCGCCGCGCTCGCGCTCGTCGGCATTGATGTCGGCGTTGACGAATGTCCACCTGGCGCCTATTTCACGCAACGCGGTACCGGAACGCCATTCGTCGATCACCTGGGCGATGGCCGAGAGGTCCCCGCCGACGCCCGACAGGACCCGGACACCGCGGCTGACCACCCAGAAGCTGAAAAGGCCGGGATCGGCGCCGGATATCACGATGAAAGTCCCCCGGTCGGACTCCACGGAGGCGGACGTCAGCACCGTCGGATCCGTTTCCGCCGGTCGGCGGACATCCAGATCGATTCCCGCCGCGGCGGCCGCCTCCAGTAGCGCCGCGGCGAGGCCCTCCGGTCGCTCCTGATTCATCCTCGGTCCTCAGTGCTCCTTGTCAGGCCCGTCTTCACGGAGAGGCTAGCCCATGCGTCGGACGTGCCGCCACGCGAACGGTCTCCACCGCGTCAGCGGAATTCCGGTTATAGCGGCTTGTCCCGTGTCCGGCGCAGCTGCCCGTTCGGGGCCACGCTCGTCGGCCATTCGGTCTCCCAGTCCGGTTCCGGGAAAGGATGGGGGGTGGAACCGTCGTAGAACGTGATGGAGCTCCATTCCCGTTGCCCGTGCCGCACCGCCCGGGCGATCCAGGACATCTCCTGCTCGGTGGCGCCCTCGCTCCCGTTCAGACCGGCTTTCCACATCTGGCTGAACGCCCCGGGTGGTTTACTCGAATGGCCTTCCAGATTTACATGCAGTTGGACGCCGCCGTCGGCGATCGCCTGCTGAACCGGTCCCTGCCAGTCGTTGGGCCCGGCGTCCGCGTGGTGCGTGAGCCCTCTGGCCTCCGCCCACTTCTTGAGTCCGGGGGCGCCGGGCACCTTCTTGAAGCCCAGCGCGAGACCGCATTCGTTGTGGACGAGGAAACCGGCGTCGGTGACGTAGTAGTTGTGGGTCTCCTCGACCTCGAAGTTGTAGACAGTGACCGTGGTCGCGAGCGTGCCCGTCGCGGTGACGGCGGCGGTGTCGCCGTTGGCCCGGACGAGCCTGTCCCCCCGCCTGATGTCGCGGGCGAGGGTCCAGCCCTTGCCGTCGACCCAGATGCGGTGATCGGGGGTGACCTTGATGTGGCGGCCCGCGGCGTCGAGGGTGACGAGCCCGGTCGTCTTCTTCTTGTAGAGGCGGGCGACGCGCTGGAGCTTGGGCTTGCCGGTGGCGGGGTCGCGGGACCAGACGCGGTCGCCGACCTTGATCTTCTCGATGGGCCTGTCGCCGTGCTCGGTGGCGATCAGCGTTCCGGCGACGAAGCACTGGGCGTGCCGCAGGGTGGTCCGGGGGCCGGTCCTGCGGACGACGTTGGCGAGGACTCTGATCAGGCGGGGAGCCTTGGTGGCGACTCTGATCCCGCGGAGGCCGCCCGCGCCGGGAATGGGGATGCCCACCACTTCACCGACGACCTTGGAGACCTTGTACACCTTGGATTTGGGGTCGCCGCCGATCGGTACGTGGACAGGCTCGGGTTCCTCGGTGGTTTGACCGACCATCCCGCAGGCGGCGGCGTTCCCGGCCTTGCAGTAGGGCGCGGCGGTCGCGCCGGCCATGGCGTTGCTGAGCTGGCCGGGGAACTGGAAGATCTCGACGGCCTCGGTGACGGCGCCGTCCACGAAGCCGTTGAAGCCGTTGACGACGACGCCGGCCGGGCCCTTCTGCCACCACTTCTTCTTCTTGACGGGCGGGGGCGAGGTGCCGCCGCCCTTGTTCGCCGGGCTGGGGCCGCTGTCGCAGTTCTTCCCCGAGTAGTAGCACTCGGTGTTGCCGGTGAGGGGACCGTCGGTCCCCTCGGGGTCGGCGCTGGTGGGGACGTTGTTGTCGGCGTAGGCGTAGCCGTTCCAGCTCTGCGGCCAGCCGATGTCGAACTCCGGGTCGACCGTGGTGAAGCGTCCGGTGTTCGGGTCGTATTCTCGGGCTCCCAGATGGGTGAGCGAGGTGGTGTCCTTGGTGCCGCCGACGAAGCCCTTGTCCATGCCGGCGGGCCAGGCGCCGGTGGTGCCGCGTTCCTGGCCGAACGGGGTGGTGCGGCGCTGGGACGACTGCCCGCCCGAGGCGCCGATGGCGATGAGGCTCGTGCCCTGGTGGTCGGGCGCCAGGAAGGTCACGCCCGCGGCGGTGCGGGTGGCGATCGTCTGCCCGCCGTGGTCGTAGTAGCGGGTGGCGGTCGGCTGGGCGGCGCCGGTGGGAAGTTTGACCTCCATGCCGGGCAGGTAGAGCGTGACGCCGGTGGCGTCGCGTTTGATCAGGCGCTCTCCGTCGGTGTCGTAGACGAAGCTGTGGTTCTCGTCGGGCTTGCCGGTCTCCTGCTGGGTGATGGAGCTGATCTCGCCTTCGGGGTCGTAGGCGAAGGTCTGGGTGCGTGTCTTGGTGGCGCCGTTGTCGGTGTAGGTGTGGGTCCGGGCGGTGGTGTTGCCGGTCTTGTCGTAGGCGTACGTCTCGGTGCCGGGCCCGCCGCTGTAGGGGCTGGTGCCGGTCTGGGCGACCTTGGCGAGCTGGTGGCCCTTGTAGCCGGTGACGTCCGGGTCGGAGGCGTAGTCGTAGCCGCGGGTGGTGGTCTGGACGGCACCGTCCGGGTTCTTGTGGTACTGGGTCTCGTCGGTGCGGCTGCCGTCGGTGGCGTACCGGTAGGTGAACCTGTAGGGCGCGGGGCCGCCGATGGTGGGGGCGGCGCCGTCGGACGGGCAGGCGGCCGCGCTCTGCGACCAGGCGTCGGTGAGGCGGCGCAGGTGGTCGTAGCGGAAGCACTGGGTGTCCTGCCCGGCGGGCGAGGCGTCCGCGATCTGGCGGATGTTCCCGGCGTCGTCGTAGGTGTAGGCGGCGTCGAGGTCGGGCGTGGTCGCCGCGTCCTGGCGGGTGACCTGGAACTTGGAGACCCGCTGCGTGACGGCCTGGTACTGGTAGGTCAGCCACGCCTTCTTCTGCCCGGCGCTCAGCTCGTACTGGAGGGGTTTGCCGGTGGGCGAATAGGTGCTGCCGGACACGTAGCCGGAGAGGCCGCCGAGCGTGGTGGGACGGGTCAGGTCGTCGTACCCGTGGGAGAGGGTCTCGGCGGGCAGGTCCCCGGCGGCGGGCAGCGTGCTGGTCTTGAGGGTGCCGTCCGCGTTGTACGTGCTGGAGTAGGTGAACTGCGTACCCAGGCCCTCGGAGCCGGGGACGGTGAAGGTCGTGCTGGTGGGCCGGTACAGGTTGTCGTAGCCGCCGATGGTGGTCGTGTAGTCGGCGGTGTCTCCGTTGCGGTCCTTGGCCTTGCGGGTGCTGGACGTCAACTGCCCCTTGGCGAGGGTGTCGTAGACGTTGCTCGTCAGGACGTTCCCGGAGCCGTCGGTCGTCCGGGTGACGCGGCCGAGCGGGTCGTAGTGGGTGGTGACCTTCTGCTCGCGGGCGTCGGTGACGGTGGTGAGCCGGTCCAGCTCGTCGTAGGCGTAGGTGGAGACGCCCTTGTCGGGGTCGTCGGTCTTGATCTTGCGCCCGGCCTGGTCGTAGGTGGACGTCCAGGTGGCCGCGGGGTCGCCGGGGGTCTTGCTGTTCACCGGGCCCGTGACGGTCTTGATCTGGCCGCCGGGCGCGTAGGTGTAGCGGGTGACGTCGTAGTCGTCCCCGGTCGGCGAGTCGGCGCGGTACTGCCGCAGTTCGGTCGTCTGGCCGCGGGCGTTCGCGTACGTGGTGCTGGGGGTGCCGCCCTGGGGCGGGTCGACGGTGACGCGGCCGCCACCGTAGCTGGTGGTGGTGGCCCACAGCTGCGGGCCGTCGCCGCCCCCTTTGACCAGTGCCGCCTTGGTGACACGGCCCAGCCCGTCGTAGGTGTACTCGGTCTGGGACTCGATGTCGGACGGCTGCGACGCCGCCCACAGCGACGGGCTGGGGGCGCCGTCCGCGTAGTAGGGCGCGTAGACCCGGTGCGGCTGACCGATGCCGTTGTACAGCGTCTCGGAGACGATCTTGTCGCCGCCGGGGCCGTGGACCTGCTCCTGCCGGGGCCGCAGCAGCCCGTCGTACAGCGTGTAGGTGGGCGGCCGCTGCGCGCCGGCGGCGGTCAGCGTCCGGGTGCCGACCGCGACGATCTTCCCGTCCGCGACCTGGTAGCTGTATTCGAGGCTGGGCGTGGCGGTCGCCTTCGGACGGTCGGGGAACCACACCTTGGCCACGCGGCCGAGGGCGTCGTAGGTGACGTCGGTGCGCTTGCCCGCCGGGTCGGTCGTGGCCAGGGGGCGACCGGACGCCGGTTCGTAGTCGGTGACGGTGGTGTGCGCGCTCCCCGGGTCGCCCGCGTTGACCTGGGGGCTCGTCACCCGGGTCCGGCGGGTGAGCCCGTCCTGGTCGGTGTACGCCGTGGTGGTGGGCTGGCCCTTGGCGTCGGTCACCGTCGTCGGCCGCCCGAACCGGTCGTACTCGGTCGAGACCGTCCGCTGGTAGGTGGGGTTGGTGCCGTCGTGCGCGACGAGCCGTTCGACGACGGTCGCGTTCCCGCGCGTCGGCGCGACGTTCCAGCCGTTCCCGTCGTAGGACGTGCGGACGTCGGAGATCACCTGTCCGGGCTGGCCGTCGTCCTTCGTCTTCCGGTCCGGCGTGACGGAGCACTTCACGGCGACGGTGTCGACCCGGTTGGGGTAGGCCAGGAGCCAGCCGGACGTGTTGTCCTTGTAGGTGGTGCGGGTGCAGCGGTCGTCGGCGGGGTCGGCGACGTCGCCGAGGTCTTCGCTGATCGTGACGCGGCCGACGGTGACGCTGGTGCCGCCGTTGCCGTCGGTGTCGAAGGTGTTGTCGACGCGGGTCTCCCGCCAGCCGCCGCCGTCCATCGCGGTGAACGTGCGGGTGCGGGCGGTGCCGGTGACGTTCGCGGTGACCGTCCCCCAGTCCCGGGTCCGGGACGCGGTCTGGTACCGCCACGGCGTGTTGACCTGCTTGCTGACCACGGGACCGGCCGGCCCGTTGTAGGTGACGGTGCGGTACGCGGAACCGGCCCAGGCGTCGTGGTCGGTGATCGTGCCGCCTTCGCCGTCCGGGACGGTGACGTTCTTGGTCCCGCCGCCGGGAGCGGCGCGGTCGCCGTCCATGCCGCGCAGGTAGTAGGTGTCGGTCCGGGTGGACGGGGCGCCGGGGGCGCCGGTGGTGACCCGCACCAGCCCGTAGCCGCGCCACTGCGACCAGGTCTTGTTCTTCTCCCGGGTCAGGCCGTCGTCATCGTCGTAATGCCAGGCGGCGCCGTCGAGGTACTCGTACCGGGTGGCCTTGTCGGGGGCGCCGCCGGTGCGGTCCCTCTGCACGACCCCGGTGACGACGTAGGTGTTGAACCAGTCGGTGAACGGTGTGGACTGGTTCGGCAGTTGCCACACGAGGGGATAACAGCGCTTGGTGTTGCTCTCCGGCTGGGGCAGCGATGTGCGGGAGCATTCCTGCCCCGAGTAGTCGACGTCGAGTTCGCCGCCGGACTCGTCGAAGATCTTGCTGACGCGGTAGCGGGTGTAGGCGGGCAGGCCGTCGCCCGCCTGGTCCACGCGGTTGTCCCTCGGGACATGGTTGAACGTCACCTTGGGCAGCGCGATGTCGTCGGCCGCGGTGGCTCCGGCGTGCCCGGTGTGCTGGATCTCCTTGAGGAGCAGGTCGCGTTCGTCGGTGACGGCGCCCCACTGGTGGTCCAGCGTCCAGGAGTCGATCGATCGGTAGCCGAAGCCGGAGCCCCGGTTGATCTGCGCGGTGATCTTCTTGAGCCGGTAGCGCGACCAGAAGGTGGGGCTGGTGGAGCCGTGGCCGTCCTTGCATTCGGTGCCGGCCTTGCAGTTCATGTCCCACGGCGTGTCCCGCCACTGCTCGGGGCTGGTGTCGATCTTGGCGGGGGCGCAGTCGAAGGTGGCGGTGGGAAGGCACCGCTCGGCCTTGTCGAACAGGAGCCGGGCCGGGGGCGCGCCCGCGAACACGTTGTCGCCGCGCAGCCCGTACTCGACCGACTTGAGGTAGCCGCCGCGGGTGTAGAGGGTGGCGTCGGCCGGTTTCAGGTTGCGGCCGTAGTAGTTGGTCTCCTTGTCGTACAGGTAGATGGCGGCGTTGTCGTCGGGGTCGACGACCATGTCCAGGTTCCAGCGCCACGCCTGCTGGCACCACGAGTCGGCGAACCCGGAGTCCTGGTGGCAGGGCTCTTTGGGGTCGTTGCCGAACACCGGGACCGTCCACGCCGAGTTGCTCTCGGGGCCGCCGGAGCCGTAGCCGGGCAGGTGGTTGAGGCCGAAGTAGTAGCGGGTCCCGTCGGTCGTGGTGACCTTCCAGTACTCGCCCTCCTTGTCGCCGTTGCCGGTGTCGAGCGAGGCCAGCTTCTCGAACCTCGTGCCGTCGTCGTTCTTCAGCCGCCACGTGCCGTCGGAGCCCTTGACCAGCTCGCCGCCCTTGCCGTTCCAGGTGACGGTCGCGTTCTCATAGCCCCAGCACAGGTCGCCCGGGGACCTGCCCTGCGGGTCCTTGGGCGCGCCGTCCTCGGCGCACGGCTTGTAGCGCTGCTCGATGAAACCCGGCCAGTAGTCGAAACCCTCGCCCACCCAGGACGGCTGGCCGTTGGTGTTGACCGTCCGGCCGTCCACGCTCTGCGACGAGTAGCTGAGGCCGACGCCCGGCTCCAGCCCGCCCGGGACCGGCGGCGCCTTCAACGGGTACGACCAGGTGAAGTCGCCGGTGCTCCCGGACGTCGTCCAGGTCGCGGACGGGTCCAGCGTCGTCGCCGAGTAGTCGCCCTGCGGCCCTTCGGGCGCGGCGACCGCCGCCAGCACCGTCGGGGCGCCGGACGCGGTGGCCACGTCCGCGGTGAGGGTGCGGGTCTCGCCGTCGTTGGACGCCGGGATCGGGATGGTGGTCCGGCATTGCGGCGAGGCCGGGGCCGTCACGGCGCACGACGGCAGTTGGACGAGCCGCAACCGGGTGCCGTAGGAGCCGCCGAACGCCTGCGCGAACGCGGAGTAGTCCACCCGGACGCCGACCCGACCCGGCACGCCCCTCTTCGCGGGGGTCAGGGTGAACAGGAACCCCTCGACCCCGGCTCGCCGGGCGGCGTCGCGGTCCGGCACCGCGACGGTCACCGGCCCCTTCGCGACCGGACGCGCCGCCGCGCCCTTGGCCGCCGGTCCCGGTGGCGCCAGCGCGACCGGCAGCCTCTTGGCCCATGCCAGGTTTTGGGACGTTCCGGACCGTCCGGCCTGACGGCCCGGCGCGGTCACCTCCGCCGTCCCCGGCTTCGGCCACGCCGCCTTCGCCGCCGGCGTCGGCTTCGCCGCCGGGTCCGGCGTGCGGGGCCGGGCCTTCAGCGGCCCGCCGTCCACCTTGCGTTCGTGGTCGGCGGCCTCGGGGCGCCCGCCGCGCGGGGAGTCCGCCTGCGCGGCGGGCACCGTGGCCAGGCCCGCGGCCAAGACCACGGTCGTTCCCGCCGCCGCGGTCCGCAGCAGCCGTCCCACGCGGAGCAGCGGCCGCCGGGCCGTCCCCACCGGATCCGGGGACGCGTGGCCCTTCCAGGCTGACATCGGCTGCGGCAACAACGGCACGTCGCTTCTCCTCGCGGGTCGAGGGACGCGAGACGCGCCATTGTGGACGCCTCACGAACACGCCAGCAGTGATCACCTTCGACAATGCGGGGCGAAAGGTTCTTGATCAAGACCACAATCGGTGACAGCCGGTGACGCCCACCCGAAACAGCAGGACAGAGACAAGATCAGGACCATTTTCGGACACCATGTCAACCGGCCCGGCGACAGCGGCGTCCGCACGCGCAGAAATATGTCGCATCGAGATCTGGACAACGTGGGTGACTCCAATATCAGAACTGGTCAGCACTGTTCTTGCCGGGACTCCGGCGAAATGTGATGATCATGGCGACCTGGTTCGCGTCACCCCGCTGGAGGGGGCTCGATGCCCACCGCGCCCTGGTTCTCACGGACACTTCACCCTCGTCACAGGCGCGCCGTGTCCACGGCGTTCACCGCCCTCGCGCTCACCGCCGCCGTCGCGGTGACCGGAACGCCGTCAGCGGCGGCCGACACGGCACCGCCGCCCGGAGAGCTCCCCACCGTCACCGCCGACCCGCTGCCGACCTGGCAGACCAACGGCACCGTCTGGACGGTCGAGATCGTCGGCGGCACCGTCTATGTCGGCGGCGCCTTCACCGCCATCCGGCCGCCCGGCGCCGCGCCGGGAGACCCCGCCGAACTCCCCCGCGCCAACCTGGCCGCCTTCGACGCCGCCACCGGACGGCCGCTGCCCTGGAACCCCGCCGTCGAGGCCAACGCCGGGCAGGAGGTCATCGTCTGGGACCTGGAATCCGCACCGGACGCCCGCACCCTCTACGTCGCCGGGAAGTTCACCAAGATCAACGGGCAGTCGCGGCCCCGGATCGGCTCCTTCACCCTGCCCACCGGCGCCCTCACCGGCTTCCGCCACGACCTGGACGCCGCCGCCGAAGCCCTCGCCGTCAGCGCCACCACCGTCTACACCGGCGGCAACTTCACCACCGCCGACGGTGCGTCCCGCCAACGCCTGGCCGCCTTCGACGCTGCCTCCGGGGCGCTCACCGCCTGGGCTCCGGCCGCCGACCGCCGCGTGATGTCGATGACGCTCTCCCCCGACCGGAGCCAGGTCGTCATCGGCGGCAAGTTCAACACCCTCAACGGCGTCGCCCCGCACGGGCTGGGCTCCGTCCGCACCGACGCCACCGGCACCAACGCCCCCTGGGAGACGGGCCTGGAGTACATCGACGACTCACGGCAGTCCTGGGCGACCGACCTGACAACCGACGACGACACCGTCTACGTCAGCGCCGCCGGTACCGGCACCTTCGACGGACGCTTGGCCGTCGATCCCGAGGGCGGTGTCCTGCGCTGGATCGACCACTGCAAAGGCGGGACGGAGACCATCAGCCTGCTCGGGGGCGTCCTGTACAGCGGTTCGCACGCCCACGACTGCGCCAGCCAGCCCGACGGGTTCCCGCAACTGGACAACGACGGCCACCAGCGCCTGCTCGCCGAACCCGCGAAACCCGACCCCGCCCGCTACGACACCCCGCCGATCCTGCACTGGTTCGCCGACACCAACGCGGCTCCCACCGACGGCCAAGGCCCCCGCGCCATGGACAACGACGGACACCGCCTCTGGGTCGGCGGCGACTTCACCACCGTGAACGGGCAGCCCCAACAGGGACTCACCCGTTTCGGTGATCTGACCGTCCAGAAGGACACCGGTTCACCTCAGCCGATCAAGGCACCCACGGTCACCAGGCCCGACGGGACCACCGGCGCCCTGACCGTCACCTGGACCCAGACCTGGGACCGCGACAACAGGCAACTGAAATACGAGGTCGTCCGCGACGGCGCCACCATCGTCCATGCCCTCGGTTCCCCCTCCAGATTCTGGGACCTGAAACCCCTCACCCATACCGACGCCGACCTGCCCCCGGGCAGCACCCACACCTACGCGATCCGCGCCATCGACCATTACGGGAACACCGTCCAATCCCCACCGAGCAACCCCGTCCAAACAGCCGGTCCGCAGGGCACCGTAAAGAGAACCGACCTCCAATAATCGGCTCACCGCCACCAGGGAAAGCGTCGGGTTCGCGCCCTGCGTCCGGACATCCGGGCGGCCGCTACGAATGGGGCGAGTCGGGCGGAGATTTCGATGCAGGAGCCGGTGAGGTCATGGCAGGGCCTGAGCGGGTCGCCGGTCGAGGAGATGAACCACGGCACGCCGCCCACGCCCGCTTTGACACTGATGCTCTCCCCGATGATCGGCGCGGACGGAGAGAAGACGCGCAGGAGCGCCGGTGTCACCTCGTAGCGCGGGACGCACGACCAGCCCGCGAACGCGAGCGCATCCGCAAGGGCGTCCAAGTGAGCGGTCGCCTTCATGCGCCGCGCCACACGATCGCACCGCTGCCCTTGTCACGCCACGCCTCGCCCACGATGTCAAGGTCGACGTAGGCGGCGCTGCCGTCCGGCGCGAGCGCGACCCGCCGCACCTCCCCGGACGCACCGGAGCCGAACCCGCGCATCGCCTCATGGACGTGCCGGATCGCGGCATTCCGATCATCGGTCACCCCGCCGCGAGCGACGTCCTCGCCCCGCACATCCCATGCGAACAGCCGTGGCGGTTGATTGTTGCTCGGCACGCTCGACGCACCCCTCCTGGACTGTGTTCATTTGGTCACGGAGAGCATGGGGTGCGGGCGTCGGCGCGAGGGCCGCGCTTCGCGCCCGTGCGCGCTGGGGTGCGCTGTGCGCCCCTGGTCGCGGGGCGCGGTGCGGTCACACGGGGAGGCCGAGGAGGCGGGCGAAGGCGTGGGCGCGGCGGGCGATCATGGGGCCGCCGTGGTCGACGGCGTCGGAGGCCATCTGGCGGGCCTGCGGCGAGTAGTGGACCGAGTCGTTGCAGACCGGGTAGGCGCGTTCGAGCCAGTCCAGCGCGGCGGAGTGGTCGCGCTGGCGGTGGTAGGTGCGGGCCGTCTCGACCATGAGGCGGGCGCGGCGCTCGCGGCTCGGGATCGTGTCCGGGTCGATGCGGCGGGCCTCGTCGCGGGCCGCCGAGGACTTCGACAGGTCGGCCCGCACTGATACCGCGTGCACGGCGACGTTGGACGAGCCGAACTGGGTCCACGGGTGGTGGTAGCCGGTGGGGAGTCGTTCCGCCGTGGTCTGTGCTTCGTCCAGGTAGCGGAGCGCGTCGCCTTCGCGGCCGTCTCGGGCGCTCGACGTGGCGGCGTGCAGAAGAAGGGCGCCATACATGGCGCGGAGTTCGACGGGCCCGGTTTCCAGGCGGGGTCTGAGGAGGTTCGCCGCCTCGTTGACGAGTCCGAGTGCGCCGTCAACGTCGCCCATGGACCGCTGGACGATCGCCAGCGTCCACGCCGCGCCCGCCAGGGAGAGCGGCTGGTCGGCGGTGTGGGCGGCGGCCACGCCGCGGTCGGCGACGACCCAGACCAGTTCGGG
Source organism: Actinomadura chibensis NBRC 106107 (assembly GCF_001552135.1). Taxonomy (GTDB): domain Bacteria; phylum Actinomycetota; class Actinomycetes; order Streptosporangiales; family Streptosporangiaceae; genus Spirillospora; species Spirillospora chibensis. Next base: position 125,272 of record NZ_BCQP01000004.1, on the reverse strand, counting down.
CTCGGCCGCCCAGACGAGTTCGTGCTGCACGAGCGCGTACACGTCCGAGAGGAGGGCGTTGGCCGCGCGTCGCTCGTCGCCCTCGGTCACGCGCACGGCGACGCGGGCGTCGCGGAGGAGGGCGGGGAGAATGCGGCCGACGTCGGTGCGGTGCGTGGGCGAGCCGTGCCAGAGCCGCCACGCCTGCGCGGTGCGGGACGCCAGCGCCGCGACGTCCGCGCCCGGCGCGGTGACGGTGAGCAGCGGTTCGCGGACGGCGTCCCGGATCGCCGGGACCGCGTCATGCGGGATGCGGGAGAAGGACGCGACCGGGATGGACGCCGCGTCGCCGAGGTCCATGTCGGTGCCCGCGAGCAACGCGACGTCGCCCACGCCGAGCGCCTCGGCCAGCCGCACCAGGGTCGGCAGCCGGGGCGGCAGGCGCCGCCCGTTCTCGATGCCCTTCAGCCAGGACGCGGACTTCCCGACGAGCCCGGCGAGCGTCGGACGCGTCAGCCCCTTGCGCTCCCGGAGGACCTGGATGCGCTCACCGGTGCGTCTTCCCGCCAGATCGTCCATGCCGTCCAGGCTAAGGCGGGGTGTCGGGGGGCGCTGGCATCATGTGGCGGGGTTTGCGGTTAGGGGTCGGGATGGCATACGAGTCGAAGGGCGTCCTGCGGGACGGGAGGTCGCTGCTCGGCGCCGCCCGCGACCTGCTGGGCGACCATCGGCGGGCCGTGGCGGAGGTGCAGAAGGCGCTGGCGCCGTTGCGGAAGGAGGCGGCGCGGGAGCAGCTCGCGTCGATTCCGGTCGCGCGGTTGAAGGACGTCACCGAGGGGCGGCTGCGGCTCGGGCCCCTGGAGGACGCCGGGTTCGCGAGCGTCGCCGACGTCCTGGACACTCCCCCGTACCGGTTGCAGTTGATCCCCGGTGTCGGGCCGCAGACGGCGAAGCAGCTGCACGCGGCGGCGGGGAGTCTCGCGGAGGCGGCGGAGCGGTCGGCGGCCGTGCGCGTCGACGTCGGGCGGCGCGACGAGGTCATGACGCCGGTGGTCGTCGCGCTGCACCGGCTCGTGAACGCCGGGCCCGACCTGCCCAAGGCGCGGACGGCCGCGCACGAGGTCAGCGCGCGGCTCGGGCCGCTCGTGCGGGACGCGCGGCCCGCCGGGTCGTGGTGGCGGCGGATCCTCGCGGGACCGGCGCGGCGGGAGCGGGCGCGGGCGGCGGTCGGCGAGCTGGCGGAGGCGCTGCGGGCGTCCGGGCGGAGCCGGTTGCTGATGTCGCAGGCGTCGGTCGACCTGCTGCGTCCCGAGGTGTCGGCCGACGAGGCGTGGATCGACTTCGAGCTGCGGGCGTCCGAGTACCAGACCGTCCTCGCGGAACTCGCGGCGCTGGAGCCGGAGGCCGCCGAGGGGTTCCTGCCGGACGACCTTGCCGCGCGGGTCAAGGCCCAGCCCCTCGACGACGCCTACCGGCGGGTGTCGCTGCGGGGCTACCAGGCGTTCGGGGCGCGGTTCGCGCTCGTCCAGCGGCGGGTGATCCTCGGCGACGAGATGGGGCTCGGCAAGACGGTCCAGGCCATCGCCGCGATCGCGCATCTGAGGGCGCGGGGAGCGACGCACTTCCTCGTGGCGTGCCCGGCCAGCGTGCTGATCAACTGGCTGCGCGAGATCGAGTCGCGCAGCGCGCTCGCCGCGCACCCGCTGCACGGATCGGGACGGGCGGCGGCGCTGCGGAGATGGGCCGCGGACGGCGGCGTCGCCGTGACGACGCTCGCCACCCTGCACGCCCTGGAAATACCGGAAAGCGTCGATATCGGCATGTTCGTCGTGGACGAAGCGCACTACGCCAAGAACCACGAAACCCGCCGTGCGAAGGCCGTCGCCCGGTGGTGCGCGCGGACGGAGAACGTCCTCTTCCTGACGGGCACGCCGATGGAGAACCGGGTGGAGGAGTTCCGCAGCCTGGTCGCACACCTGAGCCCGGAGGTCGCGAAGCGGATCCGGCCGAGCGACGCGGCGCTCGGCCCGCGCGCGTTCCGGGCCGCGGTCGCGCCCGTCTACCTGCGCCGCAACCAGCGGGAGGTCCTCACGGAGCTGCCCGAACTCGTCCACGTGGACGAGCTGGAGGAGTTCAGCCGGGCGGACGCGCGGGCCTACCGGCGGGCCGTCGCGGCCGGGAACTTCATGGCGATGCGGCGGGCCGCGTACGCCGTCCCGAAGCGGTCGGCCAAGCTCAGCCGCCTGGTGGAGCTGGTCGGCGAGGCGGCGGAGAACGACCTGAAGGTCGTCGTCTTCTCCTATTTCCGGGACGTGCTGGAGACCGTGCGGCAGGCCCTCCCGCAGGCACGCGGGCCGATCTCCGGCGACGTCCCCGCGGCGCGCCGCCAGGAGCTGGTGGACGCGTTCACCGCCCAGGCCGGACACGCCGTCCTGCTGGCGCAGATCCAGGCGGGCGGGGTCGGGCTGAACCTCCAGGCCGCGTCCGTAGTGATCATCTGCGAGCCGCAGGTGAAGCCGACCATGGAGACGCAGGCGGTCGCCCGCGCGCACCGGATGGGGCAGGTCCGGACGGTGCAGGTGCACCGCCTCCTCACCCCCGGCGGCGTGGACGCCCGCATGCTGGAGATCCTCCACGACAAGACCCGGCTGTTCGACGAGTACGCCCGCTACAGCGACCTCGCCGAGCGGACGCCGGACGCGGTCGACGTCTCCGAGCAGTCCCTCGCCCGGCGGATCGTCGAGGACGAGCAGCGGCGCCTCGGCACGTCGTCCTGAGGCACCTCGTCCCGAGGCACGTCGCCCCGGCCGCCGGGCATAACCGGCCGGGGGCCGCTGTTCACGCGGACACCAGACGATCAGAGGGGATGTCATGGCCGAGGTCAGGGTGGAGCGCACCGACGACGGCTTCCAGGCCGTCAACGCGCGGGGCGCGAAGGTCGCCATCGGCGACGGCGACGCCGAGGGCGTCTTCACGCCGGTCGAACTGCTGCTCGCGGCGCTCGGCGGCTGCGAGCTCGTGACCGTGGAGCCGCTGACGGCGAAGCGCGGGCACCGGATGGCGCGGCTCGCCGCGCGCGTCCAGGCCGACAAGGTCGCGACGAGCACGCTCGGGACGATCACCGTCACCTACGACGTGGAGCTCCCCGAGGGCGACGGCAAGGCCGCCGACGTGCTGAAGGCCGTCGCGGAGCGCGTGCACGAGAAGTACTGCACGGTCGGCAACGCGCTCCGCGAGCCGATGCGGGTCGACCAGGTCGTCTGACCCCGCCCGAGCACGCCGGTCCGGGTGCGCCGGTCAGGGGGCGGCGCACCCGGACGGGCGGTCAGTAGCGCAGGCCGTGCCCGTACGGGTAGAGGCCCTTGATCGTGACCGGGAGGCGTCCGCCGGGCTGCTCGCCGAACAGGACCCGGGCGGCGGCCTTGTGCATGGTCAGGTCGATCCGCTGGGTCCGGGCAGTGGTCCCGTAGGTGGCGATGTAGGCGGGGACGTCCGGGTACGAGGCGATGTCGTACGGCAGCCCGATCGCGACCGCCGCCACCGGCTTCCCGGTCGCCCGCAGCGCCTCGACGAGCCTCGCCTGCCCGGCGGGCAGCTTCCCGGACGAGTACGTCGCGACGACGACCCGGTCCGCGGCCCCGGCGCGCCGGACGGCCTCGGCGATCTCGGCGTCGGTCGGGTCGGTGGTCGCGGCCTGCCAGCCCTCCACCGGCCCGCGCGCGACCTTGGCGATCTCGTCGGCGAACACCGGGGTCTGGACGACGCCCGCGACGAGCGTCCGCTCCGCGTCGTCCGGGTCGAACGGCAGCACCCGGCCCTCCTCCTCACCCCGGCCCTCGGTCTTACCGCGGCTCTCGTTCTTTACCAGGGTCGTCGCGGCGAGGCCCATCTTCAGGGCGCGGCGCTGGAAGGCGGCGTTCCCGGACACCTTCTCGGCGAGCCGCGGGTCGGCGTACCGGTGTTCGGCCACCCTGTACTTGCACTTGAGCGCGAGGACGCGGCGGACGGACTCGTCCACCCGCGCCCGGCTGAGCGAGCCGTCGCGGAGGGCGTCGGCGAGGGCGCCGACCGCCTCGACGTGCGCGGTGTAGTCGCCGGTCGACATGATCACGTCGGCCCCGGCCTCGACGGCCATGACGGTGGCCTGGCGGGTGCCCCAGTGCTTGTCGATCGCGTCCATGTCCATGGCGTCGGTGACGATCAGGCCGCGGAAGCCCATCTGCTCGCGGAGCAGCCCGGTCAGCACCTTGGGGGACAGCGTGGCGGGCAGGTCCGGGTCGATCGCCTTGACGATGACGTGCGCCGTCATGATCGCGTCGGCCCCGGCCGCGATGCCGCGCGCGAACGGCGGCAGGTGGACGCTTTCGAGCGTCGCCCGGTCGTAGGTGACGGCGGGCAGCTCCAGGTGGCTGTCGAACTCGGTGTCGCCGTGCCCCGGGAAGTGCTTGGGCGTGGCGATCATCCCGGCCGCGCGGTAGGCGCGGACCTGCGCCTCCGCGAGCCCGGCGACGAGGTCGGTCCGCTCGCCGAAGGACCGGACGCCGATGATCGGGTTGGCCGGGTTCGTGTTCACGTCGGACACGGGGGCGTAGTTCCAGTGGAAGCCCATCGCGCGGGCCTCCGCCGCCGTGATCACGGCGGCCTCGCGGGCAAGCCCGGGGTCGCGGGCCGCGCCGAGGCCCATCGCGTTCGGCAGCGGGGTCGTCCCCTCGCGGACGTTGTGCGTGGTGCCGAACTCGAAGTCGCCGGAGACGAGCAGCGGCAGGCCGAGCCGGGTGCCGCGCGCCCAGTCCTGGATCCGGTTCGCGTAGCGGGCGGCGAGGCCGGGCGTGCGCGGCTCGGACGTGATGACCGACCCGATCTTCAAGTCCTGGATGGCGGTGCGGGTGTGCTCGGCCGGCATTCCGTCCGGCCCGTCCTCGGTGACGGCCATGACCATCTGGCCGACCTTCTCCGCGTCGGTCATCCGGGCGAGCTGCGCGTCCGGGTCGCAGCCCCGCGCGGGCCCCGGCGGCGCCTGCGCGCGGACCGGCGGGGCGAGCGCCAGCGCGAGGGCCGCGGCCGCGGCGATGGACACGATGGTTCGGCCGCCGTTCATCATCAGCCTCTCTCCTCGGCTCATTGGTCTAGACCAGTCCATGCCGGCGACTTGATCAAGAGGCAGATGTTGCCAAAGCTCCCCGCGCCCGGGTGGCGGGGGCGGGCCTCAGCCGCAGGTCGTCCCGGCGGCCGGGACGGTCCCCTGGAGGAGGTAGGCGTGCACGTTCCGGCGGACGCACGGGTCGCCGGTGTCGTAGGCGCCGTGCCCCTCCCCCCTGAGGGTGAGGAGCGTCGCCCGTCCGCCGAGCCTCCGGGTGAGCGCCGCCGCCCACGCGTACGGGGTGGCGGGGTCGCCGGTGTTGCCGACGACGAGGATCGGCGCCGCCGCCGGGGCGGAAACCTCGCGGGCCGCGTCGTCGCCCTTCACCGGCCAGCCGGTGCACTGGAGCAGCCCCCAGGCCATCGACGCGCCGAACGCCGGCGAGGCGGCGCGGAAGCGCGGCAGCAGCCGCCGGACGTCGGCCGGGGAGTAGCGGTCGGTGCCGTCCGCGCAGGTGATCGCGGTGTTCGCGGCGGTCAGGCCGGTGTAGGCGCCGTTCTCGCGGCGGCCGTTCTGGACGTCGGCGAGCATGAGCAGCAGCGACCCGTCGCGGCGCTTGACCGCGTCGACGAGGCCCTGCGCGAGGTACGGCCAGGCCTCCCTGGAGTAGAGCCCGGCGGCGACGCCGGTCGTCCCGAGGCTCTGGGTCAGGTGGCGGCGGCGCCCGGACGTCCGCAGCGGCTTGGCGTCGAGCCCCGCGAGGATCCGCCGGGTGGACGCGACGACGGCCGGGCCGTCCGCCCCGAGCGGGCAGTCCTTCGGGCCGAGCCGGGCGCAGGCCGCGCCGAAGTCGCGCAGCGCGCGCTCGAACCCGGCGGCCTGCTGGAGCGCGAGGTCGGCGCCGCGCAGGCCGGTGTCGACGGCCCCGTCGAGGACGGCGCGGCCGACCCGTCCCGGGAACTGGTGCGCGTAGTTCCCGCCGAGCCAGGTGCCGTAGGAGATCCCGAAGTAGTTGAGGCGCTCCTCGCCGAGCGCGGCGCGGATCAGGTCCATGTCGCGGGCCGCGTTCACGGTGCCGACGTGGGGCAGGAGTCTGCCGGAGTGGGTCGCGCACCCGCGGGTGAAGGCGGCGCGGCCGTCCATGTAGGCCTTCTCCTCGGCCGGGGTGTCGGGGCTGTCGTCGCGGGCGAACAGGTCGTCCAGGGTCCGGGACCCGGCGCAGCGCACCGGGGCGCTGCGGCCGACGCCGCGCGGGTCGAAGCCGACCAGGTCGTAGCGGGCGCCGAGGTCGGCGTACTCGCCCGCGACCTGGGCGAGGGTGTCGACGCCGTCGCCGCCGGGCCCGCCGAAGTTGAACAGCAGCGAGCCGAGCCGGTGCCGCCGGTCGGCGGCGGGCGCCTTGACCAGCGCGATCCCGATCTTCCCAGCGGACTGCCGGGCGTAGTCGAGGGGGACCTCCAGCGTCGCGCAGCGGAACCCGCCGCGCGGGGCCTTCGTCCCGGGGGCCGGGCGGGGCAGGCCCTTGCACCGCGTCCAGGCCGGCGGCTTGACGATCACGGGCGCCGGAACCCCGCCGCGCGGATTCGTTCCGGCCGGAACCGTCCCGCCAGGGATCTTCCCGCCCGGAACCGTCCCGCCGGGGACCGGGCCGCGCGAGACCGTGGCGCGCGGAACCGTTTCGCGCGCCGCCGCAAGCCGATCGCCCGTTCCGGACGCCCCCGCGGCCAGACCGGATGCGGCCAGGGCGCCGACACCGACGGCCACAATGCCGCGTATCGCCGTAAATTGCCCCATTCGTCCCCCCGTTCACATCACGGGGGGCGATCGTGATCTACCCAGCGCCTCCTATGCTGACTCCTGATCAACTCCATAAGGGTCCGCGACGGGGGTAGGAGCGGAGAGGGATCGGTCCCTCGGTCCCTCCCCCGAAAGTTCGGATACCGCATCAGGGTCGTACTACTCAAGGCTGAGATGAAGACCATTCGTCGCGGTGATCTCATCGAGGGGGCCCAGCGGCAAAGATAGGTAGCATGGCTCAATCCGCCCCCCCAGCAGCCCGCCGAGGCCAGGCCCACCAGGCCGGGTCCGGCGAGCGGCGCAAGCCGGCCGCGACGATGCGGCGCCGCTTGCTCACCGCGCCTCCGGTGTGGCGTGAGCTTCTCCTCGTCGTGCTCTTCTATACCGGCTATACGCTGACGCGCATCGTCCTGGTTCAGGACGGCACCGGGCCCGCGTTCGCGCACGCCGACCAGATCCTGCGCGCCGAGCGGTTCCTGGGGCTGGACGTCGAGCTGCACCTCAACCAGACGCTCCTCGGGGTGCCGTGGCTCGCCCGCACCGCCAACATCTTCTACGCCACGATGCACTTCGCCGTGACGCTCGTCGTGGTGGTCTGGCTGTACCGGTACCGCCCGCAGTACTACCGGTGGCTCCGCACGTCGATCATGCTCGCCACCGGCGTGGCGCTGATCGGGTTCTGGCAGTACCCGCTGGCGCCGCCGCGCTTCCTGCACAGCGAGGGCTTCGTCGACCCGGTGACCGCGCTGCACTCCCTCGGCCTGTACGCCAGCGACGCGTCCGGGAGCCTCACCAACCAGTACGCGGCGATGCCGTCCATGCACGCCGGGTGGTCGCTGTGGTGCGGCCTCATCCTGGTGAAGCTGGCGTCGCAGAAATGGGCCAAGGCGCTCGGAGCGCTCTACCCCGTGACGACCGTGTTCGTGATCCTGTCCACGGCGAACCACTACGTGCTGGACGCCGTCGCCGGGATCGCGCTGATCGGCGGCTCGCTCTGGATCTCCTGGATCCTCTACGAGAGGTGCCCGGCGCCGCTCGTCCTCGCGCGGGTCCGCGTCTCGGACCGGATCGCGCAGCGCACGCGGCGGAGCACCGGCTCGCGTCCGGGCAAGGCGAGCCCCGGCTCGGCCGCCACCGGCGGCGCCACCCGCTCCGGCTGCTAGCGGGCCGCGTCGTCCCGGCACGGCCCGCCCGGCTAGTCGGCGCCGTAGAAGACGCGGTCGACGACGGCGCGGGCGCGGCGGGTGTGGCGCCGGTGGTCCTCCAGCAGGTCGCCCGGGCTCGGGTAGCCGAGCACGCGGCCGACCGCGCTGCGCTCCCGGTGGTGGTCGCTCGGCAGCAGGTCGGACGCGCGGCCCCGCACCAGCATGACCGCGCCCCGGATGCGGGTCGCGAGCCGCCACGCCTCGGCGAGGACGGCCGCGTCCTCGGCGTCCAGGAGCCCGGCGGCGGCCGCCGCGTCCAGCGCGTCGAGGGTGCGGGTGGTGCGCAGCCCCGGCTCCGCGTGGGCGTGCCGGAGCTGCAGGAGCTGGACGACCCACTCCACGTCCGCGAGCCCGCCCGGCCCGAGCTTCGTGTGCAGCCGCCGGTCGACGCCGCGCGGCAGCCGCTCCGACTCCATCCGCGCCTTCAGCCGCCTGATCTGCCGGACGGCGTCGTCGCCGATCCCGTCCCGCGGCCAGCGGACCGGGTCGATCACGGCGCGGAACCGCTCGCGCAGCCCGGGGTCGCCGATCAGCGGGTCGGCGCGCAGCAGCGCCTGCGCCTCCCAGGGCTCCGACCAGCGCGCGTAGTAGGCGGCGTAGGACGCGAGCGTGCGGACGAGCGGCCCCTGCCGCCCCTCCGGGCGCAGGTTCGGGTCGATCTCCAGCGGCGGGTCGGGCGCGGGCAGCGCCAGCAGGCGGCGCAGCTCCTCGGCGACGGCGTGCGCGGCGCGCCCGGCGGCCGTCTCGTCCGCGCCGGGCGCCGGGTCGTGGACGAACATCACGTCGGCGTCGCTGCCGTAGCCGAGTTCGTGCCCGCCGAACCGGCCCATCGCGACGACGGCCATCCGGGTGGGCAGTGGCGCCCCCGCCGCCGTCTCGATCTTGTGGACGGCGGCGAGCAGCGCCGCCTCGACGGTCCCGGCGGCGATGTCGGTGAGGGCCTCGCCGACCGCCCGGACGTCGGCGAGGCCGAGCAGGTCGGCGACCGCCACCCGGAACAGCTCCCGCCGCCGCAGCGCCCGGACCACCCCGGCCGCCTCCTCCACCCGCCCCTGCGGCGCGCGCCCGGAGCCGCCCTCGGTGTGCCGCCGGACCGCCGCGAGCAGCTCCGCGCGCAGCCCGGCGGCCGGGCGCGGGGACAGGTCGCCGTCGCTGCCGAGCATCGCGACCGCCTCCGGGGCGCGCAGCAGCAGGTCCGTCGCGTACCGGCTGGAGCCGAGGACCCAGGCCATCCGCTCGGCGACGGTCACCTCGTCGCGGAGCAGCCGCAGGTACCAGGGGGTGGTGCCGAGCGCGTCGCTGACCTGCCGGAACCCGAGCAGGCCCGCGTCCGGGTCGGGGGCGTCGGCGAACCAGCCGAGCATGACCGGCAGCAGCGTCCGCTGGATCGCGGCCCGCCGCGACACCCCGGACGTCAGCGCCTCGATGTGGCGCAGCGCGCCCGCCGGGTCGGCGTAGCCGAGCGCCTCCAGCCGGGCGCGGGCCGCCTCCGGCGTCAGCCGCGCCTCCTCCCCCGGCAGCCGCGCCACGGCCCGCAGCAGCGGACGGTAGAACAGCTTCTCGTGGATGCGGCGGACCTCGCGGGCGTGCCGCCGCCACAGCGCGGTGAACTCCCCCACCGGGTCGGTGCGCAGCCCGAGCGCCCGGCCGAGGCGGCGCAGGTCGGCCTCGTCGTCCGGGACGAGGTGGGTCCGCCGCAGCCGGTGCAGCTGGACGAGGTGCTCCACCCGCCGCAGGAACCGGTACGCCGAGGCCAGCGCCGCCGCGTCGTCGCGCCCGACGTAGCCGCCCCGGGACAGGTCGGCGAGCGCGTCCAGGGTGGCGCGGGCGCGGAGCGTCCCGTCGGCCCGGCCGTGCACGAGCTGGAGGAGCTGGACGGCGAACTCCACGTCCCGCAGCCCGCCCGGCCCTAGCTTGAGCTGCCGCTCGGAGTCGGCGGTGCGCTGGTTCAGGTCGGCCTCCACGCGGCGGCGCATGGCCTGGACGTCCTCGACGAAGCTCTCGCCCTCGGCCGCGTCCCACACGATCGGGGTGATCGCGTCGAGGTAGCGGGCGCCGAGGCCGGCGTCGCCCGCGACCGGACGGGCCTTCAGCAGCGCCTGGAACTCCCACGTCTTGGCCCACCGCCCGTAGTAGGCGCGGTGGCTCGCGAGCGTCCGGACGAGCGGCCCCGCCTTCCCCTCGGGGCGCAGGGCGGCGTCCACCTCCCAGAGCGCGCCCTCCTCCGTCGAGGACGAGCAGGCCCGCATCATCGCCGACGCCAGCCGGGTCGCGGCGCGCAGGGCGGAGTCCTCGTCCGCGCCGTCCCGCGCTTCCGCCACGAAGACCACGTCGACGTCGCTGACGTAGTTCAGCTCGCGCGCCCCGCACTTGCCCATGCCGATCACGGCGAGCCGGCACGTCCGGTGCTCGGGGACCTCGGCGCGGCCGACCGCGAGCCCCGCCTCCAGCGCGGCGGCGGCGAGGTCGGCCAGCTCGGCGGCGACGTCCGCGACGTCGGCGACGCCGATCAGGTCGCGGCCGGCGAGGGCGAGCAGCCGCCTGCGGTAGGCGACGCGCAGCGCGACCAGCGCCCGCGGCCCGCACCCGGACGCCACCGGCTCCGCCGCCGTCGGGTCGGCGCCGACCGCCGCGAGCAGGTCGTAGCGGGGGCTCCCGGCGGGCCCGTCACGGCCGTCGCGCAGCACCTCCCAGTGCCCCGGATGCCGGGCGAGGTGGTCGCCGAGCGCCGCGCTCACCCCGAGGACGGCGGTGAGCCGCTCCCGCGTCCCGGGCTCGGCGCGCAGCGCGTCCCGCAGCTCGGCGCCGACGCCGTGGGCGTCGGCGGCCTCGAACAGCCGCAGCAGCCCGTGCAGCGCGAGGTCGGGGTCGGCGGTGCCGCCGAGCGCGTCGAGGAGGTCGTCGCCGGGCGCGAAGCCGCCGCGCTCGGCGTCCAGCAGCAGCCGCTCGGCGCGGGCGGCGGCGGTGAAGCCGAGCCTCGCCAGCCGTCCGGCGAGGGACGATCGGCGCTCTGGCGTGCGGGACCCGGTCACCGCTCCACCGTAGACCGGACGGCCCCGGTCACAGGACGGCGAGCAGCCGCTTGCGCTCGAACTCGGTCACCTGGCGGCGGTAGTCCTCCCACTCCTGCCGCTTGTTGCGCAGGAAGAAGTCGAACACGTGCTCGCCGAGGATGTCGGCCATCAGCTCGCTCCGCTCCATCGCGTGGATCGCCTCGTCGAGGTTCTGCGGGAGCGGCTCGATGCCGAGGGCGCGGCGCTCGGCGACGGTGAGCGCCCAGACGTCGTCCTCGGCGCCGGGCGGCAGCTCGTAGCCCTCCTCGATGCCCTTCAGCCCCGCGCCGAGGATCGCCGCGAACGCCAGGTAGGGGTTCGCGGCCGTGTCCAGCGACCGGAACTCGATGCGCGTCGAGTGCCCCTTGTGCGGCTTGTACATCGGCACCCGGACGAGCGCCGAGCGGTTGTTGTGCCCCCAGCAGATGTACGACGGGGCCTCTCCCCCGGCGCCCGCCGCCGACCCGACGTTCCCCCACAGCCGCTTGTAGGAGTTGACCCACTGGTTGCACACGGCGGTGATCTCCGCGGAGTGGCGCAGCAGGCCCGCGATGAACGCCCGTCCCGCCTTGGACAGCTTGTACTCCGCGCCCGGCTCGTAGAAGGCGTTGCGGTCGCCCTCGAACAGCGACATGTGCGTGTGCATGCCTGAGCCGGGGTGCTCCGTGAACGGCTTCGGCATGAACGAGGCGAACACGCCCTGCTCCAGCGCGACCTCCTTCATCACCAGCCGGAACGTCATGATGTTGTCGGCGGTGGTGAGCGCGTCGGCGTACCTGAGGTCGATCTCCTGCTGGCCGGGGGCGCCCTCGTGGTGGCTGAACTCCACCGAGATGCCCATCGCCTCCAGCATCGTGATCGCGTTGCGGCGGAAGTCGTGCGCGGCGCTGTGCGGGGTGTGGTCGAAGTAGCCGCCCGCGTCCGCCGGCTCGGGCTCGCGCCCGTCCTCCGGCTTGTCGTTGAGCAGGAAGAACTCGATCTCGGGGTGGGTGTAGAAGGTGAACCCGAGGTCGGCGGCGCGGGCCAGCGCGCGCTTCAGGACGTAGCGCGGGTCGGCGAAGCTCGGCGTGCCGTCCGGCATGAGGATGTCGCAGAACATGCGTCCGACGCCGGGCGACTCCGACCGCCACGGCAGCACCTGGAACGTGGACGGGTCCGGCTTGGCGATCATGTCGGCCTCGTACACCCGGGCGAAGCCCTCGATGGCCGACCCGTCGAACCCGATCCCCTCGCCGAAGGCGCCCTCCAGCTCGGCGGGCGCGACGGCCACGGACTTGAGGAACCCGAGCACGTCGGTGAACCACAGCCGGATGAAGCGGATGTCGCGCTCCTCCAGCGTGCGGAGCACGAACTCCTGCTGACGGTCCAAAGCCTTCTCCCTCGACGCTGCCCTGCTACCACGCAGTATGCCCGGTCGCTGTTACCGGGACGTTACGCGCGCGGCGCCGTCCCCGGACGGCGCTGACCGGAACATATCCGACTAGTCCTCCTCCCCGACGCGCGCCGCGGCCGGATCGAGGACGCGGGACAGGAACGTCCGGGTCCGCTCCTCGGCCGGGTCGTCGATCACCCGCGCGGGCGGGCCCTCCTCGACGACGAGGCCGCCGTCCATGAACGCCACCCGGTCGGCGGCCTCGCGGGCGAAGCCCATCTCGTGGGTGACGACGAGCATGGTCATCCCCGTGTCGGCCAGGCCGCGCATGACGCCGAGGACGTCGCCGACCAGCTCCGGGTCGAGCGCGGACGTCGGCTCGTCGAACAGCATCACCGCCGGGCCCATCGCCAGCGCGCGGGCGATCGCCACGCGCTGCCGCTGCCCGCCGGAGAGCTCCGCCGGGTACGCGCCGACCTTCCCGGCGAGGCCCACCCGCTCCAGGTTCTCCAGCGCCACGCGCCGCGCCTCCTCCTTGCCGCGCCGCAGCACCTTGCGCTGCGCGATCTCGACGTTGCCGAGCGCCGTCAGGTGCGGGAACAGGTTGAACGACTGGAACACCATGCCGATCCGGCGGCGGACGGCGTCGATGTCGACGTCCGGGTCGGTGATCTCGGCCCCGGCGACGCGGACCGTCCCGGCGGACGGCTCCTCCAGCAGGTTCACGCAGCGCAGCAGCGTCGACTTGCCCGACCCGGACGGGCCGATCACGCACACCACCTCGCCCGCCCCGACGCGCAGGTCGATGCCGCGCAGCACCTCGGTCGCGCCGAACGCCTTCCGCAGCCCGGTGATCTCGATCGCGCTCCCCGGCGTCTTGTCCAAGCTCGTCATTTGCGCCGGGCCTCCAGCCGCCTCGCCAGCAGGCTCAGCGGGATCGTGATGAGCAGGTAGCAGATCCCCGCCACGATGATCGGCGTCGTGTTGCCCTCGTCCCCGGCGAGGTCGCGGCCGAACTTCGTCAGCTCCCGCTGCTCCAGCGTGATGCCGAGGAACAGGACGAGCGAGGAGTCCTTGCAGAGCAGGACGAGCTGGTTGGTCAGCGGCGGGATGACGATCCGGAACGCCTGCGGGATGACGATCGACCGCATCGCCGTCGGGTAGGACATGCCGAGCGACCGCGCCGCCTCCATCTGCCCCGTCGGGACGGCCTCGATCCCCGCGCGGATCGTCTCGGCCAGGTAGGCGGTGGCGGCGAGGCCGAGCGCGAGGCCCGCCTGCCCGGCCGCGCCGCCGGGGACGTTCGTCCCGGGGAAGGCCAGCGGCACGCCGACGCCCACGAAGATGAAGATCAGCAGCAGCGGGAGCCCGCGGAACACCTCGATGTAGACGGTCGCGAACCACCGGTACGGCGGGACGGACGACAGCCGCATCAGCGCCACGACCAGCCCGCCCGCGAGCCCGATGCCGAACCCGACCGCCGTGTAGAGGGCCGTGTTGCGCAGCCCGACCGTGATGATCTCGGGGAACAGGCCCTTGGCGACGTCCCAGTTCGCGAAGTTGAGCCGCAGCTTCCCCCAGTCGGCGAACGCCACGACCAGCACCACGACGACGGCGAACAGCGCGTACTGCCCGCCGAGCGACACCTGCCTGCGGCGCCGCCGGGACAATCGGCCCGCGCCGACCGGCCCGGCCTCGGCCGTCACGAGCCGCCGCCCGCGGCCGGCGGCAGCGGACCGATCCACTTCTCGTAGATCCGCTTGTACGAGCCGTCCGCCCTGGCCTGCGCGATCACCTGGTTGGTGAGCTTGACCAGCGCGGGGTTGTGGCCCTTGCGCATCCACATCCCGTACTGCTCGCCGGTGTTCAGGTTGGCGACGAGCTCGAACGCGGAGTTCGCGGGGTCCTTGAGCCAGCCGCGCACGACCGGGTCGTCCTGGACGATCACGTCCACCTGGCCGGTGCGCAGCCCGTCCAGCTCGGCGTTGGAGTTGTCGAACGAGCGCGGGTCGAAGCCCTTGCCGCGGACGAAGTCCTCGCCCGTGGTGCTCGCCTGCGAGCCGAGCTTGAGCTTCTTGGCCTTGACGTCGTCCAGCGACCTTATGCCGCTGCCTTTCTTCGCCATGAGCGACTGCGTGGCGTCGAAATAGGGGTCGGAGACGTCCATGAACCGGACGCGGTCCGGCTTGATGGTCATCCCGCCCATCTGAATGTCGCATTTCCCGGCATTCAGCGCCGAACCCGTCTTCATCGTCTCGAACGGCGTGTCGACGATCTTCTGCGTGACGCCGAGCCGCTTCGCGACGAGGTCGATGATGTCCACGTCGAAGCCGACGACCTTGCCGGTCTTCTTGTCCGCGGACTGGAACGGCGGGTAGGGCAGGTGCGTGCACGAGGTCAGCGCGCCCTTCTTCACGAGCTTCACGCCCTGCACGGTGGCGCCGTCGTCCCCGCCGCACGCCGCGGCGGTCAGCGCCAGGGCCGCGAGCGCGGCCGCGGGCGCCCAGCGGGCGGTTCTTCCGGACGCGGTTCTCCTGGACGCGGTGCTGCTGGACGCGGTGCTTCTGGACGCGGTGTTTCCGGACATGGTCCTTCTGGACACGGTGTCCTCCCGGGGGAGCATTTTTCCTGATCATGACATGGCGGTTCCGGCCGCGACAGTGGCGGTGTCGGCACCCCTCCTGACAGTGCCCGTCCACCGGTTTCCCGAAAATTGACGTGCCGATCATGCGTTCCCGACGCAGTGATCATTAACGTGGGTCGCGTCGTGGACATCTCTCTTCTTCTCTCGATGACCGACCGGGTGAGCGGGCTGGCCGGCCCGTCCGCGATGCATCCCGAGTCGTGGCGGCTGGGCGCGCGGGTGGAGACCTGGGCGCGCGGCCGGGGCCTCGTGCTCGGCGACCCCGACACCTCGCCGCTCGGCCGGGCGCGCTGCGAGCGGCTCGCCGCCCGCGTGTTCCCGACCGCCGAGCTCGGCGCGGTCGAGCTGTTCGCCCGCTGGCTGACCTGGGCGCTCGCGCTCGACGACGCGCTCGACCACCCGCCGCTCGCGGTCAGCGGCAGCGGCGTCCACGCCCTCTACGACGACCTGACGCGGGCGATGCGGCGCGGCCACGCGCGGCCCGGCGCGCGCCCGCTGGAGGCCGCGCTCGTCGAGCTGTGGGCCGAGACGTCCGCGAACATGAGCCGCGAGTGGCGCCGCCGGTTCATGCTGCAGTTGGAGGCGCACCGGGACGGCTGCGCCGAGGAGTCGGTGAACCGGCGGATCCGGCACGTCCCGGCGGAGGCCGAGTTCCGGTCGCTGCGCCGCCGCGCGTGCGGCCCGTTCCTGTACCACCTGGCCGAGCCGGTGCTCGGCGTCGAGCTCCCGCCCCGGCTGCTGCGCACCCCGCGCTGGAAGACCCTCGCCGACAGCGTCGCCGACGCCGTCGCCTGGTCCAACGACCTCGCCTCGCACGACCTGGAGGCCGACCGCGGCGACGTGCACGACCTGCCCGCCGTCCTCGCCGCCGCGCACGGGCTGGACGCGCCGCGCGCCGCCGCGCTGGTCGCCGACCGGATCGCCGACCGGCTGGAGGACGCCTGGACGGCCGCCCGCCGCCTGCCCGACATGCTCGACCGGCTGGAGCTGACCGCCGCGCAGCGCGCGGCCGCCGCGCAGGTCGTCAAGGTCCTGCTGGACACGCCGCGCGCGCACCTCGACTGGCTTGCCGAGTCCGGCCGCTACGAGCCGGGCACCGGTCCCGAGCCGCTCCGCCTCGACGCCCTCGCCTCACTCCGCTGACCCTCCCTCCGACGCGGACCCGCTCGCGAGCGCGTCGCCCGCCGGGGTGCGGACGTAGAGGACGCGGCGCCCCAGCCGGTGCCCGGCGACCAGCCCGCACGCGCGCAGGACGCCGAGGTGCTGGCTGACCGCCCCGGCCGTCACGCCCATCCGGCGCGCCAGCTCGGTCGTGGAGGCGGGCGTCGCGAGCGCGGTGAGCAGCGCGGCGCGGCGGCGGCCGATCAGCGCGGCGAGCGGGTCGCCGCGTCCGGGCGCGCGGCCGGGCGCCTCCCACAGCGTCGCGACGCCGTTCGGCGGGTAGCTGAGCATCGCCTGGTAGGGCGGCACCATCACCGAGACCTGCGGCCAGACGAACGCGCTCGGGACGAGGAGCAGCCCCCGCCCGCCGAGCTCGCCGCGCCAGTGCCAGTCCCGGTCGATGCTGAGCGTCCCGGAGCGCCAGGACACCGCGTCGTGCAGGCCGCCGAACACGCCCGCCGCGCCCGCCACGGCGAGCGCGCCCGTGCGGCGCAGGACGTCCCCTTCGAGCAGGTCGCGGACGCGCGGCCAGAACGGCTCGACGGCCGCCGCCCAGTAGGCCCGCAGGAGCGCGTCGGTCGTCTCCAGGGTCCGCTCGGGGTCGGCGGCCATCGCGTGGCGCGCGGGCGACGGCAGGGCGCCGCGCTCGGTCCAGCGCAGCTCGTCCGCGACGACCTCCGGCGGCGTGGCGCGGACGACGGCCAGCTCCGCCTCCAGCTCGGGCAGCGGGCTGGACGGCGGCGGCGTGAGGAAGTCGGGGATGTACCCGGCGGGCGGGACGAGCCGCCGCAGCGGCCCCATGTCGAGCCCGCGCAGCCGGGGCCGGACGGCGTGCACCCACGGCAGGTGCAGCGCGTGCCCGGACGGGTCGGCGAGGACCCGCAGGCTGCGCACCATCTCCCACAGCGGCGAGAACGCGAACCGGACGCGCGCCACGTCGTCCGGGGCGAACACGAACTCGATCATTTCGACCCGACCATTTAGTCCAGGCTAAATGATTACCGCGGGCCGTCCGCAGCGCGGACGATCGGCGGGTGACCACTCTGCAAGGCTCCCCGGCCGCCCCTCCCGGACGGCTCGCCGCGTTCCTGCGTCCCCGGGTCGGCGGCTTCCCCCGGACGTTCTGGACGCTCTGGGCGGGCACGCTGCTCAACCGGCTCGGCACCATGGTCGAGCCGTTCCTCGGCCTCTACCTCACGACCGTCCGCGGGCTGTCGCTCGCGCAGGCCGGGCTCGTCATGGCGGTGCTCGGCGCGGGCTCGCTCGGCGGGACGCTGCTCGGCGGCGTGCTCGCCGACCGGATCGGCCGCCGCGCCACGCTGACCTGCGCGACCGTCGGCACCGGCGCAGCGATGCTGGTCCTCGGCTACGCGCAGGGGATCGCCGCGATCGTCGCGTCGGCGCTGCTGCTCGGCGTCCTGCTGGACATGTACCGGCCCGCGGCGCAGGCGATGGTGGCCGACATCATCTCGCCCGCGGACCGGCCCCGCGCGTTCGGCCTGCTGTTCTGGGCGATCAACCTCGGCTGGGCCGTCGCGATGGTGCTCGGCGGGACGCTCGCGCAGCAGGGCTTCCTCTGGCTGTTCTGGATCGACGCCCTGACCTGCGCCTCGTTCGGGCTGCTGGTCTGGCGGGCCATCCCCGAGACGCGGGTGCGCGACGGCCGCGCCGCCGCCGGGGTGTTCGCCGGGTTCGGGCGCGTCCTGCGCGACCGGGTCATGGTCGGGTACGTGCTGATCTCGCTCGTGTACACGTTCGTCCTCATGCAGGGGCTGACGACGATGCCGCTCGCCATGCGCGAGGACGGCCTCGGCCCGCAGGACTACGGCATCGCGTTCGCCGCCAACGGGGTGCTGATCATCATCGTCCAGCCGCTGGTGAACGCGTGGCTGGCGCGCCGCGACCACAGCCTCGTGCTGGCCTGCGGGTTCGTCGGCGTCGGGATCGGCTACGGGCTGACGTCGCTGGCCTCGTCCACGGCCGGGTACACCGCGACGGTCCTCGTGTGGACGCTCGGCGAGATCACCGCGGCGTCCGTCCTGCAGGCGGTGGTCGCCGACCTCGCCCCGGTCGACCTGCGCGGACGCTACAGCGGCCTGTACGGGATGGCGTGGTCGGGCGGCTTCCTGCTGGCCCCGCTCGGCGGCACCCAGCTGCTCGGCCTCGGCGGGGCGCCCGCGCTGTGGCTGACCTGCACGGGCCTCGCCGTCGGCGCGGCGGTCGCGGTGGCCGCGCTCGGCCCCGCGATCCGGCGGCGCCGCGCCGCCGCGCTGGCGGCCGCCTTTTCGTCAGAGTGACGAAACGGGTTCGCGCGATCTATCCTTGGACCGTGGCACAGCTCAGGATCGCGCTCGCGCAGGTGAACCCGACCGTCGGCGACCTCGGCGGCAACGCCGACAAGATCGTGCAGTGGACGCGGCGCGCCGCCGACGCGGGCGCGCACCTGGTCGCCTTCCCCGAGATGGCGCTGACCGGCTACCCGGTGGAGGACCTCGCGCTCCGCGCGTCGTTCGTCGAGGCGTCCCAGCGGGCCCTCGCGGCGCTCGCCCGGCGGCTCGCCGACGAGGGCCTCGGCGGCCTGCCCGTCGTCACCGGCTACCTCGACCGCCGCACGGTCGGCCTCGTCCGCTCGGGCCAGCCCGCGGGCGCCCCGCTCGACGCGGCCGCCTGGCTCCACGGCGGCGAGGTGCTGGTCCGCTCGGCCAAGCACCACCTCCCGAACTACGGCGTGTTCGACGAGTACCGGATCTTCGTGCGCGGCGACCGGCTGCCCGTCGTCCGGGTGCACGGCGTGGACGTCGCGACCGTCGTCTGCGAGGACCTCTGGCAGGACGGCGGCCCGGTCAGCGTCACCGGCGCCGCCGGGGCCGGGCTGCTGCTCGCGCTGAACGCGTCCCCGTACGAGCGGAACAAGGACGACGTCCGCCTCGACCTGTGCGCCCGGCGCGCCCGCGAGGCGGGCTGCGCCCTCGCCTACGTCAACATGGTCGGCGGCCAGGACGAACTGGTCTTCGACGGCGACTCGGTCATCGTCGGCGCGGACGGCACGCCGCTCGCCCGCGCGCCCCAGTTCACCGAGCACCTCCTCGTGTCCGACCTCGCGCTGCCCGCGGCCGACCCGTCCGCCGAGCCGGGCCGCACCCCCGTCGACGCGCTGGACGGCACCACGATCACCGTCGACCGGCTCGTCCTGTCGCCCGACCCGCTGCCCGCCTACCCGGTCGAGCCGCAGACCGTCGCCGAGCCCCTCGACGACCTCGCCGAGGTGTACGCGGCGCTCGTCCTCGGGACGCGCGACTACGTCCGCAAGAACGGGTTCCGCTCGGTGGTGCTCGGCCTGTCCGGCGGCATCGACTCCGCGCTCGTCGCGACGCTCGCGTCCGACGCCATCGGCCCGGAGAACGTGCACGTCATCCTGCTGCCGAGCCGCTACTCCTCCGAGGGCTCGGTCGTCGACGCGGAGGAGCTCGTCAAGCGGCAGGGGCTGAACGCGCGGACCGTCCCCATCGCGCGCATGGTCGAGGCGTTCGAGGAGCAGCTCGACCTGCACGGGCTCGCCGCCGAGAACCTCCAGGCCCGGATCCGCGCCAACGTGTGGATGGCCATGTCGAACGAGCACGGGCACCTCGTCCTGACCGGCGGCAACAAGAGCGAGCTGGCCACCGGCTACTCCACCCTCTACGGCGACTCCGCGGGCGGCTTCGGCCCGATCAAGGACGTCTTCAAGCTCACCGTCTGGGAGCTGGCCCGCTGGCGCAACACCCAGGCGGGGAAGTCGTCGCCGTTCCTGCACCTGTTCGCCGAGGAGCCGATCCCGGAGGCGATCATCCGGAAGGAGCCGTCCGCCGAGCTGCGCCCCGGCCAGCGCGACGTCGACAGCCTGCCGGAGTACACCGTCCTCGACCCGCTCCTCACCGACTACGTCGAACGCGACATGGGCCGCGCCGCCCTCCTCGCCGCCGGGCACGACCCCGCCCTCGTCGACCGCGTCATCCGGCTGGTCGACATCGCCGAGTACAAGCGCCGCCAGTACCCGCCCGGCCCCAAGATCACTCCGAAGAACTTCGGCCGCGACCGCCGCCTCCCCATAACCAACGCCTGGCGCGAGCGCTAGTTTCACCGGACCGAAACCGGGATATTCCCCGGTCCTTCTGTCAGCTCCGGCCACGACGCGGACGGGAACCGACTATCGTCATTGGCGATTTCACCGGGAACCTAGACATGAAGGACACACCGACGGGGCAGGTGAGGGGACCGTGGGACGCTGGGATCAGGGGCAGGAAACGCTGGTCACGCTGGCCAGGAACACCGGGGACCGCGGCGAGGAGCTCGCCGCGCTGGTCAAGGAGCTGATCGTGGCGGCCGAGCCGCTGGCGGGCAGGTTCAATGGTGCGGGAAAAGCGGCGTTCGACAATTTCAAGGCGCACTCTGACCAGATCATCGCTGATCTGAAAGGTGGCCTGAACAGGGTGAACACCGGGCAGCTCGGAATGGAGAAGGCGTTCGCGTCCGGCGATCAGGAGATGGCGGACGAGGGCCGGCGCTCGATGTCGGCCGCCAACTTCGACGGCGCGAAGTTCCGCGCCTGACACCCGTCGGACCCGAGGAAGGACCCGAACGTGGGAGACACCGGACGGCGCAGCTACGACACCGGCGCCTCGGCGGAGGCCCAGGCCAACATCCAGCGGATCGTGGGGCGGCTGGAGCAGCTGATCGGCACACGGGACACCGACGTCAAGGCCGCTCTCGCCGACTTCGAGGCCACCGGCGTGTCGGACGAGTACCGCGCGAAGGAGCTCAAGTGGCACAACGCGGCCAACGAGACCCGCGAGATCATCCGGCTGGTGAAGGCGACGCTGGAGAAGAACGACGAGATCGCGGGCACGACGCTGAGCAAGGCGAGCGCGGCCGTCCAGGGCATCTGACCCGGGCGCCGCGCCGGGGCGCGGTCACATCCGGCTGAGGCGGCGTTGGTACGCGACTACGACACGCAGCTGCTGGAATCGGTGGCGGTGCGGCGCCGCCGGCTCCGCGACGCCCTGCTGTTCGGGCCGCAGCGCACCCGCCGCACCTTCGACGAGAACCTGATGAAGGTCGTCGCGGGCCTGTGCGTCGCGGCGGTGCTGTGCGCGGGCGCGGTCGGCTGGTCGTACCTGCGGTCGCGGCTGCGCGAGCAGGACCGGCGGCAGGCCGCGCAGGCGCAGCCCGCCGTGCCCGGCGGGACCGAGGGCGCGCCGGTGCCCGCCGACTGGGTGGGCACCGCGGTCACGTTCCAGCGGCTGCGCCTCGCGCTCGCCCGCGCCCGGGTTCCGGCGGACCTCTTCGTCCTGCCGGACCGGCCGCGCCCTCCCGCCGGGACGACGACCGGCTACTACGTCATAGCGCGCGGCGCCCGCGCGTTCAGCGGCGGCGTCGTGGAGTTCGAGCGGGCGCGCGTCGCCGCCGAGTTCGCCACCGAGGACGAGGCGTGCCGCTGGCTGTACGGGGAGCTGGTCGGCGGCGCGCGCGAGCAGCGGCGCCCCGTCCAGACGCTGGACCCGGCGGCGGAACGCGACGCCGCGGCGCGCGCCGCCGCGCTCGCCGCCGACGCGCGCGCCAGGATCGCCGCCGGCGGCGGGGCCCCGGTCGCCTACCCGCTGGCACCGGGCACGGCGGTCGACGCGTTCGGGCAGGAGAGCGGGTCGGTGCTGTTCCCGTCCGGCGTCCCGTTCGCCCGGCGGGGCCTGCCGCCCGTCGCGCGGCGGAGCCCGTCCGGCTACCACCGGTACCGGGTCGCCAGGGCGTTCACGGTGACCGCCGCGCTGTCGCCGCCCGCGCCGGGCGGCCCCGGCGGCGGAGTGCGGTTCACGGTCGAGGCCGGGCTGCTCCCCCGTCCGCCCGCGCTGCCCACGATCTGGCTGCTGCTGCGGGACGGCTACCTCGACCGCCTCGCCGCCCCGGCCGTGCCGCGGTGACCGCCGATGAGCGGTGACCCTACCGAGGAAGGACGCCATGCCCGCGTGGAGCCGCGTGACCCTGGTCGGCGAGCGACGCCGCGTCGACCTGGTGCTGCCGGCGGGCGAGCCGATCGGCGCGCTCATGCCGGACGTACTGGAACTGCTCGGCGACACCGTCCAGCACCCGCCGCGGCTGCGGCACCTCGTCACGACGGCCGGGGAGGTCCTCGACCCGGGCGCCAGCCTCGCCGACCGGCGGATCCCGGACGGCGCGGTGCTGCGCCTCGTCCGCGCCGACGAGCCCCTGCCGGCCCCGGTCGTCCACGAGGTCCCCGAGGTGGTCGGCGACGCGCTGGAGGGCCGGCTGTGGCGGTGGGGCCCGGCCGCCGTCCGCTGGTACTCCACCGCCGCCCTCGCGGCGATGTCGGCCGCGCTCGCCCTCGTCCTGCGCGGGACCCTGACCGGCGGGGCCGCGCCCGGGGCGGCCGCCGCCGTCGCCGCGCTGCTGCTGCTCTGCGGGCTCGCCACCGGCGCGGCAGGGCGGGAGCCGCTCGGCACCGCGCTCGTCCTCGGCGGCGGCGCCGCCGGGGCGGTCGCGCTCTGGTCCGCCGCCGACCACCTGGACTGGCCGGAGTGGGCGCGGTGGGCGGGCCTCGGGCTCGCCGCGGCGGTCCTCCTCCTCGTCCTCGGCCTCGCCACCCCGCTCGGCCGGGGCGGCGTCATCGGCGCCGGTCCGGCCGCCGCGCTCGCCCTGGTCGGCGGGGGCTGCGGCGCCGTCGGCCTCGACGCGCCCCGCACCGCCGCGGTCCTCGCGCCGGTGTGCGTCGTCCTGCTGAGCACCGTGCTGCGGCTGGCGCTGACGGCGTCCGGGCTGACGTCCCTGGACGACCGGCGCGGCGCGGGCGAGCCCGTCCGGCGGGGCGACGTGGTGTCCGCCTTCGACGACGCGCACCGCAGCCTCGTGTTCGCGACCGTGGCGGTGGCGGTCGCGGCGGCCGCCGCCGGGCTCGGCGCGCTGTCGCGCTTCGACGGCTGGACCTGCGCGCTCGCGGGCCTGCTCGCCGTGGTCGTGGCGAGCCGCGCGCGGATGTTCCCGCTCGTCGTGCAGAAGAGCGCCCTGCTCACCGCGGCCGCCGCGATCACCATCGGGCTGGCCGTGCGCTGCGCCGACGAGACGTCCTGGGGCGTGTGGCCCGCGCTCGGCGTCCTGCTGGCGGGACTGGCGATCCCCGTCGCCGCGCTGGGCTTCGACCAGCCCGAGCACGTCCGGGCCCGGCTGCGCCGCGTCGCGAACCGGGTGGAGGCGGTCGCCGTCGTGGCGATCGTCCCGGTCGCGGCCGGGACCCTCGGCACGGTCGACCGCCTGCTGGACACCTTCTGAAGGGAGCGGGTTGGTCGACCCCGGCCGGGACGGACCCCGGCGCGATCCGGTGCCGGACGACCTCGTCCGCCTCGACGCGCACGGGGATCCCCTGCTGCGCAGGCTGGGCCGCGGCGCCGCCCGGCCGTTCCGGGCGGCCGACGACGTCCAGGCCCTCGCCGAGCACGGCCGCTGGCTCGGCCACCCCGTCACGACCGGCCGGCGCATCGCGGTGACGGGCGTCCGCGGCGGCTCGGGGAAGAGCACGGTGGCCGCGCTCATGGCCTCGGTGTTCGCCCGCCACCGGCAGGACCGGGTGCTCGCCCTCGACCTCGACCCGCTGCTCGGTTCGCTGCCGCTGCGGCTCGGCGTCCCCCCGGGCCCGGCGCTGGCGGACCTCGCGCACGAGGGCCTGGGGACGGCGCCGTTCGACGCCGTCCAGCCGCACCTGTTCCGGCTCACCGAACGGCTCTGGGCCCTGCCCGGGACGCGCGGCGTCGGGGACGCCAGGCTGGACGCGGCCCTCTACCGCGCGGCGGGCCTCCCCCTCAGCCGCTTCTTCGGCGTCACGGTCGCCGACTGCGGCCCCGGCGTGCAGACGCGGCTGCACCGCGAGGTCCTCGCCGCCGCGCACGCGCAGGTGCTGGTCACGCCGGCCACCGCCGAGGGCGCGGCGAACGCGGGCCGGGCGCTCGACTGGCTCGGCTCCGGCGACCTGCGCGGGCTGGTGGCCCGCACCCTCGTCGTGTTCACCGTCCGCAGCCCCCTCGGCGGGCGGCCGCCGCCGATCGTGCGCCGCGCCCGGGAGATCCTGCGCGAGGTCGGCGCGGACGCGGTCGCGCTGAACTACGACCGGCACCTGGCCGTCGGCACCACCGTGAACCCGTCGCGGCTGGCCTACACGACCCGGGTCACCGCCATCGCCATCGCCGCCGAGGCGCTCCGCCGCGCACTGTGATTCTGACCGCCGGTCAGAATCCTGTTACACAAATCGGTGGTTTTATCCCATCCAATTCCCGTCATGTCCCACTTTTGTCGCACTCGACTCCTACAGTGGCCGTCGTACCGGCCCGACGATGGGGGTGTGCATGACGGCCTGGGACATAGATCCACAAGGCGTGCAAAGTGTGATCAATCGGACGGGGGCGGCTTTCAAGCCGATGGAGAAACACGTCAAGACCTTCGTGACCGGCTCGCGGGACGCGGCGGAGGCCACCGGCAGCCCGCGCGTCGCCCAGGCCCTGCAGGGATTCGTCCAGCACCATCAGACGACGCTGAACGGAATCGCCCAGCGCACCCAGCACACCCTGGAGGCCGCCGCCAAGGCCACCACCGCCTACATACGCGGTGACCATGAGATGGCCGCGGGAACTCCGGACCGCTGATGATCGTCCCGGACCAGGTTCTCGCCATCATGGCCAAGGTCCAACCGGACGTGGTCGAGGCCGAGGCCCATGACCTGAAGAAGGCCGCCACCGGAATCCGCGACGCGGGCGCTGACGTCCACAGCACCTGGCAGGGCCTTTCCGCCTTCTACAAGGCGCCCGAAGCCGACCGGCTCTTTTCCGCCACCACCGCCGTCCGCGACGACTCCGCCATGTTCGCGGGCCAATTGGAGAAGGTCACCGGCGCGCTGACCACCTATGCCGCCGAAACGCGAGTGATCAAGAACAGGCTCACCGGCCTCTACATGCAGGCCGTGACCTTCGTCAACAAGACCTACGCCGAGGACGACGACTGGCAGAAGAACAAAGACCTGGTCCGCCAGAACAACGACCTGATCAACGCCGTCGACGCCCAGGCGATCGCGTTCCAGAACGCGCAGGAGAAGGCCGCCCAGAGCATCTACTCCGCATACGGCGGGACCGCTCCCGCCTTACCCACCGGCAAGGGCGGCGGGGAACGGCCCTGGGGCTCCCCCGAAAAAGCCGACCTGCCCTGGTACGAGGACATGTGGAACGGCGGCGTGTCCCTGTTCAAGGGCTTCTTCGGCGACGGCCTGTGGGGCGACGCGTCCGGCATCTGGAACCTCGTCACCTCCCCCGGCAAATGGTGGGACGCCTACAAGAGCATCATGGCGCTCGGGCTCCCCGCGCTCCCGCTGGTCGGCCCGGTCGCGATGATGGTCCCGTCCGTCCGGCACAAGGTCTTCGAGACGTGGAAGGGGTTCGGCAAGAGCTTCGTCGCCTGGGACCGCTGGAAGCAGGATCCCGCCCGCGCCTTCGGCAACACCCTCTACAACGTCGTGACGACGATCGTCCCCGTCGGCAAGGCGGGCAGCGCCGGCAAACTCGGCAAGCTGAGCCGCGCCGGCGCGCGGGTCGGCGACGTCGTCGACCCGGTCAGCCTCAGCATCCGCACCGCCGCGAAGCTCCCCAAGGTCTCCGACATCGCCGCCCAGCTCACCGGCAAGATCGGCGACTTCACCGGCAAGGTCAAGGTCGGGATCCCCAAGATCACCGTCCCGTGGCGCCATCCGGATCCCGTGCCCTACCGGCCCGTCCACCACGCGGACATCCCCGACCGCATCCCCGAATGGGTCCAACGCGAACACCGCCTGGACGCCGAGTTCCAGGTCCGCAACAGCCGCACCCCCGAAATGGCCGGAGCCCGCCCCGGCGAAATCACCAACACCGTCCACGACCCGTCGCGGCCGATCCCCGAGACCGCCCCGCACGGGCCCGCCCACGGCCCCGGCACCACCCACCACGGCGACCTGGGCGGCCCGCGCGAAGGCGATCTCGGCGGGCCCCCGCACGACCCTGGCTCCCCCGTCCCGCCCCACGGCCACGGCGGACCACCCCATGACCCGTCGAGCGGCGGCCACGGCCGCACTCCGGAAGACCAGGTCATCGAGAAGAAGGACCCCCTGTCCCCGAAGCGGAGCAAGCCCTTCGGAGCGGGCGTCGAACTCGAGGCCAACAAGCGGTACATCGTCACGGACCAGGGCGGCCGGTACCGTGGCGTCTTCATCACCGACGACCACGGGGTGATCAGAGAGGTCCACACGTGGTCCCGCAGCGTGGGCAAATGGCGGCCGGACCTGCGCAACCCCCTCCCGAACGCCGAGTACCACGTGGACGACAACTGGGTCTTCCACACCGACCACCACGGGCGGACGGTCAGCGCCGAGGGCCAGTTGCACCACCCCGGCTCGGACGACGCGCGCCGCATGACCACGGACCAGCGCAACGCCGGCTACGAGGGAGCCGCCGAGTACCGGAAACTCAACCAGCAGATCCTCGACAATTTCGAGGCTGAGCACGGCCGCCTTCCCATGGCACACGAGGTGCAGCTCTACCATGATGTCAAGTGGAACGGCGGGCACCTTATCGGAACCGCCCTCGGCGGCCCCGGCGAGCGCATCAATCTGGTCGCGATGCTGGAGAAACTCAATCAGGCGCAGAAGGGAACGACGCCGCTCAACAATTACCGAAAAATGGAAGAATACCTCATCGCCATCCTGGACAGACCGCATCCACCGAGGGTGCATTTCGCCATACAGGCACATTATCCAGGAGGCGGCAGAGTGCCGACGGAGATCAGCATCCGGTACAAGGTCGACGACCTGCCGGCACGCACGATAACCTACGACAACATGCCGTCCATGGGATAACGTCCGATCGGAATGATCATGGTTGACAAGGGTGCGATGTCACCGCCGGAGCAAGATCAGGTCCTGCGCGAAGTCGGCGGCGCCCTACTTGAGGTGGCGCCGCCCAACTGGTCTGAAATTCGTTACACGATCGGGGCCACCGCCGAACTGACCAGCACCCAACTCGAAGCACTCCTGGACGACGGGTCGGTCCTTGATCTCGACCCGCCGGGACCGGTGCGCAGGAAGTTGCGGGAACTCCGCACCGGCATGTACCAGCCGGGAAAAGGGACCTGGTTCACCGCGAGATATGTGATCCGGCGACCGACTCGGTACAGCGTCGACTTCGACTACGACAACGAGCCCGACTTCGGATCGGAGATCGGATTCGACCCGGTGCCCCTGACATATGTCAACGACCTCAAGATTTTTCCGCGCGATGACGAGCACGTTCCCGGCTGGCTCCGGCAGAAGATCGACGAGGCCGGGGCAGGCGAAGCGGACTAGGCGATTGACCGCGATGCCGGGGCGGGCGCGCGCGACCGGCGAGAGAGCGGTCGGAGCGGACCGAGGTCGGTGAAGGGGGCGGGGCCCGTGACCAAGGATGTTGTCGCGTTGGTGGCGGTGGAGCCGGATGCGGCGGCGGTCGTGGCGGGGCTGGTCGCGGCCGGTGGCGAGTGGCGGGTGCAGGGCGAGGCCGGGGGCGGGGCGCTGCGGTTGTGCGATGACGACGGGCGGACGGTGGTGACCGTCGAGACGCCCGTGCTGGTGGAGGTCGCCGGCGAGCTGACCCGGCTGCTCGGGCCGGAGGTCGGGGAGGTGGCGGCGCCGGTGTGGTGGGTGGAGGCGCGCGGCGACGAGTTCCGGGACGGGTCGGAGGTCGTGGCCTTACGGTTCGCGGCGCGGCTCGTCCAGCGGCTCGGCGGGGTGGTGTGGACGGGCGACCCGGAGTACGTCAGGCGCGCGACATGACGCCGCCGGTGATCGACGTGGTGTCGGAGCGGGTCGGGGTGGTGATGCAGAACCGGCCCGTCGTGTCGCTGTCGTCGTGGATGGCGGAGGCGATCCGGCTGTGCGCCGAGGCGGGCAAGGGGGTGCAGGTCGTCACGCCCGCGCACGCGAGGCTGACGCTCCCGCTGCGGCTGGCGCTCACCGGCCCGGACTGCCGCTGGGTCGTGACGAACCCGGGGGGCGGCTACTACGACGGGTTCTCCGGCGCGACGCTGGCGTGGGACGGCGCGGCCTTCGCCCCGGACGGCGGCACGGCCGACGCCTTCAACGGCGCCGCCCCGGACGGCACGCAGTTCCTCGTCAACGCGACGGTCCGGCACACCGCCTACGACACGTTGAACGTCGGGGTCGTCGCGCAGGTGATGTGCGAGGAGCTCGACGGCGCCCCGCCGGCCGGGTGGGGCACGTCCGAGCCCGCGGGGACCGCGTGGAACGTGGAGCGGCTGACGAGGCTGTGCCGCGACCGGGCGCCGCTGTCCACCTGGCTGGTGTTCGTCGGCGAGGCGGCGGTCGGCACGATGACGGTGACGCGCACGACGTCGGGCGTCCAGGAGGCCGTCACGCTCGGGGTGGGACGCGAGCCCGACGTGCGGAGCCTCGTCGAACGGCTGGACGCGGGCTTCTCCCTCGTGTCGGTGCTGGCGCAGCGGATCCCGGGACGGCCCGACCTCACCGCGGAGCCGCGCTGGGCGGGGCTGCCCGTCCCGGTGGGAATGGCGGTCGGGCCCGAGGCCCAGGCGGAGATCGGCGCGGGGACGTCCGGCCGGGCGAGGTGGTACGACCTGAGCGACGGCCCGGAGGGGTGGGAGGAGTTCGCCCGGATCGTGTCCACGCTGAGGGGACCGGCGTGACCACCCGGGTCGTGCACCGGCCGGCGCGGACCGTGCACACTCCGGCGCCGCCGGAGCCGCGGCAGGTGGAGGCGCCGCCGACGCTGCCGGAGGCGGGCGGCACCGGCTCCCAGCTGATGGCGATCCTGCCGATGGTCGGCATGATGGGGTCGCTGACGATCATGACGGTGATGCGGAACCCCGCGTTCATCGGGCTGGGCGCGGTGATGCTGGTCGTCGCGATGGCGGCGGGCGGCGCGCTGCTGCTGTCGCGGCGGGGGCAGGTGTCGCGGCAGCGGCGGAACCAGCGGGAACGGTACCTGGAGTACCTGGAGGAGCTGCGGGAGGAGCTCGCCGAGCGGGAGCGGGCCGCACGGGCCGAGGCGCGGGTGCTGGACCCGCCTCCGGAAGCGCTGTACGACGTCGTCCGCGACCCGGCGCGGCTGTGGGAGCGCAGGCGGCGGCACGGCGACTTCCTCCGCGTCCGCGTCGGGTCCGGGCTGGTGCCGGGCCATCCGCTGGCGGTCGCGGAGCGCGGGACGGCGCTGGCGCCGACCGACCCGTTCATGCTCTCGGAGGCGAACGCCCTGGTCGAGCGGTTCCGGATGGCGCCGGACATGCCGCTCACCGTGCCGCTGGACATGGCGGGCGACGTCAGCGTGATCGGGACCCGGGAGGACGCGCTGCGGCTGATGCGGGCGCTGCTTGCGCAGCTCACCGCGTTCCACGCGCCGGAGGAGGTCGCGCTCGCCTACGGCGGCCCGCACCTGGCCCGCTGGGCCTTTCTGAAATGGCTGCCGCACGCGCTGGACCCGGACCGGCGCGACGGCGGCGTGCCGGTGCGACTCACCGCGACGAGCCCGCTGCGGCTGGCCGCGGTGCTGGCCGACGACCTGCGGGCGCGCACCGACCTCGCGGCGGAGGTGCGCCGCGGCCTCGGCGCCCGGGACGCCCCCGCGACGCGGCGCAGGCTGGTGATCGTGCACGACACCCACGGCGAGGTGGCGGCGGACCTCGTCCGGCCGGACGAGTCGATCCCGGTCGCGGACCTCGCCGTCACCGTCGTGCACCTCGTGGAGCGGCGGTCGCACGAGCCGGGCGACGTGCGCGTCCGGATCGTGGTGGACGGCGACCGGGTGGAGGTGACCGACCTGCGCGGCCCTGCGCCGGTGCGGATGAGCGGCACGGTCGACGACGTCCCGGACGGGATGCTGGACGGCCTGGCCCGCATGCTGGCGCCGCTGCGGCTGTCGCGGGAGTCGGCGGACGAGGCGGCGGCGCAGGGCGGCGACGTCGGCTTCCCGTCGCTCGCCGGCGTCGACGATCCGGCCGACCCGGACGTGGCGCGGCTGTGGGCCCCGCGCGGCGAGCGCGCGTTCCTGCGGGTCCCGATCGGGCTGGACGACGCGGGCCGCCCCGTCGTCCTCGACCTGAAGGAGGCGGCGAGCCTCGGCATGGGGCCGCACGGCCTGTGCGTGGGCGCGACGGGGTCCGGGAAGAGCGAGCTGCTGCGCACGCTGGTGCTGGCGCTCGCGTGCGCGCACTCCCCCGAGCGGGTCGGCATGATCCTCGTCGACTACAAGGGCGGCGCCACGTTCGCGCCGTTCCGGTCGCTGCCGCACGTCGCCGGGGTGATCACGAACCTGGAGGACGACGCGGGGCTGATCGAGCGGGTGCACGCCAGCCTGTCCGGCGAGGTGCAGCGCCGCCAGCAGGCGCTGCGGGACGCGGGGAACATCGCGAACATCGGCGACTACGAGCACCGCCGGGCCGAACGGCCGGACCTGCCGCCGCTGCCGCACCTGCTGGTCATCATCGACGAGTTCGGTGAGCTGCTGACCGCGCGGCCCGACTTCATCGAGCTGTTCCTCTCGATCGGGCGGATCGGGCGGAGCATCGGCGTCCACCTGCTGCTGTCGAGCCAGCGCATCGAGAGCGGCAAGCTGCGCGGCCTGGAGACCTACCTGTCGTACCGGATCGGGCTGCGCACGTTCTCGGAGGAGGAGAGCCGCACCGTCCTCGACACCCCGGACGCCTTCCACCTGCCCGCGCTGCCCGGCTTCGGCTACCTGAAGGTCGACACGAGCGTGTACACGCGGTTCAAGGGCGGGTACGTGTCCGGGCCGTACCGCGGCCAGGCGGAGGACGAGGAGGCGGCGGACGGGCCGCGCGTCCGCCCCTACCCGGTCGCAGACCCGCCGAAGCCTGAGGACGAGGGGCGTTCCGCCGGGGAGGCGCGGCTGCCGGAGCGGACGTCGGGGCCGACGCTGCTCGACGTGATGGTCCGCGGCCTGTCCCGGCACGGCCGCCGCGTCCAGACGATCTGGCTGCCGCCGCTCCCCCCGGTGACGACGCTGGACGGGGCGTGCGGGGTGGTGACGGTCGGCGGCGACGGCCTGCGGCTGCCCGGCCCGGCGGCGCCGCTGCGGGTCCCGATCGGGCTGCTGGACGACGCGCGCAGGCAGTGGCAGGGCGTGTGGCGGCTGGACCTGTCCGCGTCCGGCGGCCACGTCGCCGTCATCGGCGGGCCGCAGACGGGCAAGACGACGCTGCTGCGCACGCTCGTCCTGTCGCTCGCGCTCACGCACTCCCCCGCCGAGGCGGCGGTGTACGGGCTGGACCTCGTCGGCGGCGGGCTGCAGTCGCTGGAGCGGCTCCCGAACGTCGGCGGGATCGCGGGCCGCACCGACCGGGACCGGGTGCGGCGGACGGTCGAGGAGGTGCACGGCATGCTGGAGCACCGCCAGGAGGTGTTCCGGCTGCGCGGCATCGACGGGCCGGAGCGGCTGCGGCGGATGCACGCGGCCGGGCGGGTGCCGGAGCTGCCGTGCGCCGACGTGGTCCTCGTCGTGGACGGGTTCGGCGCGGTCCGCGGCGACTTCGAGGAGATCGAGGACATGGTCATCGACCTGCTGCAGCGCGGCGGCGGGTACGGCGTCCACGTCGTCGCCGGGATGCTGCGCTGGAACGACGTGCGGATGGCGGTGCAGGCCACCTTCGGCCAGCGCGTGGAGCTGCGGCTGAACGACCCGGCGGACTCGGCGGTGGACCGCGGGCTCGCCGCGGCCATCGGCGCGGGGCAGCCCGGCCGCGCGCTCACCGACGCCCGGCTGTTCGGGCAGGTGGCGCTGCCCGTGCTCGGCGAGGTGCCGGAGCCGTCCGCGCTCGGCGACGCGGCGGAGTCGACGGTGCGCCTCGTGCGCCGCGCCTGGTCCGGGGCGCGGGCGCGGGCCGTGCGGATGCTGCCCGACCGGCTGCCCGCGCACACCCTGCCCGCCCCGCCGGACGAGCCCCGCCGCGTCCCGGTCGGCGTGGAGGAGCGGGCGCTCGACCCGGTGGCCGTCGACCTGTTCGGCGAGGACCAGAACCTCCTCGTGCTCGGCGACGCCGGCTGCGGCAAGTCGAACCTGCTGCGGCTGGTGGCGCGCGGGCTGATGGACCGGTACCGGCCCGGCGAGCTCGTGTTCGCCGTGATGGACCCGAGGCGCTCGCTGCGGGACCTCGTCCCCGAGCCCTATCTCGGCGGCTACGGCTCGACCCCGCGCGTCTGCGCCGGGCTGGCGGAGGGCGTGGCCAAGGAGCTGGACGAGCGGATGCCGGACGACGCCGACGGCGCGGGCGCGACCTCGCGGGAACCGCGCGTCGTCGTGCTCGTGGACGACTACGACCTGCTCACCACGGCCGGGCAGCAGCCGCTGGCGCCGTTCGTCCCGTTCGTCCCGAGCGGGCGGGACATCGGGGTCCATTTCGTGATCGCCCGCCGTGTCGCGGGCGCGTCCCGCGGCCTGTACGACCCGCTCGTCCAAGCGGTGCGGGAGGTCGGCTGCGGCGTGCTCGTGATGTCCGGCGACCGCTCGGAGGGCCAGCTGCTGCCCCGCGTGTACGCGGACGTGCTGCCGCCCGGCCGGGCCCGCTGGATCCGCCGCGGGGAGAAGCCGCGCCTCATCCAGACGGCCCTGCTGGACGACGGCCCGCCCGCCTGACCCCTACTCCCGGTGGTGGCTTTCGCCGGGCCAGGTCTCACCGGGCCAGCCCTGGACCATCTCGGAGGCGTCGGGGTCGACGCCGGGGACGATCTGCTCGCACCAGACGACCTTGCCGGCGGCGGTGCGGCGGGTGCCCCAGCGGTGGGCGAGCTGGCTGACGACGAGGAGGCCGCGGCCGTTCTCGTCGTCGTCCTCGGCGCGGCGCAGCCGGGGCAGCGCCGCGGACCGGTCCAGGACTTCGCATACGAGCGTCCGCTCCAGGAGCAGGCGCAGCTCGATGGGGCCGGGCGCGTACCGGAGCGCGTTCGTGATCAGCTCGGAGGCCAGCAGCTCGGTCGTGTAGTCGAGCTCCTCCAGGCCCCACTCCTCCAAGCGGGAGCGGACGAGGCCGCGGGCGCGGCGGACGGCCGCCGGGTCGGCGGGCAGGGTCCAGGAGGCGTAGCGGTCTTCGGGGAGGCGGCGGAGCCGGGCGATGAGGACGGCGATGTCGTCGCGGTGCTGGTCGGCGTACACCCCGGCGAGGGTGGCCTTCGCGAGGTCCTCCATGGAGCGGTCGACGGAGTCGGGGCCGAAGATCTGCTGCAGCCGGGCGAGGCCGTCGTCGATGTCGCGGCCCCGGTTCTCGACGAGGCCGTCGGTGTAGATGACGAAGAGGCTGCCGTCCTCGACGGTGAACTCGCGGCTTTCGATCGCGGCGCCGCCCGCGACGCCGAGCGGCGGGGCGGGCGGGACCTTCAGGTACTCGTTGTCGCCGTTCGGCCCGGCGAGCAGCGGCGGCAGGTGCCCGGCGGAGGCGATCTCGATCGTGCCGGTGGTCGCGTCGTACACCGCGTAGACGCAGGTCGCGAAGTGCGGTTCCTGCTCGCCCAGCTCGATCATCAGCTCGTGCATGACGTGCAGGGCGTCGGCGGGCGGCAGCTCCAGGTTGGCGAGCGTGTGCAGGGCGGTGCGGAGCCGTCCCATGGTGACGGCGGCGCGGACGCCGTGCCCGGCGACGTCCCCGACGATGAGGGCGACGCGGGCGCCGGGCAGCGCGATCGACTCGTACCAGTCGCCGCCGACCTCGACGAGCTTGCTGCCCGGCAGGTAGCGGTGCCGGACCTCGACCGAGGACGGCGCGGACAGCCGGTTCGGCAGCAGGCTGCGCTGGAGCGCGAGCGCGGTGGCGCGTTCCCGGCTGAACAGCCGGGCGTTGTCGATCACGATGGCGGCGCGGGCCGCGAACTCCATGCCGATCTCGACGTCGTAGGCGTCGAACTTGCGGAACCCGGGGACGCGGGTGCAGGCGATGAAGCCGAGCAGCGTGTCGCGGGCGATCATCGGCAGCAGCACCATCGACACGTTGGACAGCAGCTCGCCCGCCGGGCCGCGCCGCCACAGCCGGCCGATCTCGGACGCGGCGTCGAGGTCGATGTGCGGCAGGTGGACGGGCCGGGCGGTGTCCATGACCTTGCGGTACGGCGTCCCCTCCGGGAACACCAGCACCTCGCCGACGGGGAAGGTGGACGTCCAGGCGGCGTTGCCGTCGTCGGAGGTGACCGCGATGCGGCGCAGCACCGCCGAGCCGGACTCGGCGTGCACCTCGTCGGCGGCGACGAGGCTCTCCAGCACCAGCACCGACGCGGCGTTGCAGTAGTGCGGGACGACGACCTCCACGAGCCCGCGCGCGGACTGGTCGAGGTCGAGGGACGCGCCGAACCGGGTGAGCTGGTCGTCCATCAGGGCGCGGCGCATGAGGGCCGGGTCCTGGTAGCGCTCGCTCGGCGGCAGCGCCACGCGGACGAACAGCAGCGCCGAGCGGGTGGTCGCCGAGTCGCCGCCGACCAGGGGCTGGGCGGTGACCACCGCCTCGGTGGTCGAGGAGTCGCCGCGCAGCACGGTCAGGACGCCGGTGCGCTCCTGGCCCGCGTCGCTGGACTCCAGCAGCGCCTCAAGCTCGGCCTTGGCCTCGTCCCCGACCAGCTCGGTGGCCGGACGGCCAATCAGCTCCTCGGGGGCGCGGCCGAGGACGGCCCTGGCGTTCGGACCGCATTGCACGATCCGCCGCGTTCCGTCGATGCCCAGGACGAGGGTCCGGGACGCGGAATCGGCGGCGGGCGCATCGCCTCGCGGCGCCATCACGGATCTCACCTGACGCGCTCCCAGACAGCCGGTCGTCTCAGCACTACCCAGCGACAGTATGAGGCATGACACGGTTTCAAGGGGAGAAGATCACACCTACCACGTCGAAATCCGACCGGTATATGCCTCCCCCGGCCACATTCCGGGCGCTCGCGCGCCAGCGCGGACCTCCGGGTCCGTCCGATCCGGGAATGGCGGGGCCTTTCCGTTTCGTTCCTCAAGTGGCACGATCGGTCTCGTCTGGGTACGCCACCGTGGCGCCTCAAGACCGGAGGTTTCGCATGTCTTCTTCTGTCGCGCCCCCCGCGCAGCCGGCCGCACTCTACGGCGGTACCAGCGGACGAAGGGTCACCGTACGCGACATCGCCGCAGCCAAGGAGCGGCACGAGAAGTGGCCGATGCTCACCGCCTACGACGCGATGACCGCGCGGATCTTCGACGAGGCCGGGATCCCCGTGCTGCTCGTCGGCGACTCCGCCGCGATGGTGGTGTACGGCTACGACTCGACCATCCCGGTCACCGTGGACGACCTGATCCCGCTCACCGCGGCCGTCGTCCGCGGGTCCAAGCGCGCGATGGTGGTCGCGGACCTGCCGTTCGGCTCCTACCAGACGGGCGTCCCCGAGGCGCTCGCCGCCGCGACCCGGTTCCTGAAGGAGACCGGCGCGCACGCGGTCAAGCTGGAGGGCGGGCGGCGGATCGTCCCGCAGGTCGAGGCGATGGTCGCCGCGGGCATCCCGGTGATGGGCCACCTCGGCCTCACGCCCCAGTCGGTGAACGTCTTCGGCGGGTACCGGGTGCAGGGCCGCGGCCAGGACGGCGAGGAGCTGATGGCGGACGCGAAGGCGCTGGAGGCGGCGGGCGCGTTCTCCATGGTGCTGGAGTGCGTGCCTGAGGACCTCGCCGCGCGGGTCACCTCGTCGCTGTCCATCCCGACGATCGGGATCGGCGGCGGGAACCAGACCGACGCGCAGGTGCTCGTCTGGCAGGACATGGCCGGGCTCACCCCGCGCACCGCGAAGTTCGTGAAGAAGTTCGCCGACATGAACACGCTGCTGAGCGAGGCCGCGCGCAGCTACGCCGACGAGGTCGTGAGCGGCGCCTACCCGGCGCCCGAGCACTCCTACAGCTGATCCGCCGGAGCGTCCCGACGTCCCGCCGCCGGTCCACCCCGGGCGGCGGGACGGCGACCGCCCGCACGGCCGCCCCTCGCCCCGGCGCGGCCGTGCGGGCGCCTTCGTCCCGTGCTTCTGCTTCGTCCAGTGCGTCTAGACGTCGGTGACGCGCAGCCCGGCGTGCGCCTTGTAGCGCCGGTTGATCGAGATCAGGTTCGCGGTGAACGCCTCGACCTGGTGGGCGTTGTGCAGGCGCCCGCCGTAGACGCCGCGCATGCCGGGGATGCGGCCGGCGAGCGCCTGGACGAGGTCGGTCGCCTCGCGGTCGTCGCCGAGGACCAGCACGTCCAGCTCCATCCCGTCCACCTCGGGGTCGAGCAGCAGCTTGGCGGACACGTGGTGGAACGCGGCGACGACGCGGCTGTCCGGCAGGACGGCGGCGGCCTGCTGGGCGGCGCTGCCCTCCTCGACCGGCAGCGCGAACGCGCCCTTCCCCTTCTCGAAGCCGAGCGGGTTCACGCAGTCGACGACGACCTTCCCGGCCAGCTCGGCGCGCAGGGACTCGAGGGTGGCCTTGTGGCCGTCCCACGGCACCGCGACGATCACGACGTCGGAGCCGCCCGCGGCGGCCGGGTTCTCCGCGCCGGACACCGGCAGGTCCCCGCCCGCGGCCAGCTCCTCGGCGGCCGCCTGGGCGCGGTCGGCCCGCCGGGACCCGATCGTCACCCGGTGCCCGGCGAGCGCGAACCGGCGGGCGAGGCCCTTGCCCTGGTCTCCGGTGCCGCCGAGGATCCCGATCGAAAGACCGGTCACGTCGGGGAGGTCGTAGGGCGTCTTAGGCTGCTCAGTCATGCCGCCGAGTCTGCCAGGCGGGCTCGGGGCGGCCGCGCGGCGGGGTTGCGGCACGGCGCGGACCGGCGTGCGTAAAACACCCTTGTCCGGCGCGGTTCCTGAGGCACCATGGTGGCCGTGGACGCCGAGCAGATCGTCATGTTGCGTGAGGTGCTGTCGGCCACCGGCTGGCTGGAGCGGACGCGGGAGTTCGGCCGGGCGCTGCGCGTCACGTCCCGGACGCCGGGCGGCCTGCTGCTCGTCGGCACGCCCGGCGACGACCCCTGGCACCTCGCCGCCCACCTGGACGACGAGAGCCGCCTCGCCTCCGTCCCCGGCCTCGCGCCGACCCTCGTCCGCTGGACGCCGCCCGCCGACGCGCCGCCCCACCTGCGGGTCGGGCTGGAGCGGCTGGAGGCGGCCCGGCGCGGCGAGACGCTCTTCGTCGTCGCCGAGGAGGAGGCGCCCGTCCCGCTGCTGGAACGGGTGGACGACGCCCGCCGCGTCGGCGCGACCGTCCTCGCGCTGGAGGGCGGCGACAAGGACCTGCGGGGCCTCGCGCACGAGGCGCTGACCGTCCCGCCGGACGAGGCGCTGATCTCCTTCGACGGGGCGCAGCACCTGGTCAGCGCGGCCGCCGGGGAGGAGCGGGGGAAGGCGCCGCGCGGGCTCCGGCACCGCCTCGCCAAACTCCTGGACGCGGTGACCGGGCCCGTCGTCGACCAGCCCTGACGGCCGCTCAGTCGTCGCGGTCCTGCTTGCGCCACGCCTCGTTGCGCTCGCGCGCCAGGGCGAGCGCGCCCGCCGCCGCGCTCTCCGACTCGTAGGGGCCCATCCGGTCCTTGCCGGGGCAGCCGGGCCCGTGCTCGACCTTCATGTGCTTCAGGCAGAACCACCAGTCGCCGTCGTCACCGGCCATCGGCACTCCTCTCGATCCGGCTCCCGGCACGGGATTCGTTGCCGCGAGCGCGCTGACTACACTCCATCACTATGACGACCCAGCTTCTCCGGCCCGGCAACGTCTCCCCCATGCGCAAGGTGCCGTCGAGCATCCCGCGCCCCGAGTACGTGGGGAAGAAGCGCCCGAAGACCGGCGAGCCGGACGTCAAGTCGCCCGAGGTCATCGAGCGGATGCGGGTGGCCGGGAAGATCGCCGCGCAGGCGCTTGAGGAGGTCGGCAAGCACGTCCGGCCGGGCATCACGACCGACGAACTGGACGCCATCGGCCACGAGTTCATGCTCGACCACGGCGCCTACCCGTCCACGCTGGGCTACCGCGGGTTCCCGAAGTCGCTGTGCACCTCGATCAACGAGGTGATCTGCCACGGCATCCCTGACGACACCGTCCTGCGCGACGGCGACATCATCAACGTCGACATCACCGCCTACATCGGCGGGGTCCACGGCGACACCGACGCGACGTTCCTCTGCGGCGACGTCGACGAGGAGTCGCGGCTGCTGGTGGAGCGCACCCACGAGGCGATGATGCGCGGCATCCGGGCGGCGAAGCCGGGCCGCCGGCTGAACGTGATCGGCCGGGTCATCGAGTCCTACGCCAAGCGGTTCGGGTACGGGGTGGTGCGCGACTTCACCGGCCACGGGATCGGCACGACGTTCCACTCGGGGCTCGTCGTCCCGCACTTCGACGACCCGAACGCGACGACGGTCATCGAGCCGGGGATGACGTTCACCGTCGAGCCGATGCTGACGCTCGGCACCCACGACTACGACATCTGGCAGGACGGCTGGACGGTCGTGACGAAGGACCGCAGGCGCACCGCGCAGTTCGAGCACACGCTGCTGGTGACCGAGGACGGACACGAAATCCTCACCCTGCCGTGACCGATCTGTTGATCTAGAGTCCGATTCACGTCCACATCCGGCCGGGAGACCCTCGAGAGATGAACGCCCCAGCGCCGTACGAGCCGAGGGTCCCCTCCGACAGCATGCCGCCGGGGCGCGCGGCGCTCAGCGTGACGTGGGCGGCGCTGCCGTTCCTGACCCTCGGCTACGCCACGCCGTTCACCTTCGCGGCGGCGGCGGTGTGGCGGCGCAGCGCGCACCTGCTGGTGTCCACCACGGTCTACATCGGCGTGTTCGCGCTGATGATGGTCCTGCTGCCGGACATGGGCAAGGACGGCGGCTCCGAGCGCTTCGTCGGGATGCTGATGTTCGTCCTCGCCGTGGTGGGCTGCGCGCACGCGTTCATCATCCGGCGCCGCGTGTTCGACCCGCACGGGCTGTCGGCGGTCGACAACGAGGCCGTGGTCGAGCGCGTCAAGCGGCGGCGGCTGCTGCGCGACAAGGCGCGGGCGCTCGCCGAGTCCGACCCGGGCCTCGCCAGGGAGCTGCGGATCGGGCGCCCCGACCTGCCGCGCCAGTACAACGACGGCGGGCTCGTCGACGTCAACCACGCCCCGCCGGAGGCCCTCACGCTGCTGCCCGGCGTCACGCCGGAGCTGGCCGCGCGGATCGAGCGGGTGCGGGCCGAGACGGGCGGGTTCATGTCCGCCGAGGAGCTGTCGGCGGTGGCGGGGCTGCCGCCGTCCCTCACCGGCGACCTCGCCGACTACGCCGTCTTCATCCGCTGATCGCGGGTACGAACCGGGCGTGACCCCGAAGAAGCGGACGAAGGACGACGACGGCGACCGGCTCGCCGAGTACCGGGGCAGGCGGGACGCGGGGCGGACGCCGGAGCCCGTGCCGGAAGCGCGGGCGGCGCCGCGCGGGGACGACGACACGTTCGTCGTCCAGGAGCACCACGCGACCAGCCTGCACTGGGACCTGCGCCTCGAACGCGACGGGGTGCTCGTGTCGTGGGCCGTCCCGAAGGGCCTGCCGTGGAGCCCGGACACGAACCACCTCGCCGTCCGCACCGAGGACCATCCGCTGGAGTACGCGACGTTCGAGGGCGAGATCCCGCGCGGCGAGTACGGCGCCGGGACGATGACCATCTGGGACGCGGGCACCTACGAGACGGAGAAGTGGTCCGAGCGCGAGGTCAAGATCGTGATCCGCGGCGCGCGGGTGTCCGGCCGGTACGTGCTGTTCCGGACGCGCGGCAAGAACTGGATGATCCACCGGATGGACCCGCCCGCCGACCCGGACGCCGAGCCGCTGCCGGAGTCGGTGCGCCCGATGCGCCCGGTCGAGCGGGCGCGGCTGCCGCGCGACCGGGACGCCTGGGCCTTCGAGTTCGCGTGGGGCGGGCGCCGCCTCGCCGCCTACGTCGAGGGCGGCCGGACGCGCTTCACCGACGACCGGGGCCGTCCGGTCGACGGGCCCGGCGGGCTCGGCTCCCGGCTCGGCGCGGCGCTCGGCTCCCGGCCCGCGCTGCTGGACGGCGAGCTCGCCGTCCTGGAGGGCCGGGAGACGTACCTGATCGTCGACCTGCTGCACCTCGACGGGCATCCGCTGCTGGACGTCCCGTACCGGGAGCGCCGGGAGCGGCTCGACGGGCTCGAACTGTCGGGCCCGCGCTGGCAGACCGCGCCGTGGTACCCCGGCGACGGCGACGCCGTCCGGGACGCCGCCGCCGCGCAGGGCCTGCCGGGGGTCGTCGCCAAGCGCCTCGACTCCCCCTACGAGCCGGGCGAGGAGTCGGACGCCTGGCGGTTCGTCCCCGCCGAGCCTCAGTAGGCGACGGTGATGCGGCGGCGGACGGCCTGGTTCTTCTCCAGTTCGTCCACGACCGCGACCGCGTAGTCCTCGGCGCTGATGGCGCTGTTGCCGTCGGCGTCGGTGAGCAGCGCGTCGCCGCCGGTCCGGAACTCGCCGGTGCGCTCGCCGGGCTGGATCACCGCGGGCGGGGACACGTAGGTCCAGTCCAGGTCGTCCGCCTCGGCGCGGATCAGCTCCAGCAGGGCGTCCTGGGCGAGGGCCTCGCCCTTGTACTCGGCGGGGAACTCGGGAGTGTCGACCAGCCGGACGCCGGGCGCGACCTCCAGGCTGCCCGCCCCGCCGACCACGACCAGCCGCCGGACCCCGGCCCGGCGCAGCCCGTCGAGCACGCCGCGCCCGGCGGCGAGCAGCGGGCCGGTCGCCTCCGATCCGTCGCGGGGCGGGGCGATCGCCAGCACGACGGCGTCGTGGTCCGCGGCGTACCGGGCGACCGCCTCCGCGTCGCTCGCCTCGCCGGGGGCCGTCCCCTCCGCCCCGCTGCGGGTCATGCCGGAGACGGAGTGGCCCCGGCCGAGCGCCTCCGCCGAGACCCGGCTGCCGATCATCCCGGTCTCGCCGATCACGAGAATCCTCATCGGTCCTCCTTGGGAGTCATCGAACGTCGTTGATCATGGTCGTTCGCGAGAACGACGGTATCCATTGGATACTGGTTACTACAACGAACCTTTGGTACCCTTCGGAAACCATGAAGGGTGACGCGTTCGATCCGGACTGCCCGACCCGCCTCGTCCTCGACCGCATCGGCGACAAGTGGTCGGTGCTCGTCGTGCTGAGCCTCTGCGACGGCCCGAGCCGGTTCACCCGGCTGCGCGACCGGATCGGCGGCGTCACGCCGAAGGTGCTCACCCAGACGCTCCGCGCGATGGAGCGCGACGGCCTCCTCACCCGGACGGTGTTCCCCGAGGTGCCGCCCCGGGTCGAGTACGCGCTGACGCCGCTCGGCAGGTCGCTGCAGACGCCCATCGAGGCCATCGCCGACTGGGCGGAGGAGAACGTCGAGGCCGTCGTCGCGTCCCGCGAGAGCCACGCCGGCTGACCGCGAAGGCCACCCGAACCTCGCGTGGGCGGACGGAACCGGGCCCGTCCGTCCGCCATCAAACGGGCTAAGCGCCCCTTCGGCGCGCCGCCGCTGAAATGCGACGGCGGCGGGCTAGAGTCCCGCCCTGAGGCGGGCGGCGGGGACGGGTCTGGAAGCGGGGACAACTGCAGATGATGGGCAAGACGCACGCCCTCAGCGGGGCGCTGGCATGGCTCGCCGCCGTGCCGGTGATCGCGCAGGAGGGGCTGCTCGGCGACCACGCGGTGTCGCTGTCGGCGGAGCAGGTCGCGGCGGGCGCCGTCGTCTGCGCGGGCGCGGCGATCCTGCCCGACATCGACCACCACAACGGACGCATCGCCAACACGTTCGGGCCCATCACGCACCACATGTGCAAGTGGATCGGCAAGCTGTCGGGCGGGCACCGGCACGCCACCCACTCGATCCTGTTCGCCGTCGCGATGGGCCTCGCGATGGACTACCTCGCCACCCACTACGTCTACGCCTGGTGGGCCTGCCTGTTCATGATCGTCGGCCTCGGGCTGCGCGGGATCGGGCTCGACTTCGAGGGCAGGGAGCCGCAGTCGGCGCTCGCCGACTGCGCGCTCGCCCTCGTCGCGGTCTGGCTGATGCACAACATCGACATGAGCTTCGTCGGGTTCGCGGTCGGGCTCGGCTGCTTCGCGCACGTCGTCGGCGACTGCCTGACGCCGCGGGGCTGCCCGGTGTTCTGGCCGCTGCCGTACCGGATCGACGTCCCGGTCATCCCGAAGACGGACGGCAAGGTGGAGCGGTGGGTGGTGATGCCCGTCCTCACGCTCGGCATCGCCGTCCTCGCCGTCCGGTCGGTGCTCGGCGACACGACCACCCAGTGGCTGACCCGCGGCTGATCAGCCCAGCAGGTCGGCGAACTCGCCGCAGACCAGCACCTTCCACGGCCGGATGACCTCGTCGTTCCCCGTGGCGACGAGCACGACGCGCTTCACGCCGGGGACGGTCTGCGCGGTGCACGCGAGCTGCGCGAGCGCGGTCCTCGGCCAGCCGAGCTCGCGCTCGGTGAGCCGGGCGCCGGCGGCCGTCCGGCCGGTGGCGACGGTCAGGTCGACGATGAGGTCGCCCGGCGGGCCGCCCGGCCGCACCACGATCTCCCGGTCCGGCGGCACCGTGGTGCGCAGGCCCTTGCGCCGTTCCGCCGACGTCGCCGGGACGCGGAGCTGCGCGATGCTCAGGTACGGCTGGCCGGGCAGCCCCGGCCGGACCACCGGGACCAGCATGCCGCCCCTCACCAGGTAGACGGTGATGGTCGCGGCCTTGCCCGCCGCGACCGGCGGGCTGCCCGCGCCGATGATCCCGGTCGGCTGGACGCCGAGGCCGCCCGGCGCCGGGACGACCCGGGCCGCCACGGCCGCGAGCGCCGCCGCCGCGACGAGCAGGGCGAGCGCCTTGCGCGGCCGGGTGAGCGTCCATGGCCGGCGCCTCATGAGGGGTCCTGCCCTTCGGGGAGCCACAGGGTGAAGACGGCGCCGCCGCCCGGGGCGTTGGCGGCGTCCAGGGCGCCGCCGTGCAGGACCGCGTTCTCCCTGGCGATGGACAGGCCGAGGCCGCTGCCCTCGCTGCGCGAGCGCGCCGCCTCCGACTTGACGAACCGGTCGAAGACCACGGGGAGCAGGTCGTCCGGCAGGCCGGGGCCGCGGTCGGACACGACGACCTCCACGCCCGCCGCGCCGTCCCGCTCGGCGCGGCCGAAGCGCAGCGCGACCGGCGGGCGGCCGTGCTTCAGCGCGTTCCCGGCGAGGTTCGCGACGATCACGTCGAACCGGCGCGGGTCGAGGCGGGCGAACAGGCCGGACGGGCCCTCCACGGCGACCTCGTCGTGCCAGCCGCGCGCCCGGAGGGTGGCCGCGACGGCGGCGGCGACGTCCACGTCGTCGAGGACGAGCGCGGCCGCGCCCGCGTCGAACCGGCTGATCTCGATCAGGTGCTCGACGAGCTGCCCGAGCCGCCGGGTCTCGCCCGCGACGAGCCGGGCCGCGGTGCCGCCGCCGGTGCCGCCGCCCGCCGCCGCGGCCTCCTCCGCGAGCAGGTCGGTCATCGCGACCATCGAGGTCAGCGGCGTGCGCAGCTCGTGCGAGACGTCCGCGACGAACCGGCGGGACGCGGCCTCCATCGCGCGCAGCTCGGTCACCGTCCGCTCCAGCGCCTCGGCGGTGGCGTTGAACGTCCGGGCGAGGTCGGCCAGCTCGTCGCCGCCGCGCACGGCCACCCGCGTCTTCAGGTCGCCCGCGCCGAGCGCGCGGGCGGCGGCGCCGAGGCGGCGGACCGGGCGCAGCACCCCGCCGGTCGCGAGCAGCGCGAGGGCGAGCGCGGCGACCAGCGCGGCGGCGTCCGCGACCAGCAGCGCGCGGGTGAAC
This sequence comes from Actinomadura chibensis NBRC 106107, assembly GCF_001552135.1. GTDB lineage: Bacteria > Actinomycetota > Actinomycetes > Streptosporangiales > Streptosporangiaceae > Spirillospora > Spirillospora chibensis. The sequence continues at coordinate 81,068 of NZ_BCQP01000004.1, read as the reverse complement.
AGCCGCAGGTCGGCGGCCTCCCGGCTGAGGCTCGCCGACACGAACACCATCGGCGGGGTCGTCCGCCACGGCTCGTCGACCGTCGTCAGGTAGCCGGTGACGCGCGCGCCGACGAGCAGGTAGGGCCTGCCGTGCCAGATCATCCGCTGGAACACCATCCCGTCGACCGCGCGGCGGGCGAACTCGGGGCTGACCGGCACGTCAAGCTGCGGCGGGTCGGGGAGGACCAGGCGGCCGTCCAGCGGCACGGGCACCGCGGCGACGCTGCGGCCGGGGCCCGCCAGGGCGTCCGCGAGCTGCGCGCGGACGAGCCCGTCCGTGTCCGGCGGGAGCTGCGGCGGGATCTGCCGGGCGAGGGTGTCGCGGACGTCGGTCAGCACCGCGTCCTGCGCCCGCTGCAGCATCAGCCGCCTGAGCAGGACGTAGGAGATCCCGGACGCGAGCAGCGCGGCGAACAGCGCGACCGCGGTGAACGCCGCCGCCAGCCGCACCCGCAGCCCGACCGACCACGGGCGGCCCCGGCCGGTCATGGGCGTCCCCGGCCGGTCACGGCGCGGCGAACCGGTAGCCGAAGCCCCGGACGGTCTCGATCAGCCGCGGCTCGGCGGGCTCGTCCTCGATCTTGGCGCGGAGGCGCTGCACGCAGGCGTCCACCAGCCGCGAGTCGCCCGGATAGGTGTGCTCCCACACCTCGGCGAGCAGGTGCTGGCGGGTCAGCGCCTGGCCGGGGCGGCGCGCGAGCTCCAGCAGCAGCCGCAGCTCGGTCGGGGTGAGGCGCAGGTCGGCCCCGGCCTTGGTGACCTTCAGCGACGTCCGGTCGATGACGAGGTCGCCGTAGGCGGAGCGGTCGACGAGGGTGTGGTCGGCGCGCCGCAGCACGGCGCGGATGCGGGCGTCCAGCACCCGCGGCTCGACCGGCTTCACCACGTAGTCGTCCGCGCCCGCCTCCAGGCCGAGGACGACGTCGAGGTCGTCGCCGCGCGCGGTCAGCAGGATCACCGGGAGCGCCCCGCCGCCGCACAGGTCGTCGCGGCGGATCCGGCGGCACACCTCGATGCCGTCGACGCCGGGGAGCATCACGTCCAGGATCGCGATCTCGGGACGGCGGGCCCGCAGCGCCGCGAGCCCGTCCTCGCCGGTCGCGCGGGACGTGACGCCGTGCCCCTGGCGGGTGAGGGCCAGTTCCAGGGCGGTCCGGGCGGACGGATCGTCCTCCACGAAGAGAATGCTCGCCACCCGGACATTATTCGCCACCGTTGATCGTCCCCAGCCGAGTGTCACAGGATCCGGACATCGCGCAGACAAGATCATGACAGTGCGCGCGGACGGTGGACGCCATGACGCTCGCCATCGCCCCGCCCCGGATCCCGGCCGGCTCGGCCGCGCCCGCTCCCCCGCGTCCCGCGCGGCGGCCCCGGGCCCTGCCGTGGCTGCTCGTCGCGGGGACCGTCGCGCAGGTGCTCGTCCGGCTCTGGTTCGCCCGCGCCCGGACGGGCCCCGCCGCCGACCCGGACGAGACCGGCTACCTCGTCGCGGCCCGGTGGCTCGCCGGCGGGCCGGGCGGCGACCTGACCGGGCACACGTTCTACCAGGGCGGGTACCCGCTGCTGCTGTCCCCCGCGTACTGGTTCGCGCGCGACCCGGCGACGGTGTACGCGCTGGTCATGGGGATCAACGCGGTGCTGGGCGCGCTGCTGTTCCCGCTCGGGTACGCGGCGGCGCGCCGGTTCGGGTTCGGCCGCCGGGCGGCGGCGCCCGTCGCGTTCGCGGCGGCGCTGCTGCCCGCGACGGCGTTCTTCGGCGCGTTCGCGCTCGCGGACGCCGTCCTGCCGACGCTGGTGCTCGCCTGGCTGCTGGCGCTCGACCGGTTCGCCCGGCGCGGCCGGGCCGTGGACGCGGTCGCCGCGAGCCTCGCGGCGTCGTACGCGGCGGCCGTCCACACGCGCGGGACGGTGCTGCTCGCCGTCCACGTGGGCGCGCTGATCGCGGTGGCGGTCACGCGGCGGAGCGTCCGCGCGGCTGCCGCCGGGGGCTGCGCCGCGGCGGCCGGGCTCGCGGCGGGCACGGCGCTGAACGCACAGGTCCGGGCCGCGCTGTACCCGGGCGGCGCGCGCGACCTCGCCGGGACGCTGGAGTCGCGGCTCACCTCGGTGCCCGGCCAGGAGTGGGCGCTGTCGGGCGCGACGGGGCAGGTCTGGTACCTCATCGTCTCCACCTGGGGGCTCGCCGGGGCGGGGCTCGTCGCCTTCGCGGCGGTGCTCGTCCGCCGCCGCGCGTCCGCCGCCGACCGGACGATGGCGGCCGTCGTGCTCGCCGCGACCCTCGGGATCGCCTACGCCTCGTCCGCCGCCCTCGCCGACGAGCACCGGGTCGGCAACTTCGCCTACGGCCGGTACCTGTCGTGCGTGGCCCTCGTGTACACGCTGGCGGGCGCGGCGGCGCTCGCCCGGTCGCGCGGCCGGGCGGCGCTCCGGCTGACGGCGGCGGCGGTGCTCACCGCGGAGGTCGCCGGGCTGTGCGTCACCGCCTACGCGGGCGAGCGGCTCCGCACCCACAAGTTCATCGGCTTCGACTTCCCGGAGGTCATGTTCCTGACCGGCGACCGGGCCGCGCTGCACCTCCAGGAGGCGACGCTCGCGGCGTGCGGGCTGCTCTGCTGCTTCCTCGCGCTGTCCAGGCTGGGCGGACGCCGCGCCGCGCCCGCCATGGCCGCCGCGCTCGCGGCGGTCGGCCTGGCGGCGCTGACGTCCGCGATGGGGCCGGCGCCGCGCCGCGAGACCCCGCCGCCGCCGTTCCCGGGCCCGGCGGCGGGCGGCGTCGCCGCGGACGTGTCGCTCACCTGGGTCGCCCGGATCAAGCTCATGCACCCGGTGTGGTGGACGCGCGTCGACCGCGTCGACGTCCGCGCCGGGCGCCCGCCCGCGAAGGGCGTGTGCACGGTCGTCGTCGCCCTGCCGGACGGGACGCCGCCCGAGGCGTCCTGGCCCGGCCACCCGGCCGGGTGGCGCCCGCACACGGGCCGGACGGGACCGGACGGCTGGGTGAGCTGGCACGCCCCGTCCTGCCCGGCGGCGACGGCGCGCGGTCAGTAGCGGGTGACCAGCGCGATCCGGTCGTGGTCGACCAGGAAGCCATCCGACACGAACGTGACCTCGCCGCCGTATTCGAGGGTGGTCTCGATGGCGTCGTCCACGGCGTCGTCGATGACGTCCGCGCCGCGCAGGACGCCGGGCATGCCCTCCACCGGGACCAGCTCGCCCTCGGCCTTCACGGCGGGCGCGTAGTAGCCGCGCTCGACGACGAGGTGCTCGCCCCGTCCCTCCTCCACCAGCCGGACGACCTCGCACAGGCCGCCCGCGTACCGCTGGATGCTGCGCGCCGCCTCCAGCTCGGAGAGGACGCCGACCTCGCGGAGGTCCTCGTAGGCGGCGAGCGCCGGGCGGGCGGCCTCGGCGAGCACTCTCGGCGCGGCGCCCTCGAAGCTGCCGTCGACGCGTCCCGCCACGGTGAGGTGCGGCCCGGCGGCCTCGTCGAAGAACGCCTGGTGGCGGGTGACGCCCGCGACGATCAGGGGGCGCCGGTCCCGGGCCAGGACGCGGTCGAGGGCGCTCGCCGCGTCCCGCATCAGGCGGCGGTGCCGCTCGCTGTCGCCGCTCTGGGCCGGACGGCGCGACTGCCGTCCCGACCCGGCCTCGTCGATCCGCTCCGGTTCGACGGGGAACCCGTCGGCGGCGTGCTCGGCGAGGTCGTCGCCCCGGCCGTCCCAGAGGCGGACCCGCTGGTCGGACAGGGACAGCAGCCAGTAGCGCCGGGCGCGCGTGTAGTCGGCGACGAGGTCGCGGGTGGCGAAGCCGGTGTCGACGACGACCCGCTCGTCCACGTGCTGGGCGATCGTGAAGGCGTGGTGCTCGCCGCCCGGCGCGGCGAACAGCACGAGGCCGTCCGAGGCGTGCCGCGGGTCGGTCTCGCCGGCGGCGTGCTCCAGGCCGCGCAGGACGTGGTCGGCGGTGTCGGCCGGGACGCGGGGGTCGGCGCGCAGCCGGCGGCGCACCTCCGCGAGCAGGTTGCGGAGCCGGATCGGGTCCTGCCGGTTCTCCGGAGCCGAGCGGTGCGTCGGCAGCAGCACCGACACCGCGGGGTAGGCGCGCGGCTTGCGCAGCTCGGACAGGGTGACAGCGTCCATGATCCCCCGATCTGTTTGCTTTTGCCCTTTCTGCTTTTCTAGCTACTCGGGGGTAAACAAGGCGTAAGCCGCAGGTCACGGCTGCGCGTTCGGCGGGCGCGATCAGCCGGGGGTGATGAACGACGTCTCGTAGGCGAAGATCACCGCCTGGGTGCGGTCGCGCGCCTGGAGCTTGCCGAGGATGTTGCCGACGTGCGTCTTCACCGTCTGCGGGCTCACGAACAGCTCCTGCGCGATCTCGGCGTTGGAGCGCCCCTTCGCCATCAGCCGCAGGACGTCGGCCTCCCGCTCGGTCAGCCGCTCGTGCCACCGCGTCGCCCCGCGCCCGCCGCCGGACGGCCCATGTCGCGCGGCGAGCTCCCGGATCGCCGCAGGAAACAGCAGGCTCTCCCCGTGCGCCACCATCCGGATCGCCTGGAGGATCTCCTCCGGGCGCGTCCGCTTCAGCAGGAACCCGTTCGCACCCACCTTCAGCGCGTCGTACACGTACTCGTCGTTCTCGAACGTCGTGACGACGATGATCTTCGGCGGCTCCGGGACGGTCTCCAGGATGCGGCGGGTCGCCTGGATGCCGTCGAGCCGCGGCATCCGGACGTCCATCAGGACCACGTCGGGGCGCAGCCGCCGGACCGCGTCCGGCACCTCGGCGCCGTCCGCCGCCTCGCCGGCCACCGCCAGGTCGTCCTCGGCGCCGATGATGGCCGCGAGCCCGGCCCTGATCAGCCGCTCGTCGTCGACCAGCAGAACCTTGATCGTCATGTTCCGGACCTCGTCATGTCCCGGACCTTAGCGGCAGCGAGACGCGGAACCGCCAGGCGTCGCCGTCCGGGCCCGCGCTCATCTCGCCGCGCAGCACGGTGACCCGCTCGCGGACGCCGCCGAGCCCGCGCCCGCCGCCGTGCGCCGCGGCGTCGCCGCGCACCGCGCCGAGCGGGTTGCTCATCTCCATCTCCAGCCGCTCGCGCTCGACCCCGAGCCGGAGCCGCACGGGGACCCGTCCCGCGTGCCGCAGCGCGTTCGTCAGCCCTTCCTGGACGATCCGGTACGCCTCCCGCGACACCGCCGCCGGCACGTCCGCCACCTCCGGTCCCACCTCCGCGTCGAGCTTCACCCCGGCGATCCTCGTCTGCTCGAGGAGCCGCCCGAGGTCCTTCAGCGTGGCCTGCGGCGCCGTGCGGGACGCGTCCTCGCGCAGCAGCCCGAGCACGTGGTCCAGGTCCTCCAGCGCCGCGCGGGCGGACTCCTCGATCGCGCCGAGCGCCTCCCGGGCGAACGCCGGGTCGCTGTCGAGGACGCGTCCGGCCGCCCCGGCCTGGAGGGTCACGACGCTGAGCGCGTGCCCGACCGAGTCGTGCAGCTCCCGCGCCAGCCGGTTCCGCTCGGCGAGCCTGACCGCCTCCGCCTCGACCTCGGCGAGCCGCTCCGCGGCGGACGGCCCGAGGAACCTCGGCGCCAGCCGGGACATCATCCGTCCCGCGCCGACGATCAGCGCGAGCAGCGCGGCCAGCGACAGCAGCCCGACCGGCGGGGCGGGCCACTGGTCCCAGGCGGGCTGCCAGCCCCAGGCCTTGAGGAAGTCCTCGTCCCAGCGCACCCACGGCGCGGCGACCATCACGAACGCGAACGGCGGCACGGCCAGGCTCAGCCCGCTGACCACCACGCCGACGCCGAGGTGCAGGCCGAACCACGCCCCGGCGCGGCGGCGGCTCTCCCACGTCCGCGCGGACGCGGGCACGAGCGCCGCGCTCGGCCCCCTGAGCAGCTCCTTGGCGAGCGCCGCCGCCAGCAGCCGGACGGTCGGCACGAGCCCCGTGACGAACGTCGCCGCCGCGGGCATGACGAGGAGCCCCAGCACGATCTTGACGGCGGGGCCGCCGAAGGGCAGCAGCGGGATGAGGAGGGTGATGCCGAGGAACCAGTACGGCATCAGCAGCGCGCCGCCCACGACGAGGTGGGACCAGCGCAGCCACGTCGTCCGCTGGACCAGCGGCCGGAGCACGCGCGTCACACGACGATCCTGGCAGACGCGCCGCCCGCCCTTACTCCCCCGCGCGGGGGAGATCGCAGCTCAGGGCGCAGCGCCGGACCCCTGCTCGCCCGCGCTCCCGCCGGGCTCGGGGGATTCGGCGGGCTCGGCCGCCGCCGCCGCGGGCTCGGCCGCCGCCCGGTCGCGCTCCGCGAGCCTCGCGAGACGCGCGTTGTAGGCGGCGAGCTCGTCGTCCGCCGCGTGCCCGGCGGCCGCGGCGCGGTCGGCCCTGCGGTCCAGGCGGCGGGCCTGCCGCTGGTCGTCCAGGTACCACTGCACCGCGAGGACGAGCAGCACGATGAACGTCGGCACCTCGCCGAACCCCCACGCGATCGCGCCGCCGGTGTGCTGGTCCTTGAGGACGGTCGTCCCCCAGGGCGGGTCGACGGCCGTGTACCACCCGCGGGCGAGCGCCTGGCTCATGTTCATCAGCGCGATGCCGAAGAACGCGTGGAACGGCATCGTGACGAACAGCAGCAGCAGGCGCCCCGGGTAGGGCAGCTTCTTCGGCGCCGGGTCGACGCCGAGCAGCACCCAGAAGAACAGGCTCCCGGCCAGGAGGAAGTGCACCGTCATGGCGATGTGGCCGAGGTGGTTGCGCATCGCCTTCTCGAACAGCGGCGTGAAGTAGAGCGCGAACGTGCTCACCACGAAGATCGCCGTCGCCACCCCGGGATGCGCGATGACGGCGACGTACCGGCTGTGCAGCATCGTGGTCAGCCACTCGCGCGGCCCCCGGTCGCCGCGGATCCGGGCGGGCTTCAGGGCGCGCAGCGCCAGCGTCACCGGCGCGCCGAGGACGAGGAAGATCGGCACCAGCATGTTCAGCACCATGTGCTGCGCCATGTGCACGCTGAACAGGATCGGCGCGTACTTCGCGACGCCGGTCTGGGTGGCGATCACGATGGTGACGAGCCCGAGGATCCAGGACGCGGTCCGCAGCGCGGGCCAGGAGTCGCCGCGCCGCCGCAGCCGGACGACCGCGGCGAGGTAGACCCCGCCGAGGACGGCGACCAGCGCCGCGAAGAACAGGTCGAACTGCCACAGCGTGGCGAGCCGCGCCGGGGTGATCGCCGGCGGCATGTCGTAGCCGAGCAGCGCCTTGACGGCCGTCTCCGGCTCGCCCGGCGCGGGCGGCGCGGTGCGCGCCAGCGCCACGGCGAGGCCCATCGTCCCGCCCATCACGGCGGCCTCGACGGACGCGAGCCGGGTGAACGCCCACGGCTTGCGCGCTTCGAGCGCGGGGAGCGTCCGGGTGCGGTGCCACCAGCCGAACCAGCCGAGCGCGCAGAACGCGACGATCTTGCCGAGGGCGAGCCGCCCGTAGTCGGTGTCGACCAGCTCGACGGGGTCGGGCAACCGGGCGATCACGTTCACCAGCCCGCTGACGCCGACGGTGACGTAGCACCACAGCGCCATGCGGCTGTACCGGTCGGCCATGAGGGCGAGCCGGTCGCGGCCGAGCAGCGCGTGCACGCCGACGATCGCGAGCCCGCCGACCCACGGCGCGACGGCCGCCACGTGCAGCGCGACGCCCGTCGTGGCGGTGGAGTGGTTGGCGGCCGACGCCGAGTGCCCGGTCAGCGGCGCGGGCAGCAGCGCGATCGCGGCGAGGGCGAGCAGCCCGAACGCGGCGGCGGGCGTGGTGGTGGTGCGGGCCAGCAGCGCGACGACGACGGCCAGCAGCACGACGACCATCAGCGCGGTGCCCTGCGGCAGCGAGCCGACGTAGCTGCTCAGCTCGCTGCCGGTGAGGACCTGCTCGACGGGCTGGCCGAGGACGTCGGCGACGGTGAAGACGAGGGTGGCCGCCGCGGCGGCGGCCCAGGCGGCGGCGAGCCAGGACGCGGCGCGCAGGTACCCGGTCGCGTCGCCGGACAGCCGCCCCGGGCCGCGGCCGCCGCCCTCGACGGGCAGCAGCGCGGCGGCGGCGAGCAGCGCGCCGACGGTCAGCGCGGACAGCAGGTCCATCGCCGTCCGGGACGCCGGGAGCCCCCACCGGGTGACGACGCCCGCGTCGCCGAGCCCGGGGATGACGGTCTCGGTGACCGCGCCGCCGAGGACGAGCCCGGCCACGAGGACGCCGCCCGCCGCGGCGACCGCGACGGCCGCCGCCCGGTAGACGCCGAGGCTGCCCTTCGTCACGTCCGGCCCCTACTCGCTTCCGGTGGTCGCCGGCTGCTTGTCGGCGGCGGGCGCCGCCGGGTGCTTGCGCTTGGCCCGGAGCACGATGGCGAAGCCGATGCCGGCGCCCACGACCAGCCCGCCGATGATCAGCCCCCAGAGGAGCATGTTGGAGCCGGAGTCCTTCTTGTCCGCCTCCTCGGCCTGCTGCTGGTCGAGCTTCAGCGGCTGCTCGTCGGTGGTGGCGGCCTGCCCGGTCTGCTGCTCGGCGCCGACCCCGCCCGCCGACGGCGGCGGCGCGGACGGCTCGGACGCGCCGCCGGAGGAGCTGAACGTCAGGTCGTCGCCCTCGACCGCGTGGCCGTCCGCGCCGACGACCCGGTAGGCCACCGTGTACTTCCCGGCGGGCAGCGGGCCCTGCACGTTCTGCACCACCTCGGTCCCGCCGGAGCGCTCGGCCGGGCCCTGCTGGTAGGTCTTGCCCGACTCGTCCTTGACGATCACCTTCGCCATGCTGATCTTGTCGCTGAAGACCAGCGTGACCTTGACGACCCCCGGCATCGTCGCGCCCTTGGCCGGAGTGCTGCTCACGAGCCGGGTGTGGGCCAGTGCGGGGGTGGCGGTGACGGCGCCGAGCGCCGCGGTGAGGGCGGCGACGAGGGCGAGGCGGCCCAGGGGCCGGCGAGTCTTGAGGATGTTCATGGAGGCCGGGTTCTCTAGTGGGGACGTCGGGGCTCCGTCCACCCTACTGAGACGGCGGCCGTGGCACGTCCCGGGTCACAGAACACGACGAAACACGCGATCAGGACACCCGCCGGGCCCGCTCCCGATCAGTTGCAGCCGCAGTCGCAGTCGCAGCAGTCGCATCCGTCGCAGCAGTCGCAACAGTTGCAGCAGTCGCAGCAGCCGTCGCAGTTGCCGCAGCCCCCGTCGCCGCAGTCGCCGTGCCGGGTGCACCAGCAGCGGTCCCCGCACGAGTCGCCGTGGTGCTCGCTCCACTCGGGCTGGAAGACGCCGCAGGTCACGCAGACGAGCGTCCCGGTGAAGCACGGGACGGGCCAGCCCGGCCGCGGCCCCCGGGGCCCCTTCGGCCCCCGCCGCGACGCCTGGACGGGCTCGGCGAAGACGCGGTCGAGCGAGCGCCCGGCCTCCCGGTCGAGCAGCGCCCGGACGAGCCGCGGCCGCTCCAGCTCCAGGTCGGCGAGCGCCAGCCGCAGTCCGCGCAGCGCGTCGTCGGCGTGCCGGCGCGCCTCGTCCAGCCCGGTGCCGGTGGCGAGGAGCGGGTTGTAGGCGCCGCTCTCCCGGTCGTCGGCGAGGTCCTCGACGGCGTCGATGAGGTGGGCGAGGCGTCCGAAGAAGCGCCCGGCCTCGGCGAGGGTCTCGGCGTTGGACTCCCGGCCCGCGAGGACGGCCGTGTGCGCGAACACCGCCGCGACGGCCGTCTCGGTGGGCTCGGTCAGGTCGAGCAGGCCGAGCCCGGGCGACGCTTCGAGGACGGGCTGGCGCGCCACCGCGTCCCGCAGCACCGCCGGGTCGAACCCGACGGCCGCGCCCGTGCGGGCGCCCGCGGCGTCCCACCGGTCGGCCATCCGCCCGGCCGCGGCGGCGACGAGGCGGCGCGCGTAGGGGCCGTCGCCGTCCGCCACGTGGTCGCGGGTCTTGCCCGCCGCCAGCAGCAGCGACGCCGCCGCCGCGAGCTGCGCGCCCCGCGCCCGGGCGGTGACGACCTCGGCGCTCCGCATCCCGCGCAGCGCGCACGGCCCGGCCTTGCGGCGCGGCGACAGGTCCGGCGCCTGCGCCTCGACCAGGACCGAGACGAGCAGCCCGTCGTAGTTCGTGACGAGCCGCGCCGCCTGGCCGTGCTCGGCCCGCAGCGTCAGGCACAGCCCGCACAGATGCGCCATCCAGTCCTTGAACAAGGACCCGCACAGGACATGACGGCATGGCCGGACGACACCGAACACCGCAGACTCCCCCACCTCAGGCGACACGCAGAAATATGGACGCGGCGCCGCGCGTCCGGGTTCGCCCGTCTTCTCAGACGCCGACGCAGGTGAGGGCGCGCCGGTAGGCGGCCATCCGGGGCTCCTCGGAGCCGCCCGTCTCGGCCAGCACCTCGGCGAGGTCGAACCACGCCTGCGCGGCCTCCCGGGACGACTCCATCTCCTCAAGGCAGGTAGCGGCGCGGGTCAGCACCTCCACGGCCCGCTCCCGGCGGCCGAGCCGCACCGACGCCTCGCCGAGCACGGTCAGCGCCCCGGCGGTGGCCCGGCGCGGGGCGTCCCCGAGCAGGTCGAGGGCCTCCTCGGCGAGCCGCACCGCCTCGGCGGGACGGCCGAGCGCCGTCTCCGCGCGGGCCAGCTCGGTCAGGCACCAGGCGACGTCGATCTCCCCGGACGAGCTGGCGCTGATCTCGCCGCGCACCCGGCTGAGCAGCTCGCGGGCGCGGACGGCCTGGTCCGGCCTGGCGCGCAGCAGCAGCCCGGCGTAGATGACGCGGAGCCGGCTGAGGTCGCGGGGGTCCTCGTCGTCGCCCGCGAGCATCAGCGCCCGCTCGGCGAGGGCGACGCCCTCCTCGTACTCGCCGCGGATCTCCGCGACGTAGGCGGCCTCCCAGTAGGCGACCATCCGGGCGCGCGGGCTGCCGATCCGCTCGGCCCGCTCGACGAGCTGCGCGGCGAGCTGCCGGGCCCGGACGAGGTCGCCCCGCTCGATGAACGCGGCGAGCAGCGCCGCGCCGAGGTGCACGGCCGCGTCGGTCGAGTCGGCGCCGGTCGCGATCAGGTGCCGCAGCGCGTTCTCGGCGGCGTGCACGCCCGCGCTGATGTCGCCGCGCTCGCGCAGGCAGCGGCTGAGCGCGACGTGCACCTTGGCCCAGTGGTCGAGGTCGGTCTCCGCGGACGCCTCCTCGGTGAGCCCGGTGAGCTGGGCGATGGCCTCCTCCAGCTCGCCCGCGGCCTCCAGCGCGAGGGCGTGCCCCCAGCGCGCCTGGTGCAGCATGTCCGGCAGCGCGACCGCGTCGGCGCTGGCGAGCACCTCGGCGAACCGGGCCCGCGCCTCGGCCGCCGCGCCGTTGCTCAGCGCGATCTCGGCGTAGTCGAGGGTGACGCGCAGCTCGTCCACGACGTCCTCGCTGACGCCGCTGACGAGGTAGGTCGCCGAGCAGTTCAGCTTGGCGGCGAGCAGCTCCACCACGCTCGGGGCGGGCACCCGCTTGTCGCTCTCGATCAGCGAGATGTAGCTGTCGGACAGCTCGGGGAAGGCGAGCTGCGCCTGACTCACGCCCTGCCTGATCCGCAGGGCGCGGATGCGCTGCCCCAGTGTCTCCCGATCCATCGTGTGTCCACCGCCTACAGAGTTCTCAGCTCGGGGTGCTCGCCGGCCGCGTGCCGCGGGGCGAGTGAGCAGAAGCCGGTCCGCTGCCCATAGTGCCGACATAGCGCCCGGTCACGGCCGCCATCCGGCGGAATCGGTACCGAAGCGTGTTCTGCATCCGGGCAGGCTATAGCGGACGGACCGCCCCCGTCACGCGAGTGCCGCGGCCGCGGAGCGCCGGACGGGCGGCCGGGCCGGACCGGCGCGGGACCGGTGCGGGACGCCCGCCGCCGCGGCGACTACCCTGTGCACCGCCATTTCCGAGACCGTGCTGCCGAGAGCGGAGACCCCGTCATGCCAACGATCAAGGCCGCGGCGACCGACGATTCACCGCCCGCGGGCGGCGGCGGGCCGCTGGACCGGCTGTTCGACCTCACCGGCCGGCGGACGACGGTCGCGCGCGAGCTGCGCGGCGGCGTCACCACGTTCTTCGCGATGGCCTACATCATCCTGCTGAACCCGATCATCCTCGGCGGGGCGAAGGACGTCACCGGCGCGACGCTGTCGATCCCGCAGCTCACCACGATGACGGCGCTGTCCGCCGCGGTCGCCACGGTGATCATGGGACTGGTCGGGAACGCGCCGCTGGCGCTCGCCGCGGGCCTCGGCATCAACGCGGTCGTGGCGTTCCAGGCGGCGCCGGTGATGACCTGGCCGCAGGCGATGGGCCTCGTCGTGATCGAGGGCGCGGTGATCGTCGTGCTGGCGCTCACCGGCATCCGCGAGCGGATCATGAACTCGATCCCGCTGGCGCTCAAGCACGCGATCGCGGTCGGCATCGGCGCGTTCATCGCGCTCGTCGGCTTCATCGACTCCGGGTTCGTCACGTCCAGCGCGACGAGCCCGCCGCTGACGCTCGGCACCGGCGGCCACCTCGCGACCTGGCCCGCGCTGGTGTTCGCGCTGACGCTGCTGCTGATGATCGTCCTGTACGTGCGGCGGATCCCGGGCGCGATCCTGATCAGCATCATCGCCGGGACGGTCGCCGCCGTCGCCATCCAGGAGAACACGTCGATCAAGCAGGGCGGCTGGGGCGTCGTCACCCCGAACATGCCGGAGAAGCTGTTCGCCCGCCCCGACTTCGGGCTGTTCGGCGAGATCGACCTGTTCGGCGGGTTCGGCAGGGCTGGGGTCATCACCGCGCTGGTCGTGCTGTTCACGCTGGTGCTGTCCGGGTTCTTCGACGCGATGGGAACGATCCTCGGGATCAGCGACGAGGCCGGGCTCGTCGGCCCGAAGGGCGAGGTGCCGCGGCTCGGCCGGATCCTGTCCGTGGACGGCCTGTCCGCCGCCTTCGGCGGGATCACGAGCTCGTCCGCCAACACGGTGTTCGTCGAGTCGGCGGCGGGCGTCGGGGAGGGCGCCCGGACGGGCCTCGCCAACATCGCCACCGGCGCGCTGTTCACGGTGACGCTCTTCCTCACCCCGCTCGCCGCGACCGTCCCGGCGCAGGCGGCGGCGCCCGCGCTGGTCGTCGTCGGCGCGCTGATGATGACCCAGGTCGCCAAGGTGACCTGGGACGACCTCGACATCGCGATCCCCGCGTTCCTCACCATCGTGCTGATGCCGTTCGCCTACTCGATCACGATCGGGATCGGCGGCGGGATGGTCAGCTATGCGCTGATCAAGGCGGCCAAGGGCCGGTGGCGCGAGGTGTCGGTGTGGCTGTGGCCCGTGGTGCTGCTGTTCCTGGTCTTCTTCGCGATCGAGCCGATCGAGCAGTGGCTGGACGTGCGGTAGCCGCCCGGCGCCCCGTTTCTCCGCCGGTTTCCGGCCCGCCGCCGTGACTCCGCGCCCGTCTGTCTGTCCATTCCAGCGCGTCGGACGCGCTCGCGGGTGTCAAATAGTGCCGTCATGGCGTAAGCAGAAGGTAGGGCCTTACCCCCCGGCGTGAAAGGCGTGGCTGTGGTGTCCGCGGACTCTCCCCCTCACCCGTCCCCGCCGGGTCACGTCCTGCTGGCACCCGGGAGGTTCCCCGGGGCGCTGACCGCGGCGCAGGCGGCCCGCCATCTCGCGACCGGGCTGCGCCGCGCCCGGCCGGGCGTCCCGATCGTGGAGCTGCCCGTCGCGGACGGCGGCGAGGGCACCGTCGAGGCCGCCGTCGCCGCCGGGTGGCGGCGGGTCGAGATGGAGGTGTGCGGGCCGACCGGGCAGCCGGTGAACGCGCGCCTGGCGGTCAACGGGCGCAGCGCGGTGGTCGAGCTGGCCGAGGCGTCCGGGCTGCGGCGGCTGCCGGACGGACGGCCGCGCCCGCTCGTCGCCTCCAGCCTCGGCACCGGGCAGATGATCGCGCAGGCGGTGCGGCTCGGGGCGCGGCGGATCGTCCTCGGCCTCGGCGGCGGCGCCTGCACCGACGGCGGCGCGGGCCTCGTCCAGGGGCTCGGCGGCCGGCTGCTGGACGCGCTCGGCAAGGACCTCCCGCCCGGCGGCGCGGCGCTGCGCTCGCTGCACGCCCTCGACCTCCGCGGCCTGCCCGACATGTCGGGCATCGAGGTGGTGGTGGCGGGCGACGCCGCGGGCCCGCTGCTCGGCCGCGGCGGCGCCGCCGCCGTGGACGGCCCGCGCCGCGGCGCCACCCGCGACGAGGTCCGGCTGCTGGACGCGGGGCTGCGCCGCTGGGCCGACCTCGCCGAGGCGGCGTCGCGCCGGGCGGCCCGGGACGTCCCCGGCGCCGGCACGGCGGGCGGCGTCGCGTTCGCCGCGCTCACCTTCCTCGGCGCGACGATCGAGCCGGGCGCGTCGCTGATGCTCGACCTGCTCGGCTTCGCCGAGAAGGCGCGCGGCGCGCACCTCGTCGTCACCGGCGAGGGCTCGCTCGACACGCGCTCGCTGCGCGGCACCGCGCCGATCGGGGTGGCGCGCGCCGCCGCCCGCGCGGGCGCGCCCGTCGTCGCGGTGGCCGGCCGCCGCGGCCTGACCGGTGAGCAGCTCCGCAAGGCGCGGATCCAGGCGGCCTACGCGCTCGCCGACATCGAGCCCGACGCCGAGCGGCGCGTCCGGCTGGCGGGGCCGCTGCTGGAGCAGCTCACGGTCGCGATCGCCGACGAGTGGCTCCCGCTGCCGCGCGCCTGACCCCCGCGCCTGACCCGCTGCACCGGGCCGCGCCTCGCGGTAGGCGCGCCTTCCGGGCGCGCATGATCAACGTTGAATTCATCCGGACGGCCGTTCACTATTATGACCGATTCACGGGGTTTGACCGGCAATAGCGGGGCGTCAGCGATTCGGCGGGCGGGTTTTCGCCCCGGCCGAGGGTGGCCACCGTCCGTGATCGGGCGTGTCCGATCCCGGTGGTATCGGCTGGTCGGGCCCCCTACACTTGGAGACCGGGAGTGAGCACTGGAGAGAAGCGGCATGGGCCTGATTCGCGATGAGGACTTCCTGCTCCTGTGGCGCGAGCATGGGAAGGAACTGCCCTGGCGGGGGTATGCCCAGCGGCTGAGCGTCCTCGTCGACAATGAGGTGACGGAAAGCTACGTCCGGGTCTGGGTGCAGCGAAACCGCGAACGCCTCCGGAACGAGTACGGAATCACCGTCGGGGCCCGGCACGTGCGCGCCGACCGCGAGTTCGAGGCCTGGCCGAACCTGCCCCGGCAGGAGCGGAACCAGAGCCTGTACCGGCTCCTGGAATACCACGCCCGCGCCCGGCAGCTCGGCGTGGAGAATCTGGCCGTGTCGGTCCGCGATATGTACGTGACCGCCGTCCGGAACATGCGGGCGGGTAATCAAATCATCCGATACGACCCGGACCGCGGGCTCTACCGGTCGAGCCGCACTCCGGAAGAGGCGCTCGCCGACCCGATGTATGAACGCATCTCCGAGCCGAAAGAATCCTACGCCGCCCGGCACAACTAGTCGGGGCACAACTAGTCGCGGCACAACCGCCCCGAAACGCGCGCCGGATCCCATGTCGCCCTGTCATAACTGTCAGCACTCTTGTACCTTTGTGTTCGAGGGCCGTTCTTGACACAAGGCCCTGCCGCCGCGGGGTTGGGAGAGGAAGGGTGCGCGATATCCGGTCATTGGCCCTCGCCGGTGAGATCGACGCGAATCTGATGTCACCCGAAGGCGGCGCGATCGTCGTCGTGGAACACGGAACGCTCATCGCCTGCGATCGGCCTGATGACATGTCCGAACTCGATAACGCCTGGTTGGACGAGGTCTTCGAGCGCTTCGGCGTCACCGAACTGCCCCCGCCCTGCTATATCGCCGAAGGCGAGCTCGCGGGCTGGCGTTACTGGAGCCTGGAGCTGGAGAACGACGGCTGAAGCGCGCCGCGCGCCGGGCCGTCCCGAACGAAGCGCCGGTTCACGCCGGACCCCGTGTCCGGTCGTGACCGCGCACCTTCTCCGCCAAAGGAAACGTAAAAGCCACTCCGGCGGACGTCTCCGGAATGGCCGAAATGTGACACGGCCTTAGGAACGCTCCACTAAACGGAGCGCTCCTCCGTCGGCGGCGAGCCGACGAGTGGGGGCCGCGGGCCGAGGGCGCGAGCGCGAGTGGGCATGGGTAGGGCCGGGGCGGCCCCCGCTCACCCCGGCCCTCGTCATCGGCCCTCTCGGGCCCGCTCCCCCTCCGGCCCGTGTCCGGGCCCTCGGGCGCGCGCGCTCAGGCGCTCACCGCGTCCTCAGGCGCGGGCGCCGGACGGGACGGGCGCGCGGGGTAGCGCCCCCGCCGCGGTCCCGGCACCGGCTGCTGGAGCAGTCTCATGAGGACGACGCGGAACGGGCTCGGCGCCCCCTCCGGCCACACCCCGTGCACCGTCAGCAGGCACGCCCCGCACTGGGAGCACACGTGCAGCGGAGCCAGCAGGGACCGGTCCGACAGGCGGCCCAGCGTGATCTCCAGCGTGGGGAGCTGCGCGCACCCCGGCTGGGGTCCCTGGCAGCGGTCCTGGTCGTGCATGCCTGCCTCCTCGGTGGCGGCCGCGCCCGCGCCGGCCGGGGCGGATCGGGGGCGCGGTGGGACGGGACCGCGCGCCCCGGCCGGTTCGGCCGGGCGCGGTGACCGCGGTCTCGCAGCGCCGCAGCGGGCTTTCGCACCCGCAGGCGCAGGACCGGCGGCGGTCGTGCTCCCAGCGCTCCAGCAGGACCGCGAGGGAGCAGATGAGCAGTGCCGCGAGCAGTGCCGAAAGCGCCGAATCGGCGCCGCCGTGGATCCGCTCGAAGCCGGAAATGATGGCGTTGCCCTCCATGGCTCCTCTCCTGCCATAGGGACGTGCGGCGAGAATCCCCGCCGCGGAACGGCGAGATCCCCATTGTTGCATGGGCTAAAGTCCTTTCGCATCACGGAAGGATCACACTTTAGCCCATGAAACAATGGCACGCCGACGTCCCCTGGACGGTGCATCGATCCAATGCGCGCGAGGCATTGGCGCCGTTCCGTCCAGGGGACGTCGCAGGGTTTTCCGTTAATGCCGTCCGGCGATTTCGAGCGGCCGCGGCGACCGCCCGCCCGGCGATTAGAAGCGCACTTCCCGGGCATTGCGTTCCGGCCAGCGGCCGGCGACCCGGCCGGCCCGGTCCTCGCGCCCGTGCCACCGGACGTAGAACACGGTCAGCCGCAGCGCGGCGACCGCGCCGCCCGCCGCGACGCAGGCGGCCAGCGCGTGCCAGACCGTCCACCACGGCCCGGGGGCCGCGCCCTCGCGGACGAGATCCCCGGCCACGACGGCGGCCAGCCCGGCGGAACTGAAGGCGGCTCCGTAGCCGCCGAGAACGGTGACCTTCATCGACCTGCTCCCCCGTGAACGCGGAGCACCCCCCGGCCCGGCCTGGCCGGGGGGTGCGTATCCGCGGGCCGCCCGCTCCCCTCCGGCGCGCGGCAGCAGCCGCCGGAGCCCCCCGGGAGCGGGCGCGGGCCCGCTGTCGCGCCGGCGGCCCCGCCGGCGCGGCGACTCCGGGACGGGGCATGAGCCGTCCCGGTTGATGGCGACTGGCACGCGGCCGAACCGGCCTGCCCCGTTCCCCCCGAAATGGAGCAGGCCGGTCCCATCACCACGGTGTGACCATCAGTCACATCCGGCCGTCTCCGGTCCGGACGTGAACGACTATAGCCCACGTAACAGTGGCCCGCAAACACCACTTGAGAAAGGCGCGTCCACCGCGTCCGAAAAAGGCGTTCGCGGCAGCGCCGGGCGGCCGCGGAGCCCATTTGGAGCAGACCACACAAAGCAGGATTGACACCCCCGAAACCCCGACTCCGCACGGAAGTCGGGCGGCCGGCCGCCGCTCCGCGCGTCGTCGGAGCGCCGCCACCACCGGAAGGGCCGCGGCGGCGGGGACGTCCCCCCGCCCTCCGGAACGGCCGTCCGTTACACCCGCGAGCGTCACGTCCGAAACAGGGTATTACGTCTAATTACGGGAAGCGCCGGGCAGGCTCCGCGAAGAAAACCGCCACGACCTCCGCCGCCGAGTTGCGAAGCCGACTTAGCCCTTGTAACTTGAAGTCGTCACGCCCGGGGAACCGGGGGTCTGCCACAGAAGGCTCGTCGGGACGTGAGTCCCGGGCGCGACACCGATCCCGGGCTCACTCCCAAGTAGCAGGCCGGTCGTCGGTTCCGGAGGCCCTCAGTCCGTGCGCTGGGGGCCTCCTTCGTTTCCGCCGTTCCCGGCCCGCGTTCCGGGCTTACATCGTGTCATCAGGACCGGCGATGCCCTTACACCCTGCACATGGGCACGGCGCCGCGGCGGGCACCACGCTGGAGACGTACATCCCGATCACCAGCAGCGGAGGATCCCGTGAAGATCGGCGTCCCGCGCGAGGTCAAGAACCATGAGTACCGGGTGGCCATCACCCCGGCCGGTGTCCATGAGCTGACCCGCCACGACCACGAGGTCTTCGTCGAGCGAGGCGCCGGCCTCGGCTCGGCGGTCCCGGACGACGACTACGTCGCCGCCGGCGCCAAGATCCTGGACGGCCCCGACGAGGTCTGGGCCGAGGGCGACCTCATCCTCAAGGTCAAGGAGCCCATCGCGTCCGAGTACCACCGGATGCGCGACGGCCAGGTCCTGTTCACCTACCTCCACCTCGCGGCGTCCCGCGAGTGCACCGACGCGCTGCTGGCCGCCGGGGTCACCGCGATCGCGTACGAGACCGTCCAGCTCCCGGACCGCTCGCTGCCGCTGCTCGCGCCCATGTCCGAGGTCGCCGGGCGGCTCGCCCCGCAGGTCGGCGCGTACAACCTGATGGCCTCCAACGGCGGGCGCGGCGTGCTGCCGGGCGGCGTGCCGGGCGTCGCCCCGGCGAAGGTCGTCGTCATCGGCGGCGGGGTGTCGGGCCTCAACGCGGCGCAGATCGCCGTGGGCATGGGCGCGGACGTCACCATCCTGGACGTCAACGTCGACCGCCTCCGCCACATCGACGCCATCTACCAGGGACGCCTCCGCACCCTCGTGTCCAGCGCCTACAGCGTCGAGCAGGAGGCGCGGGCCGCCGACCTCGTCATCGGGGCCGTGCTGATCCCCGGCGCGAAGGCGCCCAAGCTGATCTCCAACGAGCTGGTGGCGGGGATGAAGTCCGGGTCCGTCCTCGTGGACATCGCGATCGACCAGGGCGGCTGCTTCGAGGACTCCCGTCCCACCACGCACGCCGACCCCACCTACCGGGTGCACGAGTCGACGTTCTACTGCGTGGCGAACATGCCGGGGTCGGTGCCGAACACGTCCACGTACGCGCTGACGGGCGTGACGCTCCCCTACGCCGTCCAGATCGCCGACAAGGGCTGGCGCGGCGCGCTGCAGGCGAACGCCGCCCTGGCCCGGGGGCTCAACACGCACGCGGGCCAGCTCGTCTACGACCACGTCGCCGAGGCGCACAACCTCCCGTTCACGCCGCTGGCGTCGATCCTGGACTGACCGCCCCCGAGGTTCCGGGCGCCCGCTCCCCCGGGTAGACAGTGACCCATGGGTGAGCTGATCCTGCTGCGGCACGGGGAGACCGAGTGGAGCCGCGCCCGCCGCCACACCGGGCGGACGGACCTGCCGCTGACGGAGCGCGGCGAGGAGCAGGCGCGCGCGCTCCGCGGGGCGCTGCGCGGGCGGCGGATCGTCCGGACGGTGTCGAGCCCCGCCGAGCGGGCGCTGCGCACCGCCGAGCTGGCCGGGCTCCGGGTGGACGACGTCGACCCCGACCTGTGGGAATGGGACTACGGCGGCTACGAGGGCGTCACCACGCCCGCGATCCGGCGGGACCGTCCCGGCTGGTACCTGTGGGACGACGGGGTGATCCCCGGCGACGCCGCCCATCCGGGCGAGACGGTCGAGCGGGTCGGCGAGCGGGCGGACGCCGTCCTCGCCCGGGCGGAGCCGCTGCTCGCGGACGGCGACGTCGCGCTCGTCGCGCACGGCCACGTCCTGCGGGTGCTCACCGCGCGCCGCCTCGGCCTCGCGCCCGTCCAGGGCCGCCTGTTCGCCCTGGAGACCGGGACGGTGTCGGCCCTCGGCGCCGAGCACGACCGGCCGGTGATCACCGCCTGGAACGTCCCGGCGTGAGCCCCGCCGCGCGGGGCGGTCGTAACGTCGTCCCCAGCGCATAAGGTACCCATTGGGGGATGTCCCCCAGGGGTACCGGGGCGCGTGCCCCCGAAGGGATTGCGAGGACGGAGATGGCGACCAGCGAGACCCCCACCCGCGGGTACACCGCCACCAAGGACCAGCTGCAGACCCGGCTGGCGAGGATCGAGGGCCAGGTGCGCGGCATCGACCGGATGGTCGAGGAGGACCGCTACTGCATCGACATCCTCACCCAGATCAGCGCCGTCCAGGCCGCGCTGGACAAGGTGGCGCTCGGCCTGCTGGACGGCCACGTCCGGCACTGCGTGGCCGAGGGCGCGGAGGAGGGCAAGAGCGACGCCATGTCCACCGAACTGATGGCCGCCGTCGGCCGCCTAATGCGCCGCGGCTGACCCGGGACCGAGCTGGCCCCATGGCCCCGCACGCGCGCCACCCCCGCCGCAAGCCCGGCCCTCACCACGCACCCGGGCCTAACCGCGTCCGGGCTTAGCCGCGCCCAGGTCTGGCGGCGTCCAGGTCTCGGCGTCCAGGTCTCGCCACGTCCAGGTCTGGCTGCGCCCGGGTCCCGCCACGTCCAGGTCCCGTCGCGTCCAGGTCTCGCCGCGTGCAGGTCTGGCTGCGCCCGGGTCCCGCCACGCCGGGTCTCGCCGCGTGCAGGTCTCGTCGCGTGCAGGTCTGGATGCGTCCGGGTCTCGCTGCGTCCGGGGGCGGGGCTCGGTCAGGTGTTGGGGCAGTCGTCCGGGCGGCCTGGGGCGGGTCTGTGGCGGCGGGCGCGCTCGATGCTGTCTACGAGGACGCGCCACCCGTTCAGGAAGTGCCGCCGCTCCACCGGGTCGAGGGCCTCCAGGGCGGTCCTGAGGGGGCGGACCCGGCGCCAGGCGAATCGCTCGATCGCGGCGCGGTGCGCCTCGTGCAGGCTGACGATCATGCGGCGGCGGTCCCGGTCGTCCGGGCGCCGCTCGACGAACCCGCCGCGCTCCAGCTCGCCGAGGAGCTGGCTGGCCGTGGCGGGGTTCAGCGCCATGTGCCGGGCGAGGACGCCGACCGGCGCGGGCCCGTTCAGCACGAGCGCCATCAGCGCGGGGACGTGCCGTGGCCCGAGTCCCGCGTCCTTGACCCGCGCCATGAACTCCTCCGCCTCCCGGTGGCCGTCCGCCCCCTTCATGCCGCGCACCATCCGGCTCATGAGCTGGATCAACGTCTCCAGGTCGGCGTCGATCGACGGGTCGGTCGTCCCGGAATCGTCAGACATACCTTGAATTTCAACATATTTCGTGATCCACTGCCAGACATATTGAACTTCAAGGTGTTTCACGGTTCAACGATCGGGGACACGGGGCAACCGGAGACCGACGCAAGGGGGCCGACCATGGCCGAAATCCCGTCCACCAGTGTGGCGCCGCCTGAGGGCGGCCCCGCCGAACGGCTCGACCGCCGGACGATCGTGCTCGGCCTGGTGATCGTGTCGGGGACCGTGATGGCGATCCTGGACACCACGATCGTCAACGTGGCGCTGGAGACGCTCGGCCGCGACTTCTCCGCCGGGCTGTCCACCATCCAGTGGGTGATCACCGGCTACATGCTGGCCATGGGCACGGTCATCCCGCTGACCGGCTGGGCCGTCGACCGGTTCGGCGGGCGGCGCGTCTGGATGACGTCGATCGTGCTGTTCGTCCTCGGCTCGGTGCTGTCCGGCCTGGCCTGGAACATCGAGTCGCTGATCGTCTTCCGGGTGCTGCAGGGCCTCGGCGGCGGGATGCTGATGCCGACCGGGATGGCGATCCTGACGATGGCGGCCGGGCCGCGCCGGCTCGGCCGGATCATGAGCATCATCGGCGTGCCGATGCTGCTCGGGCCCGTCCTCGGCCCGGTGCTCGGCGGCTGGCTGGTCGAGGACGTCGACTGGCGCTGGATCTTCTTCGTGAACCTGCCGGTCGGCGCGCTCGCCCTCGCGCTCGCCTGGTGGAAGGTGCCGCACGACCACGGCGAGCACCGCGCGCCGGCGTTCGACGTGCGCGGGCTGGTGCTGCTGCCGCCGGGGTTCGTCCTGCTGATCTACGGGCTGTCCACGGCGACCAGCCACGGCGGCTTCGGGGACCCCGCGACGATCGGCTGGCTCGCGGCCGGCGTCGTCCTCGTCGGCCTGTTCGCGCTGCACAGCCTGAGCCGGGGCGAGCGCGCGCTGATCGACGTGCGGCTGTTCGCGGACCGGACCTTCGCGACCGCGTCCGCCGCCGTGTTCTTCGTCGGCATCGCGCTGATGGGCTCGATGCTGCTGATCCCGCTCTATTACCAGACCGGGCGCGGCGAGGGCGCGTTCGCGGCCGGGCTGCTGCTCGCCCCGCAGGGCCTCGGCGCGGCGACCGCGATGCCGCTGGCCGGGGTGATCACCGACAAGCTCGGCGCGGGGCGGATCGTCCCGTTCGGGATCGTGCTGCTGGTGCTCGGGACGGTCCCCTTCGCGCTCGTGCAGGCCGACACGTCCTACTGGCTGCTCGGCACCGCCCTCTACGTGCGGGGGCTCGGGCTCGGCTGCACGATGATGCCGACGATGTCCGCGGCGCTCACGACGCTGCGCAGGGAGATGGTGTCGCGGGCGAGCAGCACGCTGAACATCATCGTCCAGCTCGGCGGGTCGGTCGGGACGGCGCTGCTCGCGGTCGTCCTGTCCCGGCAGATCAGCGACCGGATCCCGCACGCGGGCGGCGGCGGGGCCGAGGCGGGCGGCCTCGGGCGGATCCCCGAGCAGGTGCGCGAGCAGGTCGCGCCGAAGCTGGCGGACGCGTTCGGGCACACGTTCTGGGTGGCGCTCGGCCTCACCGCCGTGCTGATCGTCCCCGCGCTGCTGCTCCCCCGGCACGGCGCGCGCGCCAAGGACGGCGAGGGCGGGGCGGTCCCCTTCGAGTGACCCCCGGCGCGCGCCTCAGGACGCGATCGTCCAGGCGGCCGGGTCGGCCTCGTGCTCGCGCGTGAGGCGCCTGGCCCGCCGGGCGTCCGGGGAGTAGCGGTACCGCTCCGGGACGATCCGCGTCGTCCGGTGCAGCCCCTTCAGCGTCACCGTCGCGGCGAGGTCGGACGTCGGCAGGCCCGGCAGCCCGTACATGCGGCGCGCCCAGCGCGGCAGCGTCGCGACGACCAGCATCCCGATGCCGGGCGCGGCGAGCTTCAGCGGCAGCAGGTTGCGCGGGACGGCCGGGCTGAACATCCGGCGCAGGCCGTCCTTCGCCTCGTCGCACGCCCAGATCCGGCCGCGCATGCCCGCGTAGTAGTCGCGCATCTCGGCGACGGACGCGGGCACCTGCGCCGGGTCGAGGCCGACGACGGCGGCGGCGCGGCGCTGCTCGTCCACGAAGGCGTCGGCGTCCGCGCGGGTGAGCCCGACCCCGGCGCGGCGGGCGACGTCCAGGTAGGAGTCGACCTCGCCCATGTGGACCCACAGGAGGTTCTCGGGGTCGTCCACCGGGAACGTCTCGCCGGTGGACAGGTCGAGGCCGGTCAGCTTGGAGTGCAGCTTGCGGACGCGGCGGCCCACCCGCTCGACCTCGGCCTCCGTCCCGTAGGTGCGGACGCGGACGAACTCCACCGTCCGGCCGAGCCGCGCCCACGCCGCGGACGGGTCCATCAGCTCGGAGTTCTGCGCCGTCCCCCACATCGACCGCGGGTGCAGGGCCTGGAGCAGCAGGGCCCGGATCCCGCCGACGATCAGCACGGGCTCGCCCATGATCCGCCACGTCACCGAACCCGGCCCGAAGAGCCCGTGGTCCGCCGGCTCGTCGCGCACGTCCCGCACCTCGACCGCCTCCCGTCGCCGCCGGCCGGCGCGGGGGCGCCGACCGAAGTAACCGAAGACTTACCCAATCACGCGCGCGTCACACGATCAATCCCCCCACCTGCGGGGCCGCGTCAGTCCTGGGCGTCGGCACCGGCCTCGTCGGCGCCGTCCGGCTCGGTCTGCTCGGTGATCCAGGCGAGGTAGTCCATGCTGCCCGCGACGACCGGGGTGGCGATGATCTCGGGGGTGTCGTAGGAGTGCCCGTCGGTGATCAGCGTGGCCAGCTCCTCGAACCGGGCGGCGGAGGTCTTGAACAGGACCATCCACTCCTCGGCCGACTCGATCTCGCCCTCCCACCAGTACGTGCTGGCGATCGGCCCGACGAGCTGCGCGCACGCCGCGAGCCGCTCGGCCACCGCGGACCGCGCCAGCTCGGCCGCCTCGGCGCGGGAGTCGGTGGTGGTCGTCACCTGCACGTACGTGTGGGCCATGGCACGAGTCCTTCCCTGTCGCCGCGCGCGCACGCCCCCGCCGCGGTCACTACCCCGCCGCGCCCGGCCGGGCGGGGCGTACGACGAGCGCGCTGCCGCCGCCCCGCCGCACCGGCTCCGCGACCGCCTGGACGAGCCCAGGCCGCAGCACCTCCAGCCCGGTGGCCGCGCCGATCACGCCGAGCGGCGGTCCGGGGAACAGCTCAAGCCGGTGCCCGCGCGCGGCGAGCTGGCGGCCGTAGGCGTCGATGAACGGCTGCTCGGCGAAGACCTGCGGGGTGTTGCGCTGCGTCGCGCGCGGCGCGGCGAGCGCGGTCGGCAGGTCCATGCCGAGGTCGATCCGGTTCATCAGGATTTGCAGGACGGTCGTGATGATCGTCGAGCCGCCGGGGGTGCCGAGCGCGAGCCGGGGGCTCCCGTCCTTCAGCACGAGCGTCGGCGACATGCTGCTGCGCGGGCGCTTGCGCGGGCCCGGCAGGTTCGGGTCGGGCGGCGCGCCGGGCGCGGGCGGCTGGAGGGTGAAGTCGGTCAGCTCGTTGTTCAGCAGGAACCCGCGGCCGGGGACGGTGACGCCGCTGCCGCCGAACTGCTCGATCGACAGCGTGTAGGCGACGACGTTCCCCCACCTGTCGGCGACGTTCAGGTGCGTGGTCTGCGGGCCCTCGAACGCCAGCGCGCGGGTCTGGGTCCCCGGCGGGACGCAGGGCTCGTAGGAGCCGTCCGGCGAGCCGGGCGCGACCGGCGCGGCGGCGGCCCGGTCCGGCCGGATGAGGCAGGCGCGCTCGCGGGCGAACCCGGACGACAGCAGCTCCTCCAGCGGGACGCCGACCTTGTCGGCGTCGCCCACGTAGCGTCCCCGGTCGGCGTAGGCGAGCTTGGACGCCTCCAGGTAGTAGTGCAGCGCGGTCGCGGGGTCGCGCCGGTCGAGCCGGAAGTTGCCGAGGATGTTCAGCGCCTCCCCGACCGTCGAGCCGCCGGACGAGGACGGCGGCATCCCGTAGACGTCCATCCCCCGGTAGGGGACGTGCGTCGGCGCGCGCTCCACGGCCCGGTAGGCGGCCAGGTCGTCCGGCTCCATCAGGCCGGGCCGGACGTTCCGCCCGGACGCCGGGTCGACCGGCGGCCTCGCGACGGTCGCGGCGACCTCGCGGCCGAGGCGGCCCCGGTAGAACCAGCCGGTGCCGCGCTTCGCCAGCTCGCGGTAGGTGCGGGCGAGGTCGGGGTTGCGGAACACCGTGCCGACCTCCGGCGGCTTCCCGCCGGGCAGGAACAGCTTCCGGGTGGGGACGATGTCGCGGAAGCGCGCCTCGTTCACCGCGGTCTGGTCGTGGAACTCCTGGTCGACGACGAAGCCCCGCTCGGCGACCTTGATGGCGGGACCGAGCGCGTCGCCGAGGCCGCGGGTGCCGAAGCGGCGGAGCGCGAGGTCCCACTGGGCGAGCGTGCCGGGGACGCCGACGCTCAGCCCGCTCGTCACCGCCTGGTCGAACGGCAGCGCCTTGCCGGTCGCGGGGTCGACGAACGAGCCCGGCCCCATCCGCCCCGGCGCGAACTCGCGGCCGTCGACGCTGTGGACGCGGCGCGTCTTCGCGTCGTAGTAGGTCATGTAGCCCCCGCCGCCGATCGCGGCGACGTAGGGCTCGGTGACGCCGAGCGTGGCGGCCGCGGCGACGGCGGCGTCCATCGCGTTGCCGCCGCGCCGGAGCACGTCCAGGGCGGTGCGGCTGGCGTCGGGGTCGACGGTGGAGACGGCGCCGCCGTAGCCGGTGGCGACGGGCTGCTTGACCGGCGCGCCCGGCCGGCCGGGCACGGGAGCGGGCGCGAGGCCGGGAGCGGCGGTGGCCCGGGCGGCGGCGGGGGCGGTCAGGGACGCGGCGGCGGCGAGCGCGGTCAGCGCGGCGAGGCGGCGCGCGGCCCGCGACGGGCCCGGCGGCGCCGGGCGCGGGGCTTCCGAGGACGACGGGGAGCGGAACACCGGACCTCCTGATGAACGCGGCGTCCCTACGGTGTCATCGATCTTCGTCCGATGCCACCGTCCGCACCGGCCGACCCCGGACGCGCGACACGCCGTGCGCCGCAAGGGCTCCCGGCTTCCCGGACGGTCCCCCAGAAAGATCGTAAAGCGCTTTCCCTAGTGGAAATGGGGTGAATTACGTCGGAACGATCCATCGAAAACGATTCGGCATCACCGCTGCGTGAGGAGCGCGCTGCGGGACGGCGCGACCTGGCGGTTTGGCAGGATCCGCCAACGACGGACTGACACCAATCACCCCGAAAACGTTGCGATTATGCTCATACCTGGTGAATTCTTAGGGACTTCGACAAGCCGTCATCTCGCGAACAGCGGCGCGGGTTCAGGGCCTGGGGGGACACCTATGACCTGGGACATGCGCATGCGCAACAACATGTTCCGCCGCCTGCCCGTGGAGCAGGCGACCGGCCGCCTGTACGGGGGCCGGCACCGGCTCCGCGTGGTCTACCGGACCCGCGACCTCGTCGTGCTCGGCCTCGGCGTGATGATCGGCTCCGGCATCTTCAAGATCGCGGGAGACCAGGCGGTCTCCACCGCCGGTCCCGGGGTGCTCGTCTCCTTCCTGATCGCGGGCGGGGTCTGCCTGCTGGTCGCGCTGGCCCTCGCCGAGCTGTCCTCGATCATCCCGGTGGCGGGCAGCGCCTACTCCTTCAGCTACGTCGCGTTCGGCGAGGTCTGGGCGTGGATCGTCGGCTGGGCCCTGATCATGGAGCTGCTGCTCGCGTGCGCCGTGCTCGCGCGGGTCTGGTCGCTGTACGCGACGCAGGCCCTCAGCGACTTCAGCGTCCCGGTGCCCGGCTGGCTCGGCGACCTGATCGGCCAGCAGAAGGGCGCGGACCTGTTCGCGTTCGGCATCCTGCTCCTCGTCGTCGTCATGCTGGCGACCGGCAGCCGGATGAGCCTGAAGACCCTGTGGTTCATGGTCATGGCGAAGCTCATCGTCGTCGGCCTGGTCATCGCCACCGGCCTCAAGTTCTTCAGCGCCGACAACGTCACGCCGTTCATCCCCCCGGCCCAGCCCGCCCCGAAGGGCGACCAGACGGCACTGGACGCGCTGCTCGGCGCGGTCGGCGGCGGCTCGCCGCACGTGTTCGGCGTCTGGGGGCTGTTCGCCGCCGCGCCCGCCATCGCGTTCGCCTACATCGGGTTCGACCTGATCGCGACCGCGTCGGAGGAGACCGAGGACGCGCCGCGCAAGGTGCCGCGCGGCATCCTCACCGCGCTGATCACCGCCGTCCTGCTGTACGCGGCGGTGGCGGTCGTCCTGGTCGGCATGGTCGGGATGGACGGCTTCGCCAAGCTCGACCCGGACAAGGTGCTCATCGCCGCGGCGTTCGACTCGGTCGGCGCGGGCGCGATGGGCAAGCTCGTCGACGTCGGCGTGGTGCTCGGCCTGACCACCGTGATCCTAGTGCTGCTGATCAGCCTGACCCGCGTCGTGTTCTCGATGTCCCGCGACGGCCTGCTCCCCCGGCCGCTCGCGACCATGAGCAAGTACAAGGTGCCGTCGCGGGCGACGCTGCTGTCCGGCGGCGCGGCCCTCGTGGTGTCGCAGACGGTCGACGTGCTCACGCTGGAGCAGATGGTCGTGATCGGGACGCTGTTCGCGTTCCTGTTCGTCCCGGCCGCGATGGTGGCGCTCCGCCGCACCCGTCCGGACCTGCACCGCCCGTTCAAGGTGCCGGTCGCGCCGCTCACCGCCGCGGTGACGATCATCGCGATCGGCTGGATGATGCTGAACCTCAAGGTCCAGACCTGGGGCTACTTCGCGGTCTGGATGGCGGCCGGCGTCCTGCTCTACGTCGCCTACGGGCGGCGCAAGAGCCAGATGAAGCTCCTGCTGGACGCGCCGCCGCCGGAGCGCCCGGCCGCCTCCCGGCTGACCGCGCCGCCGCCGGGCGTCGCGCCGCTGACCAGCCCGCCGGGCGCGGCGCAGCCGCCCGCGTACCTGTCGGGCGAGTACCCGGGGCAGGACCAGGGGCGGTACGGGAGCGGCCGGCAGCCGCACTACGACAGCGGCGCGTGGGCGGCCGAGCAGCGGCCCGGCGCGCCGGAGAGCCCGTACCCGACCGGCCGGTACTCGGCGGGACGCCGCCAGCCCGGCGGCCGGTTCTCCCCCGAGCCCGGCCCGCGCGACTCCTTCGACACCTACATCCCGGGGACGGGCGCGTCCAGCGGCTACACCCCGGGCGCCTCGGGCGGCCACGAGTCGGGCGCCTCCGGGAGCTACGGCTCCGGGAGCTACGGTCCCGGCACCTCGGGAGGCCACGGCTCCGGGAGCCAGCAGTCCGGCGCGTACGGGTCGGGCGCGTACGGGACGGGCGGATACCCGTCCGGCGGGTACGAGGCGCGCGAGCCGTCCGAGGACCCCTACTCCGTTGACCCAGGACTGCCGAACCCGTACTCGACGGGGCCGTACCAGTCCGGTCAGTACGGCTCGGGGGCCTACACCGCCGGGCGCCGCGAGAACCGCCGTCCGACCTGGGAGGACGAGGAGCACGAGGAGCCGCCGCCGCAGGGCGGGCGGCACCGCCGCTGACCGTCGCTCCGGAAACTCTGTTTTGTGAAGTTTCGCCAAAGGTAGCGGGCGCCGCTCCCCCGGGAGCGGCGCCCGCGCTCGTTCCCGGGACTCCAGGGGTGGACACGGGGACCCGTCCGGGTTAGGTTATTCTCAATCAGAGATGATCTCGTTCTGAGATCTACTCAGACCAAGAACGACCGGAGAGGACGCGGCATGACCACCCCCCAGCCGGAGCGCGACGAGAGCGAGTTCCTCGCGCGGTACGACCCGCGCGACTACGACCCCGTCAGCGTGACCGTGGACGTGGTCGCCCTCACCATCCGCGACGGCGCGCTGCACGTCCTGCTGGTGCGGCGCGGCGGCCCGCCCTACGAGGGGATGTGGGCGCTGCCGGGCGGCTTCGTCCACGCGGGCGGGCCGGCGGGCGCGGGCGCCGAGGACCTCCCGGACGCCGCCGTCCGCGAACTCGCCGAGGAGACCGGGCTGAGCGCGAAGGGCGGCGTGATCGGACGCGTCCACCTGGAGCAGCTCGGCACCTACGGCGCGCCCGGACGCGACCCGCGGATGCGCGTCATCTCCGTCGCCTACCTGGCGTTCGCGCCGGAGCTGCCCGACCCGGAGGCGGGCGGCGACGCGGCCGACGCGGCCTGGGTCCCGGTGGACGCGCTCGGCCTCACCGAGTCGGCGGCCCAGCGTCCGGGGACGACCCGGCGGCTGGCGTTCGACCACGCGCGCATCCTGTCCGACGGCCTGGAGCGCGCCCGCGGGAAGCTGGAGTACACCCCGCTCGCCACGGCGTTCTGCGGCGGCGAGTTCACGATCCCGGAGCTGCGCTCGGTGTACGAGGCGGTGTGGGGCGAGGAGCTGCACGCGGGCAACTTCCACCGGAAGGTGCTGTCGGTCCCGGGGTTCGTGGAGAGCACCGGCGAGACGTCCGACCGGGGCGGGCGGCGCGGCGGCCCGCGCCCGCGCCTCTACCGTCCCGGCGACGCCCGCCTCCTGCACCCCGCCCTGCTGAGGCCCAGCAGGGAGGAGCAGATCAGATGAGCATGGACGTGGACGAGGCGCTGGCGCGGCTCGACCGGGCGCGGGTGCCCGCCGACCTGTTCGGCGCCGACCCGGACGAGGCGGCGCGGCGGTACCGGCGGCTGGTCAGGCTCGTCCACCCGGACGCGACCGGCGGGCGCACCCGCGACGCGTTCGTCCGGCTGAACGCGCTCTGGCGCGCCCACGGCCGGGGCGACGACCCGGCCGTGAT
This sequence comes from Actinomadura chibensis NBRC 106107, assembly GCF_001552135.1. Classification (GTDB taxonomy): domain Bacteria; phylum Actinomycetota; class Actinomycetes; order Streptosporangiales; family Streptosporangiaceae; genus Spirillospora; species Spirillospora chibensis. Next base: position 50,776 of record NZ_BCQP01000004.1, on the reverse strand, counting down.
CACCACCAGCCGCGCCGTCTACCGGCTGGACGGCGACCCGGTCGGCGGCGACCTCGCCGAGCTGTACGCGGCACGCCCGGAGACCGGGCCCGCCGTCCTGCTGAAGATGCCGCGCGACCCGCGCGACGGCGACCTGCTCGAACGCGAGGCCGTCGCGCTCCGCCAACTGCCCAAGGACGGCGACGGCAGGTTCCTGCCGTACGTCCCGCGGCTCGTCGAGTCGTTCCGGCACAAGGACTCCTCGACCGGCGCCCAGCGGCACGTCAACGCGATCGCCGCGCTGGACGGCTTCCACACCCTCGCCGAGGTGCGGCGCGCGTACCCGGGCGGCGTCGACCCGCGCGACGCGGCCTGGATGTGGCGGCGGCTGCTCGTCGGCCTCGGGTTCGCGCACCGCGCGGGCGTCCTGCACGGGGCCGTCCTGCCCGACCACGTGATGATCCATCCGGAGCGGCACGGGCTGGTCCTGGTCGACTGGTGCTACTCGGTGCCGGGCTGCTACGCGCGCGTCGACGGGTCCGGGCGCGTCCCGGCGATGGTCGACCGGTACGCGGAGTGGTACCCGCCGGAGGTGCCGGGACGCCGTCCCGCGAGCCCCGCGACCGACCTCTACATGGCCACCCGGTGCATGACCGACCTGATGGGCGACAAGGCCCCGAAGGCGATGCGCTCGTTCGCGCGGGGCTGCCTGCTGCCCGCGCCGAACCGGCGTCCCGCCGACGCCTGGCGGCTGCTGGCCGAACTCGACGAGCTGCTGGAGCGGCTCTACGGCCCGCGCCGCTTCCGCCCGTTCCACCTGCCCTCCCTCCACTGAAGGAGACGACCATGGGAAGCGGACACTGGTCCACCGACGTCTACGCCGCGCGGGCGAGCTACCGCGCGTCCACCGGGGCGAGCGCGTTCGCCTACTCCGACGGCGGGGCCACCGCCGTCCACCCCGACCTCGACCCGTGCGGGGTCAAGGTCCGGGAGAGCCGCGACTCCGACGACCACCCCGAGTCGCTGGCGATCGGCGTGCTGTTCGACGTGACCGGCTCGATGCGCAACGTCCCGCGCACGCTCCAGGCCAAGCTCCCCGACCTGCTCGGGCTGCTGCTGCGCAAGGGGTACGTCGAGCACCCGCACATCCTGTTCGGCGCGGTCGGGGACGCGACCTGCGACCGCGCGCCGCTGCAGGTCGGCCAGTTCGAGGCCGACAACCGGATGGACGACGACCTCGGCAAGATCCTGCTCGAAGGCGGGGGCGGCGGCCAGATGACCGAGTCCTACGAGCTCGCGATGTACTTCATGGCCCGGCACACCTCGATCGACTGCTTCGACAGGCGCGGGAAGCGCGGCTACCTGTTCATGATCGGGGACGAGCTGGCCTACCCGAAGGTCAAGCGGCGCGAGGTCGCCAGGGTCATCGGCGACGAACTGGCCGAGGACGTCCCGGTCGAGGAGATCGTCCGGGAGCTGCGGCGCAGGTACGAGGTGTACTTCATCATCCCGGAGGGCGCCTACCACTCCGGGAGCCGCGAGCTGCGGGACTTCTGGCAGGGGCTGCTCGGCCAGAACGTCCTGTACCTGGACGACCTCGACGCGGTGTGCGAGACGATCGCGCTGACCATCGGGCTCGCCGAGGACGCCATCGACCTCGACGAGGGCCTGGAGCACCTCGCGGAGGCGGGGTCGGACGCGGGCCCGTCGGTGTCGCGCGCGCTGGCCCGGCTGGACGCGTCCCGCGCGCCGGCCGCGGTGTCGGCCGCGCCGCCCGGGCTGGACCGGGGCGCCCCGTCCGGGACGACCCGCCTCTGACCATGGGCCACGTGATCGTCGTCGACCTCGGCTTCGGGGACGCGGGCAAGGGCACGGTCGTCGACCACCTCTGCTCCGCGAACCCGGTGAGCGCGGTCGTGCGCTTCAACGGGGGCGCGCAGGCGGCGCACAACGTCGTGGCCCGCGACGGGCGGCACCACACGTTCGCCCAGTTCGGGTCGGGGACGTTCACGCCCGGCGTCCGGACGCACCTGTCCCGGTTCATGATGGTCGACCCGCTGGCGCTCGCCGCCGAGGCCGACCACCTGCGGGGGCTCGGCGTGCCGGACGCGCTCGACCGGCTCACCGCCGACGAAGGCGCCCTGCTCACGACCCCGTACCACCGGGCCGCCAACCGCGCGCGGGAGTCCGCGCGCGGCGCGGCCCGGCACGGGTCGTGCGGGATGGGCGTCGGGGAGACGGCGTCCTACGCGCTCGCGCACGCCGACGCGCCGCGCGTTGCCGACTGCCGGTCCCCGGCGCGGCTGCGGCGGCGGCTGGCCGCGCTGCGCGACTGGTACCGCGACACCTTCCCCGGCGGCGAGGACGTCCCGGACGTCGGCGCCTGCGCCGCCGCGTTCACCGCCTTCGCCGACCGGGTCGAGATCGTCGGCGCGGACCACCTGCGCGCCCTGCTCCGCGCCGGGGACGTGGTGTTCGAGGGCGCGCAGGGCGTCCTGCTGGACGAGTGGCACGGCTTCCACCCGTACACGACCTGGTCGACGACGACGTTCGCGAACGCCGAGACGCTGCTCGCGGAGGCGGGCGCGTCGGCGGCGCGGCTCGGGGTGCTGCGCGCGTACGCGACCCGGCACGGCCCCGGCCCGTTCGTCACCGAGGACCCGGCGCTGACCGCCGACCTGCCCGACCGGCACAACGCCGCCGGACGCTGGCAGGGCGCGTTCCGCGTCGGGCACCTGGACGCCGTCGCGCTCCGCTACGCGCTGGACGCGGCGGGCGGCGCGGACGGCCTGGCGGTCACGCATCTGGACGTCGCGGGGGCGCGTCCTGACCTGCGCGTCTGCGTCGCCTACGAGCTGGGCGGCGCGCGGGTCGGGCGGCTGGAGGCCGGGCCGCCCGACCTGGACCGCCAGGCCGCCCTCACCCGGCGGCTGATGACCGCGCGCCCGGTGTACGAGCCGCTCGGCGGAAGCCCGGCGGAGCGGGTCGAGGAGCTGCTCGGCGTCCCGGTCGTGCTCGGCTCCCACGGCCCCACCGCCGGGGACAAGCGCGCTGGCCGGTTCCGGACGCTCATTGACCGCGGCCCCCGCTGAGTTCAAGATCGTCGGAGTGGTCTCGCGGCGGCGCACGGGCGCCGTGGACCGATCCCCCCGGAGGTGGACGTGCGTCTCCGCCAGCGCACCCTCGCGGCCCTGCCGGTCCTGGCGGCGCTCGCCGCGCTCGCGCTGCCGACCGTCCCGCCCGCCGCTGCGGCGGACACCGGGGACGACTGCGACCCGATCGACCCGGCCGCGTGCCTGCTGCCGTTCCCGAACGACTGGTACACGGTCGCGGATCGGAGCACCCCGACGGGCCGCCGCGTCCACCTGGGCACGACGCTGACGAACGCGCTCGGCGCGCCCGTCCGGCCGGACGAGTGGAACCGCGCGGACGGCTTCTCCCCCGGGTCGATGCTGCTCAGCCGCGTTCCCGGCGTCGATCTCGCGCGCAGCGGCGCGGCGCCGGTCACCGACGTCGGCGCCTCGCTGCGCCGCGACGCGCCGATCGTCATCGTCGATACGGCGACCGGCGAGCGCCAGCCGTACTGGGCGGAGCTGGATTCGAACGCGCCGGACGGCCGGAAGGCGCTGATCATCCGTCCGGCGCGGAACCTGCGGGAGGGCCACCGCTACGCGGTCGCGCTGCGGAACCTGCGCGACGCCTCCGGGAACCGGATAAGACCGAACGCGGCGTTCACCAAGATCCTCGGGCGGACGCTGCCGCCCGGCGACCCGCTGCGCGCCCGCCAGCGGGCCGAGCGAAAGGTGCTCGCCGCCCTCCGGCGGCACGGCGTCGGACGCGGCGGCCTGTACCTCGCCTGGGACTTCACCGTCGCGAGCCGCCAGAGCCTCGCCGGTCCCGTGCTGCGCATGCGCGACGAAGCGCTCCGCGAACTCGGCGACCGCTCGCCGTCCTTCCTGGTCACGCAGGTCAAGGTCGACGTGGACGACAGGATCGGACGCGAGGTGAAGGGCGTCGTGTGGGCGCCGAGCTACCTCGACCGGTACGGCGGGCCGCCCGGCTCGGCGCTGCGGCGCGGCCGGGACGGCATGCCGTCCCGGCTCCCCGGCAACTCGCAGGCCGTCCCGTTCCAGTGCGAGATCCCGCGGTCGGCGTTCACGAGACCGGCGCGTCCCGCGCTGTACGGGCACGGCCTGCTCGGCGGCGAGGGCGAGGTCGGCGCGGGCGACGTCAAGGCGATGGCCGCCGAGCACGGCTTCATGTTCTGCGCGACGAAGTGGATCGGGATGGCGGACGAGGACGTCCCGAACGTCGTCTCCGCGCTGACCGACCTCACCCGCTTCCGGACGGTCGCCGACCGCCTCCAGCAGAGCCTGCTGAACTTCACCTTCCTCGGCCGCGCCATGACCCGCGGCTTCGCCGGGGACCGGGCGTTCCAGAACGGGTCGGGCACGCCGCTGGTCGACCGGCGGGCGCCGCTGACCTACGACGGCAACAGCCAGGGCGGCATCATGGGCGGGGCGCTGACCGCCGTGTCCCCCGACATCCGGCGGGCGGTGCTCGGCGTCCCGGCGATGAACTACAGCACGCTGCTCAACCGCAGCGCCGACTTCCCGCGCTACGCGCGGGTGCTCGACCTCGCCTACCCCGACAAGCTCGATCAGCAGATCGGGCTGGCGCTGCTCCAGATGCTGTGGGATCGCGGCGAGGCGAACGGGTACGCATGGCACATGACGGACGACCCGCTGCCGAACACGCCGCCGCACCGCGTCCTCATGCACGTCGCGTTCGGCGACCACCAGGTCGCGCCCGTCGCGGCCGAGGTCGAGGCCCGGACGATCGGCGCGCGCCTCCACGCGCCCGCCGTCCGGCCGGGGCGGAACCCGAACAAGGTCCCCTATTGGGGGATTCCGACGTTCGGGTCGTCCTACGCCGGGTCGGCCATGGTCGTCTGGGACAGCGGCTCGCCCGCCCCGCCGCCGGGCAACGTCCCGCCGACCGAGGGGCGCGACCCGCACTCGGACCCGCGCGGCGACGCCGGGGCCCGGCGGCAGAAGGCCGTCTTCCTCACCAGCGGGGCCGTCGTGGACGTCTGCGGCGGAGGCCCCTGCGTCATCAGTCCCTGACCCCTACCTGAGATGATCGTCCAATGCTCCAGGTCTGCCCGAACGGACGCCGGACCGAGGGGGTGCCGGTCTCCCCGGCGGAGATCGCCGCCGCGGTCCGCGCCGCCGCCGACGTCGGCGCCGACGACGCGCACCTGCACCCGCGCGACGACGCGGGCGCCGACACCGTCGAACCCGCCCATGTCGCCGCCGCCGTGGGGGCGGTCCGCGCGTCCACGCCGGGCATCCAGGTCGGGGTGACCACCGGCGAGTGGACGGCCCCCGACCCGGTCGAGCGGGCCGCGAAGATCCGCGCCTGGACCGTCCTGCCCGACCACGCGTCCGTGAACTTCCACGAGGACGGCGCCGAGCTGGTCGCCGAGGCGCTGTTCGAGCGGGGCGTCGCGATCGAGGCCGGGATCTTCTCCGGGACGGACGGCGCGCGGCGGTTCCTGCGCTGGCCGCACGCCCACCACGTGCTGCGGATCCTCGCGGAGGTCACCGACCCCGACCCGCGCACCGCGACGGACACGGCGAAGGCGCTGCTGAACGAGCTCGGCACCCAGCACGGCCGGCCCGTCCTGCTGCACGGGGAGGAGGACGGCGCGTGGCCGGTGCTGCGGCTCGCCGTCCGGCTGAACATGGACGTCCGGATGGGCCTTGAGGACACCCTCACCCTCCCGGACGGGTCCCCCGCCGCCGACAACGCCGCGCTGATCCAGACGGCCCGCGCCCTGCTCCCCGCCTGAGCCCCGGCTGGCCCCGGCTGAGACCGCCGGGCGTCACGAGCGGGGGTTGTGGCCCGCGTCGGCGTCCATCCGCGCCCAGTCGGCCTCCCACATCTCGTCGCGGAGCCGGTCGCAGCGGCGCCGGACGAGCAGGTAGGCGAGCAGCACCGGCAGCCCGCAGCCGAGGACGGTCGCGGCGCCCGCGTACGCGGCGTCGGTCACCGTCCGGCTGTGCGGGCGGGGCCGCACGGTCGGCTCGCCCGAGCGGTCGACCCAGATCGCGCGCTGCGCGCCGACCTTGGCGTTCTTCCAGCTCGGCAGCGTCCCGGTGCGGAGCTTGCCGTCCTTGCCCGGCCAGGTCGCCTGGACGGTCTCGTGGATGTAGCGGTCGCCGGACGAGCCGATGCCGCCGGTCGCGACGACCGTCGCGACGACCTGGTGGCGGTTCGCCCGCTCGGCGTGCTCGGCGCGGCTGCCCGCCTCGTACGACCAGGAGGACGTCCAGGCGGCGAGCGGCGGCGCGGCGGCGAGCAGCAGCACGAGCAGGGCGAGCGCGATCGTCCGCTGGACGCGGTCGATCCGGCGGCGGAGCTCGTTGCGCTCCAGCCCGAGCCGCCGGCGCAGCCGGGTGAGCCGAGTGCCTCGCCAGCCGAGGGCGGACCTGCGCATCTGCGTCACCTCCCCGGGGAGTGCCCTCCCGGCAAGAGGCCCTTTAGCCGTCGTTTTCCAGGATATTCCCGAGTCCGCTGATCGGCACGTGACCCGTGGCCGAATCATTTCCCGAATCCCGTCCGGTATGCCGGAACGCTGACCGAATCCGGCCACCGTCCCGACCCTGACCGGCGCCGCGGTCGCCGCCACGGCCGCCGGGGCGGGGGCTCGCGGCCAGCGCGAGGAGCGCGCCGAGCGCGCACATTCCGGCGGTGATCCAGAAGATCTCCTGGTATTCGGTCCTGAGCGCGTCCTGCACGGCCGCGTTGTAGACCTTCAGCTGGCGCGCGAACTCGCCCTTCGACATCAGGAACGGCAGCGGCGGCCTGAGGTCGGACGTCAGCGCGTGGAACCGGTGGAATCCCCACGCCGACAGCGCCGAGATCCCGAGCAGCATCCCCATCATCCGCGCCACGACCACGGCGGCGGACGCGACGCCGTGCCGCGCCGCCGGGACGAACCCGAGCACCGCCGACGACACCGGCGCGATCACCAGGCCGAGGCCGAGCCCCGTCACGACGAGGTCGACGTCCATCCGCGGCAGCGGGCCGTAGGAGGCGTTCGCGAGGTCCGCCGGCCAGGCCGCGATCAGCAGGTAGCCGCAGGCGGCCAGCGCCATCCCCGCCGCCATCGGCCACCGCTCCCCCACCCGCCGCGCGGCGAGGCCGCCGGCGACGGCCGCGACCGGCAGCGCCACGAGGAACCGGGTCAGCAGCAGCGCGCCCTCGGTGGCGTCCTTGTGCAGGACGGTCTGCGCGACGAGCACGACGTCCACCAAGGTCACCATCAGCGCCGCGCCCGACAGCAGGCTCACGCCGAGCGTCGCGAACAGCGGTCCGCGCCGGACGCCGGACAGGTCCAGCAGCCGCGTCCGCGCCCTGGCCTCCCAGAGCGCGAAGACCGCCAGGACGACGGCCCCGGCGGCGAGGACCGGCACGCCCCAGGGCGGCAGCGCCGACTCCTGCGGCTCCGGGTTGTAGACGCCGACGACCAGCAGCCCGAGGCCGAGCGCGAGGAGCAGCCCGCCGGGGACGTCCACGCCGGGGCGCGGCCCGCTCCCCCGCCCGCCCGGCACCGCGACCTGGACGGCGGCCATCGCCGCCGCCACCAGCGGCAGGTTGATCCAGAAGATCGCCCGCCAGTCGAGCGCCGCCGCGATGCCCGCGCCGTACAGCGGGCCGAGGACGCTGCCGAGCTCCTGCGCCGCCCCGACCGCGCCGAGCACGACCGGGCGCCGCCGCTCGTCCCACAGGTCGCCGGCCAGCGCCATCGTCACCGGGAGCAGCGCGCCGCCCGCCACGCCCTGCACGACCCGTCCCGCCGTCAGCGCCGGGACGTCCTGCGCCAGCGCCGTCACCACCGACCCGACCGCGAAGAACAGCAGGCACGCCTGGAGCAGCGGGCGCCGCCCGAACCGGTCGGAGAGCTGCCCGAGCAGCGGCATCGCCGCCACGTAGCCGAGCAGGAACCCCGTCAGGACGGGCGTCACCCGCTCCAGCCGGTTGACCGGGATGCCGAGGTCCCTGACGACCGGGAGCAGGACCGTGGTGACGACATAGGCGTCCAGCGCGGCCAGCAGGACCACCGCGCCGCCCGCGCCGATCGCGACCCGGCGGCGCCCGCTCACCGCGGCGCGGTGATCTTGTAGGCGGCGTCGAACCCGGTGAACGTGATCAGCACGGCGCCCTTCCCGTCCGGGAACCGGCCGCGCACCTTCACGAGCCGGTGGTCGGCGCGGTTCACCCACACCTGCCCGGCGAGATCGGCGTCGATGCCCGGGATCAGCCCGGCCACCTGCTCCTTCGGCAGCGTCGCGCCGACCCGGTTCGTCTCCTTGCCGTCCACCTTCTCGACCGCCTGCGCCTGCGGCGCCGTCGCCGACGACAGCAGCTTCGCGATGCCGCGCTCCGGGTCCAGCACCGCGGACGGGTCGTACATCGTCGCGGCCAGGGCCTTCGGGACCTTCCGCCAGCCGCCCGTGCCCGCGTCCAGGTAGATGCTGTCGCCCACCGCGACGACCTTCATCTCCACGTTCTGGCCCTGCTGCTCGACCGTCAGCGTCCCCTCCGCGTCGCCCGCGCGGACGAGCCTCATGTCCCCGCCCTTCACGATGACCGGGGTCTTGCCCTCCGACTCCAGCGTGAAGGCCACGCTCTTCAGGCCCGCCATCGCCCGCGCCGCCTGCCGCAGCGTCTCCGCCGCGTCGAAATCGGCCTTCTTCGCGGGCTCGCCGGACCCGTCCCCCTTGCACGCGCCCGCGAACACCAGCGCCAGCAGGACCGGGACGAGGGCGAGGATGCGTCGTGACATACGCGGGACCCTACCGACGGGTACCCGCGGCCGTCACTCCGCAGCAGGTATGACATCGACCAGCCGGAAGTAGTACTCCGCGGGGGTGAGCCCAGGGGGTGATCACGGCATTCTCGGTGGCCCGCGCCGACAGGCCGCCGCTAAGATGACACGCGGCCACGCCCCCGCCGCACGGGGGGACGCGTCGGGGCGGTAGCTCAGTTGGTCAGAGCAGGAGACTCATAATCTCCCGGTCGCGGGTTCGAGTCCCGCCCGCCCCACCTCACCGGGGAAGGCGCGCCCGCGCGGAGCGGGATCGCCGGGTCGCTTGCCCGACGGTGGGCGTTGGGGTGTTATGGCTTCGGGGGTGGGCCATGACAGGGGCTGAGCAGCCGGAGATCGACACGTCCGTGCCGCATTCCGCGCGGATCTGGAACTACTGGCTTGGGGGGAAGGACAACTTCCCCGTCGACCGCGAGGCCGGGGACCAGTTCCTGCAGATCTTCCCGGGGATGGCGCAGGGGGCGCAGGCGTCCCGGGGGTTTCTCACGCGGTCGGTGCGGTTCCTCGCCGAGTCCGGGATCCGGCAGTTCCTCGACGTGGGCACGGGGCTGCCGACCGTCGACAACACGCACGAGGTCGCGCAGCGCGTCGCGCCCGAGTCCGTCATCGTCTACGTCGACAACGACCCGCTCGTCCTCGCCCACGCCAGGGCCCTGCTGACCAGCACGCCGGAGGGGCGGACGGCCTATATCCACGCCGACGCCGAGGACCCGGAGAACGTGCTGCGGCGGGCCGCCGAGTTCATCGACCTGTCCAGGCCGGTCGGATTGATCCTCAGCGGGATCATGGGCCACGTCGTCGACGACGACCAGGCCCGGTGGATCGTGCGGAGGCTCGTGGACGCGCTCGCCCCCGGCAGCTACCTGTCGCTCAACGACGGGACGAACGTCCTCAGCGAGGCCAACGTCGAGGCGCACGAGCGGTACAACCGGAGCGGCGCCGCGCCCTACAAGCAGCGGAGCCCGGAGCAGCTCGCCCGCTTCTTCGACGGGCTCGACCTCGTGGAGCCGGGCCTCGTGATGGTGTCGAAGTGGCGGGTCGACCCGGGGCGGCCGGTCCCCGAGGTGGACGGCTACGGCGCCGTCGGCCGCAAGCCCTGACTCACGCGGGCCAGTCCGGGCGGCGCTTCTCCAGGAAGGCGGTCATGCCCTCCTGCGCCTCCGGGGTCTGGCTTGACGCGGCCATCACCTCGATCGCGTACGCGTAGGCGTCCTGCTCGGGACGGTCGAACTGCGCGTACATCGCCTGCTTGCCCAGCGCCTTGCTGCGCGGGCTCCCCTGCGTGGCGCGCTGGAGCAGCTCGTGGACGGTCTTGTCGAGCTCGTCGTCCGGCACCGCGTAGTTGATCAGACCCCAGTCGGCGGCGGTCGCCGCGTCGAACACCTCGCCGGTGAGGGCCATCTCGGCGGCGCGCTTGCGGCCGATGTTGTGCGAGATCGCGACCAGCGGGGTGTGGCAGAACCAGCCGCCCTTGCCGCCCGGCGCGGCGAACCCGGCGCTGTCGGCGGCGACCGCGAGGTCGCAGCTCGCGACGAGCTGGCAGCCCGCGGCGGTGGCGAGGCCGTGCACCCGCGCGACCACCACCTGCGGGACGGACTGGATCGTCCGCATCAGCCCCTCGCACACCTTCAGCAGGTCGCGGACGTCGGCGTGGGACGCCCCCGCCATGTCGGCGAAGTCGTGCCCGGCGGAGAAGACCGGGCCGTTCGCCGCGAGCACGATCCCGCGCGCGTCCGTGCCCCCGACCTCGCGGAACGCGCCGGTCAGCGCGAGCAGGAACGCGCGGGACAGCGCGTTGCGGCGGCGCGGCCGGTTCATCGTGATCGTGGCGAACGGGCCGTCGCGGCCGACCAGGACGTCGTCGTCTTCGCTCATGCCCTCGACGTTACGTCAGACCCTCGTCGTACGGTGGGGCCCGTCACCGGACGCGCCGAGGGGGTCTGGCCTTGAAGCTGCTCACCGCCACCAACTCCACCCAGGGATTCCGCGACAACGACTTCGACTGGTGCGTCGAGGGCGAACTCGTCCACATCGGGACGGTCTGCGCCCGCGACCGCGACGACCCCGACGGCGGCTGCGGCTGCGGCCGCTCCTTCGCCGGGCTGAACTCGCACCGCGCCACGACCACGGCGATGGTCCGGGACGTCCCCGGATTCACCGGCGACGACTACGTCCTCGCGATCAGGTCGAGCCTGGAGCAGCAGGGGTGCGACCCGTCGTTCGCCGAGCACGAGGCTGCCCTGCTGCGCTGCCTCGTGCGCGACTGGCCGGTGGGGGTGATCGTCGAGCGGCGGCTGGATGAGATCGTGGTACGGCACGTACTGCAGCCCTAGCTCGGGAGGTGCGCGATGCTCGTCGCGTTCTCGGTGACCCCGCTCGGCGCCGGTGAGGAGGTCGGCGGGCTCGTCGCGGAGGCCGTGCGGGTGGTGCGCGAGAGCGGCCTGCCCAACCGGACGGACGCGATGTTCACGACCGTCGAGGGCGAGTGGGACGAGGTGATGGCCGTGGTCAAGGCCGCCGCCGACGCGGTGGCGGCGCGGGCGCCGCGGGTGAGCCTCGTCATCAAGGCCGACCTGCGGCCCGGCGTGACCGGCGCCCTGGACGCCAAGGTCGAGTCGATCGAACGCCACCTCCGCGAAGACTGACCGGAAACCGGTCAACCACCAGCCCGGCCCCGTCCGCGAGGCGGTTTCGGCGTGGGCGCGCGGACGGGCGGGGTTACTCGTCCGCCACCAGGCGGGCGGCTACGCGGTCGAGGACGGCCAGGTCCTCGTCCGGGAGGTCGTGCAGGGACGGCGGCGGCGTGTCGAGGATGCGCTCGGCCTCCGCGGCGGCGGCGCGGCCGGTCGCGGTCGCGGTGACCAGCTTGGAGCGGCGGTCGGCGGGGTTCGGGGAGCGCTCCACCAGGCCGCGTCCGACGAGGTCGTCGACCACGAGGGTGGCGTAGGGGCGGTCGGTGAGCAGCGCGTCGGCGAGGCCGCCGAGCGTCATCGGCTCGGGCGCGGCGGCGATGTGGCGCAGCGCCTTGATCCGGAAGAAGCTCATGCCGAGCGCCTCGGTGACCTCGCGCCGCCGGTCGCCGCGCTCGTGCAGCAGGACGCGCAGGTTGTGCCAGGTCCGGGCGGCCATCTCCGCGCGGGAGCCGGGACGCGCCCGGTGCGGCGCGGCGGCGGCGGGCTCGGTCATGAGGTGCTCGCTCCCGTCGCCACGTGGCGTCCCCCGGCTGGCTCGTCGTCGGCGTCGAACAGGGCGGCCGTGCGCGCCGCGCTGCGGGCGGCCCGGCGGCCGGTCGTGACCGTGCCGAGGACGAGGACGGCGGCGGCGCAACCGGCCAGCACCCAGTATGCCGGGCGGGCCGCCGCCACGAAGGCGGGCGCGGCGGACGTCCCGGACGTCCCCGCGGCGAGCACCGCGCCGATCACCGCGACGCCGAGCGCCTGCCCCACCTGGCGGCTGGTGGAGGCGACCGCCGCCGCGACCCCGGCCTGCGCGCGCGGCATCCCGGACACGGCGGTGTTGGTGACGGGCGAGTTGAGCATCCCGAACCCGATGCCGAACAGCACGTAGGAGACGAACATCGTCGCGTCGCGGGTCTCGGCGTCGAACGCGGCGAACAGCAGTCCGCTGGCGAGCATCGAGGCCCCGGCGATCTGCAGCGGCAGGCGCGGGCCGCGGCTCGCGACGAGCCGTCCGGACAGCGGCGCGCAGATCGCGGTCATCGCGGCCATCGGCAGCAGGTACATCCCGGCGTGCAGCGCCGACAGCCCCCGGACGTTCTGCAGGTACAGCGTGTTGACGAACAGGAACCCGCCGAGCCCGGCGAACCCGGCGATGGCGACCAGGGTCGCGCCGGAGAACGGGACGCTGCGGAAGAACCGCAGGTCGATCAGCGGCTCGCGGGCGCGCAGCGCGTGCAGGACGAACCCGGCGAGCGCGGCGGCGGCGAGGAGGGCGGCGCCGGAGACGACCGGGTCGCCGAGGCCGCGGCCCGGCGCCTCGATGATCGCGTAGGTCACCGAGCCGAGCGTGAGGATCATCAGGGCCTGGCCGAGCGGGTCCGGGCGGCGCGGCCGGGCCGCCCGCGACTCGGGCACGAACAGCGCGGTCAGCGCCAGCGCGGCGAGCCCGATCGGGACGTTCAGCCAGAAGATCGACCGCCAGCCGACCGAGTCGACGAGCACCCCGCCGACGAGCGGCCCCATCGCCATGCTCAGCCCGACGACGCCGCCCCAGACGCCGATGGCGCGGGCCCGCTCGCGCGGCTCGGTGAACACGTTCGTGATGATCGACATCGCGACCGGGTTCAGCATCGACCCGCCGACCGCCTGCACGACGCGGGCGGCGACGAGCAGCCCGAGGGACGGCGCGAGGCTGCACAGCACGGACCCGAGGGTGAACAGCGCGAGCCCCGTCTGGAACACCCGGCGGCGGCCGATCCGGTCGGCGGTCGAGCCGGACAGGATCAGCAGCGACGCGAGGACGATCAGGTAGGCGTCGATCGTCCACTGGAGCCCGGACACGGAGCTGTGGAAGTCGTCCTGCAGGGTGGGGAGGGCGACGTTGAGGATGGTGTTGTCGAGACTGACGATGAGCAGGCTCATACAACAGATGGCCAGCACGGCCATCCTGCGCCGCTGGCTGAGCTCCGGCATGCGGCCTCCAATCGTTGTAGACATACAACCATTGGACGGTCGCAACCATTCCCGGCGGGGTCAGCGCAGCGCCGGGACCCGTCCGCGCGCCGCCGGGACGACCAGCGGCGTCCCGGTCTCCGGGCAGTCGATCACCCGGCACGGCAGTCCGAACACCCGCTCGACCAGGTCCGCCGTGACGACCTCGGACGGCTCGCCCGCCGCGACGATCCGGCCGTCCCGCATGGCGATGATGTGCGTGGCGTAGCGGGCGGCGTGGTTGAGGTCGTGCAGGACGGCGACGACCGTGCGCCCCTCCTCGTGCAGCCCGGCGCACAGGTCGAGCACCTCGATCTGGTGGGCGATGTCGAGGTAGGTCGTCGGCTCGTCGAGGAGCAGCAGCGGCGTCTGCTGGGCGAGCGCCATCGCGATCCAGACGCGCTGGCGCTGGCCGCCGGACAGCTCGTCCACGTGCCGGTCGGCGAGGTCCTGGACGCCGGTCGCCGCCATCGACTCGGCGACGACCCGCTCGTCCTCCCGCGACCACTGGCGGAGCAGGCTCTGGTGCGGGTACCGGCCGCGCGACACGAGGTCGGCGACCGTGATGCCCTCCGGCGCGATCGACGACTGCGGGAGCAGGCCGAGCGTCCGGGCGAGCCTCTTCGCGGGCCAGTCCGCGATGGGGCGGCCGTCCAGCACGACCGTCCCGGCGGACGGCTTCAGGATCCGCGCGAGCGCCCGCAGCAGCGTCGACTTGCCGCAGGCGTTCGGGCCGACGATCACCGTGAACGAGCCGTCCGGGACGGCGACGTCCAGGCCGTCCGCGATGACGCGCCTGTCGTAGGCGAGGGTCAGGCCGCTGCCGGTGAGCCGCGCGGTCTCCGTGGCGTGTTCCATCAGATGCGTCCCGTCTTGCGTTGCGTCACGAGGAGCCAGACCAGATATCCGCCGCCGAGCAGCCCGGTCACCACGCCGACCGGGAGCTGGTGGCCGGGGAAGGCGCGCTGCGCCGCGAAGTCGGCGGCGACCAGCAGCGCCGCGCCCATGCAGGCCGCGGGCAGCAGGTTCGGGCCGGGCGTGCGGGTGAGCCGCCTCGCGAGCTGCGGCGCGGTCAGCGCGACGAACGCGACCGGCCCGGCCGCCGCCGCGGCGAGCGAGGTGAGCAGCACCGCCGCGACCAGCATGACGAGGCGGACGCGCCCGATCGGCACGCCGAGGCCGTGCGCGGCGTCGTCGCCCATCTCCAGCATCCGCAGCGCCCGGCCGCAGCCGACGAGGACGAGCGGGCCGAGGACGGCGAGCGCGCCGAGGACCGGCCCCGCGTCCGCCCAGTCGCGGCCGTCGAGGCTGCCGGTCAGCCACAGCACGGCGCGGGCCGCGTCGGTGATCCGCGCCTGGGTGAGCAGGTAGCCGTTCACGCCGGTGAGGATCGCGGCGACGCCGATACCGACGAGGATGAGCCGCTGGCCGTGCGCGCCGTGCCGTCCCGCCACCGCGAGGACGACGAGCCCGGTCGCGAGCCCGCCGCCCGCCGCGCCCGCCGCGACGGCGGCGGTGCCGCCGCCGGTCAGCACGATGACGGCGAGCACGCCGGTGGCCGCGCCCTGGCTGAAGCCGAGGACGTCCGGGCTGCCGAGCGGGTTGCGGACGAGCGACTGGAAGATCGCCCCGGCCAGCCCGAGCGCGGCCCCGGCGGCGAGCCCGGTCGCTACGCGCGGCAGCCTGAGCTGGTTCACGATCAGGTCGTCGGCCGCCGAGCCCTGTCCGAGCAGCGTCCGGACGACGTGGGCGGGGCTCATCGGGAAGTCGCCGCTGCCGATGAGGAGCACGCCCGTCCCGAGCGCCACGGCGAGGCAGGCCGCCGCGACGAGGAGCGCGCGGAGCCGGAACCGGAACGACAGCCCGGCGGGCGTCCTGAGAACGGTCACGCCGCCACCGCCCTCGCGCGCGGACGCCGGACGAAGTACAGGAACACCGGCCCGCCCGCCACGACCATCACGATCCCGACCTGGAGCTCGGACGGCCGCACCACGACGCGTCCGAGGACGTCCGCCGCCAGCATCAGCGCCGGGGCGAGGACGGCGCAGTACGGGAACAGCCAGCGCAGGTCGGGCCCGGTCAGCGCGCGGACGAGGTGCGGCACCATCAGCCCCACGAACACGATCGGCCCGCACGCCGCCGTCGCCGCCCCGCACAGCAGCGTCACGGTGAGGATCGCGGCGATCCGGGCGCGGCCGGGGTTCGCGCCGAGCGCGCGGGCCGCGTCCTCGCCCATCGCCAGCGCGTTCAGCGGACGGGCCAGCAGCAGCGCGAGCACGAGCCCGGCGGCGACGAACGGCGCGACGCGCACGATCGTGTAGTTCTGCGCGGCGGCGAGGGAGCCGACCGTCCAGAAGCGCATGCGGTCCAGGGACGCGGTGTCGAGCAACTGCACGGCGCCGACGTAGGAGAACAGCGCGGCGTTCAGCGCGGACCCGGCGAGCGCGAGCCGCGCCGGGGTGGCGCCGCGCCCGCCGCCGACCGCGTACAGCAGCACGGCGACCGCCCCGGCGCCCGCGAACGCGAACCACACGAACCCGGTGAACGAGGCGACGCCGAGGAACGAGATCGCGGTCACGACGGCGGCGGACGCGCCCGCGTTGATGCCGAGCAGTCCGGGGTCGGCGAGCGGGTTGCGGGTGAGCGCCTGCATCACCGCCCCGGCGAGGCCGAGCGCGACGCCCGCGAGGAGCCCGAGCAGGGTGCGCGGCAGCCGCATCTCGCGGACGACCGTGTACGCGGCCGAGTCGGCGTGGAACAGCCCGTCCCACGCCTCGCCGACCGACAGCGGCTTCGCGCCGACCGCGAGGCTCAGCGTGACCGCGACCAGCAGGAACAGCGCCGCGGCGGCGAGTCCGGCGGCGCGCCGTCCGGCCGGGGCGCGCGGTGCGGGGGGCGCCTCGGGCGGGGGCTTGGTCGACAACACCTGGCGGGCTCCGGGGGGACGGGGCCGGGGACCGCCGCCCCGGCGACCGGGACGGCCCCCGCCACTGGACAAGGACTTAGGTTAGGTTAACCTAACGCCGTCCGGGCCGAAATATGGCTGTCGTAGTTGATTCATGGAGATAGTCCGAAATGTCGAATACCGGTGTCCGGCAGACCGTCCGCAGCGGGCGCAAGAGCGGCCTCACGAGCGGCCTCACGCGGCGGGGGCTGCTCGGCGCGGGCGGCGCGCTCGCCCTCGGCGCGTTCGCGGCCGCGTGCGGCGGCGGCGACGGGGACGGCACCGCGTCCCCGTCCGGCGGCGGCGCGTGGTCGTTCACCGACGACCGGGGCACGAAGGTCGGCCTCAAGCGGCGGCCGGAGCGCGTCGTCGGCTACGTCGGCACCGCCGCCGCCCTCTACGACTTCGGCGTCGACAAGCAGCTCGTCGGCGTGTTCGGCCCGACGAGACTCAAGGACGGCAAGCCCGACCCGCAGGCCGGGAACCTGCCGGTCGACCGGCTGGAGGTCATCGGCAACGCCTACGGCGAGTTCAACATCGAGAAGTACGCCGCGCTCCGCCCCGACCTGCTCGTGGACAACATGTTCGTGCCCGGCGACCTCTTCTACGTCCCCGCGGAGAGCAAGGAGAAGATCTTCGCGCTGGCGCCGAGCGTCGCGATCTCGACCGGCGCCGTCGCGCTGCCGAAGCCCCTCGAACGGACCGCCGCGCTCGCGGCCGCGCTCGGCGCCGACCTGAACGCGCCCAAGGTGACCGCCGCGAAGGCGCGGTTCGAGAAGGCGGCCGAGGCGCTGCGCGCGGCGGCGAAGGCCAACGCCGGGCTGAAGGTGCTGGCCGCGTCCGCGAGCCCCGACCTGTTCTACGCGTCGAGCCCCGCCAAGAACACCGACCTCATCTACTTCAAGGAGCTCGGCGTCGACCTGATCGTCCCGGAGAAGCCGGGACGCGACGGCTACTTCGAGGAGCTGAGCTGGGAGAACGCCGGCAAGTACCAGGCCGACGTCATCCTGCTCGACGCCCGGACGCAGGCGCTCCAACCGAAGGACCTCGGGTCTCGGCCGTCCTGGCGGGAGCTGCCCGCCGTGAAGGCGGGACAGGTCGTCCCGTGGCAGCCCGAGCCCCGCTTCTCCTACGAGGGCTGCGCCCCGATCCTCGAAGCCCTCGCCGCCACCGTCACATCCGCGAAGAAGACCGGCTGAAAGGCTGCGCGATGCCGACCCCCGCCCACCCGTACGCGTTCTTCGACCTGCACGTCCTCCGATCCGAGCGGCTCGGGCCTTCGATGGTCCGGATCACCTTCGGCGGGACGGCCCTGGACGGCGCCGACCCCGGCGGCGCCCGCTTCGTCTCCGCCGGGCGCGACCAGCGCTTCAAGATCTTCCTGCCGCACCCGCACCAGGACGCGCCCGTCATGCCGGACACCAAGGGCGGCGACACCTGGTTCGCCGACTGGCGGGCGCTGGACCCGGCGGAGCGCGGCATCATGCGCTCCTACACCGTCCGCGACCGGCGGGACGGCGAGCTCGACGTCGACTTCGCGCTGCACCACCACGGGCCGTCCGGCCCGGCCGCGACCTGGGCGGCGACCGCCGGGAAGGGCGACCGGATCACCGTGCTCGGCCCCACCGGGCCGGACAACGGCGGCTACGACTTCCGTCCGCCGCCCGGCGTCCCGGTGGTGATCGCGGGCGACCTGACCGCGCTGCCCGCCATCGCCGGGAACCTCGCCTCGCTGCCCGCCGGGACGCCCGTCCGGGCCTTCGTGGACGTCCCCGACCCGGCGGACCGGCAGGAACTGCCGACCGCCGCCGACGCGGGCATCATCTGGACGGCCCCCGGCGGCCTCGTCGACGCGGTCCGCGCCGCCGCGATCCCGGACGGCGCCTACGCCTGGATCGCGGGCGAGTCCGCCGTCGTCAAGGCGCTGCGCCGCCACCTCGTCAACGAGCGCGGGCTCGACCGGCGCGCCGTCACCTTCACCGGCTACTGGCGGCGCGGCGCCACCGAGGAGGACCTGCTCGCCGAGGTCGCCGCGGGCGGCAGCCCCGCCACCGAGGAGTGACACCCGCTCATTCGCCGGGCCCGTCGGGCTCGCCGGTCTCGTCGGGCTCGTGGGTCTCGTCCAGGACGAGGGCGGCGCGGTCGACGGCGCCCGCGCGGTGGGCGGCGGCGCCGATCGTCTGCGCCGCGACCGGCGCGGTGATCAGCTGGAACACCGCGACCAGCAGCAGCGACGCCGCGGCCGGGCCGGTGCTCACCTGCGCCCCGGCGCCCGCGAGGATCAGCAGCAGCCCGATCGTGTGCGGCTTCGTCGCGGCGTGCAGGCGGCTCAGCAGGTCGGGGAACCGCACCACGCCGAGCGCGCCGAGGGCGGAGAACCCGGCCCCGGCGGGGAGCAGGACGGCGGTGGCGACGTCGGCGGCGGTCATGCCCGGTCCGCCCGCTCGGCGGCGAGGCCGGCCGCGGACACCGAGCCGACGAAGCCGAGCAGCGCGATCACCACGAGGATGGTGGCGCTCGCCGGTTCGTCCCGGGCGGTGGCGCGCACCGCGATGCCGCTGACCAGCAGCACCGACAGGACGTCCAGGGCCATGATCCGGTCGAACGGCGTCGGGCCCCGGACGAGCCGGAGCGTGGTCAGCAGGATCGCGGCGCCCAGCAGCGCCAGCGTGACGTCGTAGACGGTGCTCATCGCTCCTCCGTTCGCGGGTCCTCCGCCGGCGGGTCGCCGGAGACGGCGAGGGCGCGCGTCAGCCCCCGCTCGGTGTGCAGGACGCCGGCGCGCACGGCGTCCGCCTCCGCCCGGTCCCGGACGGGCATGCCGTGGACGCGCAGGACCGCCCGGTCCCAGTCCACGCCGACGAGGAGCGTGCCGGGACGCAGCGACGTGCTCGTCATCACCGCCATCAGCACGACCTGCGACCGCGACCGCGCGGCGACCTCGACGATCGCGCCGCGGATCCGGCCGGGGGCGCGCAGCGCGTGCCAGCCGATGACGGCGCTCGACACCACCAGGTCGCGGGCGAACTCCAGCGCGGACTCGGCGAGCCGCACCGGCCGCACCCGCGTGACGATCGGGACGGCGGGCAGCCGCGTCACCCGGTACGCGACGAGGACGGCCGCGACGCCGCCGACCACCGTCGCGCCGTCGACGCGCCCCCACAGCAGCAGCCACACCGCGAGCAGCCACGCGCCCACCGCGAGCCGCGACCCGACGTGCCGGTTCACCGGTCCGCCCCGTTCAGGACGGCGTGCCGGTAGGCGGCCGGGTCGAGCAGGTCGGTCGCGGCGCGGCGGCTCCACGCCGACAGCGGGCCGGCGAACACCGCGATGAGCAGCCCCGCCGCGACCAGCACGGCGGTGACCGACTGCATCACCCGCACGCCGCCCCGCGTGTAGGACTCGGGCGCGGGCGGCTCGGCGGCCTCCTCCGGCCGGGGGCGCCAGAAGCCGAGCGTCCAGATCCGCGTCATCGCCATCAGCGTGAGCAGGCTCGCCACGATCGCGACGCCCGTCACGGCGTAGGCGAGCGGGCCGCCCGCGCCGAGCCCCGCCTGGAACAGCGCCAGCTTCGCGACGAACCCCGACGACGGCGGCACCCCGCTGACGCTCAGCGCCGGGACGAGGAAGAGCACCGCGATGAACGACGACAGCTCCGCGAGCCCGCCGAGCCGGCGCAGCGACGTCCCCCCGGCGCGCCCCTGCATCAGGTCGCTGACCAGGAACAGCGTCGCCTGCACCACGATGTGGTGGACGAGGTACAGGATCGCCCCGGTGAGCCCGGCGACGCTGAACAGCCCGAGCCCGAACAGCATGTACCCGATGTGCCCGACGAGGGTGAACGAGAACACGCGGTGGATGTCGTCGTGGGCCAGCGCGCCGAGCGTCCCGACGACCATCGTCGCGGCGGCCAGCCCCAGCATGATCCACGACTCGTGCGCGCGCGGGAACAGCAGCGTCTGGACGCGGATCAGCGCGTACACGGCGGCCTTCGTCAGCAGCGCGGCGAACACGGCGGTGACCCTGGTGACGGCGACCGGGTAGCTGTCGGGCAGCCAGAGGTGCATCGGGACGATCGCGCCCTTGATGCCGAACACGACGAGGAACAGCAGGCCGAGCGCGGTCCGCGTCCCGGCGGGCAGGTCCGCGACGCGGCCGGACAGGTCGGCGAGGTTCACCGTCCCGGTCGCCGCGTAGGTCAGCCCGAGCGCGGTGAGGAACAGGATCGAGGACGTGAGGCTGACCACCGTGTACGTCATCCCGGCCCGCATCCGCTCGGCGGTCGGGGTGAGCGTCATCAGCACGTAGCTCGACGCGAGCATGATCTCGAACGCGACGAACAGGTTGAACAGGTCCCCCGCGAGGAACAGCAGGCACACCCCGGCGGTCAGGGCGAGGTAGGCCGGGTAGAACACGCCCGGCTCCCGTCCGTCGAGCCCGGCCGCGCCCTCCGCGACCGCGTGCAGCATGATCGCCAGCAGCACGGCGGCGGACACCGTCACGAGCAGCGCCGACAGCCGGTCGGCGACGAGCGTGATGCCGAGCGGCGCGGGATGGCCGCCGAGCTGGACGGCGATCGTCCCGTCCCGCGCGACGGCCGCGACCAGCCCGGCGGCGGCGCCGACCACGCCCGCCGCGACGAGCGGCGCGAGGACGCGCAGCCAGGTGTTGCGGCGGCGGCTGACCATCGCCAGCGCCGCGCCGAGCAGCGGCAGCGCGAACGGCAGCGGGACGAGGACGTTCACCCGACGCCGCCCTCGCCGTCCTCCACCGGGTCGCCGTCCTCCACCGGGTCGCCGTCCTCCACCGGGTCGGCGTCCTCGGCGCGGAGCTCGTCCCGGCGACGGCGCTCGGCGCGGACGCGGCGGTCCTCGACGTCGTCCTGGACCTCGTCCTCGCCGAGCAGGAGCCGGCTCCGGTAGGCGAGGGCCAGCAGGAACGCCGTCACGCCGAACGTGATCACGATGGCGGTCAGCGCCATCGCCTGCGGCAGCGGGTCCGCCATCCGGCGGGCGCGTGGCGGGCCGCCGAGCAGCGGCGGCGCGCCCGCCGCGCCGCCCGCGAGCAGCAGCAGGAGGTTCGCGCCGTGGCCGAGCAGCATGAACCCGACGACGACGCGGATCAGCGACCGCTGCATCAGCAGCTCGAACCCGGCCGCGAACAGCACCGCGACCACCGCGACGAGGACGAGCGCGGGCCCGTTCACGGCCAGTCCTCCGTGCCGGCGGCGTCCGGTTCCTCCAGGGCCGCGCCGAGCGTGGTGAGGATCGTCGCGACGAGCCCGAGCACCAGCAGGTACACGCCGAGGTCGAAGAGCTGGCTGGTGGACGCCTTGACGTCCCCGATCCAGGGGGCCGACACGCGCAGCGCCTCCGGGTGCAGGAACGCGCCGCCGGACGCCCAGCCGGACGCGCCCGCCGCGGCCGCGAGCGCCAGCCCGCCGCCGACGAGGACGCTCGGCCGCCCCGGCAGCGCGGTCGCGAGCTCCCGCCGCCCGCCAGGCAGGTAGCGCAGCACGAACGCCATCCCGGCGACGAGCCCGCCGACGAACCCGCCGCCCGGCCGGCCGTGCCCGGCGACCAGCAGGTACAGCGAGAAAAGCAGGATCGTCGGGCCGAGCAGCCGCGCCGTCGCCGCCAGCACCACCGACGACCCGGCGAGCGGCGGGCGCCCCGGCGTCGCGAGCCACCGTCCCGGCCGCGCGGGCGGGCGCGGGGCGGCGCCGCCGGACGGGGGCGGCGGCGGTCCGGCCATGACCAGCCCGACGACGCCGATCGCCGCGACCGCCAGCACCGCGATCTCGCCGAGCGTGTCGAGCGCGCGGAGGTCGTCCAGGATCACGTTCACGACGTTCTTCGCGCCGTCCGCCGCGGCGAGCCGGGAGTAGCGCGGCCCGACCGGGTCCGCGGTCCGGCTGAGCGCCGCGACCAGCAGGAACGCCGCGACGAACCCGCCGAGGGCGAGGCTCGTCGCCGCGGTCGCGATCCGGCCGGGGACGCCGCGGCGGCGCGGCGGGAACCGGTCCGGCAGCCGCCGCAGCACCAGCACGAGCATGATCAGCGACAGGGTCTCCACGACGAGGAGGGTGAGCGCGAGGTCCGGGGCGCCGTGCACGACGAACAGGCCGCCCGTCCCGTAGCCGACGCCCGCGAGCAGCAGCGCGGACGACAGCCTGCGCCGCGACCGCAGCGCGGCGAGCGCGCACGCGGCCACCACGACGGACAGCA
The DNA here is from genome assembly GCF_001552135.1 of Actinomadura chibensis NBRC 106107. GTDB lineage: Bacteria > Actinomycetota > Actinomycetes > Streptosporangiales > Streptosporangiaceae > Spirillospora > Spirillospora chibensis. Next base: position 28,060 of record NZ_BCQP01000004.1, on the reverse strand, counting down.
CGAGCTGCGCTGGCTCGTCCCAGCCGCGCAGCTCCCCGACGGGCGCGGCCGTGCCGTCCCCGCTGACCAGGGCCAGGACCAGCGCCGTCCCGGGGAGGACGAGCACCATGGCGCCGATGACGCCGAGGTAGACCGGCAGCGACCCGATCTGCACGCGGCACGTCACCGCGTGCGCGCCCGCGAGGACGGACCCGACCGCGCCGTCGAAGGCGCGCTGCGCGTCCGGGACCCGCCGCCGGACGGTCCGCGCCGGGAACGTCCGGCCGACCGCGCCGTACACGGCGGCGCCCGCGGCGAGCGCGACGAGGGAGAGCGCGATCGGCAGGCCGAACCCGTGCCACAGCGTCAGCTCGAACCCGGTGTCCGGGCCGAGCGCGGCGGCGTACGGCCCGACCAGGCTCTGCACCGGCGCCGGGTACACGCCGAGCGCGAACCCGGCCGCCGCGAGCGCCGCGACCGGCGCGACCAGGCCCCACGGCTCGCCGCGCCGGCCCCCGTCACCGGTCTCGTCCGCCGCGCCGCCGAACGCGCCGTGCAGGAACCGCAGGCCGTAGGCGACGGTCAGCGCCGACCCGGCGACCACCCCGGCGAGGACGGCGGCGTCCAGCCCGCCGTGCGCGAACGCCCGCACCGCCGCCTCCTTCGCCACGAACCCGAGGAACGGGGGGAGCCCGACCATGGACGCGACGGCGGCCGTCGCGGCGGCGGCGAGGACGGGCAGCCGCCGTCCCGTCCCGGACAGCCGGTCGGCGCGGCGCGTCCCCGTCTCGTGCTCCAGGGCGCCGACCGCGAGGAACAGCGGGGCCTTGAACAGGCCGTGCGCGAGGAGCAGCGCGGTGCCCGCGAGCGCGGCCGTCCGGGTGCCGTCGCCGAGGAGGAGCATGAGCAGGCCGAGCTGGCTGACCGTCCCGTAGGCGAGGAGGCGTTTCAGGTCGTCCCGGCGCAGCGCGACCACCCCGCCGACGAGCAGGCTCGCCAGCCCGGCCGCGACCGTCATCGGACGCCACACGCCGTCGTCCGCGAACGCGGGCGCGAGCCGCGCCACCAGGTAGACGCCCGCCTTCACCATCGCCGCGGCGTGCAGGTAGGCGCTGACGGGCGTCGGCGCGACCATCGCGGCGGGCAGCCAGCCGTGCAGCGGCACCTGCGCGGACTTGGCGAACGCGCCGAGCAGCACCAGCACCGCGCCCGCCCGCGCCGCGCCGCCGCCGGGCGGGTCGGCGAGCAGCGCGGAGATCCGGTAGGTCCCGGCGGCCTGCCCGACCAGCACGAACCCGGCGAGCATCACGAGCCCGAACGCGGTGGTCGTGAGCAGCGCCTCGACGGCGGCCCGCCGGTCCGCCGCCCGGTCCGGGCGGGCCGCGCCGATGAGGATGAACGAGCTGACCGTGGTCAGCTCCCAGAACACGTAGAGGACGAACAGGTTGTCGGCCAGCACCAGCCCCGTCATCGCGCCCGCGAACGCGATCAGCGTCCCGGTCAGCAGCCGCTCCGGCCGCTCGAAATACCAGGCGGAGTAGCAGAGGACGACGGCACCCACCCCGCCGACCAGCACCAGCATGGCGGCGGAGAGCGCGTCGAGCCGCAGGTCCACCGCGAGGCCGAGGTCGGGCGCCCATTCGAGGCTGGACGTGACGTCCCCGCCGCCCGCCCGGCTCACCGCCCACACGGCGGTCGCCGCCGGGAGGACGGCCGCGGCGCACCCCATCAGGCGGCGGCGCCGGCCGAGGGCCGAGGGCACGGCGACGGCCGCGACGGCATGGGCGATGACCAGCGTCAGCATGCCGCCGCAGCCCCCCTCCGCCTGGCATGTCGCTGGATGATCTACCCGGCCAGCGTCCCCGAAACGGCGCGCCGCGCCGCCCCGGACGGCCGCCCGGCGCGGCCGATAAGGCTTCGATAACGCCCGCCCGTAGCGTCGGACGCGTCCACGAAGGCGCCGCCCGCCCACCGGGCCGCGCCGCGACGAACGGGGAACGAGATGAGCAGGATCCGAACCTGGCTGCTGGCCGGGGCGGTGGCGGCGGGGGCCGTCGCCGCCGCGCCCTCGGCCGCGGCGGCGGCCGCGACCACCGCCACCGCGGGCACGTGCCCGAAGGGCGACGTGTGCGTGTGGAGCGGCCCGAACGCCACCGGCACCCGCTGCAACTGGGACGGCGACGACCCCGACTGGCAGGGCGGCGCGGTGCAGTGCAGGCCGCACGGCTTCAGGGTCAACAGCGTCTGGAACAACGGGTACGCGGGCGACCCGTACAACAAGGTCAGGTTCTACCGGTACGCGAACTACTCGGGGCAGATCTCCGACCCGCTGCCGGTCACGCCCCAGCCGGTGAACGCGGCCAACCTGTCGATCCGCTCGCACAAGTGGTCGGGGTAGGGGACGGCCCGGGCACCGGACGCGCCTGCGCTCCCACGAACGGGTGAGCCGGGGACGTCACCGATCCCGGTTCACCCCCGGAAGGCCGCCGAGTGCCGCGCCCTCGGCGGCCTTCCGCCGTCAGCGGCCGCGCGCGGCGCGCCACGGGCCCGCCGTCCGCCGCCAGCGCAGCGCCCGCTCGCGCGGCGACCCGCACGCGACCGGCGCCGGGACGGCCGGCGGCAGCGGGTGCGTCGCCGGGTCGTCCCGCAGGATGGCGGCGTGGACGTCCCGCAGCTCGCGTCCGGGCTCAAGGCCCAGCTCCCCGGCCAGCCTGCGGCGTCCCTCCCGGTACACGTCGAGGGCCTCGCTCCGCCGTCCCGCCCGCGCCAGCGCCAGCATCAGCAGGACGCGCAGCCGCTCCCGGTACGGGTGCTCCCCCACCGGGCCGATGAGGTCGCCGACCAGCTCGCGGTGCCGGCCGAGCGCCAGGTCGACCTGCGCGGCCTCCTCCGTCGCGGTCAGGCGCAGCTCGTCCCAGCGGGCCGCGCCCGCCTCGATGTGCGGGCCGGTGAGCCCGGCGAGGGCGGGGCCGTCCCAGCGGGCGAGCGCGGCGCGGAACCGCCCGGCGGCGTCGGCGAGGCGTCCGGCCGCCGCGTCCCGGCGCGCCGCCGCGATCTCGTCGGCGGCGGCGAGCGCGTCGATCGTCCCCGCCCCGGCCGGGACGCGGTACCCCGGCCGGACGGTCTCGATCACGTCCCCCGCACCGGCTCCGGCGCCGGCGCCGCCGCCCGCCGCGCGGAAGGCGCGCCGCAGCCCCGACACGGCGATGGCGATCTGGGTGCGGGCGGACGCCGGAGGGCCGTCCGGCCACACGGCGTCCACCAGCCGCTCGACCGGGACCGGCCGGTCGGGTTCGAGGAGCAGCGCGGCCAGCACCAGCCGGGACCGGCCGCCGCCGAGGTCGACCGGCCGCTCCCGCACCCCGGCGCGGAGCGGGCCCAAGATGTGAAACTGCGCGCGGTCCGTCACCCGTCGCGTCACCCCTTCCGTGGCGGTCATGCGTGGACGATCGCGGGGTGGACGCCGTGGGCCCGGCGCGCGGGGAACCCCCGGCACGGTAGACGGGCGGCCCGCCGAGCCGGGTTCGCGCCGCCGGGCAAAATCCGTTCCAAGCCGTTCAGGGCGGCGACGTGGACGCGGGCACGCGGCCCCGTCCGTTCAGCTCCGGCTTCCCCTGTCAGCGCACCTTCCAGAGGCGCACCTTGTGGTCGACGTGCCCGGTGGCGAGCGTCCCGCCGTCCGGGCTGAACGCGACCGACTCGACCGTCATCACGCGGACCTTGAACGTCCTCGCCTCGTTGGTGGCGAGGTCCCACACCCAGGTCGTGCCGTCGGCGTCACCGGCCGCGAGGTACTTCCCGTCCGGGCTGTAGGCGAGCGACTTGACCCAGTTGCCGGGGGCGTCGAACGTGCCGGTCACCTGCTTGGTGGCGACGCTGCGGAGCCGCACCTTGCTGTCCGTCCCGCCGACCGCGAGCGTTTTGCCGTCGCGGCTGAACGCCACGGCGAACGCCGTCGCGTCCTGGCCGTCGAAGTCCGTGATGCGGCGGCGGGTCGCCACGTCCCACAGCACGGTCGGGGCGTCGTGGCCGCCCGCCGCGAGCGTCCGGCCGTCCGGGCTGAACGCCACCGACTCGCCCGTGTAGGCCGCGTTGCCGTACCCGGCGACGAGGCGCCGGGTCGCCGGGTTCCACAGCTTCACGGTGGCGCCGCCGTCGCCGCCGACCGCGAGGGCCTTGCCGTTCGGGCTGAAGGCGAGCGCCCCGACCTGCACGCCGCCGTTCCCGAGCGTCGCGACCGCGCGCCTCGTGCCCATGTCCCAGAGCACCACGGTGCCGCCGGAGCCTCCGGCGGCGAGGAGCCGCCCGTCCGGGCTGAACGCGACCGCGTCCACCCGGTCGGGGTAGTCGTCGAGGACGGCGACGGGGCGTTCGGCCGCCACGTCCCACAGCCGGACCGTGTGGTCCTCGCCGCCGGAGGCGAGCGTCCTACCGTCCGGGCTGAACGCGACCGCCTGGACGTCCTCGGTGTGCCCTTCGAGCACCTTCGCGGACTCGGACCCGAACGGGTCCAGCGCCACCAGCGCGCCGCCCGCGGCGGCGGCCCCGCCCACGAGGACGAGCCCGCCGATCAGGAACGCGCGCCGCCGCGGATTCCGCGGCGCGGGCGGGCGCGCGGGCGGCGGCATCGCGGCGGCCGGAGGAGGGGGCGTCCCGGGCGGGACGGCCTGCGGGAACGGCGCGGGCGCCGGGAAAAGCACCGGCCCGGCGGGGAACCCGGGAGCGGCCGGGACTGCGGCCGCGGCGGCGAGGGCGCGGAGCCGTCCGGCGACGTCCTCGGCGGAGGCGGGACGGTCGGCGGGGTTCTTCGCCGTCATCCACAGGACGAGCCGGTCCAGCTCGGCGGGGATCCCCGGCCTGGTCGCGGACGGCGGCGGCGGATCGACGGTGAGGTGCTGCCGCATCAGCGCGGGCATCGTCGGGCCCTCGAACGGCGGGCGCCCGGCCAGCAGCGCGTAGAGGGTGCAGCCGAAGGCGTAGAGGTCGGTGCGGGCGTCGGCGGGGCGGCCCTCGTACTGCTCGGGCGCCATGTAGTCCGGCGTGCCGAGCATGCTTCCCGGCGCGGTGAGCTCGCCCGCCGCCTCCGCGGACCGGGATATCCCGAAGTCGCAGATCTTCACGCCGCCCGCCGTCGCCATCAGGTTGGCGGGCTTGACGTCGCGGTGCACGACGCCCCGGCCGTGCGCGTAGGCGAGCGCCTCGGCGACCGCGACGCCCGTCTCCAGCACGCGCTCGACCGGAAGGCCGCCGGGACTGGCGGCGAGGATCGCGGCGAAGTCGGTGCCGTCGAGCAGCTCCATCACGAAGTACGGGTGGCCGTCGTGCTGCCCGATGTCGTGGACGACGGTGATCCCGGGGTGCTGGAGCCGCGCCGCGTTCTCCGCCTCCCGCCGTAACCGCTCGGACAGCGCGGGCGCGCCCCGTCCGGCCAGCACGATCTTCACCGCGACCCGCCGCCGGAGCTGGACGTCGTCGGCGGCCCACACCTCGCCCATGCCGCCCTCGCCGAGCCGCGCGGTGAGCCGGTACCTGCCGTCGAGCACGGCTCCGGATTCCATGCCTGTCCCCTCGTTCGGCGGCCGGACCGGAAGAAATCACACCACCGCGCAACGTCCATCGCAAACGCTCGCATGGGGCGCGTTCCAGCGGGAGATGATGTGCGGGTACGCGGGTGCCCGGGCCAGGATCGGAGCGAAGGATGAAGGCGGTCGGTTTCAGCCGGTTCGGCGGCCCGGAGGTCCTGGAGATCGTCGAGCTGCCCGATCCGCGTCCGGGTCCCGGCGAGGTCCGGATCGCGGTGCGCGCGGCCGGGGTCAACCCGAGCGACTGGAAGAAGCGCCAGGGCCTGATGGACGAGGAACTCCCGCAGACCCTCGGCTACGAGGCCGCCGGGATCGTGGACGAACTCGGCGAGGCCGTCGCGGACGTGGCCATCGGCGACCGCGTGTTCGGCTTGTCCTCCGCGGGCGCGGCGCAGGCCGAGCTGGCGGTGCTGTCCCACTACGCGCCGATCCCGCCGTCGCTCGACTTCGCGACCGCCGCCGCGCTCCCGGCGGCCGTCGAGACGGCCACCCGCGCGCTCGACCAGCTCGGCGCGGGGCCGGGCGCTCGGCTGCTCGTGAACGGCGCGTCCGGGAGCGTCGGCGGGGCCGCGATCCAGCTCGCCGTGGCGCGCGGCGCCCGCGTGATCGGCACGGCGAGCCCGTCCAACCACGACCACCTCCGCTCGCTGGGCGCGGAGCCCGTCGCCTACGGGGAGGGCATGACCGACCGGGTGCGGGCGCTGGCGCCCGGCGGAGTCGACCTGGCGCTGGACGTCGCCGGACGCGGAGTCCTGCCCGAACTGATCGACCTCGCGGGCGGCCCCGGCCACGTCGTCACGCTGGCCGACTTCGCCGGCGCCCGGGAGCACGGGGTGAGGTTCAGCAGCGGCGACGCGGGACGCGCCGTCCACGCGATCGGCGAGGTGGGCGACCTCATCGAGTCCGGCCGGTTCGCGCCCCCGGCCACCCGGACGTTCCCCCTCGGCGGGGTCGCGGAGGCGCACCGCCTGGGCGAGCGGGGCCACGTCCGCGGGAAGCTCGTCCTGGTGGTCGGCTAGGGGCCGGTGCCGTCCGGGCACGGGTGCCGTCCAAGCACGGCAAGCGCGAGAACCTGCCGGAGACCGCATCCCTTTTAGTCAGTTATGTCGGATTGTTCGCCGTGGGCCGGAACCCTACCGTGGTGGCCCGGCGGCGCGGCTCCCCGCCGTCCGCGCCGTGGACATGGAGGCAGCCATGCCGCGAACGATCCGCAGACCCCGAAGACACCAGCGCCCGCTTCTGCTCGCGGTCGCCGCGCTCCTGGGCGTCGGCGCCCTCGGCGCTCCCGCGCGCGCCGCCGCCCCCGAGGGCCACGTCGTCAACGCGGACTCGCCCGGCACGGTCGACGGCCAGTACATCGTGGCCCTGAGGGGCGCGACGTCCCTCGCCCCCGGCGCCGACGCCCCGGTGGCCGCCGAGGCGGACGGCCTGACCCGCCGCTACGGCGGCTCCGTCCAAGCCGTCTTCAGCGCCGTCCTTCGCGGCTACGCCGCCGACATGACCGCCGCCCAGGCCCGGCGCCTGGCCGCGGACCCGGCGGTGCGGTACGTGCAGAAGTCGGTCATGGTCCACACGGAAGAAGGCGGCACCCAGCTGAATCCCCCTTCTTGGGGCACGGACCGCGTGGACGGCAAACAAGACCGCGCGTACAACTACCCGGGCACCGGAGCCGGCGTCAGCGTCTACGTCCTGGACACCGGAGTCCGGATCAGCCACCGCACGTTCGAGGGCAGGGCGGTCGACGGCTACGACTTCGTCGACAAGGACACCACCGCCCAGGACTGCCACGGGCACGGCACCCACGTCGCGGGCACGGTCGGCGGCAGAGAATACGGCGTGGCCAAGGGCGCGAGAATCGTCGCGGTGCGCGTCCTCGACTGCGACGGCTACTCCCCCGACCGCTACGCGATCCAGGGCCTGGAATGGGTGGCGAAGAACGCCCGGAAACCGGCCGTCGGCAATATGAGCATCGGTTCCGACCCGCCCAACCCCGAACCGCAGGCGTTCCGCGAGGCGACCCGGGGCGCGATCCGCGCGGGCGTCCAGTTCGCGATCGCCGCCGGAAACGACTCCAGGAGCGGCTGCGACGCGCCCGGCGACGTCCCCGAAGCGGTCACCCTCGGCTCAACGGACGAAGGCGACTGGGTATCGGCCTTCTCCAACTTCGGCCCCTGCCTGGACCTGTTCGCCCCGGGCGGCGAAATCACCTCAGCGGACTACCAGTCCGACACAGGCTCGACGGTCCTGGGCGGCACCTCGATGGCCACGCCCCACGCGGCCGGAGCCCTGGCGATCTACCTGGAGACCCACCCGAACGCGACACCGCAAGAAGCACGGAACGCGGTAGTGAAAGCAGCACAACCCAACGTCATCTCCGACCCAGGCCCGGGTTCCCCAAACCTCCTCCTGAACGTCACCACCCTGCGAACCCTCAACGAACACTCCTGAGCAAGAAGCATCAGGACGTCAATTCGATGGCAGGCGAGTTGAGCGATTGACTCCCCTCGTCCGCCGCATTCGCGGGCGCCCCGAGCAGTAGGCTCGACCCGTGGCCCGGCTCGTCGAGGAAGCCGGGCCGATCCATCGCCTTTGTTCGGGAGCCTGGCGGCATGAGCTTGGTGCACCGATCGATCGTCTGCGTCGACATCGAGAGCTTCGGGGATCCAGGCAGGACCGACGCCGACCGGCTCGCGATTCGCGCGGGACTCTACGGGGTGCTTTCCGCGGCCTTCGACGGGTCGGGAGTGCCGTGGCAGGGCTGCTATCGCGAGGACCGCGGCGACGGCGCTCTCATACTGGTGCCGTCCGAGGTGTCCAAAGAGGTCCTGGTCACCGATCTTCCCGTGCGGCTCGCCGCGGAACTGGCCGCCCATGACCGGACGCGGGATCGGCGGACCCGGATCCGGCTGCGGGTGGCGGCGCACGCCGGGGAAGTCCGGCATGACGACTACGGCGTGGCCGGCACCGCGATCAACCTGGCGTTCCGGCTCCTGGAGGCCGAGCCGTTCAAGCGGATTCTGGCGCACTCGTCGGGGCTCCTCGCACTGGTCGTCTCTGACTTGCTCTACGCCTCGGTCGTGCGGCATGTGCCGCGAAGCGCGCCCGGCTCCTATCGCAGGATCCGGGTCTCGGTGAAGGAGACCGAAACCGACGCCTGGGTCCGCTTGCCCGACGATCCGTTTCCCGAAGTGGACGCGGCAGCGCGAACGCCCCCTCCGCCGGGTGAACGGCAGTCGCCTCCAAGGCAATTACCGGCGGTGGCGGCGCATTTCACCGGTCGGCGCGGTGAACTGGCACGATTGCTGGATTCGGCGACCGAGCCGGACCGTCCGGCGGGGACGGCGGCGATCTGCGCGATCGACGGCATGGCCGGAGTCGGCAAGACGACGCTGGCCGTGCACGCCGCCCACCGCCTCGCGGACCGGTTCACCGACGGATGCCTGTTCCTGGATCTGCACGGGTACACGCACTCGATCCCCCCGGTGAGCCCGGGGGAGGCGCTCGGGCGGCTCCTGCACGCGCTCGGGGTGCCCGGCGAGCGGATCCCCCACGACGTGGACGGACGCGCCGCGCTCTACCGCAGCCGCCTGACCGGCAGCAGGACCCTGATCGTGCTCGACAACGCCACCGACGCGGAGCACGTCCGTCCGCTGCTGCCCGCGGAGGCGAACTGCCTGGTCCTGGTGACCAGTCGCCGCCGACTGACCTCCCTGGACGAGGCCCTGCCCTTGTCCCTGGACGTGCTCTCCCCGGCCGAGGGGCTGGCCTTGTTCACCGCGGGCGCCGGATCCCGCCTCGTCCGCACCGGCGATGGCGACGCCGCCGAGCGGGTGGTGGAGTTGTGCGGCCGCCTCCCGCTGGCCATCCGGATCGCCGCCGCCCGCCTGCGCTCCCGGCCCGCGTGGACCGCGGCGCACCTGGCAGACCGGCTGGCCGAGCAGCACGGCACGCTCGCCGAGCTCGACGACGGGGAGCGCGATGTCGCCGCCGCGTTCGCGCTCTCCTACCGCGGCCTGACAGACGACCAGCGGCGGATGTTCCGGCGCCTCGGACTGCACCCCGGCACCGACACCGACGTCCACGCCGCGGCCTCTCTCGCGGGCACCACCGCCGCACGCGCCTACCGGCTGTGCGAAGACCTGCTGGACGCCCACCTGCTGCACCAGTTCACTCCCGACCGCTACCAGTTCCATGACCTGACACGGGCCTTCGCCAGCGAGACCGCCGCCGAGGAGTCCGAGCACCAGCGCCACTCGGCTCTCACCGACCTGTTCGACCACTACCTGGCCACCGCGGGCGCCGCGATGAACGTCCTGTATCCGGCTGAGGAGCGGCGCCGGCCTCGCGTCCCGCCGGTCCGCGCGCCCATCGCACCGGTGTCCGACCCGGCCGCCGCCCGGGCGTGGCTGGACGCCGAACGGCACGACCTCGTGGCCGTGTGCGCCCACAGCGCCGCGCACGGCTGGCCCCGACACGCGACCCGTCTGGCAGCCACCCTGTTCCGTTACCTGGACATCGGAGGACACCTGGCCGACGCCCAGACCATCTACCGGCACGCGCGGCGCGCTGCCGCGGCCACCGGCGACCGAACCGGCGACGCGCACCTCCTGACCAGTCTGGGCGGCGTCTACTGGAACCAGGGCCACTACGAGCACGCCGTCCAGGCCGCCCGGCAGGCCCTGGCGATCTTCCAGGCGACCGGGGACCGCTCCGGCCAGGCCCGGGCCTTGAGCACCTTGGGCATCATCTACTGGCGCCAGGGCCGGTACGAGCGGGCCGCCGACCACAGCCGTCAAGCCCTGGCCCTCTACCGTGACCGCGATGACCCGGCGGGCGAGGCCCGCGCCCTGAGCAATCTCTGCCTGGTCCAGTGGCGGCAGGGCGACCACGAGCAGGCCGTCCGCACCGCGCGGCAGGCGCTGGCCCGCTACCGCGGGCTCGGCGATCAGCGCGGCGAGGCCCGCATCGTCGGCAACCTCGGCAACGTGCGCCACCACCAAGGCCGCCACGAGCAGGCCGTCCGGCACCATCGGGAGGCCCTGGCGCTCTACCGCGAGATCGGCGACCGGGCCGGCGAGGCGGACGCGCTGACCAACCTCGCCCTCCCCCTCGGACGGCAGGGCCGGACCAGGGAGGCCGTCCACCATCACCGGCTGGCCTTGGTGCTCTACCGCCGGCTCGGTGACCGCAACGGCCAGGCCCGGGCGCTCAACGGCCTGGGCGAGGCGCTCAACGAACTCGGTGACACCACCGAAGCCCGTGCGCAGCACGGCCTGGCGCTGGCCCTGACCTTCGAAACAGGAGACCACTACGAGCAGGCCCGGGCCCACATGGGCCTGGCCCTGACCCACCACGGACACCAGGCCCACCACCACGCGCAGCAGGCCTTCACCCTCTACACCGACCTCAACGCCCCCGAGGCCAGCGAAGCCCAAGCCCTCCTGCGCGCCGACCAGCCGCCCCACCCGGCCACCGAGAAACCATCCCAATAACGGCCCCACGGACCGGGGGAAGCCCCGCATCGGACCGGGCCCGGCATGCGGCCTCTTCGGGGCGGACCCTTTCCGGCCAACCGGCCGCAATCTCGGAAAAAGGCGCGATCGACAGAGCAGAATCGAGGAACCATCGGAGCGTCCGGCATCCCCTGCGATCCTTCAGCGGATGCTCCGACCCGTCGAGGGAGCATGGATGGACTTGCGTGAACATCAGAACTTCCGGCGGCTCTTCGCCGTTCGCGAGTTCGCGCTGGAATGCATCCTGCCGGACGGTTACCACTTCTCGGACGCCTTTGACACCGCGATCGTGCTCTCCGGCAGCGGCGCCGATCTCTTCGCCTCCCTCTCCGCCGAGCATCCGGGCAAGAGCCCGGCGGACATCAAGGCGGCCATACTCGCGAAGTTCGCCTTGGGCGACAACTTCCTGGTGGACTACGAGGCAACCGATCTCCCCGCTCTCATCGACGCGTTGAGCGCCGACATCCGCGCCCTGAAGATCCGCTATCCCTGGGTCTACAGCAACGAGGTCGAGGCCGCCTACCTGAGCGTCCGCAGCCGGGACCACCGGAGGTCGCTGTCCCACCGCGAGAGTCTGGAGATCGTCGAGCGCCTGCCGCAGGGGGTCTTCCAGGTCGCCGATCTCACGGTCGGGCCGTTCGGCGTCGTGCCCGTAACCGAGCACAGGTGCCTGCCGAACGCGCTGTGCGGCGCCGAGCTGGTCTGCATCGATCCGGGGTGTCCCGGAGTCGACCACGTCCGGTTCCGGACGGGCGTCACGGACGCCGGAAGGATCTTTGCCGACATCGGCAAGGATGTTCCCGACTCCATCGCGGTCGGCCGGCTGTTCGGCGACATCAGGAAACCGGACAACGCCTACTACCGTCCCGACAATGACTGGGGTCTGCCCTGGCTCGTGACGAGTGGGCTGACCGCCTCTGAGCAAAGGGCCCTCCTCGCGTCATTGCTCGCGCAGGACACGGACGGCCTTCGGAGACGGGCAAACGCGCTCCTCGACCGCGGCGCGTCCCGCAAGGCGCCGTCGGACCTGGCCGCCGGTGTGTCCGACGCCGAACTCCTGCAACTCCTGCTGATCGCTTCCAACAAGGAGATCGTCTGCCATCTGGAGCGGTTGATCGATGACGGGGAGATCGTCCTCGGCCCCAGCGAGACCCGTTTTCCGATCCGGAATCGGCATGCCGAGGGCGGCTACTTCAGCAGTCAGGCCGAGCTGAGCCGCCTGGGTGTGCGTTTCAGACCATGGGCGAATCAGACGTCGCTCCGGCTGACGACTTTCCTCCGTGCGCTTTACGACGGCCCGCTGGAGGAGGATCTGTCGTGGGCGCTGCGCAATGAGCCCGGGAAGAACCTCCAGGACCGGCTGGAGCATTTCGTGGCCGACCGGACGCCCGAAGAGGTCGTGAGTTCGCTCGTGCTCGTCAGCCGCTCCCAGACCAGTCGTGCCTTCCACCTGGTCGGCCCCGGACGGTTCGAACTGCCGTCCGGCGCGGGCAACGAGCGGGAACTGGTGCAGCGGATCCTCTGGAAACTCGGTATGCCGCTCCCTCCTCCGCCAGTGGTCGAGGCGGGTGTCCTCCGCCGCCTTCCCGCCTTCGAGCGGTACGGGACCCCCCAGGCGGAGCAGGACCCGGAAGGGATTCGCAGCTCCGGGGTCAGCCTGTTCGTCGCCCTGGAAGAACTCCTCCAGGACACGATCACCTATATCTGCTGGCTCGTCTTCGCCGACCATTACCCCAAAAAGCGCGACCAGCGGTTCACGTACCGGGTGTCCTGGGCGCGCGCCTTCGCCAACCCGCTGCTCGAACAGGCGGCCCTGGCCCGCGGGAACCCGCGGTACTCCCCCGACGGAGCCAACTCGCTCGGCACCCTCATCGAGACGTTCGCGATGATCGCCGAAATGTGCGCGAAGCCCGAGGCCCTGATCACCGCCATGGACCGGCCGTACGCGTCGTTCCCCCACCTGGCGCGTCACTCGCCGCTGCATTCCTTCCCGTTCCTGCACCAGAGCCTGGTCTTCGACATCGAGCCGGCCTCCCGCCAGGAGATCATCGGCGTCCTGCACGGCGTCGCGGCGGACCTGCGGGCGGGCGAGGTGGCGAAGGTGCGGAACAGCCTCAGCCACCCGCGCTCCGAACTCCCGCGGGAACCGGAGATCGCCGCAGCCTGCGCCTCGATCCAGCAGGTGGTCTCGGCCCTGCACCGCAACGGGCTGCTTCCGAACGTGCACGTGCGCACCAGGACGGTCACCGATTTCATCGGCCGGAACGAGTACGTCCTGCAGGACGGCGAGCGCCGCGAACTCCTGCTCAGCGGGTCCTCCGCAGAGGCGCCCTGGCTACCCGACATCACGGTTCCGCAGCTGATCCCGCGCGGAATCCGACTGCTCGGCTCGCACCAGCCGCTGCGGCTCAAGTTCGTCGACGACACGCCGTTCACCGAACTGCTGGACGCGCATTCCCCCATCACCGTCGAGCACGCCGAACTGAACACGTCCGCCCCGCACCCGGAGGCGGACGAGATCCTCATGTAAGGAACCAAGAGCACGACCGTCGTCTTCGGCCTGGCCGCGAGAGCATGGCACCCGCAGGCGAAGAGCCCCGTCCCGGCACAGCCACAGGGGCCTGACCTGGGGTCTCAGGAAAGAGAAGCTCCCGCGACTGGACTCGAACCAGTAACCTGCCGGTTAACAGCCGGCTGCTCTGCCAATTGAGCTACGCGGGATCGGGTGCGTGCCGGGCCGTGGGGCCCGGCGGCGCGTCTAGGTTAGCGCATGTCCCGAGCTGTTCGCGCATCCGTTATTCGCGCCGCGTCACGGGTGGGTGCCGTGTTGGCGGGTATAGGGGTTGGCACGATTCCGCCGTCATCGGGAGCAGGGACATGAAAGCTCGCACAATGTTCATGGCAGGCGCCGCGCTCGGGTACGTCCTCGGCACCAAGGCCGGGCGCGAGCGGTACGAGCAGATCAAGCGGCTGTCGCAGCAGGTGTCGGAGAACCCGAACGTCCAGGAGGCGGCCGGGAAGCTGCGGGCCAAGGGCGAGGAGTTCGCCGGGGCCGCGCGCGACAAGGCGGGGCACCTGAAGGAACGGGTGCCCGAGCAGGTGCCGGGGCGCAAGCCGGCGGGCGAGCAGCAGCCGGGCGTCTATCCCGGTTAGAGGCCCGTCTGGCGACGCAGGTCGTGCAGGATCTGCTCGGCCTGCGCCCGTAGGCCGGGGTCGTCGGGGTCCAGCCCGGCGTCGAACACGAACGTCCAGCGGACGTCGCCGCCCGTGGCGGGGCGCCGTCCGGCGATGCGCACCTTGCCGCCGCCCGGCAGTACGGCCTGGTGGCTGACGACGACGGTGGCGGTGACGCGCTCCCGGACGGTCTCGGGCACCGTGCCCGGATCGGTGAGCCGGACGTGGTGCTCGGCGCCCCCCGACGTCTCCTGGACGTGGAGCCACCCGTCCTTCCACTGGGCGTGGTCGACGCGCTCCCACGGGACGCGCGTGAACCCGCCCTCGGCGGTCGGCAGGTGGAGCGCGGTCGTGGTGGCGGCCACGTGCGAGCCGCCGCGGGTGGGCGCGGCGGAGAGGACGCGTTCGCGCCGCTCCAGCGCGAGCTTGTCGCGGACCTCGGCGGGCAGGGGGCCCCGGAGTAGGCGCATGCCCCCACGGTAGGCGATTCAGGCGGCCTGCGGCGCGCGGCGGGCGCCGAGCAGGTCGAGGACGAGCGCCGCCGACCAGGCGTAGTCGTGGCTGCCCCGGCCCGTCCCGTCGAAGGGGTCGAAGAACTCGCGGAACCCCGACTGCCGGACGAGCCGCATCGTCGCCCCGTACAGCAGGTCCGCGACGACGGGGAGGTCGTGGCCGAGGGCGCCGTACCAGACGAGCCAGTTCGTGCTGATCCAGGTGGGCCCGCGCCAGTAGCCGCCGCGGTCGAACGCGGGCGCCTGGATGTCGCAGGTCGGCACGGGGTATCCGGCGGCGCCCGCGAACCGCGCGGACAGCAGCAGGTCGACGAGGTTCCGGACGATCGGCGCGGGCAGCTCCGGGTCCAGCAGGGGCCCGAACGCGCCGACGGTGACGACGGGCAGCAGCCGGTCGTCGCGCAGGTCGCGGGGGCGGAAGCAGCCGGTGTCGGGGTCGAAGAGCCGGTCGAGGATCGCGCCGTGGACGCGCCGGGCGCACTCCAGGTGCGGGACGGGGTCCGCGCCGACGATCCCGGCGATCTCGGCGAGCGCGTGCGTGGACGCCAGGTACACGGCGTTGACGAGCGGGTCCTCGACGGCGAACGGGTGCGCGTCGCGCAGGTAGCCGGGACGGTACCCGGCGTCCCGGAGCAGGGCGACGAGCCGCACGTAGCGGTCGTAGTCCTCGCCGGTCGGGAGGGTGTGCGGGCGCTGCGCGGGCGCGTAGGCGGTGGGCGGGAGCCGCAGCGCGGCGAGCGGGCGGTCCCACGCGGGGCTGTTGTCGAGCCCCGACTCCCACGGGTGGCAGATCGCGATGAGCCCGCTCGCGCCGATGTCGCGGCAGCGGGCGAGGTAGCGGTGCTGGGCGGTCAGCATCGGGTAGAGGCGGGCGAGGAAGGCCCGGCTGCTGTCGGCGTCGGGGGCGCTCTCGTGCAGGCGGAGCGCGGTGAGGGCGTGCAGCGGCGGCTGGGTGAGGCCGGAGGTGTGGACGCCGCGCGGCGCGGCGGGCTGCCGTTCGCTGCGCCACAGTTCGGGGCCGGGGAAGAAGGCGTGCCGGGCGAGGGTCGTGTTGAACACGATGTGTGGGAGCATCCCGTCCGCCCACTGGCCGCGGAACAGGGAGAGCAGTTCGGCCTCGGCGCGGTCGCGGCGGTGGCGGGCGAGGCCCATGCTGATGAACGCCGAGTCCCAGCTCCACTGGTGCGGGTAGAGGCCCGGGGAGGCGGCGGTGGACGTCCCGGTCCAGTTCGCGTCGAGGACCCTGGCCGCGGCCTTCCACAGCGCGGTCTCATCGCCGGTCAGACGAGAGCTCATGTGGTCAGGTTGACCTCCTCCTCAGCGCGCGGGGTTCACCGTGATTGTGACCTCAGAACGCGGCCGCGGCGACCCTTTGGGGGCCGTCGCTTGTCAACGCGGGAGCCGCCTGGACCGTGAATATTTACATCCCGGCCTTACGCTGCGGCGGCGCGTTCCAGCAGCCAGCGGGCGATCTCCTGACCGGCGGCGATGCCGCGCGCGGCGGTGACGGACGTGACCGGCGACGTCCATCCGCTGTCATGGAGTTCGCCGTGCGCCGGACGGATCGCGGCGTCGGCCGCTTCGAGCAGTTCGGCGTCGAGGAGCGAGTCCCCGGCGGCGAGGGTGCGCGACGCGCCCGCGCGGCGGGCGACCTCCGCCGCGGCGGCGGCCTTGGTCAGCCCGGTGGGCAGGCAGTACACCTTGCGGCCCTGCAGGGACGTGCGCCAGCCGCGCTCCGCGCACCAGCCGGCCAGGTCGTCGGCCCAGCCGGACGGGAGCGCGGCCCGGTCGACGACCGTGTAGGCGAACAGGCCGGACGCGCTGCGCCGCTTCAGGACGAAGTCGCCGCTCACGTCCGCGAGGCGGCGTTCGACCTCGGCGAGCGGCGCGCACTCGGCGGACACGCGCCGCCGCACGGACGCCGCCCATTCCGGGTCGTCCTCGCCGTCCACGAGGAGGCGGCCGCCGTTGGCGCAGATGGCGTAGGGCGGCGGCTTCTCCAGTAGGCGCACGCGCCGGTACTGCTCCGGCGTCCGCGTGGTGGTCGGGACGAACGTCGCCGCCTCCGCCAGCGTCTCCAGCGTGCGCGCGGCGGTCTCGGTGAGGTAGGAGAGCGGCGCGCCCCGGTAGAACTCGACGCACAGCAGGCGCGGCATCGCCTCGTCCGGCCCGTCGAGGTGGAAGGCGGCGGTGGAGTAGATGAGGGTGCGGTCGAGGTCGGAGCACACGAGGACGGTCACTGCGCCGCGCCCTTCCCGAACCGGGGGTGGATGAGGCCCATGCACGCGTAGGGGAACCGTCCCGGCTCGACCTCCACGACCGGCACGCCGCGCTCCTCCGCCAGCAGCCTGATGTGCGTGACCTCGGGGCCCGCGTCGTCCCGGACGAGCACCTTCCACGGGACGCGGCGCAGCAGCACCCGCGTCGTCTCCCCGATCCCGGGCTTGACGAGGTTCAGGTCGTCGATGCCCTCGGCCTCGGCGCAGCGGCGGACGGCCGCCCACCCCGACCAGTCGGGCGTCCGGTCGGCGGCGCGCAGGCCGGGCAGGTCCTTCGCGACCCGTTCGGCGACGTCGCCGAAGCGGGCGCAGACCGTGTCGAGGAACAGCGCGGACACGTCGTCGGCGGCGAGGCCGGCGTAGAACTTCGCGCCGTGGAAGTCGCCGGGGCCGATCAGGTCGTCGTTCAGGACGGTCCGGCTGACCAGGCCGGACACGGTCGAGTTGAGGCAGGCGGACGGGATCAGGAAGTCGTCGCGCGTGCCGTACAGCGCCGCGCAGCGGCCCGGGTCGGCGAGCACCGCGAGGTCGGCCGGGAACGGGCCCCCGGCCAGCGCGGCGGTCAGCTCGCGGGTGATCGCGCCCTTGCCCGTCCAGCCGTCCACGAACATCACGGCGGACGGGTCGTGGTGCCCGGCCAGGTACCGCAGCGCCACGGTGTCGATGCCGCGCCCGCGCACGATGCTGACCGCGTAGTGCGGGAGGTCGAGCCCGTGCGCGAACCGCGCCCAGCGGCGCAGCAGGATCCCGACCGGCGTCCCGGCCCGCGCCAGCGACACGAGCACGGCCCCCGGCCCGCGCTCGGCGAGGACCATCTCGGTGACCAGGCCCGCCGCGTACGCGAGCCGTTCGGCGGACGCCTCCAGGGCCTCCCGGAACAGCCGCCGGTACGCCGGGCCCGGCTGGTACTCGACCGGGAGCGACTCGGCGTAGTGGGCGCGGCCCGCCTGGATCGCCGCCTCCCGCACCTCGGTCGGCGCTTCGAGCCGGGCGTGCGAGAGGTCCTTGAGCAGCCACGCGACGTCGTCCGGCGGGTAGCTGCCGAAGGCGGGCCCGTACAGCGGCGTCACGCGCGCCTCCATGCCGGGACGGTCGCGACCAGCACCGGGGCCAGCGTCCGCAGCCGCGCGAGGAGTCCGGTGCCGAGCGCGGCGGTGTCGCCCGCGTCGTCCACGACGAGGACGACGCGGTCGAAGCCGTCCTCGCCGCGCGGCGGGGCGACGTTGTAGGCGTAGCGCTCCCCCGGTCCGTCGGCGGGGCCGTCGTGGGCGGGGAAGGCGAGGCGCGTCCTGATCGCGTAGCCGGGGTCGTCGACGGCGAGGACCGGCGACCGCGTGGTCGTCGAGTACCGGACGGCCGCGGCGGGCAGGGCGTCGGCGAGCGCCTCCGCGAGGCGCAGCGGCGTGTACATCAGCTCCTCGAAGCCGAGCACGAGCACGCGCGACGCGTCCGGCCCCAGCCCGGTCGCGATCGCGTCGGCCATGCGCGGCAGCTCCTTCTCCAGGGTGCGGCGGTGGTCGGGGAGGAAGCCGTGGCGTCCGCCGTCCGGGAGCCCGGCGGGCCAGCCCAGCTCGGCCCGGGACACCGGAAGCTCGCGCGCGGGCAGCGGCGTGGGGCGCGCGGAGAGGTCCTCGACGAGCGCCCTGCCCGCGTCGAGGACGCCCTCGGGAAGCTCCACATGACCGCCCGCCAGCGCCACCACGTCGATGCGCGCACCGAGCCGGGCGGCGAGCTCGTCCATCCGCACGCGATCGGACGGGCCGCGCAGGTCGACCAAGGCCGCGAGGACGTAGTGCCTTCTCGGACGAACCGCGTGCAACGCCTCGATGGTGTTCAGCACGGTGCGGCCGGTGGACAGCTCGTCGTCCACCAGCACGACCGGCGCCTCCCGATCGAACGCGGCGGGGTCCGCGGGGAGCAGGAGGTGGCTCGTGGCGTGGCTGTGCTCCTCCTCGAACCCGCCGTAGGTCGCGAAGCCCGCCACCGGACGCCGCGTCGAGTGCAGGTAGTAGGCGCCGCCCAGAGCGTCCGCGACCGAGTGGCCCAGGGCCGTGGCGGTCTCCGCGTAGCCGAGGACGATCGCGTCCACCGGCCTCTGCGGGGCCCTCAAACGGTCACGCAGCCCGGCGGCCGCGCCTGGCACGCCCTCCAGTGCCTCAGCCAGAAATCGCTCCGCACGGGGCGGTTCGCCCCCGCACAGGCGCGCGCGCACAAGCTCCCCGAGCAGCAGCCCCGACCCGTACACGAGCCGAGGGTCGGTCGGGACGTGCTTGCCCAGCACCTCCGAGACCAGCAGATGCGCCCGCTTCGGGTTGCGCCGCACCGCCAGCCCGACCAGGTCGGCGAGCCCGACGCCGACGGGACGCGCCCCGTCGGCGAGCCGCACGCCGAGCCGCGCCGCCACCCACGTCCCCCGCGGCCGCGTCACCGGCTGTCCGCCGCTTCGAGCAGCTCGACGAACGTGACGCCCTCCGCCGCCACCCCGAACACGCGGGCCCGCAGCATCAGCCGCTGCGCCCACGCGCGGTGCGGCTTCGCCTCGTTCATCTTGTTCGCGTACGAGCTCGCCATCGCCCCTCCCCCGGCGACGCCCAGGATGTCGGCCGCGTCGCAGTACTCCTCGTGCGTCACCACCGACAGGGCGTGCACGGCCGCCACGTGGCTCGGATGGATGACGGTCTTGCCGATCAGGCCGTTCGCCTTGTCGAGGTGCACCTCGCGGATCAGGCCGTCCAGGTCGGACGTGATGAGCCGCTGCCGCAGCGGCGCGGCCCGCAGCGCGTCGAACGGCGACTGCCTGAGCTGCGGCTTGAACATCCGCTCGCCCGCCGAGAAGTACTCCCAGACCGGGCCGGTGACGACGTAGCCGGTGCCGTCCGCGCGGCCGAGGATGTTCACCACGTCGCAGATCACGCCCGCGACCGGCCGGATGTCGTAGATCGTGAGGTCGGGCGGGCGGCGCAGCCCGTACGCCGCGGACATGTCGGTCGCCCCGATCCGGACGGCGAGTATCCGCCGCCGGTGCTTGGCGAGCAGCCGCGCCACGTCGTTCAGCATCTCCGTGCGCGTCTCGGCGTACACCGCCTCCGGGCTCTCGATCACCGGCATCGCCAGGAGCCGGAGGCCCGTGCGGGCGGCGGCGTCCGCTATCGCGTCGAGGAACGCTCCACCGGAAGCGGCCGTGAACTTCGGCAGGACGAAACCGGACACGAGGCCCGCCGCGTCGCCGAGCCGGTCGAGCAGGCCGCCGACCTGCCGGGGGTCGCGGACGCGGACGAACAGCAGCGGCACCCCGTCCCGCGCCGCCGGGCCGCGCCCGTTCAGCGTCCTTAGCTGCGCCACGAGGTTGGCCTCCCCGGCCTCCACCTCGTCGTCGGCGATGGCGTCCTCCAGGCAGACGACCATGCTCATCACGCCCCGCCGCCCCGCGCGCTCGACGTCGTCGGCGAGGGACGGCCGGGTGGCGGGGCTGTACAGGGTCGCGCCCAGCGCCACCGCCAGCACCGCCGGGTCGCCGTGCCGGTCGAACGGCCGCGGATGCCGGTAGAACAGGTGCTTGCGGAGGGCGGCGTCCACATGGTCGAAATGCCGCATGGCCACCCTGTCAGCCGCGCCGGGCCGGCTGGCCGGGCGGCGGCACGCGAGGCGGCTCGAGGCGGGGCACGGCGTCAGAGGTGGGTCGCCACGGCGGGCAGCAGGTGCTGGAACGTGCGGCCGGTCGCGGTGGCGCCGATCGCCGTCATCGACCAGCCGGCGCCGTCCCGCGACACCTTGGCCATGATCTGCGCGTTGTGCTGTCCGGCGCCGCTCAGGTCGTAGCGGGCGATCTCCTCGCCGGTGGTCTCGTCGACCAGCCGGCAGAACGCGTTCGCGATCTGGGAGAAGTCCTGGCCGGTGAAGGAGTTCACGGTGAACACGAGCTGCGTCACGTTCGCCGGGACGCCCTGGAGGTCGACGTTGATGACCTCGTCGTCGCCCTCGCCCGCGCCGGTCAGGTTGTCGCCGGTGTGCTGGACGGAGCCGTCCTTGCTGCGGAGCTGCCGGAACCAGACCTGGTCGGCGAGGTTGCCGCTGCCGTCGAAGAGCAGGCAGGACGCGTCCAGGTCGATGGACTGGGCGCGGCCCTTCCCGAACAGGCCCTTCTTGGCGACGGCGTCCCAGCCGAGGCCCATCCTGACCCGGGTCAGCGTGCCCCCGCCGGGCTTGGTCAGCGAGACCTTCTGCCCTTTCTGCAGCGAAATGGACATCGTTCGGCTCCTTCGATCATCGATGCTGGTCGCGGGGCTGGCAGATGTTGGACGTTCCCGGCGAGCGGCGCCCCGGCCGGGGGCGCCGGGGCGCCGCTCGCCGGATCAGACGTTGCTGGAGTGGAGCTTCTTGCCGTCCTCGCCGGGCGTCTCCGCGGGCGCGTCGCCGCCCTCGCCCCGGTTGCGGACGACGGAGCTGGCGAACGCCGCGATGATCAGCCCCGCGCCGAGCCCGCCGGTGATCCACTCGGGCACGTGGTGGCCGATGCTGACCAGCATGCAGACCGCGAGCGCGCCGATCGCCCAGTGCGCGCCGTGCTCCAGGTACACGTACTCGTGCAGGGTGCCCTTGCGGACCAGGAAGACCGTCAGGGACCGGATGTACATGGCGCCGATGCCGAGGCCGAGCGCGATGACGATCGGGTCGGTGCTGATCGCGAACGCGCCGATGACGCCGTCGAAGCTGAACGAGGCGTCCAGCACCTCCAGGTACAGGAAGAGGAAGAACCCCGCCTTGCCGGTCGCGAGCGCCAGCGAACTCGGCCCGGACCGCCCGCTCGCGCCGTCCTCGTCCTCGTCGTCGCCCGCCTCCGAGAACAGCTCGCCGAGCCCGTTCACCAGGATGTAGGTGATCATGCCGAGCACGCCGGCGATCATCACCTGGCCCGGCTCGGCGGCGGCCAGCCACGACACGAACGCGAGCGACCCGCCCGCGACGACCACCGAGAGCTGGTCCAGCTTGCCGATGCGGGCGAGCGGGCGCTCCACCCACGGCAGCCACTTCTCGGCGCGCTCCTCGAACACGAAGTCCAGGAAGAGCATCATGAGGAACATGCCGCCGAACGCCGCGATCATCGGGTAGGCGTCGTTCATCAGCTGGTGGTAGCGCGCCGAGTCGTTCAACGCGAGGTCGAACGCCTCGTACGGGTTCAGCTTCGCGGTGATGCCCACGATCAGCAGCGGGAAGACCAGCCGCATGCCGAACACAGCGATCGCGATGCCGACCGTCAGGAAGATCTTCTGCCAGAACGCGCTCATCCGGTCCAGCACCTTGGCGTTGACCACGGCGTTGTCGAACGAGAGCGAGATCTCCAGGACGGCCAGCACGGCGACCAGGGCGAGCCCGGTCGGCCCGTCGTACAGCAGGGCGATGAGCAGGCCGACGACCGTGACGCCGAGGGACCAGCCGAAGGTGCGAAGAATCATGCGCGTATTTCTGCTAGGAAGGACGGCCGAGCGGGGCGGCCGGGTGCGGGGGCGGCGGGTCAGCCGACGTTGACGCCGAAGTCCATCGCGATGCCCGCCAGGCCGGAGGCGTACCCCTGGCCGACGGCTCTGAACTTCCATTCGCCGCTGTGCCGGTATAGCTCGCCGAAGACCATGGCCGTCTCGGTGGACGCGTCCTCGGTGAGGTCGAAGCGCGCGAGCTCGTTGCCGTCCGTCCGGTTGACGATCCGGATGAACGCGTTGCGCACCTGGCCGAAGTTCTGCTGCCGGTTGTCGGCGTCGTAGATCGACACCGGGAACACGATGCGGTCGCACTCCGCCGGGACGGCGGTCAGGTCGACGTTGATCGACTCGTCGTCGCCCTCGCCCTCACCGGTCAGGTTGTCGCCGGTGTGCTCGACGGAGCCGTCCGGGCTCTTCAGGTTGTTGAAGAACACGAAGTGCTGGTCCGAGATGACCTTGCCGGTGGCGGCGAGCATCAGCGCGGACGCGTCGAGGTCGAAGTCGGCGCCGGTGGTGGCGCGGACGTCCCAGCCGAGGCCGACGGTGACCGCGGTGAGGTTGGGGGCGGCCTTCGTCAGCGAGACGTTGCCGCCCTTGGCGAGTGAAACTCCCATGTACGGGCCACTCCCTTCGTGGTGGTCCTTGATGAGGCTGGTCAGAGGTTGACGCCGAAGTCCAGCGCGATCCCGGCCAGCCCGGAGGCGTAGCCCTGGCCGACGGCCCGGAACTTCCACTCCGCCCCCGAGCGGTACAGCTCGCCGAACACCATCGCGGTCTCCATCGAGGCGTCCTCGGACAGGTCGTAGCGCGCCATCTCCGACCCGTCGCCCTGGTTCAGGACGCGGATGTAGGCGTTGCGGACCTGGCCGAAGTTCTGGCCGCGGCCGTCGGCCTCGTAGATCGACACGGCGAAGGCCACCCGCTCCGCGGTGGCCGGCAGCGCGCCGAAGTCGACCTTGAGCTGCTCGTCGTCGCCCTCGCCCGCGCCCGTCGTGTTGTCGCCGCTGTGCTCGACCCCGCCGTCCGGCGTCCGGAGGTTGTTGAAGAACACGAAGTGCTGGTCGCTGATGATCTTGCCCGAGCCGTCCAGCACCAGGGCGGAGGCGTCGAGGTCGAAGTCGGTCCCGGTGGTGGTGCGCAGGTCCCAGCCAAGACCGACGGTCACCGCGGACAGGCCGGGGGCCTGCTTGGTGAGCGAGACGTTGCCGCCCTTGCTGAGACTGACACCCACGATGGGCCTCCAAATCGCATGCGGATGTTTCGGACGCCGACCCGGCATCCAGCCTTATCGACGTTGCAGCGATGCTATCCGTTCCAATCGTCCTGGAAGCATTACACGAAAGGCTGCCCGCGGCACCCGGGCCGGGGCGCGAAACGCGGCCCGGCTGGGCCAGACTGGGCAGGGACGAAGGGAGGCTGCGTTGCGGGGAGCGGGCGACCAGCGCCGCCGGGGCCGGGGGGCCCAGGCGGCCACCGCGGCGATCGAGGCCAGGGAGGCGGCGGCCGCCGCCTTCTACGACATGGACCAGGCGCAGAAGTACATCGCCGGCCGGGTCACCGTGTTCGAGGACCTGGACGCCGGGGCAGCCGCGCCCGTCCGGCGGGAGTTCGCCGGGCTGTCGGAGTCGGCGGACGCCGCGTCGGTGGCCTACATCTCCGTCCTGGACGCCCACGACCTCGCTGACCAGGACCGGACACCCGCCGAGTACGACGCCGCGCGGCGCGCGTTCGTCGCGTCCGCCGAGCGGCTCCAGCAGGTCACGCGCGACCTCAACGGGTTCGCCGAGCGGCTCGCCCCGCGGATGGCGCGGCTGGAGGCCGCCCTCGACCAGCTCCCGCCCCGGCTGACCGCCGCCCGCGACGCGGTCGCCGCCGCCGACGCCGCGGTCGCCGCCGCCAAGGCCGCCGGGATGGACGCCTCCGACCCCGAGGCCGAGCTCGCGCAGGCGAAGCAGATCCTCGCCCAACTCGGCTCGCAGGGGCTCGGCGGGCTCGGCCTGGACGGCGCGATGCGCAAGGCCGACGAGGTCCGCGCGATCGCCGAGCGGGCGCACGAGGCCGCCGCCGAGCTGCCGCAGGTGGCGCAGAAGGTGCGCAACTCGCTCGCGTCCGTCCGCACCCGGGTGGACGTCGTCGCGAACCGCGTCGGGCCCGTCAGGGAGGCGATGAAGGTGCTGCTGCGCGGCTACTCGCAGGCCTGCTGGCAGGACCTGCGGGGCGCGCCCGAGTCGATCGAGGCGGGCGTGACGCGGGCGCGGGAGCGGCTGAACGAGGCGTCGGCGCACACGTCCCGCGCGGAGTGGAAGCAGGCGCAGCAGGCGCTCACCGCCGCACGCACCGAGCTGAACGCGGCCGACCGGCGGGCCGGGCAGGTCACCGGACGGGTCGAGGAGCTGAAGGCGGTCGCCGCCGACCCGGAGCGGCCGGTCGAGGGCGTCCGGTTCGCCGTCCGGGACGCGCAGCGCCTCGCGATGGCCCAGCCGGGCGGGGCCGCGCCCCAGCACGCGCGCGTGCTCGACTCGCTGGTCGAGCGGCTGGAGAACGCGCCGAAGCGGCTCACCGGCGCCCACCCCGACTACTGGGCCTACCTCCAGGAGCTGGAGTCGATCAAGACGGCGGCGGGCGACGTCGTCACCCGCATCCGGTCGGAGCGCGCCGCCCAGGGCTGACCCGCCGAGGGGTCCCCTAAGCGAAGAGGGTGTCACCCCAGAAGCCGCCCTTCCTCACGCCCGGCGGGCACGCGTAGACGCCCGACCCGACGTGCTGGATGTACTCGTTCAGCGCGTCGGTCGCCAGCGAGTTCTGCACCCGGATGAACCCCGTGCGCGGGTCGCGCTGGAAGGCGATGAAGAACAGGCCCGCCTCCAGGCGCCCGAGGCCGTCCGATCCGTCGGTGAACGAGTAGCCGCGCCGCAGGATCCGCGCCCCGCCGTTGGAGTCGGGGTGCGCGAGCCTGACGTGCGCGTCCGGCTTCATCCTCGCGAGGACGGGCCTGTCCCGCTCCTTGCGCGCGCCGACCGGGGCGCCCTCGCCCTTGTCGCGGCCGAAGATGTCCTCCTGCTCGCGCAGGGACGTCCGGTCCCACGTCTCGATGTGCATCCGGATGCGGCGCGCGACCAGGTACGAGCCGCCCGCCATCCAGTCGGAGCCGTCGCCCGCGCCCGCCCAGACGTGCTTGGCGAGCAGCTCGCCGTCGGTCTCGGCGATGTTCTCGGTGCCGTCCTTGAACCCGAACAGGTTGCGCGGGGTCTGCGCGCCCGGCGTCGTGGACGACGTCTTCCCGAACCCGAGCTGCGACCAGCGGACCGCGACCACGCCGAACCCGATCCGCGCGAGGTTCCGGATGGCGTGCACGGCGACCTGCGGGTCGTCCGCGCACGCCTGCACGGCGATGTCGCCGCCGCTGCGGGCCGGTTCGAGCGCGTCGCCGGGGAAATGCGGCAGGTCGACCAGCGCGGGCGGCCGCCGCGCCTTGATCCCGAACCGGTCCTTGCCGTCCTTCTCGAACAGCGTCGGGCCGAACCCGATCGTCAGCGTGAGCCGGGACGGCGGCAGGCCGAGCGCCTCCCCGGTGTCGTCCGGGGGCGCCACGGCGACGCCGCCGACCGCGCCGTCCCCGACCGGGCGGCCCGCCGTCATCGCGGCGGCGGCCTCCGTCCACTCCTTGAGCATCCGGACGAGCCGGTCGCGGTCGCCGGTCGTGACGTCGAACGCCGCGAAGTGCAGCCGGTCCTGGACGGGCGTCGCGATGCCCGCCTGGTGCGGGCCGTGGAAGGGGACGGCCTCGCCCGCGCGGCCCTTGTCCTCGTCCGCGAACGCGACCCGGTCGAGCCCGGCGCCGGCGGCCGCGCCGACCACCAGGCTCGCGCCGGAGAACCCGAGCATCCGCCGCCGGGACAGCCCCGGACGCGCCTCTGTCATGTCGCCACCGTCCTTCGGTCCGTGCGTCCGTGCTCCCGCGCCCTACTTGGCGCCCTACTTGGCGACGGCCGCGGCGAGCTTGGACAGCGGCTCGCCCAGCGCGTTCACCGCGTCGGCGAGCTCCTTGCGGTCGTCCTCGCCCACCGTGTCGTAGGAGACGTAGCCGTCGCCCTTCTCGTGCTTCTTCAGCAGCGCCTCGACCTTGGCGAAGCCGCCGTCGAGGTCCGTCGCGAGCTGCGCGTCCCGCTCCTGGACGACGGGCTTGAGCAGGTCGTAGATCTTCTTCGCGCCGTCCACGTTGGCCTTGAAGTCGACGAGGTCGGTGTGGCTGAACGCCTCCTCCTCGCCGGTGACCTTGCCGGTCGCGACCTCGTCCAGGAGTTCCTTCGCGCCGCCCGCCATGTCGTTCACCGGGTCGAGCGTCAGGCCGGGCAGCCGCGACTTCAGCGTGTCCAGGTCGGCGAGGAGCTGGTCGCCGTACTTGCCCTTGCCCTTGACCGACCCGTCCTTCCAGAGGGCCTTCTCCAGCAGGTGCCAGCCGGACCAGTCCTTCTTCTCCTCCGGCTTCAGGTCGGCCTCGCGGGCGTCGACCTTCGGGTCGATGTCGCCGAACTTCTCCGCGACGGGCTCGATCGTCTCCCAGCCGACCCGGGACGGCGCGTACAGCTCCTTCGCCTTCGCGACGTCGTTCGCCTTGACCGCGTCGACGAACGCCTTCGTCTTCACGATCGTGTCGTCCAGCCGGACGATCACGAACGCCTTGTAGTCGGCGGCGGCCTTGGCGAGGCGGTCGTCGCCGCCCCCGCCCGCGGTGCCGGTGACGGTCACGTCCTTGGACGGCCCCTTGCCGGTCTGCCCCGCGCTGCACAGCAGCTTGAACGTCCCGGCGGGCAGGTTCACGACGAAGTCGACGCTCGTGCCCGGGCCGATGTTCTCCCGCTCGGCGAGGATCTTGCCGTCCGGCTTCAGCACCTCGAACTCGTTGACCTTCGAGCCCTTGTTGGTGACCTTGAACGTGGTCTTGCCGGCGGTGAGCTCGGTCTTGCCGACCTCGCAGGAGTCGTCGGTCGCGGTGACGGGGATCGCGCCCGCGGCTCCCGCGTCGTCGTCCCCTCCGCACGCCGAGAGCAGGGACATCGACACGGCGGCGACGCCGGCGACGGCGAGCGCGGAGACAGGGCGCATGGAGGGCTCCAGAAGCGTACAAATTGGTTAGGCTCACCTAAATTAGCCAAGCCTCACCTGAACGCGTCAAGTGGCCCCCGCGTGAGTGCGCGGTCGGTGGTGCCAGAGGGGTCGGCCGACGGAGCGGATCCGGGGCTGCCCGGGGGTCAGCGCGGCCTGTCCTGGAGGCCCATCGTGAGGTTGCGGGCGACCATCGGCGGCCCGCCGGGCTGCGGGTCGCCGTACGGCGGCATCTGCTGCTGCGGGTGCGGCTGCTGCTGGGCCGCCTGCTGGTGCTGCGCGGCCGCGGGCTCGGCCCAGACCGCCGTCCCGTAGGCGCAGACCTCGATGCCCCCGCCCACGGCGGCGGTGTCGAAGCGCATGCCGACCACCGTGTTCGCGCCCCTGCGGCGCGCCTCCTCGCCGAGCCGGTCGACCGCCTCGCGGCGGGCGGCGGCG
>NZ_BCQP01000003.1 GCF_001552135.1 Actinomadura chibensis NBRC 106107 | reverse complement strand
CGGCGAGGCCCGCCACCGGCTGCTCCCCCGTCACCCGGAACGTGGCGCTGCTCCCGCCGTGCCCCGGCTGCGGCGCGGCGCCCTGGTCGGCCTGCACGGCCGAGCCGAGGACCTCTCCGAGCACGCTCCTGATCTCGTACCCCGCCACGCCGTCAGTCGTCACGATCAGCATGTCACCACGGTAGATGACGGTCCGGACGGAACGCGACGCATCGCCGCGGAACGGGCGTCGGGCGGCCGAGACGCGACCGTCCTCCCGGGGGTGCGTCCGGGAGGACGGTCGCGCCGGACGTCGTCCGCGCCGCTCTCGTTCGGTCCAGCCGTTCGGTCCAGCGGTTCAGTCCAGGTACTCGCGGAGCATCTGCGCGCGGGACGGGTGGCGCAGCTTCGCGAGCGTCTTCGACTCGATCTGGCGGATCCGCTCCCTCGTCACGCCGAACTCCCGGCCCACCTCCTCCAGGGTGCGCGGATGCCCGTCGGTCAGGCCGAAGCGCAACTGGATGATGCGCTGCTCCCGCTCCGACAGCGTGCCGAGGATGTCCTCCAGCTGGTCCTGGAGGAGGATGAACGCCGCCGCCTCGATCGGGACGACGGCGTCGGCGTCCTCGATGAAGTCGCCGAGGTCGGAGTCCTCCTCGCCGATCGGCGACTGCAGCGAGACCGGCTCCTGCGCGATCCGCTGGATCTCCACGACCCGGACGGGCGACAGGCCCATCTCCAGGCCGATCTCGTCGGGGCTCGGCTCCCTGCCGAGGTCCTGGTGCATCTGCCGCTGCACGCGGACGAGCTTGTTGATCGTCTCGACCATGTGCACCGGGATCCGGATCGTGCGCGCCTGGTCGGCGATCGCCCGGGTGATCGCCTGCCGGATCCACCAGGTGGCGTAGGTGGAGAACTTGAACCCCTTCGTGTAGTCGAATTTCTCGACCGCGCGGATCAGTCCGAGATTTCCCTCCTGAATGAGGTCGAGGAACAGCATTCCCCGGCCCACGTAGCGTTTCGCGATCGAGACCACAAGGCGGAGATTGGCCTCGATCAGGCGTTGCTTCGCCCGCGCACCCTCGCGGGAGAGCAGTTCGAGGTCGAGCAGCTCGCCGCGGGCGAGGACGGCGGTCTGCGCCATCTTCTCCTCGGCGAACAGTCCCGCCTCGATCGATTTCGCCAGTTCTACTTCATCTTCTGCCGTTAGAAGCGGTACGCGACCGATCTCTCTCAGGTAGATCCGAACCAGGTCGCTCGTCGGCGCCCGCTTGCCGAGGTCTCCCTCGTCCGCTCGCGCGACGTCCTCGGTCTCCTGCTGAGACTCGAGTACGTCCACCCCCTGCTCTGCGAGCATCCGGACGACCCGCTCCAGCGAGTCGTCCGGCAAGTCCGAGCGATCGAGCGCGGCAGCGACGTCCTCGACGGTCACGCCGCCGCGTTCTCTGCCGCGTGCGACGAGGTCCGCCACCTGATCAACCGATGGCGCCTCGCTTGGCAGCACCGAAGGGCCCACGAAGACAGTCTGCGTCAAATGGGGTCTAGATCACAGGACCCATTTTGCGGTCTCTTGACTTACTGTGACCCAAGCCCTCGCTCCCGCAACACCCGTCTCTGCTGCTCAAGCGCGACAAGATCGCCGAAGAGCCGGTTGTACTCCTCGGGGGCCTCGACCGGATTCAGCCGCCCGAGTTTAGATTTCGCGTCGGCGATCATGCGGGTGAGCTGGCGTTCCTGTATTCGGGCGAGCAGTTCGACGGCATAGCGGTCGTCCGAATCCTGGGCGGCCCGGGCCGGTTCCACGCCGAGTTTGGTGATCAGGTCTCTCACCTGGTCGTTCGGCGCCCCCTCCAGCAGGTGCGCGACCCATTCCTGGACCGCGCCCGCGGCCGTCACCCCGCCCGCCGCCGCGATCACCGTGCGCACCGCCGCGTGCGGCGGCGCGATGAACGCCTCGGCCGGCACGTCGTCGAACGCCGGGCCGAGCAGCGCGGGCCGCTGGACGGCGAGTTTCAGCAGCTC
This sequence comes from Actinomadura chibensis NBRC 106107, assembly GCF_001552135.1. Taxonomy (GTDB): domain Bacteria; phylum Actinomycetota; class Actinomycetes; order Streptosporangiales; family Streptosporangiaceae; genus Spirillospora; species Spirillospora chibensis. The sequence continues at coordinate 39,770 of NZ_BCQP01000003.1, read as the reverse complement.
GCGCTCCCGCTGGACCTCCGGGTCGTGCGGGTCGAAGGCGGGCCGCGGCGGCGCGTCCGGCGCGCCGTTCCCGTTCTGCGCGCGGGCGTCGCCGAGGTCGCGGCCGCCGCCGGGACGGCCGTTTCCGGCCCGTCCGTTACCGGGTCTTTCGCCCCCCTGGCCGGGACGGCCCTGCCGCCGGTTCGCGAGCTCGCGGACGCGCCGCAGCACGAACTGCTCGTCCATGATCCCGAGCCAGCGGTCGAGGTTCACCGCGTACATGTGGCGGCGCGAGCGGTCCTTGATGGCGGCGACGACGGGGGCCGCGGCGTCGAGCGCGCCAAGCCGCCCCTCGACCGTGTCGAGGTCGTGCTGCTCGATCGCGCTGCGCACGGCGAACTCGAACAGCGGCAGCCGGGACGCCACGAGGTCGCGCACGGCCGCGTCGCCGTGCCGCAGGCGCAGGTCGCACGGGTCGAGCCCGTCCGGCTGGACGGCGACGAACGTCTGCGAGACGAACTTCTGCTCGTCGTCGAACGCGCGCAGCGCCGCCTTGCGCCCGGCCGAGTCGCCGTCGAAGGTGAAGATCACCTCGCCGCGGAACTCGTCCTGGTCCATGAGGAGGCGGCGCAGGACCTTGATGTGGTCGTCGCCGAAGGCCGTCCCGCAGGTGGCGACGGCGGTGGGGACGCCCGCGAGGTGGCAGGCCATCACGTCGGTGTAGCCCTCGACCACGACGGCCTGGCGGCGGCGCGCGATCTCCTTCTTCGCGAGGTCGGCGCCGTACAGCACCGAGCCCTTGTGGAAGAGCGGCGACTCGGGGGTGTTCAGGTACTTCGGGCCTTCGTCGTCCTCGTAGAGGCGGCGCGCGCCGAACCCGATGACGTCGCCGGACAGGTCGCGGATCGGCCACATCAGCCGCCCGCGGAACCGGTCCATCGGGCCGCGCCTGCCCTCCTTGGCGAGGCCGCCCGCGACGATGTCGCGGTCGGCGAAGCCGCGCCCGCGCAGGTGCCGGACGAGCCCCTCCCACTCGCGGGGCGCGAAGCCCACCCCGAAGTGCTCGGCGTCGGCGGCCTCGAAGCCGCGCGCGGACAGGAACTCCCGGCCGATCGCGCCGTCCGGCGCGCGCAGCCGCTCGGCGTAGTACTCGGCGGCGGCCCTGTGCGCCTCGATCAGCCGGGCGCGCTGCCCGCCGTCCTGCCGGGGGCCGCGGCCGGGGCCGCCGTCCTCGTAGCGGAGCTGGACGCCCGCCTGCGCCGCGAGCCGCTCCACCGCCTCGGCGAACGTCAGGTGCTCGATCTCCTGGACGAACTTGATGACGTCGCCGCCCGCCTCGCAGCCGAAGCAGAAGTACAGCCCGCGCGCGGGGGTCACGTTGAAGGACGGCGACTTCTCGTCGTGGAACGGGCAGAGGCCCTTGAGATTGCCGCCGCCCGCGCTGCGGAGCTGCAGGTACTCGCCGATCACGGCGTCGATGGACGCCCGCTCGCGGACGAGCGCGATGTCCTCGTTGCGAATCCTGCCTGCCACGACGAGGAGTCTACGGCGGGCCCACGACATCCGCCGCCGCGCGCCGGAACCCGCGCACCGCCCGTCCCGCCGCGCCTCCGGCGGGCTCCGCCGGACACGGCTTAGGGCCAGCGGTCTGGATCATCCTGACATGACCGGAATTCCGGTTTTCGTGGCCGGACTCGGCCGGATTGACGGCGGTCCGTGCCGGGTCGACTATGGACAAACGGCCCCGCGCACGATGTGATGACGAGCCGAGATTTTGCTCACACGCAGGCGGAAACCGATGACGGATGTAGTGCTCGACGGCGTCGACAAGGTGTACCCCGGAGGGTTCGAAGCCGTCCGGAACGTCCGCCTGCGGATCAACGACGGTGAGCTGTTCGTCCTGCTCGGGCCGTCCGGGTGCGGCAAGTCCACCATCCTGCGGATGATCGCCGGGCTGGAGGAGATCACCAGCGGCGACATCTGGCTGAACGGGTCCGTCGCGAACGACCTCCCGCCCCGGGATCGGAACGTGGCAATGGTGTTCCAGGAGGGCGCGCTCTACCCGCACCGCACGGTCAAGGGCAACATGATGTTCCCCCTGGAGGTCTCCGGGGACGACCGCGCCGAGGCGCACGCGAAGGTCCTCGAACTGGCCCGCGCGCTCGGCATCAACACGATGATCGACCGGCTGCCGCGCACGCTGTCCGGCGGCCAGCGGCAGCGCGCCGCGATCGGCCGGGCGCTGATCCGCGAGCCGTCGGTGTTCCTCATGGACGAGCCGCTCTCCAGCCTCGACGCGGGCCTGCGCACCGAGCTGCGGGTCGAGATCGCCGGGCTGGTGCGCTCCAGCGGCACGACCACCGTCTACGTCACGCACGACCAGGTCGAGGCCATGACGATGGCCGACCGGATGGCGGTGCTGCGCGACGGCGTCCTGGAGGACGTCGGCACCCCCGAGCAGATCTACTCCGACCCGGCGACCGTGTTCGTCGCCGCGTTCCTCAGCTCCCCGCCGATCAACCTGCTGCAGGCCACGCTCTGGGCGGTGGAGGGCGAGGGGCTGCTGCTCGACTTCGGGCCGCAGCGGCTGACCGTCCCGTGGGAGGACCCGCGCGCCTCCTCGCTGATCAGCCACCACGGCCGGTCGGTCATCGTGGGGATCCGCCCGGACACGCTCATGCCCATCGCGCCGGGGACGCCCGCCGCCCCGGGAACGGTCCTTTCCGGGCAGGTCCGCGCGCTGGAGTTCCACGGGCACGAGTGGCTCGCCTACGCCGAGGCGGGCATCGCGACCGTGGACGCGACCGAGATCGGGCGCCCGCCGCGCCCCGCGCCGGCGGCGCCGGAGCGCCCCGGGCTGCGCGACCGGGTGCGCGAGCTGCTCGGCCGGCCGAACCAGGGCGGGGAGGCGGTCGAGGAGGAGCACGCCGGCCACCACCGCCGGTCCGACCTCGTGTTCCGCATCGCCCCGGGCGACCGGCCGAACCGCGGCGACCACGTCGCGCTGACCGTCGACCTCGACCGCGTGCTGTTCTTCGGCGCGGACGGGCGGCGCGTCAACCCCGTCCTGCGGTAGCGGGCTCCGCGGCGGCCCCGGTCGCGGCTCCGGCGGTGGCGGTGAGGTCGGCCTCGCCGCGCCCCGCCGAGCAGGCTCCGGTGAGCGCGTCGCCGTAGATGCCGATCTTCCACTTGATCCGCGTCTGCTGCTCGCGCAGCAGGGCGATCTGCTCCTCGACCCGGCGGTCGTGCGCCTGCAGCAGTTCGAGCCGCTCCGACACCGTGCCGGGGCCGCCCCTGGCCAGCTCGGAGTACCTGAGCATCTCGGCGATCGGCATGCCGGTCCCGCGCAGGCAGCGGAGCATTTCGAGCCAGGACAGGTCGTCGTCGGTGAACACGCGGCGGCCGGACGCGTTCCGCGCGATGCCCGAGAGCAGGCCGATCTTCTCGTAGTAACGCAGCGTGTCGATGCTGAAGCCGCTCTTCTCGGCGGTCTCAGCCGGAGAGTAGGAACCCACGTCCTCCAGACTCCCACCTGGAGTGCACTCCAGGTCAAACGCGGGCACGTCCTCTACTTGACCTGGAGTGCGCTCCAGGACGGAGAGTGAGGTCCGGCACGGCCACGAACGAAGGACCATTGAGACGAAAGGCAGACGTCCATGCGCATCGGACTCCAGATTCCGAGTTTCACCTTCCCCGGCGGGCCGGAGGGGATCGCCCCGGTCTTCGGGCGCATGGCCCGCGAGGCGGACCAGGCGGGGCTGCACTCGCTCTGGGTGATGGACCACTTCTTCCAGATCCAGGGGGTGGGGGCGTCCGAGGAGCCGATGCTGGAGGGCTACTCGGCGCTCGCCTACGCCGCCGCGCTCACCGAGCGGATCACGCTCGGGACGATGGTCACCGGCGTCACCTACCGCCACCCCGGCATCCTCGTCAAGACGGTGACCACGCTGGACGTCCTGTCCGGCGGGCGCGCCTGGCTCGGCATCGGCGCCGCCTGGAACGAGGAGGAGTCGCGCGGGCTCGGCGTCCGGTTCCCGCCGACCGCGGAGCGGTTCGAGCGGCTTGAGGAGACGCTGCGCCTCGCCCGCCAGATGTGGGACGGCGACGAGTCGGCGTTCGAGGGCGTCCACTACGCGCTGGAGCGCCCGCTGAACTCACCGCCCCCGGTGCGCCGCCCGCACCCGCCGATCCTGGTCGGCGGCGGCGGGGAGAAGAAGACGCTGCGGTTCGTCGCCAAGTACGCCGACGCGTGCAACCTCTTCGACTCCGACGAGCTGCCGCGCAAGCTGGACGTCCTGCGCGGGCACTGCGAGCGCGAGGGACGCGACTACGCCGAGATCGAGAAGACGTCGCTGTCCCTCCTCACCGGCCCGGTGTCGGTGGACCAGGTCGTCGACGCCGTCGGACGGCTCGCCGGCGCGGGCGTCGACCAGGCGATCTTCTCCCAGGGCACCGGGCAGGACCTCGCGGGCGTCCTCGGCGAGGCGCTGGCGCAGACCGAGAAGATCGTCCCGGCCGGCCGCTGAACGCGGAGCGCTACGCGGCGGCGGGGGTGAACACCCACTTCTTGTACGACCAGTAGCGGAACGCCGCGCCGAACGCGACGCCCGCGAGCAGCCCGCCGTTGTAGGCGACCCCGCCGTGCAGGCCGAGGGTGTAGTACGTGAACCCGGTGCACAGCACCTGGATGAGCAGCCCGACGCCGTTCAGCGCGAAGAAGATCGCGACCTCGCGGCCGGAGCCGTCGCTGTCGCGGTGGCGGAACACCCAGTAGCGGTTGAGCAGGTAGGACGCGAACGTGGACACCACGGTCGGCACGGCGACGCTGGTGACCGGGCTGCCGCCGAGCCAGGCGCGCATCAGGTTGGCGCCGAAGATCATGATCAGGGTGCCGACGACCCCCACGAAGCCGAAACTGAGCAGCTCGCCGAGGAAGGTTCGGTACGCCGGGGCGGCCGCGACCGTTTTGACCGGCCTTGACCGCTGCATGGTGCTCACTCGCCCAGACCTTACCTGAGTAGGACATTTACCAATGTCACAACCCGGCCAAAAAGGGTAAGAGGCTTTACCGTTCCGGGGCGGCGGCGTCCGCGGCGGTCGTGGCGGGGGCGCTCGCCGAGGCCGCCGTCCCGGCCGCGGGGGCGAGCAGCACGATCAGCCCGACCAGCCCGACGGGCACCGCGAGCGCCCACCCGAGCCCGACGCCCTGCGCGACGAACCCGATGACCGGCGGCCCGCCGAGCAGCCCGAGGTAGCCGACCCCGGTGACGCGGGAGATCCCGCTCGCCGCCGGGACGCCGGGAACGTTCCCCGCCGCGCTGAACGTCACCGGCGCGACCACCGCGACGCCGAGGCCGAACACCGTGAACCCGCCGACGGCCGCCGCCGGGTGCCCGGCGGCGAGCCCGAGCCCGAGGCCGGCCGCGGCGAGCAGGGACCCGGCCCGCAGCACCGGGACGGGCCCGAACCGGGCGACGACCCGGTCCCCGGCGAGCCGTCCGAGGGTCATCGCGACCGCGCAGCCGGCGAAGCCGAGCCCGGCGAGGCCCGGCCCGGCGCCGAGGTCCTCGCGCAGGTAGACCGCGCTCCAGTCGGCCATCGCGCCCTCGCCGACGAACGAGCAGAGGCCGATGACGCCGAGCATCAGCAGCGGCCACCGGGACGCCCGCGCCGCCGCCGCCGTCCCGGCCGGGCGGTCGTCGGCGACGGGCGCGGCGTCCAGGGTGTCGTGGGACGGGTCGAGCAGGTCGCGGCAGCCGACCGCGACCAGCACCGCCAGCACGGCGGCCGCCCCGGCGAGGTGCAGCGGGACGGGGACCCCCGCCTGCGCCATCCCGGAGCCGGCCAGCGCGGCGGCGAGCGTCCCGATGCTGTACGAGCCGTGCAGGCCGGACATCAGCGGGCGCCGGTAGCCCCGCTCGACCGCCACGCCCTGGGCGTTCATGGCCACGTCCATCAGCCCGAGGGACGCGCCCATCAGCAGCAGCGCGACGATCAGCGCCGGGAGGTTCCAGGCCAGGCCGAGCGGGACGAGGGACGCCGCCCCGGCGAGCCCGCCGCCGATCGTGGTGGCGCGGCTGCCCCGGCGGGCGACGATCCGCCCGGCGAAGCGGACGGCGACCACGACGCCGACCGGCCCGCCGAGCAGCGCGACGCCCATCGCGCCCGCGCCCAGCCCGAGATGCTCCTTGATCTGCGGGATGCGGGCGACCCAGGCGGTGCCGAACATCCCGTGGACGGCGAACGCCAGCGTGACGGCGAGCCGGGCACGGCGGAAGGTCGCGATCTCCGTAACCACCCACCCGACTGTACGTGGCTTACCGGTGCCGGTTCAGCCGAGCTCGGCGAGCGGGACGGCGGGGTCGGCGAGCCGGTCCGCGTCCACCTGCGCGCCCGAGCGGATGAGCGCCTGGACGTCGCCCGTGACGTCCCACACGTTGACGTTCATCCCGCCCACGACGCGGCCGCCGGACAGCCAGAACGCGATGAACTCCCGGCCGGGGACGTCCCCCCGGTACACGACCCGGTCGTACTCCCCCGGCGACGCGACGCCCGACATCTCCATGCCGAGGTCGTACTGGTCGCTGAAGAAGTACGGGACGCGGTCGTACACCACGTCCTGGCCGAGCATGGCGCGGGCGGCGGCGGGACCGCCGTTCAGCGCGTTCGCCCAGTGCTCCACGCGGATCCGGCGGCCGAGCAGCGGGTTGTAGGCGTTGGCGACGTCCCCGGCCGCGTAGATGTCGGGGTCGGACGTGCGCAGCGACTGGTCGACGAGGACGCCGTCCGACACCTCAAGGCCCGCCTCCTCGGCGAGACGGGTGTTGGGGCGGACGCCGATCCCGACGACCACGACGTCGGCGGGCACCTCGGCGCCGCCGGAGGTGACCACCGCCGACACCTGCCCGGCGCCCCAGAACCCCGCGACGCCCTGGTCGAGCCGCAGGTCGACGCCGTGCTCGCGGTGCAGGTCGGCGAACACGCCGCCGAGTTCCGGGCCGAGCGCGGCGTGCAGCGGGGACGGCTCAGGCTCGATGACCGTCACCTCGTTGCCGTAGGAGCGGGCGGCGGCCGCCGTCTCCAGCCCGATCCAGCCCGCCCCGGCGACGACGACGCGCCGCCCGCCGGGCGCGAACGCCTGCTTCAACTCCGCCGAGTCGGCCATGGTGCGCAGGTAGTGGATGCCCTGGAGCTTCGCGCCCGGGACGTCCAGCCGCCTCGGCGACGCGCCCGTCGCCAGCAGCAGCTTCGTATAGCGGATCGGCTCCTTGGTCGACAGCCGGACCTCGTGCGCGTGCCGGTCGACGGCGTCGACGGTGACGCCGAGCCGCAGCTCCACGTCGTGCTTGTCGTACCAGTCGGCCTCGTGGACGTGCGCCTTGTCGCGCGGCTCCTTGTCCAGCAGGAAGCCCTTGGACAGCGGCGGCCGCTCGTAGGGCCGCTCGATCTCCTCGCCGATCAACAACAGCCGTCCGGTGAAGCCCTCCTGGCGGAGCGTCTCCGCCGCCTTGGCACCGGCCAGGCTGGCGCCGGCGATCACGAACGTCTCCTCGGGCATGACGACCTCCTGTAGTTGACCTGTTGCTATCCCTACAGCGGCCTCCGTGGCGAGACAAGGGTCAGCACCGGGCGCGTCCCGGCGTAATCGGCGTCCGGCCGGATCCGCGCGGCGTCAGGCCCGGCCGCCGAGCAGGCGGTGCCGCGTCATCGCCGACAGGTCGGTCAGCGAGGCGATCTGGTCGACGACGGCGCGCAGCCGCCCGGCGTCGTCGCGGGCGTCCTCGAACGCGGCGCGAAAGCCCGGTTCGAGGGTCTCGGGCGCGCCCGCGAGGGTCAGCTCGGCCAGTTCGGTGATCAGTGCCCGCTGGCGGGCCCTGACCTCCTCGTGGCTGATCCAGACGTAGTGCGCGGTGATGCCCTTGAGCAGGGCGTTTTCCAGCCGCTGCACGCGCGGGACGATCAGCTCGGCCGCGTACCTGGTGAGCGGGCGGTCGCCGTAGGCGGCGCGGGTGGCGGTCTCGGCGGCCATGCAGAACCGCCCGATCAGCGTGCTGGTGAGGTTCTTCAGCGCGGCGAGGCTGCGCGGCGTCCCGTCGTAGCGGTCCGGCCAGTACGGCTCGGCGAGCAGCGCGCCGAACCGCTCCTCCAGCTCGGCCAGGTCGGCGTCCGGGCAGTACAGCTTGGCCGCGGTGGTCGCGACGAGCCGCCGCTCGGCCGGGTCGGCGAGCCGGGCGAAGTCGATGTGCCCGGCGACGAGCGCGTCCTCCAGGTCGTGGACGGAGTAGGCGACGTCGTCGCTCCAGTCCATGACCTGGGCCTCGAAGCACGTCCGGCCCGGCTCGACGCCCTCGCGGACCCAGTTCGCCACCGGCATGTCGTCGTCGTAGATGCCGAACTTCCCGTTCACCGCCTCGGCCAGCGGCCACGGGTACTTCATCGCGGCGTCCAGCGCGGCGCGGGTCAGGTTGAGGCCGACGCTGCGCCCGTGCAGGGGCGGGCCGTCGGGGGCGAACGACTTCGGCTCCAGCCTGGTCAGGACGCGCAGGCTCTGCGCGTTCCCCTCGAACCCGCCGCAGGGGCGGGCGACGACGTCCAGGGCCGCCTCCCCGTTGTGCCCGAACGGCGGGTGCCCGATGTCGTGGGACAGGCACGCCGCCTCCACGAGGTCGGGGTCGCAGCCGAGCGACTTGCCGAGCTCGCGGCCCACCTGGGCGCATTCGAGCGAGTGGGTGAGGCGGGTGCGCAGGCTCTGCACGGTGTCGGGGGCGGAGTCCGCGCCCGGCGAGGCGACCTGCGTCTTCGCGGCGAGCCTGCGCAGCGCCGCGCTGTGCAGGACGCGGGCCCGGTCGCGTTCGAAGGCCGTCCGGTCGCGCCGCTTGGCGGGCTCGCGGGCCCATCGCTCCCGGTCGCGGCGCGCGTAGCCGCCGGTGCCCGGGTGGGTGGAGGTGCTCGTCATGGCCCTTTCCAGGGTAGGCGGGCGCGTCCCGAGAGCAGCGGCACGGCGGTCAGGGGCCGGACGGCGGCGCGGTCGCGGACGGGTCGATGTGGATGCGCTTGATCGTCTCGCTCGGCGTCTTCACGCTCTTGCCGAGCAGCACGTACGACAGGTAGCCGCCGGTCTCGCGGACGATGTAGTGGAACTGGGTGTCGCGGGTCTGCACGCTCGGCCCGCTGCGGGTCGGGGACGCGGCCGCCTTGATCCCGCTGTCCTCGGCCATCTTCTTGGACCGCAGCCCGTGCCACGGGTCCGTGACGATCACCGCGGACGACCAGTGCCGCCGGTCGAACTCCTTGCCGACGGCCTTCATGCTCTCCAGCGTGTCGCGCCCGACGGGCACCGCGACGACCCGGTCGGCGGGCACGCCGCCCTTCGCGATCAGCCATTCGCGGCCGGAGCCCGCCTCGGTGAAGTTGTCGCCGGGCGCCTTGCCGCCCACGGTGACGATCGCGGGCGCGACGCCCCGCCGGTAGAGGTCGAGCGCGTGCTGGAGCCGCCATTTCAGCGTCGGGGACGGCACCCCGTTGTACTGGGCGGCGCCGAGCACGACGATCGCGTCGGAGCGGGGACGCTCGTCCTGCCGGGCCTGGTACCAGATCCGCAGCCCCACGGTGAGCGGGGTGAGGACGGCGATGGCGAGCAGCCCGGCGAGGACGCTCGCCGGGATCGTGATCCACGGCGAGCGCCTGCGCCGCCGCCCGCGGCGGCGGCGCGGCTCGTCGGCGCGCTCGGCTCGGTCCGGCCCGTCGGCGTCGGCGGGCTCGGCTTCGGACAGGCTCTCCGGCAATTCCACTTCCAACGTCATCGCATCGGACACACTAATTAGATGGTCCGGCACGCGCGTCGGGTTCGGTGATTCGGCGTGTCAGCCGCCTTTTCCGGATATGGTCACCGGCTGTCGCTCCCGCCCGTGCCCGATCCGGACGCGGCCTCCGCCGCCTCGATCGCGGCGCGCCCGGCCTCCAGCCGCGCGACGGGGATGCGGAACGGCGAGCAGGACACGTAGTCCAGCCCGGCCCCGTGGCAGAAGTGCACCGAGTCGGGGTCGCCGCCGTGCTCGCCGCAGATGCCGAGGTGCAGGTCGGGGCGGGCGCGCCGGCCCTCCTCGACGGCGATGCGGATCAGCCGTCCGACGCCCTCCCGGTCGAGCGTCTCGAACGGCGACACCCCGAAGATCCCGAGTTCCAGGTACTGGGAGAAGAACGCCGCCTCGACGTCGTCGCGGGAGAAGCCCCAGGTCGTCTGGGTGAGGTCGTTGGTGCCGAAGGAGAAGAACTCGGCGGCCTCGGCGATCTGCCCGGCGGTCAGCGCGGCCCGCGGCAGCTCGATCATCGTGCCGATCAGCGCCGGGACGTCGACCCCGGACGCCGCCGCGACCTCGGCGAGGATGCCGCGGGCCTCGTCCCGGACGGCCTCCAGCTCCTGCACCGCGCCGACCAGCGGGATCATGATCTCCGGGCGCGGGTCGCCGCCCGCCCGGCGGCGCGCCGCCGCGGCCTCGGCGATGGCCCGGACCTGCATGCCGAAGAGCCCGGGGATGACCAGGCCGAGGCGGACGCCGCGCAGGCCCAGCATGGGGTTCTGCTCGTGCAGGCGAGTGACCGCTTCGAGCAGCTTCCGGTCCTTGGCGTCCGCGCCGTCCCCGGCGAGCGCGACCTTGACCGACAGCTCGGTGATGTCGGGGAGGAACTCGTGCAGCGGCGGGTCGATCAGCCGGATGGTGACCGGGAGGCCGTCCATCGCCTCGAAGATGCCCTCGAAGTCCTGCTTCTGGAGGGGTTCGAGGGCGTCGAGGGCGGCCTTGCGGCCCTCGTCGTCCTCGGCGAGGATCAGCTCCTCGACGAGCCGCCGCCGGTCGCCGAGGAACATGTGCTCGGTGCGGCACAGCCCGATCCCGGCGGCGCCGAACCGGCGGGCGCGGGCGGCGTCCTCGGGGGTGTCGCAGTTCGCGCGCACGCGCAGCCTCGCCCGCGCGTCGGCGTGCCCCATCACGCGGTGGACGGCCTTCACCAGGTCGTCGCCGTCCGCCTCGGTCAGCTCGCCCTCGAAGTACCGGACGACGGGCGAGTCCTCGACCGGGACCTCGCCCAGGTAGACGTCGCCGGACGACCCGTCGATGGAGATCACGTCGCCCTCCCGGACGGTGACCCCGCCGGGCGCGGTGAAGTGCCCGTCCTTGACGTCGACGTCGAGCTCCTCGGCGCCGCACACGCAGGTCTTGCCCATGCCCCGGGCGACGACGGCGGCGTGCGAGGTCTTCCCGCCCCGGGACGTCAGCACGCCCTTGGCGGCGACCATCCCGGCGAGGTCGTCGGGGTTGGTCTCGCGGCGGACGAGGATCACGTCCTCCCCCCGCCCGGCCAGCTCGACGGCGCGGGGCGAGGTGAACACGGCCTTGCCGACGGCGGCGCCGGGCGAGGCGTTCATGCCCCTGGTGAGCTTCGTCACGCCGTCGACCCTGCTCGCGAAGCGCGGGAACATGAGCTGGGCGAGCTGGTCGCCGGTGACGCGGCGGGCCGCCTCGTCCCGGTCGATGAGGCCCTGGTCGAGGAGCTGGCAGGCGATGCGGAAGGCCGCCGCCGCGGTCCGCTTGCCGACCCGGGTCTGGAGCATCCACAGCTTGCCGCGCTCGATCGTGAACTCGATGTCGCACATGTCGCGGTAGTGGTTCTCCAGCGTCTCCATGATCTCCAGGAGCCGGTCGTAGGACGCCTTGTCGATCCGCTCCAGCTCCGTCAGCGGGACGGTGTTGCGGATGCCCGCGACGACGTCCTCGCCCTGCGCGTTCTGCAGGTAGTCGCCGTAGACGCCCTGCTGCCCGGACGCCGGGTCGCGGGTGAACGCGACGCCCGTCCCGGAGTCGAGGCCCATGTTGCCGAAGACCATCGAGCAGATGTTCACGGCCGTGCCGAGGTCGACCGGGATGCGCTCCTGCCGCCGGTACAGGATCGCGCGGGGGGCGTTCCAGGAGTTGAACACCGCCTCGACGGCGAGGTCCATCTGCTCGCGCGGGTCGGTGGGGAACGAGCGTCCGGCCTGCTCCTTGACGATCGCCTTGAACCGTCCGACGAGCTCCTTGAAGTCGTCGGCGGTGAGGTCGCCGTCGCTGCCCGCGCCCCGGGCGCGCTTGACGTCCTCGATCGCGTCCTCGAACAGGTCGCCGTCGACGTCGAGGACGGTCTTGCCGAACATCTGGATCAGGCGGCGGTAGGAGTCCCACGCGAAGCGCTCGTCCCCCGCCTGCGCGGCGAGGCCGTGCACGGACTCGTCGTTCAGCCCCACGTTGAGGACGGTCTCCATCATCCCCGGCATGCTGAACTTGGCCCCGGAACGTACGCTGACCAGGAGCGGGTCGTCGCTCTGGCCGAGCTTCTTGCCCATCGCCGACTCCAGCGCGGCGAGGTGGGAGTCGACCTCGTCGGCGAGCCCCGCGGGCAGGGTCCCGTGGGCGAGGTAGTGTCGGCACGCCTCCGCGGTGATCGTGAACCCGGGGGGGACGGGCAGCCCGAGGTTGGTCATCTCGGCCAGGTTGGCGCCCTTGCCGCCCAGCAGGTCCTTGAGGTCCTTGTTTCCCTCAGTGAAGTCGTACACGAACTTCGGCACGGAGAGCTCCTTCCGCCCTGTTTGCGGGGACTGTACCCGCGAAGTCGCGCATTGTTCGGCGCCCGGTCGGCGGGACGGAGTTTGCCCAGGTCAGACCGAGGATAGTGGTCTATTCCAATTCGGACCAACGGGGATCAACCCGGACACGAGACGTACCCGCTCGGGACGCGGGGTAATGATGGATCACGGAGGTGAGGCTGTGAGGCCGAAGGTCGCCGGCGGCCGGGCGGGGGACCCGTTCGCCCCGATCGCCGATTTCGGATTCCTGTCGGACTGCGAGACGACGGCGCTGGTCGCGCCGAGCGGCAACATCGAGTGGATGTGCCTGCCGAAGATGGACTCGCCCAGCGTCTTCGGGTCGATCCTGGACCGCGACGCCGGGTACTTCCGGGTCGGCCCGGCGGGCGTCGAGGTGCCCGCCGCGCAGCGCTACGTCCCCGGCACCATGGTCATGGAGACCACCTGGTGGGTGCACGGCGGCTGGCTCGTGGTGACCGACGCCCTGCTGATGGGCCCGTGGCACCACGAAACGGAACGTTCCCATACGCACCGCAGGGCCCCGACCGACTACGACGCCGACCACGTCCTGCTGCGGATGGTGGAGTGCGTGAACGGCCAGGTCCAGGTCCGGCTCGACTGCATGCCGGTGTTCGACTACGGGCGGCTCCCGGCCCGCTGGGAGCACACCGGGGCCGGGTACCACGAGGCCGTCGCGCGCGGCGACGGGCTCGGGCTGCGGCTCACCACCGACATGAACGTCGGGTTCGAGGGGTCGCTCGCCACCGCCCGGACCCTGCTGAAGCAGGGCGAGTCCCGGTTCGTGGCGCTGTCGTGGAGCGAGCACGCGGCACCGTCGTCCTGGGCGGACGCGCGCGAGCGGCTCACCTGGACCGTCCACCACTGGCAGCACTGGCTCGACCGGGGCCGGTTCCCCGACCACCCGTGGCGCGGCCACCTGCAGCGCGGCGCGCTGACGCTGAAGGGGCTGACGTTCGGGCCGTCCGGGGCGGTGGCCGCGGCGGCGACGACGTCCCTGCCCGAGTCGCCCGGCGGCGACCGCAACTGGGACTACCGCTACACCTGGATCCGCGACTCCACGATGGCGCTGTGGGCCTTCTACACCCTCGGCTACGACTGGGAGGCCAACGACTTCTTCTACTTCATCACCGACGTCGCCGAGGCCGCCGAGGGCCGACTCCAGATCATGTACGGGCTGGACGGCCGGGAGGAGCTGCCCGAGTCGACGCTCGACCACCTCACCGGGTACGACGACGCCCGCCCGGTCCGGATCGGCAACGAGGCGTACAAGCAGGCCCAGCACGACGTGTGGGGCGCGATCATCGGCTCGATCTACCTGTTCGTGCGCAAGCGCGACCGGCTGGACGACCGGCTCTGGAAGATCATCATCAAGCAGGTGGAGGACGCGCTCGCCAACTGGCGCGCCCCCGACCGCGGCATGTGGGAGGTGCGCGGGGAGCCCCGGCACTTCACCTCGTCCAAGGTGTTCTGCTGGGTGGCGGCCGAGCGCGGCGCCCGGCTCGCCCGCATCCGCGGCGACCGCGACCGGGCCCGCCGCTGGCAGGCCGCCGCCGACGAGATCCACGCCGACGTGCTCGCGCACGCGCTGGACGAGCGCGGCGTCTTCACCGCCCACTACGGCGCCTCGGCGCTGGACGCGTCCGCGCTGCTGATCCCGCTGCTCGGCTTCCTGCCCGCCGACGACAAGCGGGTGCGGGAGACCGTCCTCGCCATCGCCGACGAGCTGTCGGAGGACGACCTCGTCCTGCGCTACCGCGCCGCGGAGACCGACGACGGCTTCGACTCCGATGAGGGGACGTTCACGATCTGCTCGTTCTGGCTGGTCAGCGCGCTGGTGATGATCGGGGAGCTGGACCGGGCGCGGGCGCTGTGCGAGAAGCTGCTGTCCTACGCGAGCCCGCTGCAGCTCTACGCCGAGGAGATCGACCCGCACACCGGGCGCCACCTCGGCAACTTCCCGCAGGCGTTCACCCACCTGGCCCTGATCAACGCGGTCATGCAGGTCATCAGGGCCGAGAACGACGAGCCCCAGTCCCCGCTGGCGTGACGGCGGTCGGCGGGCGCCGACCCGGATGATCACAACCTGACAACTGCCGTCAGAACACCCGTTATGCCCGGGTTATCCCGGCTACCGTTCCGGCCGTGACCACACCACCCTCCCCTGGCGGCGACGGACCGGACGCGCGCGGCTGGGCGCCGCCCGACCCGCCCGCGGCCGCGACCACGCCGGGACCGGCCGTCTTCGCGCCCGTCCCCGTGGAGGAGGCGCCCGCGCGGACGAGGCGGCGCGCGGCGGTCGCGGTCGGCGCCGGGCTCGCCGTGCTCGTCCTGGCCGGGGCGGGCGTGTTCGCGGTCGTCCGGTCCACCGCCGACGACGGCGGGTCCCGCGGCCGTCCGGTCCCGGCGGGCATGGTGGCGGTGGCGTCCCTGGCGGCGGGCGAGTGCCTCAGCGGGTACACCGAGGACTACGCCGATCCGGCGGCGGTCCGGCGGCCGTGCGACCGCGGCCACAGCGGCGAGGTCGGCGCCAAGGCCACGCTGCGGGACGGCGCGTTCCCCGGCGCCGAAGGGCTCCGCGCCCAGGCGACGGACCTGTGCAAGGAGCGGACGGCGTTCCTCACCAAGGTCCCCTCGGCGGCCGACCTCGAACTCCGGATCGCGCTGCCCGACGAGGACGCCTGGCGCAAGGGCGAGCGCGAGGCCACGTGCGTGCTGGTCCACACCGGGCCCGACCAGCTCGTCGGGCCTCTCAGCGACACGGCGGACGCCAGGAGCACCTACCGTCCGGAACTGGAACCCGGCGCCTGCATCGAGAAGTTCCACTGGCGGGAGGACCGGCATCCCGTCGTGGAGTGCACGGAGAGCCACGAGGCGCAGCTGTACGCCAAGCTCACCCTGCCGAGCGGCCCGTACCCCGGAGAGCGGAAGATGGACGACGCCTCGGACGCCCGCTGCGCCGCGCGGGCGCTGCGCGTCCTGACGATGAGCCCGCCGAAGTCCGCGGAGCCGATGTACATACGGCCGAGCCGGGAGACCTGGGCGCAGGGCGACCGGCTGCTGTACTGCCTCATCGTGAGCAAGGGCGAGCCGCTGACGCGTTCCCTCATGCGGCGCTGAAAATGATCACGAGTTGGCGACAGCCGCCGGAAATGCCCCATTTGTCGATCATGAAGGTTAGCTTTCTGGCGTGACGACGCCATCGCCCCCCGACGAGGACGCCGAGAACGCGGGGAACGCCGAGGACGGGGTCCCGCGGCCGTCCGGTCCGGCCTGGGCCGCGATCGGCGAGCCCGCGGTGGAGTCCGCCGCGCCTCCCGGCGCCGCGCCGGGCGCGTTACCTCCGGGGCCGGGGTTTCGGGAGCACGGAGCCTGGAACCCGAGACACGCCTACGGGACGCCCCCGGCGGCCGCCCTGCCCCGGACGAACCGGCTAGCGATCGCGTCGCTCGTCACCGGGCTGCTCGGGCTCGTCCTGTTCGGCGTCGGGTTCGGCGTCGCCGGGCTCGTCCAGGCCGGGCGGCGCGGCGAGCGGGGCAGGTGGCTCGCGGCGGGCGGGATCCTCGCGTCCGCCGCCTGGACGATCGGCGTCGTCATCGCCCTGGCCGTCGCCGCGGGCTCGCTGTTCACCGCCGACCGCGACGAGTCGGGGCACGTCACCGGCACGGACCTCGTCATGGCCACCGCGTTGCGCACCGGCGACTGCTTCACCGGGTTCCAGGGGAAGGCCATTCCGGCCCTGGTCAGGACGATCCCCTGCATTCAGATGCACGACGGCGAGGTGGTCGCCGACGCGCGGCTGGCGGACGGCCCGTACCCGGGCGACGCGGAGACCCTGCACCAGGCGACGAGCGCGTGCTACCCGAAGACGCTGCGGTTCAGGCGGAGCCCGTACTACCGGCGACTGACGCCCTACGCCGTCCTGCCGAACGAGAAGAGGTGGCGCGACGGGGACCGCACGGTGCTCTGCGTCCTCCGCTACACCGGCCCGGAGGAGCCCACCGCGTCGCTCGGCATGACCCTGGACCCCCACCTGAAGGGGTGGCAGGAGCTGTCCCGAGGCGACTGCCTGGGCAAGTGGGACGGCGAGTTCCCGACCCAGCGCATCGGGGTGTGCGTCGAGGACTACTGGAACCAGGTGTACGAGACCTTCACCCTCCCGCCGGGCCCGTATCCGGGCAGGGACGCGACGGGCAGGCGGGCGGAGGCGGGCTGCGAGCGCCTGCTGAGGCAGGTCTTCCGCGGGCACCGGACCCCGAAGCAGTTCGCGTGGGTGTACCCGAAGGAGGTCGAGTGGGAGGCCGGGATCCGGACGGTCGTCTGCTACGCGAGCGAGGGACGCCGGGTGGACGAGCCGCTGCTGCCCGGCTGACCTCCGGCGGCGAGCCGATTCACCTTAAGAGATGAAAATGTTCCTCTATGGTCTCTAGTTGATCACGAGTTGGCGACGGGTCGCCGGAAATGGGGCTTTCGCCAGACGCGCTGGCTAGCTTTCTGCCCGTGACAACGCCACCGCCCCCTGACGGCGACCAGACCGACGTCCCCGCGTCCGCCCCGGGCTGGGTCGCGCCCCACGGACCGCTGCCCGCCGCGCCCCGGCGGCGCACGAACCCGTTCGCGATCGTGGCGCTGCTCTGCGGGCTGTTCGGGCTCGTGCTGTTCGCGATCGGGTTCGCCGTCGCCGCGTTCGTCCAGACCGGGCGCCGGGGCGAGCGGGGCAGGGGGCTCGCCGTGGCCGGCCTCGTCGCGGCCGCCGCCTGGGTCGCGGTCATCGCGGCCGTGCTCGTCGCGACCTCGCTGCTCACCGCGGACCGCGACGAGTCCGGGCACGTCACGGGCAAGGACAAACTGCTGCCCGGGATGCTCCACGTCGGCGACTGCTTCACCGGGCTGGAGGGCGTCTCCAGCAGGTCCCCCGTCACGGCCATGCCCTGCTCGCGGCCGCACGAGGGCGAGGCCGTCGCCGAACTGCGGCTCCCCCGCGACCCGTGGCCCGGCGACAGGGAGGTCCTGGAGCGGGCGAGCGACGCGTGCCACTACAAGACGGCCCAGTTGATGAAGAGCCGGTACGCCGAGCACCTGGAGGCGTACGCCATCCCGCCGAACAAGCCGGGCTGGGACGCCGGGGACCGCCGCACGCTCTGCATCCTGCGCTACATCGGCCCGGCGAAGCTCACCGTGCCGCTCGCCGAGACCCTCGATCCGAGCAAGAGGCTCTGGCGGGAGCTGCGCCGCGGCGACTGCCTCGCCGCCTGGGCGGAGGGCTCCATCGCACAGAGCCTCCTGCCCTGCGACAAGGCGCACTGGTCGCAGGTGTACGCCGTCTACAGGCTGCCCTCCGGCCCGTACCCGGGGGACAAGGCGCTCCAGCGGAAGGCCAAGGCGGGCTGCGACGCGCGTTGGCCGGACGGCTTCAGCCCCCGCGAGCGCCCGGAGATGGTGCGCTTCGCGTACCCGGTCGAGAACGAGTGGAAAGCCGGGATCCGGACCGCGGTCTGCCTCGGCGAGGCCGACAAGAAGCCCCTGAAGAAGTCGATGCTGCGGCGCTGACCGGTGGCCCCCGGCCTCCGCCGGGGGCCACCGATGCCGTCAGACGACCGCGCCGGAGTCGTTCGCCGAGCGCCGCGCCGGACGGCGGGACGGCCCGCCCTTGCGCTGCGGCGGCGGCGCCTTCGCGTACCGCTCCAGCACGACCGCGATCGGCGTCGCGGTGAACACGCTGGAGTACGTCCCGACGACGATGCCGATCAGCAGGGCGATCGCGAAGTCGGTCAGCGAGTCCCCGCCGAGGACGGCGAGCGCCGCGAGGATGAACAGCGCGCCCATCCCGGTGTTGATCGTCCGCGGGACGGTCTGCAGCACGCCCCGGTTCGCGATCGCCGCGAACCGCCCCTTCGGCTGCGCGCCCCACAGCTCCCGGACGCGGTCGAACACGACGACCGAGTCGTTCACCGAGTACCCGATGATCGTGAGCAGCGCGGCGAGGAAGACGCCGTCGATCGGTTTGCCGAGCCAGGCGAACACGCCGGTGACGATCACGATGTCGTGGAACATGGCGACGACCGAGCCGGTCGCGAACGTCCAGCGGAACCTGATCGTCAGGTAGGCGAGCTGGACGAGCAGCGCGACGCCGAGCGCGATCAGCGCCTTCTTGCGCAGCTCGTCGCCGAGGCTCGGCCCGATCAGCTCGTCGCGCTGCTTGGTCGCGCCGCCGCCCTCCTTCGCGAGCGCGTCCTGGATGCGCTTCTCCTGCTCGTTGGTCAGGTCGGACGTCCGGACGGAGATGTCGTCCTTCCCGGACGTCTGGACGACGGCGCGCGGGAACCCGGCGTCGGACACGGCGGCGCGGGCGGCGTCGATGTCCACGTGGCGGCTGGTGGAGTACTCGACGAGCCGCCCGCCGGTGAACTCGACGCCGAAGTTCAGCCCGCGGCTGAAGATCCCGGTCGCGGCGAGCACGACGGCGAGCCCGGAGACCCCGAGCCACAGGCGGCTGCGCTTCATCAGGTCGGGGCCGCTCTCCTCCAGCCACCGCCGGATCCGTCCGGCCCCGGCGAGGCCGCCGGCCCGGCCCTTGGTGAGCTTCGGGAAGCGCGCGGCGGCGGCGTCGGTGAGCACCCGGCTGAGCAGCATCGCCGACACGAGGGACGCCAGCACGCCGATCGTCAGCGTGACGCCGAACCCCTTCACCGGCCCGGACGCGAGGAAGAACAGCAGCGCGCCCGCCAGCAGCGTGGTGACGGCGCTGTCGGCGATCGCCGACCACGCCTTGTCGAACCCTACGGCGAGCGCCGCGCGCGCTCCGCGGCCGGGGGCCGCCGCCCGTTCCTCCCTCGCGCGTTCGAAGGCGAGGACGTTCGCGTCGATGGCCATGCCGATGGCGAGGACGAACCCGGCGAGCCCCGGCAACGTGAGCGTCGCGCCCACGGCGACGAGCGCGGCGTAGGAGATCAGCGCGTACCCGGCGAGCGCGACGGTGGCGAGCAGGCCGACGATCCGGTAGACGGCCACGATGAACAGGCCGGTCAGGATGATGCCGATGACGGCGGCGCGGGCGCTGGCGTCGATCGCCTGGTCGCCGAGCGTCGGCCCGACCACCCGCTGCTCGATGACCTTCACCGGGACGGGCAGCGAGCCGCCCTCGATCAGCGCGGCCAGGTCCTTGGCCTCGTCCGCGCCGAAGCTCCCGGTGATCTGGGTGGAGCCGCCGGTGATCCCGACGCCGCACGGCACGCTCTCGGTGACCTGCGGGGACGAGATGACCTTGCCGTCCAGGACGATCGCGACGCGCCGCTCGTCCCCGGCCGCGCACGCCGCCTTGGCGGTGAGCTTCTCCCAGGTCTTGCCGCCGCCGCCCTTGAAGTCGACGTTGACGGCCCAGCCGCCGATGTTCTGCGGGTCGTAGACGGCGCTCGCCGAGCCGACGCCCGCCCCGGTCAGCGCGGCCGGGCCGATGAGGATCTGCTGCCCGGACTCGTCCGGAATGAGCTGCTGCCCCTGCGCGGGCTTGCCGGTGTTGGGGAGCACGGGATGCGCGGTGAGCTGCGCGGTCTTGCCGAGCGTCGCGGCGGCCTCGGCCGGGTCCTGGACGTCGGGCAGCTCGACGATCAGCCGCCGGTCGCCGGACCGGGTGATCGACGACTCGGCGACGCCGAGCGCGTCGACCCGCCGGTGCAGCACCTCCCGGGCGCGGTCGGTGGACTTGCGGTCGGCCTTCACGGTCGGCGAGTCCTGGGTTTCGAGGACGATCTGCGTCCCGCCGCGGAGGTCGAGGCCGAGGCGGGCGGGTTTGGACCAGGCGAAGTAGAACGATGTGGCGAGCACGGCGAACGCCAGTACCGCCCGCACCACGTTGGCGCGAGTCAAGGGAACCTCCACACGGGACTTCGGCGGCGCACCCGAGGTCGGTGCGGCGCCGCTGGCTAGGGCTCAGATCCGTGGGAGGGAGGGGGGTGCGCGGCCGCGCGGGGCGCCCGCCGGGGGGACGTCCGGCGAGCCGGGGACGGCGTCGGCCCGGGACACGCGCCCGGACGGCGGCCGGACGTCGACGCCCGCCGCGGGCAGCGCCGCGTGGACGGGATGCCCGGCGAAGACGAGATGCCCGGCCTGCGCCGCGTGCACGAGCCGCGCCGCCGGGACGGGCCGCGTCACATGGACGAGCCGCGCCGCGTGCGCGGACGTGCGGTGGGCTTGCCGGTGCTTGGCCGGGGTCCGCGGCCGGGCCGGGGCCTGCTGCGCCGCCCCGGTCCTTACGGCGCTGACGACCCCGGTGGAGGCCGCCGCGCCGTGCGTCGCCGCCCCGGCGGGACCGGCCACGACGCCGACGAGGCCGAGCGCGAGGATCAGCAGCCGGGCGAGGGCCGAGGCCGGACGACGCGGCTCGCGCATCCCGCCCCTCCCCTGGTCGCTCGTCATGCGGTGGCGCCGTCGGGCGACGGCGGCGGACGGCTCCGTTTCCGGCCGGTCCGCTCCAGCCAACCTAGCCCAGGTTCCGGCCCCGCGGGACGCCGCCGCGCCCGCGCGGGAACCCCCGCCCGGCCCGCCGCCGGACGCGCGGACGGGCCGCCCCCGGCCGGGGACGGCCCGTCACGGCGCGTCGAAGGGTCAGCAGCCGATGAGCTGCGCGGCGAGGAACGACTCGACCTGGGCGATCGAGATGCGCTCCTGCGTCATCGAGTCGCGCTCCCGGACGGTCACCGCGTCGTCCTCCAGCGTGTCGAAGTCGACGGTGACGCAGAACGGGGTGCCGATCTCGTCCTGGCGGCGGTAGCGGCGGCCGATCGCGCCCGCGTCGTCGAAGTCGACGTTCCAGCTCTTGCGGAGCCGCGCGGCGAGGTCGCGGGCCTTCGGCGACAGGTCGGCGTTGCGCGACAGCGGCAGCACCGCGACCTTGACCGGGGCGAGCCGCCGGTCGAGCCGCATGACGATGCGCTTCTCCATCTTGCCCTTGGCGTTCGGGGCCTCGTCCTCGGCGTAGGCGTCCATCATGAACGTGAGCGTGCAGCGGTCGACGCCCGCCGCGGGCTCGATCACGTACGGGACGAACCGCTCCCCCGCCTCCTGGTCGAAGAACGACAGGTCGGCGCCGGACGCCTTGGAGTGCGTCGACAGGTCGTAGTCGGTGCGGTTGGCGATGCCCTCCAGCTCGCCCCACTCGCCGCCGACGAAGTCGAACCGGTACTCGACGTCGACGGTGCGCTTGGAGTAGTGCGACAGCTTCTCGGCGGGGTGCTCGTAAAGCCGCAGGTTCTCCTTGCGGATGCCGAGGTCGACGTACCACTGCATGCGCTCGTCGATCCAGTACTGGTGCCATTCCTCGTCGGAGCCGGGCTTGACGAAGAACTCCATCTCCATCTGCTCGAACTCGCGGGTCCGGAAGATGAAGTTGCCGGGCGTGATCTCGTTGCGGAACGACTTGCCGATCTGGCCGATGCCGAACGGGACCTTCCGCCGCGCGGACTGCTCGACGTTCTTGTAGTTGATGAAGATGCCCTGCGCCGTCTCGGGGCGCAGGTAGGCGAGGCCGGACTCGTCCTCGACGGGGCCGAGGTAGGTCTTCAGCAGCCCGTTGAACATCTTCGGCTCGGTGAACGCGCCCTTGACGCCGCAGTTCGGGCAGGTGATGTCGGCGAGGCCGGCCGCGGGCGGGCGGCCGTGCTTCTCCTGGTAGGCCTCCTCCAGGTGGTCGGCCCGGAAGCGCTTGTGGCAGGACTGGCACTCGGTGAGCGGGTCGACGAACGCCTGGACGTGGCCGCTGGCCTCCCAGACCTCGCGCGCCAGGATGACGCACGAGTCGAGGCCGACGACGTCGTCGCGGCCCTGCACCATGGACTTCCACCACTGGCGCTTGACGTTGTTCTTCAGCTCGACGCCGAGCGGCCCGTAGTCCCAGGAGGCGCGGAGCCCGCCGTAGATCTCGCTCGACGGGTAGACCAGGCCCCGTCGCTTGGCGAGGTTGACGATCGTGTCCAGCACATCGGAACGGCGTGCCATGAGAATTCTCCATCCGGCTGGCGGTCGGCGGGACATTGAGTGCGCCCCGGTCCCGCGGCTGCGGCGGGCGGCGGCGAGTGCGATCCCCGGTGATCCCCCGGCGCGGTCTTCCACCTGCGGCCGCGGGCATCCCCAGCTTAGGGCACGCGCGAGTCTAGTAGACCGCTGGAAGACGCGGCCGTTAGTAGACCCGGCCGTCGACCATGTCGCTGTCGATGTTCAGGGCGACCCCGCCGTGCCTCTCCCGGTGGCCGCCCCGGTACTGCTTGACGCGGCGGTGCGGGCGCCACCGGGCGTCCGGGACGAACGGGTCGCCGTACACGCTCGGCCTGCCGTCCCAGTTCGCGAACCAGACGGCGGCGGGACGGCGGATCCCGGTCGCCCGGCCCACGTCCCGGATCGCCGACCTGGCGCTGCCGTACAGGCACGGCACGTAGCCCTCGGTCCGCAGCCGCCGGACCCAGTTGTCCACGAAGCGGAGGACGGCCGCCCGGCAGGCGGGCCGCCCGTGCTTGTACGCCTCCATGTCGTAGTAGATCGGCGCGCCCTCGCGGATGCCGAGGTCCCGCGCCTTGCGGGCGGCGTCCACGGCGGACCTCCGGCCCTGGGCGGCGGCGTTCTTCGCCGTGAAGCGCTGCCGGCGGGAGCCGCACGGCGCCTGGAGCCCGACGTAGGTGGGCGTCACGCGGTAGCCCATCGCGCGGACCCCGCTCACCCACGAGCTCGTGAGGTTGGGCTGCGCGCAGCCGCGCGCCGCTCCGCCGATGTAGATGTTGGTGACCTTGAACGCCCGCCGCCACGCCTTCATGGTCGGCAGGGACGGGGCCGAGCACGTGTCGAACCCCTTGCCCTTCGCCCAGGGGCGGTGGAGCGCCGGTGCGCCGCCGCTGCCGCCGGGCCGGGGCGGGTGCTCGCGCCGGACGTCGGGCGGGGGCGCCGGGGACGGCCCGGCGGGCCGGTCGCCCCCCGACAGCCGGGTGCCGCGCAGGAGCCGCTGGAGCGCGGCGGGGTCCGTCCCGTACACCCCGGTGATCGTGAGCCCGGCCTCGGGGAGGGCGAGCCGCGCCTCGTGGTCGACCGAACGCGCGATCGTCAGCGTGGCGAACTGGCGGGGGTGGACGACCGTCGCGGTCAGGCGGCCGTCCCCGGCGGCGCGGTCCGCGGGCTGGATGTGCACGGCCTCGGTCCGGCCGACGATCCGGGCCGGGCAGTCCGGCTGCGGCCCCGGCCGGCCGAGGTAGACGGCGTGCCGGTCGAAGCGGACGCACCGGGTCGGGTCGCGGTCCAGGTCGTGGACCTCCCAGCCCGCCGGGACGGGGACGCGCAGCCCCCGGTACCGGACGACGCGCGGCGCGGCGTCGCCCCGGGCGGCGGACGGCCCGCTCAGCGCGGCGGCCCGGTCGGGCGCGGTCCCCGCGGCGGGCGCGCCGAGGACGGCGAGGACGAGAGGGACGGCCGCGGCCCCGCTGAGCAGGACGGCCCCGGACAGGACGCCCCCGGACAGAGCGGCATGGCGCATCACATCTCCCCCCGACGAGACGCCGGACCCCTCGCGGGCGGCTGCCCCGGCGGGCCTCGGCATGATCGTGACGCGGCAAAGATGACCTTGGTCAGGGGGCCCGAAACCGGCCGGGGCGCTTCTTGCCCCGCCGTTTCCCCTAACCGGCGGAGGAGATGACCTCGTAGGCGCCCGGCTCGTCCACGGCCATCACCGCGAGCGGCATGAACTGCGTCCGCACCCCGTAGTCGCCGAGGGCGCGGCGGTAGTGGCCCGCGCCGTCCCACTCGGTGACGAGGGCCCACAGGCCGGGGTCGTCGACGGTCCGGGCGAGCCGTCCGGCGCGGAAGCCGGGCGCGGCGGACAGCGCCGTCAGCACCGCGGTCATCCGCTCGGCGAAGCCGTCGGCGTCCTCGCCTGGCACCCGGTACCGGGTTATCGCGATCATCCGTCCATCCTGGCAGTACGTTGGGCACGTGGAGACGAGAGACGGGCGGCGGGGCGAGCGGGCCACCGGGCTGCGGGCGACGGTCGAGCGGGTGAGCGCGGCGCCGGTGGTGTTCCTGCACCGGTTGCCGCGATGGGTGCTGCTCGTCGCCGTGTTCGTCCTGCTGGTGGTCGGGATGGCCGGGACGGGCTGGGTGGCCGCGGCCGGGGTGCTGGTCCTCGCGGCGGCGCTGGCCTGGTTCGCCTGCCTGAACTGGCCCGCGCTGGACGGCTCCGGGCGGGCGCTGCGGGTCGTCGCGCTGGCCGTCCTCGTGGGCTTCGCGCTGGGGCGCGGCCTCGGACGATTTTGACAATCATTTTCATTCTCGGACATAATCGGCGAGTGCCTCGCTTTTCCGTCCAAAAGCATGCCCGCGCGCGCCGCGCCGGAGCGGCTGCCCTGGCCCTCGCCGGGCTCGCCGCCGGGGCGGTCGCCTGCGCCGACGCGGGCGCGGACGCCCCGCCCGGCAAGGCCGTCGTGGTCGCCTCGTTCTACCCGGTCGCGTGGCTGGCGGAGCGGGTCGGCGGCGGCGACGTCGTCGTCCGGACGCTCACCGAGCCCGGCGCCGAGCCGCACGACCTGGAGCTGACCGCGCGCCAGGTCGCGAGCGTCGAGGACGCCGACCACACCGTCTACGTGAAGGGCGTCCAGCCCGCCGTGGACGACGCCGTGAAGGGCCACGCCGAGGGCCGGTCGCTGGACGCCGCGAGCGTGGTGCGGACCCTTCCGCCGCCCGGCGAGACCGACGACGAGGAGGCGCACGACGGCGTCCGCCACGCGGAGGCGCCCTTCGACCCGCACATCTGGCTCGACCCGAGCCGGATGGCGACCGTCGCGGCCGCCCTCGGCGCGCGGCTCGCCGCCGCCGACCCCGCGCACGCGGCGGGGTACCGGCGGCGCGCCGCGGACACCGCCGCCGCGCTCGGCGCGCTCGACCGCGCGTTCCGGGACGGCCTGCGCGCCTGCGCCCGCCGCGACATCATCACGGCGCACGCCGCGTTCGGCTACCTCGCCGACCGCTACGGGCTCCGCCAGATCCCGGTCGCCGGGGTCGACCCGGCGGGCGAGCCGTCGCCCCGGCGGATGGCCGACCTCGCGCGCCGGGTCGCGGCCGCCGGCGCCACGACGATCTTCACCGAGACGCTGGTCAGCCCCAAGGTCGCGCGGGCGCTGGCGCGCGAGGCCGGGGTGCGGACGGCCGTGCTCGACCCGGCGGAGGGCGTCGCGGACGGCGCGTCCGCCGACTACCTCACGATCATGCAGGACAATCTGCGGACGCTGCGTCCCGCGCTGGAGTGCACATGAACGACACCTCCACCGGCAACCACCCGTTCACGATGACCGGCGGACGCGTCCGGCGGGACGGCCGCGACGTGCTGTCCGGCGTCGACCTGCGGGTGGAGTCCGGCGACGTGCTCGCCGTCGTCGGCCCGAACGGGGCGGGCAAGTCGACGCTGGTCAAGGCGCTGCTCGGGCTCGTGCCCCTCGCGGGCGGCCGGGTCGAGATCTACGGCGTGCCGCCCGCGCGGTTCCGCGCCTGGCGGCGGATCGGGTACGTCCCGCAGCGGCTGCCGATGGGCGGCGGGGTGCCCGCGACCGTCCGGGAGGTCGTCGCCTCCGGCCGGGTGGGCCGGACGTCGCGCTGGCTGCCGTCGCTGTTCGCCGACCGCGCCGCCGACCGGGCCGCGGTCGACCGCGCGCTGGAGACGGTCGGCCTCGCCGGGCGCGCCCGCGAGTCGGCGCACCTGCTGTCCGGCGGGCAGCAGCAGCGGGTGCTCATCGCCCGCGCGCTCGCCGGGGAGCCCGACGTCCTCGTGATGGACGAGCCGACGGCGGGCGTGGACGCGCACAGCCAGGCGGCGCTCGCGGCCGCCCTGCGCGGCCTGGCCGAGGCCGGGAAGACGATCGTGCTCGTCACGCACGAGTTCGGCCCCATGGAGCCGCTCATCACACGCACGGTCGAGCTGCGGGACGGCCGCGTCGTCCGCCACGACCGCGTGCGCCGGACGGCGGGGAGCGCCGCGTGAACGGGATGCTGCACTACGAGTTCATGCGGATCGCGCTGGTCATGGCGGTGCTGATCGGGCTGACCGCGCCCGCCGTCGGGACGTTCATCGTCCAGCGCAGGCTGTCCCTGCTCGGCGACGGCATCGGCCACATCGCGCTCACCGGGATCGGGATCGGGCTGCTCACCAGCACGTCGCCGGTGCTCGCCGCGCTGGTCGTGTCGGTGCTCGGCGCGGTCGCGATCGAGGTGCTGCGGGCCCGCAGCCGCAGCGGCGCGGACGTCGTCCTCGCCCTGCTGTTCTACGGCGGCCTCGCGGGCGGCGTGATCCTCACCAACGCCAACGGCGGCGGCGGGACGAGCCTCCAGTCCTACCTGTTCGGCTCGATCACCAGCGTGACCATGACCGACCTGTACGTCGTCGCGGGGCTCGCGGCGGCCGTCCTCGGGATCGTCGCGGTGTTCGGCCGGGAGCTGTTCCTGCTCTGCCAGGACGAGGAGGTCGCGCGGGCGGCGGGCCTGCCCGTCCGGTTCCTCGGCGTGCTGATCGCCGCGACCGCCGCGGTGACCGTCGTGATCTCGATGCGGGCGATCGGGCTGCTGCTGGTCAGCGCGCTGATGATCGTCCCGGTGGCGGCGGCGCAGCAGCTGGCGCGCGGGTTCCGCGGCACGATGCTGGCCGCGATGGGACTCGGCGTGCTGTCGGCCGTCTCCGGCCTCGCGGGCTCCTTCAAGTACGATTTGCCTCCGGGCCCCACGATCGTCCTGCTGGCGCTTGCGCTGTTCGTGGCCGCGGTCGCCGGGGGCTCGGTGGCGCGTCGCAGGCGCGCGCGGGCCGGTACGGCCGGGGACGGCGTCCCCGCCGCCGGACCCGGCGCGCAGACGCGGGTGGACGCCGAGGCGGAGGTACTTGGAGGATGACGACGGCCCGCCGGGACGCGGTGCGGCAGGTGCTCACGGGCTGCGAGGGGTTCCGCAGCGCCCAGGACATCTACGCCGACCTGCGCGCGGACGGCTCCAAGATCGGCCTCACCACGGTCTACCGGGCGCTCCAGGCGCTCAGCGACGCGGGCGAGGTCGACGTGCTGCGCACCGACGAGGGCGAGGCCGTCTACCGCGCCTGCCGGACCGAGCAGCACCACCACCACCTCGTCTGCCGCGACTGCGGCCGGACGGTGGAGGTCGAGGGCCCGGCCGTGGAGCGCTGGGCGGACGCGATCGCCCGCGAGCACGGCTTCAGCGACATCACCCACACCGTCGAGGTGTTCGGGACCTGCGGCGACTGCGCCGCGAAGTCCCGCTGAGACCTCGCCGCGGCCCGGTCCGCTGACCTTGCGCGACCGGCGGATGACGCGCCGTCCCCGCCGACAAGGCGCGTAGTTGACACGCTCTGTGTGCAATCCTTGGCACATTGCTACATCAACCTGTGAATACGCCTATGTCATAAATGTCGTGTCGCCACGGCGGGCCCGACGGCGGGCTCCGCGGGGGTGCGTGGCGCCCGCACGAGAGGGCGTTCATGACAAGACGGGCGTTCACCGGCCGACGAACCGTGCTCCTCACCTCGGCGATCCTCCTCGCGACCGGCGCCCTCGCGGCGCCCGCGGCCGCGCGGCGGGCGCCGTCCCCGCCCGATCCCGGCAAGGCGGCGGCGCGCGCGCTCGGCGCGGTCGCCTCGCGCGGCGCGGAGCTGCGCTCCGGGGACGGGCAGGCGTTCAAGGTCGTCCGGGTCCTGATGGACCGGGACGGCGCGTCCCACACCCGCATGACGCGGACCTACGACGGCCTCCCCGTCCTCGGCGGGGACGTCGTCGTCCACCAGTCGGCGTCCGGCGCATGGCGCGGCAGCAGCGGCACGCTCGCCGCCGCGCCGACCGACGCCACCCCCGAGCTTTCCGCCAAGGCCGCCGAGAGGAAGGCGCTCACCGCGCACCGGAAGGCGCAGGGCCCGCCCGCGCTCGTCGTCGAGGCCCGCACCGCCGACCACCGGCCGCGGCTCGCCTGGCGCGTCCAGACCACCGGCAGGCGGGCGGACGGCACGCCGAGCCGCGTCCTGACCTCCGTGGACGCCGCCACCGGCGAGGTCCTGCTCCGCGAGGAGACGATCCGCACCGAGGCCGGGGACGGCAGGTCCCTCTACACGGGGACCGTCCCGCTGGAGACGACGAAGTCCGGCGGCGTCTACCAGCTCAAGGACCCGACCCGCGGCAACACCTACACCGGCGACGCCGGCGGCCAGACCGACCTCTGCGTGCTCATCTGGTGCGTCCGGCGCGCGCCCGCGACCATCTTCACCGACGCCGACAACCACTGGGGCAGCGGGACGACCGCCGACCGCGCCACCGTCGCCGTCGACGCCCAGTTCGGCACCGCCGTGACATGGGACTTCTACAAGACCGTCTTCGGCCGGACCGGCATCGGCGGCGACGGCAAGGGGTCGTTCAACCGCGTCCACTACGGCGACAAGTACGCCAACGCCTTCTGGGACGACTCCTGCTTCTGCATGACCTACGGCGACGGCGACGGCGCCCAGCTCGGGCCGCTCACGTCCCTGGACGTCGCCGCGCACGAGATGAGCCACGGCGTCACCAGCGCCACCGCGAACCTCACCTACAGCGGCGAGTCCGGCGGGCTGAACGAAGCGACGTCCGACATCATGGCCGCCGCCGTCGAGTTCTACGCGAACAACCCGGCCGACGTCGGCGACTACCTCGTCGGCGAGGAGGTCGTCCTGCCCGGCTTCGGCAAGCCCGCGCTGCGCTTCATGGACCGGCCCAGCAGGGACGGCAGCTCGCCCGACTCCTGGTCGTCCGGCACGAAGAACCTCGACGTGCACTACTCGTCGGGCGTCGCGAACCACTTCTTCTACCTGCTGTCCGAGGGCAGCGGCGCGAAGACGATCAACGGCGTGTCCTACGACAGCCCGACGTCCAACGGCTCGACCGTCGCCGGGATCGGCCGGGACGCCGCCACGCGGATCTGGTACCGGGCGCTGACCACGTACATGACGTCCTCGACCGACTACAAGGCCGCGCGCACCGCGACCCTCAACGCGGCCAGGGACCTGTTCGGCGCGGGCGGCGCGCAGTACGGCGCCGTCGCCGCCGCCTGGTCCGCGGTGAACGTCGCTTAGGAACGCCGCTCAGAAACCCCGTCCCGGGGGCCGGGACGCCCCGCGCCCGGCCTCCCGGGCGCGGGGCGCCGGATGGGGCGGTTCGGTGAATCGGCGCGGAGGCCATGCGAGAGAATCGGGGCATGGCAACGACACGTACCGCAAACGCGCACTGGGAAGGTTCCCTCCTCGAAGGCCAGGGCAAGGTCTCGCTCGACTCGTCGAAGCTCGGCACCTACGAGGTGACCTGGGCATCGCGGTCCGCGGAGCCGGCCGGCCGGACGAGCCCCGAGGAGCTCATCGCCGCCGCGCACTCCACCTGCTACTCGATGGCGCTCTCGCACGGGCTCGCCGGCGCCGGCACGCCCCCGGAGAAGGTCGACACCAAGGCCGAGGTCACCTTCCAGCCGGGCGAGGGCATCACCGGCATCCACCTGACCGTCCGCGCGAGCGTGCCGGGCCTGTCCGCCGCCGACTTCGAGAAGGCCGCCCAGGACGCCAAGGCCAACTGCCCGGTCAGCAAGGCCCTGGCCGGGACCACCATCACCCTGGACGCCGCTCTCGTCTAGCCGTCAGCCGGTGGCGGCGGCGGGTTCCGTGCTGTTCGGGACCGCGCCGCCGTACCGGCGGTCCCGCGACGCGTACAGCTCGCAGGCGTGCCACAGGTGCCGCCGGTCGAAGTCGGGCCAGAGCGTGTCGAGGAAGACCATCTCCGCGTACGCCGACTGCCACAGCAGGAAGTTGGACGTGCGCTGCTCCCCCGACGAGCGCAGGAACAGGTCGACGTCCGGGATGCCGGGCTCGTCGAGGTAGCGGGCGAACACCCGCTCGTTGATCTTGTCGGGGTTGAGGCGGCCGTCCCGGACGTCCCGGGCGATCGCGGCGGCCGCGTCCGCGATCTCCGCGCGGCCCCCGTAGTTCACGCAGAACTGCAGGGTGAGGACGTCGTTGTCGCGCGTCATCTCCTCGGCCGTCTCCAGCTCCTTGATCACGCTGCGCCACAGCCGGGGGCGGCGGCCCGCCCAGCGGACCCGGACGCCCATCGAGTGGAGCTGGTCGCGGCGGCGGCGGATCACGTCCCGGTTGAAGCCCATGAGGAAGCGGACCTCGTCCGGGGACCGCTTCCAGTTCTCGGTGGAGAAGGCGTAGGCCGACAGGTAAGGGACGCCGAGCTCGATCGCCCCCATGATCACGTCGAAGAGGGAGTCCTCGCCGCGCTTGTGCCCCTCGGTGCGGGGCAGCCCGCGCTCCTTGGCCCAGCGGCCGTTGCCGTCCATGACGATGGCGACGTGCCGCGGGACGAGCCCGGCGGGGATCGGCGGCGGGGTGGCGCCGTCCCGGTGCGGCTCCGGGGGCGAAACGGCCCTTCTCAAACTCTCTCCTCGGTGGTGTCGGCGGACCCGGCGTCCTGGCCGGGCCCGGGTTCGCGCTCGACGTGGCGCAGCGAGCGGATCCCGTGCTCCAGGTGCCATTGCAGGTAGGCGGCGACGAGGCCGCTGGCCTCCGCGCGGTGCCGCTGCTCGCTGCCGTCCGCGTACTCCCAGTCGCCGCGCAGCAGGGCCAGCATCAGCGCGAACGTCGGCGCCGCCGGGGTCGCCGCGCCCGGCTGGCGGCAGTTCGCGCAGACCGCGCCGCCCGCCGCGATGGCGAACCCGCGCAGCCCGCCGCGGACGCCGCAGCGGCAGCACTCGTCCAGCGCGGGCGCCCACCCGGCGACCGACAGCGAGCGCAGCAGGAACGCGTCCAGGACGAGCCGGGGGTCGTGGCCGCGCTCGGCGAGCGTCCGCAGCCCGCCGACGAGCAGCAGGAACTGCCGCAGCGCGGGCTCGCCCTCCTCGCTCGTCAGCTTCTCCGCGGTCTCCAGCATCGCCGTCCCCGCCGTGTAGCGGGGGTAGTCGGCGACGAGGGCCTCCCCGTACGGGCGCAGCGTCTCGGCCTGGGTGATCAGGTCGAGCGAGCGCCGCTCGTACAGCTGCAGGTCGACGTGGGTGAACGGCTCCAGCCGCGCCCCGAACCGCGACCTGGTCTTGCGCACCCCCTTCGCGGCGGCGCGGATCCGGCCGGTGCGCCGGGTCAGCACCGTCACGATGCGGTCGGCCTCGCCCAGCTTCTGGGTGCGCAGGACGATGCCTTCGTCGCGGTACAGGGTCACCCGTTCATTCTGACGCACGGCGTCCGGTGCCCCGGCGTCCCACCAGGCATCTCCCCAGGTTCTTCACATGTCCCCCGGACGGCTCCTCCCCGTCGGATGACAATTACGTACCGTGACCGGATTCGGCCGTAGCGTCATGGCGAAAGTCCTGGCTCGATCCCCGGCGGGCTGGCAGCGTTGTGGCATGAGATGCCACATCGTGCCGCCGCACATGCTGGAACGCATCGCCAGAGACGCCGACGACCCGGCCCTGCGCGCCCGCGCCCGCCGGACGCTGGCCCTCACGTCCGCCTACGCCGCCGAACGCCGGACGGCCCCGGCCGAGGCCCCCGCCCCGAACGAGGACTTCGTCCCGAACCGCACGATCCACGACGCGCGGCACCGCGAGGACCTGCCGGGCCGGGCCGTCCGCGCCGAGGGCGCCGCCGCCACCGGCGACAAGGTCGCCGACCAGGCCTACGACTGGCTCGGCGCGACGTTCGACTTCTTCGAGGCCGCCTACCGGCGCAACTCGATCGACGGCGCCGGGCTGCACATGGTCTCGACCGTCCACTACGGCAACGACTACGACAACGCCTTCTGGAACGGCGAGCAGATGGTGTACGGCGACGGCGACGGCGCCCTGTTCACCGAGTTCACCGGGCCGCTCGACGTCACCGGCCACGAGCTCACCCACGGCGTCACGCAGTACACCGCGAACCTGGAGTACTACGGCCAGTCCGGGGCGCTCAACGAGTCGGTGTCGGACGTGTTCGGCTCGCTGATCAAGCAGTGGCACCTCAAGCAGACCGCCGACCGGGCCGACTGGCTCATCGGGCAGGGGCTGCTCGCGTCCGGCGTCCACGGCGTCGCGCTCCGCTCCATGAAGGAGCCCGGCACCGCCTACGACGACCCGCGGCTCGGCAAGGACCCGCAGCCGGGGCACATGGACCACTACGTCAACACCCACCGCGACAACGGCGGCGTCCACATCAACTCGGGCATCCCGAACCGCGCCTTCTACCTCGCCGCGACCGCCCTCGGCGGAAACGCGTGGGAAAAGGCCGGACGCGTCTGGTACGAAACGCTCACCGGCGGGACACTGGCCACGGACGTCGACTTCGCCGGCTTCGCGGCGGAGACCGTCCGCACGGCCACCCGCCTGTACGGGGCCGGCGCCGACGAGACGAAGGCGGTGAACCGGGCCTGGACGGGGGTAGGCGTCCCCACGGAGGCGAACGGATAGCGCAGTGAGAGTGACAGTCGTCCGGAGCGGGGGATTCGCCGGGATCGAACGGCGCGCCGAGTCCGACAGCGCCAGCGATCCCATGCTGACGCGGCTCGTCGGGCGCGTCGACCTGAAATCGATTCCCCCGCCCGGCCGAATCCCCGACCAGTTCCTCTACGAGATCGACATCGACGGCGACCGCGCGACCGTCGGGGAGGCCCAATTGCACGGCCCCCTCCGGGAACTGGTCCACCACGTGCTCGGTGGAGTGTAGGGGCCGGGGGGCGCCGCGCGCCCCCCGCCGTCCGTCCCCGCCCCCGTCACCGCCCGCTGTCGCGGGCCACCCGGTTCACGGCGGACAGGATCGCCTTCAGCGACGCGGTGACGATGTTGCCGTCGATGCCGACGCCCCACACCGTCGCGGCCGCGCCGTCCCCCGTCTGGACCTCGCACTCGACGTAGGCGGCGGCGCGGGCGTCGCCGCCCGCGCTCATCGCGTGCTCGGCGTAGTCCAGGACGCGGACGTCGATCCCGACGGTGGCGAGCGCGTCCTCGAACGCCGAGACGGGGCCGTTGCCGACGCCCTCGATCTCGCGGATCTCGCCGTCCAGCCGGATGTCGCAGCTCAGCGCGTCCTTCTCGTCCACCCGGGACGTGGCGCGGTGCGCCAGCAGGCCCGCGCGCGGGCCGCCGGTGAGGAACTCGCGCTGGAAGATGTCCCACATGAGCTCGGCGGTGACCTCGCCGCCCTCGCTGTCGGTGTGCCGCTGCACGACCCGGGAGAACTCGATCTGCAGCCGGCGCGGCAGCTCCAGCGAGTGCTCGGTCTTCATGACGTAGGCGACGCCGCCCTTGCCGGACTGGCTGTTCACCCTGATCACGGCCTCGTACGTCCGGCCCACGTCGTGCGGGTCGATCGGCAGGTACGGGACCTCCCAGCGGTACTCCTCCACCGGGAGCCCGGCGGCCTCGGCGTCGCGCCGCAGGTGGTCGAAGCCCTTGTTGATGGCGTCCTGGTGGGAGCCGGAGAACGCGGTGTACACCAGGTCGCCGCCGTACGGGTGCCGCTCGTGGACGGGCAGCTGGTTGCAGTACTCGACGGTGCGGCGGATCTCGTCGATGTCTGAGAAGTCGATCTGCGGGTCGACGCCCTGCGTGAACAGGTTCAGGCCCAGCGTGACCAGGCACACGTTGCCGGTACGCTCGCCGTTGCCGAACAGGCAGCCCTCGATGCGGTCGGCGCCCGCCATGTAGCCGAGCTCGGCGGCGGCGACGGCGGTGCCCCGGTCGTTGTGCGGGTGCAGGGACAGGACGACCGAGTCGCGGCGGGCGAGGTTGCGGCTCATCCACTCGATCTGGTCGGCGTACACGTTCGGCGTGGCCATCTCGACCGTCGCCGGCAGGTTGACGATGACCTTCTTCTCCGGCGTCGGCTTCCACACGTCGGTGACGGCGTTGCACACCTCGACCGCGTACTCCAGTTCCGTGCCGGTGAACGACTCGGGCGAGTACTGGAAGAAGATCTCGGTGTCGCCCATGTCCTCGGCGAGCTTGGCGCACAGCTTGGCGCCCTCGACCGCGATCGCGGTGATGCCCTCGCGGTCCTGCTCGAACACCACGCGGCGCTGGAGCGTGCTCGTCGAGTTGTACAGGTGGACGATGGCCTGCTTGGCGCCGCGCACCGCCTCGAAGGTCCGCTCGATCAGCTCGGGACGGGCCTGCGTCAGCACCTGGACGACGACGTCGTCCGGGATCCGGTCCTCCTCGATGATCTGCCGGACGAAGTCGAAGTCGGTCTGGCTCGCCGCCGGGAAGCCGACCTCGATCTCCTTGTAGCCCATGCGGACCAGCAGCTCGAACATGCGGAGCTTGCGGCCCGCGTCCATGGGGTCGATCAGGGCCTGGTTGCCGTCCCGCAGGTCGACCGCGCACCAGCGCGGCGCCTCGGTGATCACCGCGTCCGGCCAGGTCCGGTCGGCGAGCCTGACCGGGGTGAACGGGCGGTAGCGCTGGAACGGCATGCCGGAGGACTGCTGTTGCGGATACATGCGATGAGATCTCTCTGCTCGAACCTCGCGGCCGGGCGTCCACGCCGAAGCCCCGCAGCGAGGGAGCCGGCCGGTTACAGGCCCCCGCTGCGGCCGCTAAGGAGGAGCAGCGCACGCGTCACGTCGGCCAAGTTAACAGATGACATCCGGGTTCCGGAAACCGGCGTCCGGATGCTGAGACGCCCGCGTGTCAGGGGACGAGCACGGACAGGCAGGTCACGCAGCCGTCGAGGGCCTCGAACTCGCTGATGTCGACGCTGGTGACGCGCAGACCGTCCGCGGCGAGGCTCGCCGCCGTGCGCGGCGCGGACGCCGCCATGAGCACGTGGTCGGGCCCGAGGACCACCACGTGCGCGCCCGACGGCTCCCGGACGACCCGCAGGCACGGCAGCACCGAGGTGTCGACGTGCTCGGGCAGGCCGATCAGCCCGCCGTCCGGCAGCGCGGTCATCGCCGACTTGAGGTGCAGGCAGCCGCGCACGTCCACCGGGACGACCCGCCGCCCGCCGAGCAGCCGGGCGAGCTGGCAGATGCCCTCCTCGTTCGTCCGGGCGCCGCGCCCCACGTAGACGGTGTCGCCGACGGCGAGGACGTCGCCGCCGTCCAGGGTGCCGGGCGCCTCGATCCGCTCGATCCGCAGGCCGAGGTCGCGCGCCGCCCGCTCCGCGCCGGGCAGCTCGCCGCGCCGGACCGCCGCCCCGGACCGGCCGAGGACGGCGAGGTCCCCGCAGACGACCAGGGCGTCCTCGATGAACACGGCGTCGGGCTGGTCGTCGGCGGCGGCGACCGTGCCGACCCGCCAGCCCGCCGACCGCAGCGCGGCGGTGTAGGCGGCGTGCTGGCGCATGGCGAGCGCGACGTCCACCGGACGGCGCTCGGCGTGCGTGACGAGGCCCTCGGCGAGGCGCGGGCCGGGGGCCCGGACGAGGGCGCGGCCCGTCCCGGGCGTCATCCGCGCGGACCTGGTGTCGGGAGCGGTCCACATCTCAGCGCGCAGCTCCCTCGGTGGTCACGATCACGCCGAGGGCGTAGGCGGGCGACATGCCGAGCAGGTCGGCGATGCCGTGCAGCTCGCGCCGCTGCGCCTCGCCGAGCGGCCCGCCGGCCAGCCCGATCCGGACGACCTGCGCGAGGAACCACTCCTTGGCCTCCACGGCGAGCTGCGCCCCGGCGCCGACGACCTCGCGCTCCAGGAACGTGCGGCGCAGCGCGAGGTCGGCGTCGATGGCCTCGCCGTCGTACTCGGGCTCGCCGTAGCCGGTCACGGTCTCGACGGCGCGGGCGCGGGCCGCCGCGTTCCCGGGGTCGCCCGCGCGGAGCACCAGCGCGGCCGCGGCCCGCATGCCCGCCGCGAGGGTCTCCGCCATCCGCTGCGCGGTCGGGGTCCGCAGGGCCGAGACGGGGAAGCGGGCCCGGCACGTCCGGCACTCCACGGACTGGCCGAGCCGCCACAGCGGCACCAGCGGGACGAAGAACACCGACAGCCAGCGCCGCCCGGTCCGCCTCCGGTAGGCGCGGTCACCCCCGCACTGCGGGCAGTGGAACGTCCCCTCGCTGACCGTACGGAACACCGCCGTCAGGCCGAAAACGAGCAACACCGGGGTTCTCCTCCCATAACGGACTCCTTACAAAGTACCGATCGGCGGGGCCCGACGTGGCCGTCCCGGCCAACGGCGTCCCTGCGTTTACGCTGGGTTCATGACCGGTGACCTGGGTTCCGAGGCGGGCCGCGCGCGGTCGCGCCCGTCCTTCCTGCCGCCCGTCGACGGCTATCCGCCGCATCCGGCGGAGCCGCCGGCGCCGGCCGCACCGGCGCCGGAGCGGCCCGCGCGGTACGGCGGCGCCGCGTGGACGCTCGCGCTGATCGCCGCCGCGGCGGTCCTCGTGGTGTCGGCGTTCCTGCCGTGGGCGCACGCGTCGGTCGTCGTCGAGCTGTTCGGGCAGCCGGTCGGCCGCGACATCGGCAGCGTCGCCGGGATCGACGCCGACGACCTCGTGCTCGCCGTCCCGGTGCTGGCGGTGATCGCGATCGCGCTCGCGTTCGGCGACCTGCTCGGCCGGGACCCCCGGATCGGCGGCCTCGCCGCGATCCCCGGGACGCTCGCCCTGCTGGTGTGCGGGGTGTTCGTGCTGCGGCTCGGCGACGTCCGCGACAACCTGCCGCAGAGCGGGCTGGACGTCGGCTACCAGATCACCGTCCGCTACGGCTGGTACACGGCGGTGATCACGTCACTGCTGGTGGTGGGGTTCAGCCTGGCCCGCCCGGTCGGCGAGCGCGTGTCGAGGCCGCGGCGGCGGGCCGCCGTCGCGGAGCAGTACCCGCAGTACGACCAGGGCCAGCACTACTACGCGGATCCGCGGTATCAGGCCGACCCCTACGCGGTGTGGCCTCAGGAGGACCAGGCGTGGGGCCGCCGCGAGGAGCCCGGCGCCCATCCCGAACCCGAGCCCGAGGACCGGACGGACGCGCCCGGGGAGCCGAAGCGGGATCAGTCGTAGAAGCCGAGGCGGCGGAGCTGCTTCGGGTCGCGCTGCCAGTCCTTCAGGACGCTGACCCGCAGGTCGAGGAACACCTTCGTGCCGAGCAGCGCCTCGATCTGGCGGCGCGCCGCCGCGCCCACCTCGCGGAGCCGCGCCCCCTTGTGCCCGATGATGATGCCCTTCTGGCTGGACCGCTCGACGAACAGGTGCGCGTAGACGTCGACGAGGTCGGGGCGCCCCTCGCGCGGGCTCATCTCGTCGACGACGACGGCGATCGAGTGGGGCAGCTCGTCCCGGACGCCCTCCAGCGCCGCCTCCCTGATCAGCTCGGCGACGAGGACCTGCTCGGGCTCGTCGGTGAGGTCGCCCTCCGGGTAGAGCGCCATGCCGTCCGGGAGGTGGGAGATCAGCAGGTCGCCGACCAGGTCGACCTGGAACCCGGACTCGGCCGAGCAGGGCACGATGTCGGCGAACTCGCCGAGCCCGCCGACCGCGGCGAGCCGCTCGGCCACCTGGTCGGGCGAGGCGAGGTCGGTCTTGGTCACGATCGCGACGACCGGGGTCTTCTTCACGCCCGCCAGCTCGCGGGCGATGTACTTGTCGCCGGGCCCGACGGGCTGGTCGGCGGGGACGCAGAAGCCGATCACGTCCACCTCGGTCAGCGTGGACCGGACGAGGCTGTCGAGCCGCTCCCCGAGCAGGGTCCGCGGCTTGTGCAGGCCGGGGGTGTCGACGACGACGAGCTGCGCGTCCGGCCGGTGGACGATCCCGCGGATCGCCCGGCGGGTCGTCTGCGGGCGGCTGCTGGTGATCGCGACCTTGGTGCCGACCAGGGCGTTCATCAGGGTCGACTTGCCGACGTTGGGCCGTCCGATGAAGCAGGCGAACCCCGCGCGGAACCCCTCGGGCGTCCCGTCTCCCAGTCTCGTCACCGTCCAATTGTCGCCCACCGGGACCAGGGCTTCCGCCATCCGGTCAGGCGGCGGGCGCGCCGAGGCGGGCGAGGGCGGACGCCGCGTCCTCGGCCCAGTAGGGCGCGCCCAGCCGGTCGGCGGCCCGCGCGGCCTCCCGGTAGTGCCCCGCCGCGACCTCGGCCGGGCGTTCCAGGAACAGCGCGAGGTCGCCGAGGACCCGCGCGACTGGGCCGAAGGTGGCGACGGCGGTGGCCCCGCCCGTGAAGTGCCCGGCGTACGGGAGCAGCTCGGCGTACGCCGCTTCGGCGAGGTCGCGGTCGCCGAGGGCCATGGCGCGCAGCGCCCGCACCGGCATGGTCAGGTCGAAGAAGTAGTCGCGCCGGACGGGCCCGGCGCCCGCGGCGACCCGGCGCGCCTCGCAGACCCGCCCGGCGGCGGCGAGCGCGAGCGCGTGGATGTCGGCGGTCGCCTCGACGTGCTCCCACTGGCGGTGCAGCCAGGCGGTGCCGTCCACCAGCTCCCCGGCCCGGCCCTGGACGAGCCGCAGGGCGAACGTCCCGAGGAACGCCATGCCCTGCTCGCTCGACCAGATCCGGGTCCGGCCGATCGTGTCGTTCACCTGCTCGTAGGCGCGTTCGGCCTCGTCCGGCGGGGCGCCGAAGGCGCGCATGAGCCCGCCCTCCCAGACGGCGATCTTCGCCAGCAGCGGCAGGCCGTACTGCTCGGCGAGCCGGTGCCCCTCGGCCAGGTGGCGGCGCACGGCGTCCCGGTCGAGCGCGGCGACGGCCGCGTGCTGGAGCTGCAGGTGCGCGAGGACGAGGTAGGACCCGAGGTCGTGCTCGGTCGCGAGGTCCAGCAGCTCGGTGGCGTACCGGCGCCGCTCGGCCAGGCCGCCCGCGGACCGGTAGGCGTTGATGTAGGCGCCGTTGAGCGCGACGGCGACCAGCTCGGGGACGCCGAGGTCGCGGGCCGTGCCGAGCGCCTCCGCGGACGCGGTGACGCCCCGGTCGCGCTGCTCCCCCTCCAGCTCGATCGCGAGCGTGGTCAGCAGGCGGACGCGCAGCTCGCGCTCGTCCGCCGGGAGCCGGTCGAGCGCCTCCTCGGCGGCGTCGACGACGGCGCGGTCGAGGGTGCCGTACTCGCGGCTCGTCCACAGCGTCGGGACGTCGAAGCTGACGATGACGCGGGCGAGCAGGCCGACGTCGCCGAACGCGCGGGCGTCGGCGATGGCGGCGGCCCGCCGCTCCCGCGCCTGGA
>NZ_BCQP01000002.1 GCF_001552135.1 Actinomadura chibensis NBRC 106107 | reverse complement strand
CGGCCCGCCGCTCCCGCGCCTGGACGACGTTCCCGGCGAGCGCGGCCGCCCGGATCGCCGACACCTCCGCCGCCAGCCGCTCCCCCGTCGCGTCCGGCCCCTCGGCGCGGAGCGTGTCGACGACGCGGGCCCAGAGCGCGGCGGCGGCGCCGTGCGCGAACCGGGACTCGGCCGCGGCGGCGGCGCGCCGCGCGTACCGGACGGC
This sequence comes from Actinomadura chibensis NBRC 106107, assembly GCF_001552135.1. GTDB lineage: Bacteria > Actinomycetota > Actinomycetes > Streptosporangiales > Streptosporangiaceae > Spirillospora > Spirillospora chibensis. The sequence goes on along the minus strand of NZ_BCQP01000002.1, from coordinate 195,942 downwards.
CTTCGCCGGGTCCGCGCCCGACTCCAGGTAGTGGTGGGCGATCGCGGCGGCCTCGCCCGGCCCGTGCCGTTCGAGCGCGGCGGCGACGCGGCCGTGCAGCCGGGTGCGGCGGGCCCGGGAGATCCCGTCGTAGAGGGTGTCGCGGACGAGCGCGTGCGCGAACCGCATCCGGCCCGGCTCCGGCTCGGTGACGAGGCCGACCGCGAGGGCCGCCTCGACGGCGTCGAGCACGGTGTCCTCGTCCCCGGCGAGGTCGGCGAGGACGCGCAGGTCGGCGTCCCGGCCGACGACGGCGGCGTCGCGCAGCACCGACCGCACGGCCGGCGGCAGCCGCGCGACGCGGCGGCGCAGGACGTCCCCGACCCCGGCGGGCACCCGGCGGACGGCGGCGGGCAGCCCCTCCGCGTCGAGCAGCCGGGCCGTCTCGCGGGTGAAGAACGGGTTGCCGCCGGTCCGCTCGGCGATCGCGGACAGCTCGGCGTCGTCCAGGCCGGTCGCGCAGGTCTCCCGGACCAGCGCGGCGACCTCGGACGCCGACAGCCCGCGCAGGTCGATGCGCTCCGGCTCGTGCCGGGCGAGGGCGGCGAGCGCGGCGGCGAGGCCGTCGCCGACCTCCGTCTGCCGGAACGTCGCCACCAGCAGGACGGGACGGTCGCGCAGCCGTCCCGCGAGCCGGGCGAGCAGCGCGAGCGTCTCCTCGTCGGCCCAGTGCAGGTCGTCCAGGACGAGCAGGAGCGGCGCGCCGTCCGCGAGCCCGGCGAGGTAGTCGCCGACGGCGAGGTGGAGGCGGAACCGGCCGGTGCTGACGTCGGCCTCCGGGCCCGCGGCGCCGCGCACCGCGTCGTCCAGGAGGGGGGCGAGGCGTCCGGCGAGGCCGGCGGGCGGCGGCGCGGCGGCCGACAGCTCGCGCAGCAGCTCGGCCCACGGCCAGGCGGCGGGGGCGCCGCCGGTCTCGGGCGCGCGCCCCCAGGCGCACGTCCAGCCGCGTCCGGCGAGGCTCCGGGCGAACCGCTCGGCGAGCGCGGTCTTGCCCATGCCCGCGTCGCCGCCGACGAGGACGAGCCCGCCCCGTCCGGCGGCGGCCGCGCGGGCGGCGGCGTCGAGGCGGGCCAGCTCGGCGGCGCGCCCGACGAACGCGGGCCCGGGCTCGGGCGCGTCCGGCGGCTCCGGCACCGCCCGCAGCACCGGCCGCGCCACCGGCCGCGGCCCGGGGCGGACCGGCTCGGCCAGCGCGGGCGCCTGCGCCAGGATGTCGGCCTCCAGGCGGCGCAGCGCCGGACCGGGGTCGACGCCGAGCTCCTCGGTCAGGGCCGCGCGGACGCGGCGGAGCGCGGCGAGCGCGTCGCCCTGGCGCCCGGCGCGGTAGAGGGCGAGGGCGAGCAGCCGCCACGCCTCCTCGCGCAGCGGGTTCGCGGCGGCGTGGGCCTCCAGGTCGGGCACGGCCTCGGCGGCGGCCGCGAGCCGCAGCATCGCCTCCGCGCGGCGCTCCACGGCGAGGCGGCGGCGCTCGTCCAGCCGGGCCGCCTCGTCCGCCGCCCAGGGCAGCGCGGCGAACTCGGCGTAGGCGGGCCCGCGCCAGGCGGCGAGCGCGTCCTCGGCGCGGCGGCGGGCCCGCGCCGGGTCCGCCTCCAGCAGGTCGGCGGCCTCGCCGACCAGGGCGTCGAACCGCCAGGCGTCGACGTTCGCGGCGGGGAGGCGGAGCGCGTAGCCGGGCGGCTCGGTGACGAGGACGCGGGCGGGCGAGCGGGGCGGACGGTCCGGCTCCAGCGCGCGGCGCAGGTGCGACACGAACGACTGGAGCCCGGCGGCGGCGCGGGCGGGCGCGGCCGCGCCCGCCCAGAGGTCCTCGACGAGCAGGTCCGCGGGCACCATCCGGCCGCGCGCGACGGCGAGCCGGGCGAGCACCGAGCGCTGCCGCGGGCCGCCGAGGTCGGCGGGCGCGCCCGCCACCTCGGCGCCGAACGCCCCGAGCACCCGTACAACGGTCGACATGACCTGATCAGACTAACCGCGACATGTCGGCCCCGCCGTTCTAGGGCGTCCTTTCTGGGGCGTCCCTCGGGCCGCCTCCCGCCCCCGGCTCAGGCGCGGCTGGGCTCGGGCTCCCGGACGGGCGCCGCGCCGGGCACCGAGCCGCCGTGCAGGTCGATCTCCGGCAGGACGCGGGCGAGCGGCCGGGGCAGCCACCAGTTCGCCCGTCCGAGCAGCGACATCGTCGCGGGCACCAGCACCAGCCGGACGACGGTCGCGTCCAGCGCCACCGCGACCGCGAGGCCCACCCCCATCTGCTTGATCACCAGGCCGGGGTCGGCGGCGAAGCCGAGGAACACCGCGACCATGATCAGCGCCGCGCTGGAGATGACGCGGCCGGTGGCGGCGAGGCCGGTGGACACCGAGCCGCGCGCGTCGCCGTGCCGCAGCCACTCCTCCCTGACCCGCGACAGCAGGAAGACCTCGTAGTCCATCGACACGCCGAACAGGACCGCGAACATCAGCAGCAGGATGAAGCTCGACACCGGGACGCTGTGCGGCAGGCCGAGCAGCCCGGCGCCCCACCCCCACTGGAACACCGCCGTGAGCACCCCGTACGCGGCGCCGATGGAGAGCAGGTTCATCACGGCCGCCTTCAGCGGCACCAGCAGCGACCTGAACACGATCATCAGCATGACGAACGAGGTGGCGACGACCACGCCGATCACCGGCCAGAGCCGGTCCGACAGGACGCGGGACAGGTCCACGTACACGGCGGTCAGCCCGGTGATCTCCGTGCCGGACGGCAGCGCGTCCGCGCGGATCCGGTCGACGAGGCCGGTGATCCGCTCGTCCTGCGGGCCGTAGTCCGGCGTGACCGCGATCACGGCGGCGTCGCGGCCCGGCGAGATTCGCGGCGGCGCGACGGAGGCGACCCCGTCGGTGCGGGCGAGCCGGTCCGCCAGGCCGGGCAGGGCGCCCTGGTCCACCTTCTCCAGGTCGACGGCGACGAGCAGCGGGCCGTTCGCGCCGGGGCCGTAGCCGTCCGCGACCAGGTCGTACGCCTGCCGGACGGTGTTGGACGTCGGCTCGCTGCTCGCGTCGCTCGGCCACGTCCGCATGCCGAGCGCGGGCGCGGCGAGCGCGACCATCAGCGCGAACCCGGCGAGCAGCCACGGCCACGGGCGCCGTCCGACGTGCCGCGCCCACCGGCCGACCCGCGGCGACTCGACGCTGATCACCGCGCCCGCGGCGCGGTCGCGGCGGCGCAGCACCCGGCGCCCGGCGAGGCCGAGCACCGCGGGCAGCAGCGTCACCGCGCTGAGCACGGTCGTCGCGACGACGAGCCCGGTGGTGAAGCCCATGGTCATGAACACCGGCGTCCCGGACAGCACGAGCCCGGACAGCGCCAGCAGCACCGTGAACCCGGCGAAGATCACCGACTGCCCGGCGGTGGCGTTGGCGCGGCCCGCCGCCTCCGGGACGTCCAGCCCGCCCGCGAGCCCCTCCCGGTGCCTGGTCAGGATGAACAGCGCGTAGTCGATCCCGACGCCGAGCCCGGTCATGGTCGCGAGCGTCGGCGCGGTCGTCGCGACGTCGGTGACGGCGGCGAGCAGCGTGATCCCGGTGACGCCGACGCCGAGCCCGGCGAGCGCCACCGCGAGCGGCAGCCCGGCCGCGACCACCGACCCGAACGCCAGCAGCAGGATCAGCAGGGCCGCGACGATCCCGACCGCCTCGGCGAGGCCGCCCGGCGCCGTCACGTTCTCCGGCACCTGGCCGCCGAACTCCACCTGGTACCCGGCGGCGTCCAGGTTCCGCGTCGCCGTCTCCAGCCGGTCGAGCGTCTCCTTCGGCTTCAGGTCGGTGACGGGCACCGAGTACCGGACGGTCAGCAGCGCCGTCGCGCCGGCGCGGCCCGGCGGCGCCGGGTCGACGCCGCTGACGTGCGGCAGCTTGCTCAGCTCCGCCGACGCCTTCGCCAGCGCCCCCTGGTCGACCTTGCCGGACTCGGCGTGCACGACGACCCTCGCGTCGGCGCCCGACAGCGCGGGGAACCGCTCCTTCAGCAGGTCGGTGGCGCGCTGCGAGCCCGTCCCGGACAGCGTGTAGTCGTCGTGCAGCGCGCCGCCCGCGACGCCCGCGAGACCGGCCATCGCGCCGATGAGCACCAGCCACACCGCGACGAACCGCCACGGGCGCAGCGCCGCCGCCTTCCCCAGGCGGTAGAGCAGACGGGACATGTCCTTCTCCCCCAGAACCCCCCGATCGGCCCTCGATCGGATCGTCCGAGGATCACGCGCGGCGGTTGCCGTCCACTTGCCGGTGACTTGCGACGGCCGGTGCTCCCGCCGGGCGCCGCTTGCGAAGCCCGCGCGCTCGGACCCGTGCGCTCGGGCCCGTACGCTTGGGGACGTGAGCGAGCTGAACCCCGAGGACGCGAAGATCATCACCCTGGCCAGGGCGGCGCGGGCCCGCGCCGGCGCCGCGGAGGGCGCCGCCGTCCGCGACGGGACGGGCCGCACCTACGCCGCCGCCGCCGTCGACCTTCCGTCGCTGAAGCTGTCGGCGCTGAAGACAGCCGTCGCGATGGCCGCGTCCAGCGGCGCGGACGAGCTGGAGGCCGCCGCGCTCGTCACCGCCGCCGACGGGCCGGACGCGTCCGACGTGGCCGCCGTCCGCGACCTCGGGCCGAAGGCCGCCGTCCTCGTCGCCGGGCCCGACGGGGCCCTGCGCCGGACGCTCGCCGACTAGTCGCCGGAGGGGGCCGGTTCGCCGACCGACCGCACGAGGACGGTCCCGACCCGGTTGCGGCGTCCCGCGATCGTCTCGGCCTTCAGCGACAGGACCGGCCCGTTCCCGCCGGAGCCGACCCGCGCCGTGGACCCCTCGATCGGGACGCGGCCGAGCGCGTGCGCGAGCAGCCCGCCGACCGTCTCGACGTCCTCGGCGTCGATCTCCACGTCGAACAGCTCGGCGAGGTCCTCGACGGGGAGGCGGGCGGTGACCCGGGCGGCGCCGTCCGGCAGCCAGGTGACCGGTGGGATCTCCACGTCGTACTCGTCGGTGATCTCACCGACGATCTCCTCCAGGATGTCCTCGATCGTGACGAGCCCGGCGGTGCCGCCGTACTCGTCGATCACGATCGCGAGGTGGATCCGGCGGGCCTGCATCTCGCGGAGCAGCTCGTCGATCGGCTTGCTGTCGGGGACGTAGGTCGCGGGGCGCATCACGGAGTCGACCGTCTCCACCGACTCGCCCTCGCGGTGCTCCTGGCTGCGCCGGACGACGTCCTTCAGGTAGGCGATGCCGACGACGTCGTCCTCGTTCTCGCCGACGACCGGGATGCGCGAGAACCCGCTGCGCAGCGCCAGCGACATCGCCTGCCGCAGCGTCTTCGTCCGCTCGACGAACACGATGTCGGTGCGCGGCACCATCACCTCGCGGACGAGCGTGTCGCCGAGCTCGAACACCGAGTGGATCATCTCGCGCTCGTCCGGCTCGATCAGGCTGCGCTGCTCGGCGAGGTCGACCAGGTCGCGCAGCTCCGCCTCGGACGCGAACGGCCCCTCCCGGAACCCCTTGCCGGGCGTGAGCGCGTTGCCGAGCAGGATCAGCAGCCGGGGCAGCGGCCCGAACACCCGGGTCACCGGGTGGATCACCGCGGCGCCCGCGAGCGCGATCCGGTCGGCGTGCTGGATGCCGAGCGTGCGCGGCCCGACCCCGATCACCACGTAGCTGACCACGATCATCACGGCGGCGGCGGTGACGTAGGCGCGCCACGTCTCGTCCAGCCAGGTGATGCACAGGTCGGCGACGATCACGGTCGCGACCAGCTCGCAGCCGATCCGCAGGAGCAGGACCATGTTCACGTAGCGGGCCGGGTCGGCGACGACCTCGGCCAGCCGCTTGGCGCCGCGCCGCCCCTCGCGCAGCGCGTCCTCGACGGTGACGCGCGATACGCGGGCGAGCGCCGTCTCGATGCCGGCCAGCAGGCCCGCCGTGAGGACGAGGCCCACCGCGAGGGCGGACAGCCACGCCTGGGTCGTGCTCATCAGCCGCCGCGCTTCTCCCGCCAGGACGTCAGGAGCTCGGCCTGCAGCCCGAACATCTCCTTGTGCTCGTCGGGTTCGGCGTGGTCGAAGCCGAGCAGGTGGAGGATGCCGTGCGTGCACAGCAGCTCCAGCTCGTCGCCGGTGCTGTGGCCCGCGTCCCGCGCCTGCCGCTCGGCCACCGCCGGGCACAGCACGACGTCGCCGAGCAGCGCCGGGTCGGCGTCCTCGTCCTCGTCGGAGCCGCCGGACAGGTGGCCGGGGCGCAGCTCGTCCATCGGGAACGACAGGACGTCGGTGGGGCCGGGCTCGTCCATCCACTTCTCGTGCAGCTCGGTCATCGCGGCCTCGTCGACCAGCAGGACCGACAGCTCGGCCAGCGGATGAACGCGCAGCCCGTCGAGCACGTGCCGGGACAGCCCGGCGAGCGCGCTCTCGTCGACCGGGACGCCCGACTCGTTCACGACCTCGACGGTCACCGCCGCCTCCGCTTGCCGGGCCCGCCGCCGGCCGGCTTGATCGGCGGCATCCGCTTCTCGTCGTAGCGGTTGTAGGCGTCGACGATGTCGGTGACGAGCCGGTGCCGGACGACGTCGCGGCTGTCGAGCCGGGAGAAGTGGATGTCCTCGACGCCGTCCAGGATCTCCTGGACGACGCGCAGCCCGCTCAGCTGCCCGTTCGGCAGGTCGACCTGCGTGACGTCGCCGGTCACGACGACCTTCGACCCGAACCCGAGCCGGGTGAGGAACATCTTCATCTGCTCGGGCGAGGTGTTCTGCGCCTCGTCCAGGATGATGAACGAGTCGTTGAGCGTCCGGCCGCGCATGTACGCGAGCGGCGCGACCTCGATCGTCCCGGCGGCCATCAGCCGGGGGATGGAGTCGGGGTCGACCATGTCGTGCAGCGCGTCGTACAGCGGGCGCAGGTACGGGTCGATCTTCTCGTAGAGCGTTCCGGGCAGGAACCCGAGCCGCTCCCCCGCCTCCACCGCCGGGCGCGTCAGGATGATCCGGTTGACCTTCTTGTCCTGGAGGGCGCGGACGGCCTTCGCCATCGCCAGGTAGGTCTTGCCGGTGCCCGCCGGGCCGATGCCGAACACGATCGTGTGCTTGTCGATCGCGTCGACGTAGTGGCGCTGGTTCAGCGTCTTCGGCCGGATCGTGCGGCCCCGGCTGGACAGCACGTCCAGGGTGAGGACCTCGGCCGGGCGCGCGCCGCTCTCGCCGCGCAGCATCGCCAGGCTGCGCTCGACGGCGTCGGGGGTGAGCTGGGTGCCGCCCTTCAGCAGTTCGAGCATCTCGGTGAAGAGCCGGGAGGCGAGGTCGGTCTCGGCCTCCGGACCGGTCACGGTGATCTCGTTGCCGCGGACGTGGATGTCGATGTCGGCGCCGAAGGCGCGCTCGATCGCGTGGAGCGACTCGTCCCGGGAGCCGAGCAGGCTCACCATCGAGTGGTCGTCCGGCACCACGATCTTGATCTGGGAGCGCTCCGCGCCGCCGTCGCCGGCGGCGCCGGCCGCCGCGGGAGTTGACCTCGTGTGAGTTGATTCGACCATCAGCCGGGCCTTGCGGCCTCTCCGACCTGCCTTCTGTCTGCTCCGGGTGCCAGGGTGTGTCGGTTCCATCGTACTGGGGACGTCCGACACGCCGCCGTCCGTTTTCCGGCGCGGCGGCGGGCCCGCGGAGCGGGGGCGGGCGCGGCCGGGCGCGGCCGGGCGGCGCCGGGCGGGGTCAGCCGGGCGGCCAGTTGAGGCCACGGCCGCCGAGCACGTGGGCGTGCACGTGGAAGACGGTCTGGCCCGCCTGCGGGCCGGTGTTGAACACGACCCGGTAGCCGCTTTCGGCGATGCCCTCGTCGACCGCGACCTGATGCGCCTCCCGCACCACCTCGGCCAGCAGCCCGGCGTCGGACGCGGCCAGCTCGGCCACCGTCGGGTGGTGGTCGCGCGGGATGACCAGCACGTGCGTCGGCGCCTGCGGGTTGATGTCGCGGAACGCCAGCGCGCCCGCCGACTCCCGGACGATCTTGGCGGGCACGTCCCCGGAAACGATCTTGCAGAACAGGCAGTCGGTCATCGGTCTCCCCATCGGCGGCGGTGCGGGACCCGCCGAATCCTATCGAGCGGCCCCGGCGGAACTCGGCGGGGCGCGCGTCCGGAAAACGTTTCAGTCCGCCGACCTCCCGTTGCGGTCGGCATTGCGAGCGTCGAATGGCTAAGGTGGTCAACTCAAGGCGTACCCCCCGGTCCGCAAGGCTTTTGGGCGTTCCCGGCCGGGCCGGGAACGCCCGATCCACGCCGCTCCGAAGGACTATCCGAATGGACGGCCGGGGGACGGCAAAGGCGGCGGATAGGTGACCGAGGCAGAGCAGGACATGCCCTTTCGTAAACCGGGCGAGGAGGGCGCGCGTCCAACTGACGTGACCGAGACCCTCGTGGCCAGGGGCACGGCGGGCGCGGTGGCCGTCGCCTGGGACGCCGATCAGGCGGTGACCGCGCTCTACAGCGCCAACTACCGTTCCCTGGTGCGGCTGGCGGCCATGCTCGTCCGGGACGCGGGGACGGCCGAGGAGGTCGTCCAGGACGCGTTCGTCGCGATGCACGGCGGCTGGCGCCGCCTGCGCGACCCGGACAAGGCGCTGTCGTACCTGCGGCAGTCGGTGGTCAACCGGTCGCGGTCGGTGCTGCGGCATCGCGCCGTCGTCGAGAAGTACGCCCCGAAGGGCCTGCCGGACGCGCCGAGCGCGGAGGCCGGGGCCATCGGGGAGCTGGAGCGGTCGGCGGTGGTCGACGCGCTGTCCCGGCTCCCCGCACGCCAGCGCGAGGCACTCGTCCTGCGTTACTACGCCGACCTGTCCGAAGCCGAGATCGCCAGCACGATGGGCATCTCCCGCGGCGCCGTGAAGAGCCACACGGCGCGCGGAATGACCGCGCTACGCAACGTCCTGGAGCAGTTCTCATGACCACCGACCCCGACGACGAGCACGGCGAGATCCTCCGCCGCGCCCTGCACGCGGAGGCGGAGACGGTCAACCCCGCGGGCGACGGCCTGGAGCGAATACGGGCCCGCGTCGCCGAGGGCGACGGCCGCCGGCTCGGGCGTTTCGGCCTCGCGCGCTACGGGCTCGGGTTCGACCGGTTCACCGTCAACTGGGCGCGTCCGATCCTCGCGGTGGCCGCCGCCGTGGCCATCGCCGGGCTCGGCGTGACCGCCCCGCAGACCATCGACCTCATCCAGCAGTCGGTCGGCGCGAACGGGCCGTCCGGCGGCGGGCACGACAAGTCGGGCGGCGACCGCGACAACGCCGACGGCGGCCCCGAGTTCCCCGCCCCGGCGTCGCCGGGCAGCGACCCGTCAGGCGAGTCGGCGGCGACGTCGACGACCAGGCCGAGCACCTCGCCCGGCCTGTCGTCCTGCACCATCCCCCGGTCCGGGACGCCGACGGCGGCCGTGTCGCCCGGCGCCGAGCCGACCACCCCGCCGCCCGCCTCCTCGTGCCCGGGCAGGACCCCCTCGCAGACGCCGTCGGCGACCCCGACGCCGCCCGCGACCGGGACGCCCGGGCCGGGCGAGCCCACCGAGCAGCCCACCCCGCCGCCGTCCAGCGAGCCCGCGAAGACGAGCAGCGACGGAGGCGCCGCCACCGGCGGCTCCTAGCCCGAGCGGTCACCCCGGGGGGTGTGGGGGGTCGTCCCCCAACAATGAAACTCCCCCTACCAGCGGCCGGTCGCTGCCAGTAGGACGGCCGCCGCCGCCACGCCCGCGGTCGAGGTCCGCAGTACGGTCGGGCCGAGGCGGGTCGGGCGTCCGCCCGCCGCGGCGAGCGCGGCCAGTTCCGCGTCCGTGATCCCGCCCTCCGGGCCCACCACGACGACGATCTCGCCCGCCGCGGGCGGTTCGGCGGCGCTGAGCGGCGCGTCGGCCTCCTCGTGCAGGACGAGCGCCAGGGACGCGGCGGCGACCCGTCCGGCCACGTCGTCGGTGGAGGCGAGGTCGGCGACGTCCGGGAGGCGGCTGCGCCGGGCCTGCTTGCCCGCCTCGCGGGCCGCGTTGCGCCAGCGGCCGAGGGCCTTCTCGCGGCGCTCGGGACGCCACTGGGTGACGCAGCGCGCCGCCGCCCACGGGACGATCTCGTCCACGCCCGCCTCGGTCATCGTCTCGACCGCGAGCTCGCCCCGCTCGCCCTTCGGCAGGGCCTGCACGACCGTGATCCGCGGCGCGGGCTCCGGCTCGCGGCGGCGGGCCAGCACGTCCAGGGTGAGGGACGCGCGGTCGGCCGCGGTGACGACGCACTCGGCGAGCAGCCCGGCGCCGTCGGTGAGGTCGACGCGCTCACCGGGGCGCAGCCGCCGCACGGTCGCGGCGTGCCGCCCCTCGGGGCCGTCCAGGACGACGTGGTCGCGCGCGAGCGCGTCCGTCCCGGCGAGGAACACCGGCGGGCTCACGCGCCCTCCCGTTCAGTCGTCCGGATCGCCGCGGCGGCCTTCGCGGTAGGCCGCCGCCGCGGCTCTTCAGTGCTGGTTGAAGACGTCCTTGATGCGGGAGAACATGCCGCTGCGCTGGCCCGGCGCGAACTTGCCGGGCGGGCGCTCCTCGCCGCGCAGCGCGGCGAGCCGCCGGAGCAGCTCCTCCTGCTCCTCGTCCAGCCGGTTCGGCGTCTCGACGTTCACGTGGATCATCAGGTCGCCGCGCCCGCTCTCGTTGAGGTGCCGGACGCCCCGGTTGTACAGCGTGATGACCTGCCCGGACTGCGTGCCCGGCTTGATGTCGACGCTCTCGGCCGCGTCCAGCGTCTCGATCGTGACGCTGGTGCCGAGCGCCGCCGCCGTCATCGGGATCTCGACCGTGCAGTGCAGGTCGTCGCCCTCCCGCTCGAAGATGGCGTGCGGCTTCTCGACGATCTCCAGGAACAGGTCGCCGGGCGGGCCGCCGCCCGGGCCGACCTCGCCCTCCCCGGCGAGCTGGATGTGGATGCCGTTCTCCACCCCGGCGGGGATCTTGACCTTGACGGTCCGCCGGGTGCGGACCCGGCCGTCGCCCGAGCACTCGGTGCACGGGTTGCGGATCACCGAGCCGAACCCGCCGCAGGCCGGGCAGGGCCGGGCCGTCATGACCTGGCCGAGGAACGAGCGCTGCACCTGCTGGACCTCGCCGCGCCCGTGGCACGTCTCGCAGGTCTCCGGGTGGGTGCCGGGCGCGCAGCCCGACCCCTCGCAGGTCGTGCAGGCGACCGCGGTGTCGATGGACAGCTCGCGGGTCGTGCCGAACGCGGTCTCGGCGAGGTCGAGCTCGACCCGCAGCGTCGCGTTCCGGCCGCGCCGCGCGCGCGAGCGCGGGCCGCGCGAGGTCGCGGTGCCGAAGAAGGCGTCCATGATGTCGCTGAAGGGGAACCCGGCGCCGCCGAAGCCGCCGGCGCCCGCACCGGCGCCGGACGCGAACGGGTCCGCGCCGAGGTCGTACATCTCGCGCTTCTTCGGGTCGGAGAGCACCTCGTACGCCTGGGTGATCTCCTTGAACTTGTCCTGGGTCTCCGGATCCGGGTTGACGTCCGGGTGGAGCTCCCGCGCGAGCCGGCGATAGGCCTTCTTGACCTCGTCGGCGCTGGCGTCCCGCCGGACGCCCAGGGTCGCGTAGTAGTCGTTGGCCACTTACGACCCCGCCAGGATCTGTCCCACGTAGCGTGCCACTGCCCGTACCGCTCCCATCGTGCTGGGGTAATCCATGCGTGTCGGCCCGAGCACTCCGAGCCGGGCCAGGGTGAGGTCGCCCACCCCGTAGTCGGCGGCGACGACCGAGGTCGACCGGAGCCCCAGGTCGGGGTTCTCGGTGCCGATCCGCACCGTAACTTTAGAGGAGTCGCCGGTCTCGCCGAGCAGGCGCATGAGGACGACCTGCTCCTCCAGCGCCACGAGGACCTCCCGCAGCCCCTGCGAGAAGTCGACCGAGGCGAGGTTGGCCGCTCCGGCGAAAACGATCTTCTCCTCGTGCTTCTCGACGAGCGTCTCCAGCAGCACCGACAGCACGGCCGCCGCGAGCGGACGGTCGTCCGGGCCGACCTTGTCCGGCAGGTCGGCCACCGCGGTCGGGACGTCGCCGAGGCCGAGCCCGTCGAGGCACGTGTTGAGCAACGCCCGCAGGTGCCCGATCGATTCCTCGCTGACCGGGCCCGCGGACTCGATCACCCGCTGCTCGACCCGCCCGGTGTTGGTGATGAGGACGAGCAGCAGCCGCCCCTCGGCGACCGGGACGAGCTCGACGTGCCGCACCGACGAGCGGGTCAGCGACGGGTACTGCACGACGGCGACCTGCCGGGTGAGCTGGGCGAGCAGCCGGACCGTCCGGCCGACGACGTCGTCGAGGTCGTAGGCGCCGGACAGGAACGTCTCGATCGCGCGGCGCTCGGCGACCGACAGCGGCTTGATCGTGGACAGCCGGTCGACGAACAACCGGTAGCCCTTGTCCGTGGGAACGCGTCCGGCGCTGGTGTGCGGCTGGGTGATGTAGCCCTGCTCCTCCAGCACCGCCATGTCGTTGCGGATCGTGGCCGGAGACACGCCGAGATTGTGCCGGTCCGTCAGGGCTTTGGAGCCGACCGGCTCGTTCGTGGAGACGTAGTCCTCGACGATGGCGCGCAGGACCGCGAGCTTGCGATCGTCCAGCACCCGGGTCACCTCCTTCGTCCCGCCGGGGCCCGTGCCGCCGGCGCCCCCGCGCCGCTGGCACTCATTCCTCCCGAGTGCCAAGTGTACGGCCCGGAGGCCCCACTCTGGAGTGCCCGCGCACACCGGCACGGCGGCGCGATCCTATCCGTATCGGACGTCACAGCCCATCCGCCCAGGAACCACCCGTTGGAACCTCCGGCGGTTCGGGAGTGTTCCGGGGGCGTTCCGGGGCTGGGACGCCACGCCGAAGGACGCCGGGCGACGCCGCGCCGGCGTCCCGCCGGGTTAATGTGCGGACCCGTGCGGAGTAAGGACTATGGAAACGACGTGCTGGGCGGCGACTGGCGGCGTCCCCGCAAGGGCCTGATCCCCGAGGTGCCCGCCGAGCCGGGCCTCGTCGCCGAGGACCCCGACAGCGGCTTCTGCGGCGCCGTGGTCGCCTGCGACAAGCTCGGCGTCACCCTGGAGGACCGGTTCGGCAAGCGGCGGGTGTTCCCGCTGACCAGGTCCGGGTTCCTGATCGACGGCAAGCCGGTCACGCTCGTCCGGCCGACCGCGGCGCCGGGCGGCGGACGTCCCGCGCGCTCGGCGTCCGGCTCCATCGCGGTGCGAGGGCTGCGGGCCCAGGTCGCCAAGGAGAGCCGCATCTACGTGGAGGGCGTCCACGACGCGGAGCTGGTCGAGAAGATCTGGGGCCACGACCTGCGGGTCGAGGGCGTCGTTGTCGAGTATCTCGAAGGCGTGGACGACCTGCCCGCCATCGTCGAGGAGTTCGGCCCGGACGAGGACCGCCGCCTCGGCGTCCTCGTCGACCACCTCGTCGAGGGCTCCAAGGAGTCGCGGATCGCGGCGCGGGTGTCCTCGCCGCACGTCCTCGTCACCGGGCACCCGTTCATCGACATCTGGGAGGCGGTGAAGCCCGCGTCGGTCGGCATCCCCGAGTGGCCCCGCGTCCCGCGCGGCGTCCCCTGGAAGGAGGGCGTCGTGGCCCGGCTCGGCTGGGACGACGACACGGGCGCGGCCTGGAAGCGCATCCTGGGCCGCGTCAACTCCTACACCGACCTGGAGCCCGCCCTCCTGGGCCGGGTGGAGGAACTGATCGACTTCGTGACTGGCTAGCCCAGGGGGGCGACCCCCTGGAACCCCCGTTGCGAGCTGGTCGATCCTCACGCCACGGTGCGGGTCTTCGTGACCGTGTGGGTCACGTCGTGGCGCTGCGGTCGACCGGCTCGGCGGGGCGTGCGGCCTCCGGGCGGGGCCGCCCTCCGGCCGCACGCCCCGTGGCCTGGGCTCGGGCCCCGCGTCAGGTGAGGTCGCGGATGACGGCGTCGGCCAGGAGGCGGCCCTTGCGGGTCAGGACGGCTCGGCCCCGTTCGTAGGGGGACGGTTCGACCAGGCCGTCGCCGATCGCCCTCCGGACGGCCTCGTCGTCCAGCAGCGTGGACGGGCAGCCCTGCGCGAGGCGCAGTTCGAGCATGACGCGCTCCATGCGGCGGACGTCGTCGTCCAGGACCTCCCTGGCGTGGGCGGGCGTCGTGCCCTCGGCCAGGCGGGAGGCGTAGGCGGCGGGGTGCTTGACGTTCCACCAGCGGGTCCCGCCGACGTGGCTGTGCGCGCCTGGGCCGACGCCCCACCAGTCGGCGCCCGTCCAGTAGAGCATGTTGTGGCGGCAGGCGGCCGCGGGCGTGGCGGCCCAGTTGGAGATCTCGTACCAGTGCAGGCCGTGCGCGGACAGCATCTCGTCCGCGATCAGGTAGCGGTCGGCCATGGCGTCGTCGTCGGGGGCGGTCAGTTCGCCGCGCCGGACCTGTGCCGCCAGCCGCGTGCCGTCCTCGACGATCAGCGCGTACGCCGACACGTGGTCGGGCTCCGCTTCGAGGGCGGCCCGCAGGGAGCCCCTCCAGTCGTCGTCGGTCTCGCCCGGCGTGCCGTAGATGAGGTCGAGGTTGATGTGCTCGAAGCCTGCCTTGCGCGTCCATTCCACTACCTGCGGGACGCGTCCGGGTGTGTGCGTCCGTTCCAGGACGGCGAGGACGTGCTCGCGCGCGCTCTGCATCCCGTAGGAGACGCGGGTGAATCCGACCTCGCGCAGTCTGGATATAGAGGACTCGTCCACCGACTCGGGGTTGGCCTCCATCGTGACCTCCGCGTCGGGCGCGAGCCCGAACTCGGCGTCGATCGCGGCCACGACGCGTCCGAGGTCGTCGGCCGGGAGCAGGGTCGGGGTGCCGCCGCCGACGAAGACCGTCTCGACGGGCAGGTCCGCGTCGCCCAGCACGCGCCGCGCCATGCGGACCTCCGCGATGGCGGTGTCGGCGTAGGAGTCGCGGCTCGCGCCAGGGCCCAGCTCGGACGCCGTGTAGGTGTTGAAATCGCAGTATCCGCAGCGGGTCACGCAGAAGGGGACGTGAACGTAGAAGGCGAACGGACGCTTTCCCAGGCCGTTCAGGGCGCTGCCGGGGAGCGAGCCGTCCGCGGGTACGGGATCACCGTCGGGAAGGGTCGAGGGCACACCTTCAGTCTGCCCTGCCCCGCGGCCTGCTCCGGTCCCGCTCCGGTCAGGCTTCGCCGAGCTTGGCGCGGAGCCAGTCGGGGATGTGCTCGTCCGTCCGGGGGAAGCGGTCGAGGTCCATCGCGTAGGCGGACGAGGTGAGCGGCGGCGTGAAGTCGGGCTCGCCGTCGTAGTCGAACTCGGCGCTGAACCGTCCCGACCGCTCGACCTTCAGCCGGGCGGTGAACCAGGCGCCCTGGCCGCTGCGGTACATGACGCGGCGCAGCTCGTCCATCATCCCGACGGCCTGGCCCGGCGGCAGGGCGGTGCGGCGCCCGCCGTCCGCGCCCTCCACCTCCAGGGACGCACTGTCGATCCCGACCGTCGCGCGGAACTCGAAGTCGAGCCGCTCCCAGCCGGACGGCGCGGCGGACCGCAGCGCGCGGACGGCGCCGTTCACCGTCTCCCGCTCCTTCGCAGAACGCAGAACCTGCTCGGGGTCGGTCACGCTGCCCTGCCTTTCCGGGGGACGGCCCCCAGACCCCCGAGGGGCGGACGCCATGATCCTCGCTTCGCCGCGGTCATCCCGCCTCCGGAGGTCGGTCTCGGACGCCTTCGCTCGATCGGCACGCCGCCTGATCGGCACTTTGGTGATCAGTCGTGCTTGATCGGCACCGTACCGTCCGACCGTACCGGGATCCACGACGTGTTCATCGTGTTTCCCGTCCCGGCCGGGCTCCGCCCGTGGTGGCCGAGGTGGCATGAAACGGACACGGCACGGGCTTTTCCGGGAACCCGAGCGAACTCCGGAGGCGTCCAAGGAGTCATACACTTTCGCCCATAGCTCGCTCAGCGAACTAGGAGAGGACTCCGCCATGGCCTACGGGCCTCCCCCGTCGCCCGGCCAGGGACAGCAGCCCGGATGGCAGCAGCAGGCCCCCTGGCAGCAGCCAGGGAACCTCTGGCAGCAGCAGCCTCAGCAACCGCAGCAGCCTCAGCAGCAGCCCGGCGGCTCCTGGCAGCAGCCGCCCCAGCAGCCGCAGCCCCAGCAGCCGCAGCCTCAGCAGGGCCGGGGCACCGCGCAGATGCCGGGCCATTTCGGTCCGGTCTCCGACGACGAGAAGACCTGGTCGCTCATGGCGTACGTGGGCCAGTTCCTCGTCGGCGTGATCGCGCCCGCCGTCGTCCTCGTCGGCAAGGGCGGCGGGTCGCCGTTCGTCCGCCGGCACGCCGCGCAGGGCCTCAACATGGGCCTCGCCGCCGTCGCGGTCTGGTTCGTGTTCGGACTGCTCTCGCTGGTCATGGAGGCGCTCATCTGGGTGCCGCTGCTCTTCACGGCCGCCGTGATGTTCTTCCTGGTCTACGCGGGGCGCGCCGCCAACCGGGGCGAGTTCCGCCGCGTCCCGGCCGCGGTCGCCTGGCCGCTGCTCAAGAAGTAGCGCGGGGCGCCGCGGGCCGGGCTACTTGCGGCCCTTGTCGGTGGACTCGCCGCCGCCCGTGGAGAGCGCCGCGACGAAGGCCTCCTGCGGGACGTCCACCCGCCCGATGGTCTTCATCCGCTTCTTGCCCTCCTTCTGCTTCTCCAGGAGCTTGCGCTTACGGGAGATGTCGCCGCCGTAGCATTTGGCGAGGACGTCCTTGCGGATGGCGCGGATGTTCTCCCGCGCGATGATGCGCGCACCGATCGCGGCCTGGATCGGCACCTCGTACTGCTGCCGCGGGATCAGTTCCTTGAGCTTGGACGTCATCATCAGCCCGTACTCGCGCGCCTTGTCCTTGTGGACGATCTGGCTGAACGCGTCCACCGACTCGCCCTGCAGCAGGATGTCGACCTTCACGAGGTCGGCCTCCTGCTCGCCGCTCGGCTCGTAGTCCAGCGAGGCGTACCCGCGGGTCTTCGACTTCAACTGGTCGAAGAAGTCGAAGATGATCTCGGCGAGGGGCAGCGTGTAGCGGATCTCGACGCGGTCCTCGGAGAGGTAGTCCATGCCGAGCAGCACGCCGCGGCGGCCCTGGCACAGCTCCATGATCGCGCCGATGTGGTCGGACGGGCTGAGCAGCGTCGCCTTCACCACCGGCTCGTACACGGTGCCGATCTTGCCCTCGGGGAACTCGCTGGGGTTGGTGACGGTGTGCTCCGTCCCGTCCTCCATGACCACCCGGTACACGACGTTCGGCGCGGTCGAGATCAGCGACAGGTCGAACTCGCGCTCCAGCCGCTCCCGGACGATCTCCATGTGCAGCAGCCCGAGGAACCCGCAGCGGAACCCGAACCCGAGCGCCGCCGACGTCTCCGGCTCGTAGACCAGCGCGGCGTCGTTCAGGCGGAGCTTGTCGAGCGCGTCGCGCAGCTCGGGGTACTGGTCGCCGTCCACCGGGTACAGGCCGGAGAACACCATGGGACGCGGGTCGCGGTAGCCGCCGAGCGCCTCGGGCGCCGGCCGCGACTGGCCCGTCACCGTGTCGCCGACGCGCGCCTGCCGGACGTCCTTCACCCCGGTGATCAGGTAGCCGACCTCGCCGACGCCGAGGCCCTGCACGGGCTTCGGCTCCGGGGAGATCACGCCGACCTCCAGGGTCTCGTGCGCGGCCCCGGTCGACATCATCAGGCTCTTCTCGCGGCGCGACAGGTGCCCGTCCACGATCCGGACGTAGGTGACCACCCCGCGGTAGGTGTCGTACACCGAGTCGAAGATCAGCGCGCGGGCGGGCCCGTCCGGGTCGCCGACCGGGGCCGGCACCTCCGCGACGATCTTGTCGAGCAGCTCGCGGACGCCCTCGCCGGTCTTGCCGGACACCCGCAGCACGTCGGCGGGCTCGCAGCCGATGATCCCGGCGAGCTCCTCGGCGTACTTGTCGGGCTGCGCGGCGGGCAGGTCGATCTTGTTGAGGACGGGGATCAGGTGCAGGTCGGCCTCAAGCGCCAGGTACAGGTTGGCCAGCGTCTGCGCCTCGATGCCCTGCGCCGCGTCCACCAGCAGGACGGCGCCCTCGCACGCCGCGAGCGACCGCGACACCTCGTAGGAGAAGTCGACGTGCCCCGGGGTGTCGATCAGGTTGAGGACGTGGTCGACGCCGCCGGACGTCCACGGCAGCCGCACGGCCTGGCTCTTGATCGTGATGCCGCGCTCGCGCTCGATGTCCATGCGGTCGAGGTACTGGGCGCGCATCTGGCGCTCCTCGACGACACCCGTCAACTGCAGCATCCGGTCCGCGAGGGTCGACTTGCCATGGTCGATGTGCGCGATGATGCAGAAGTTGCGGATGATCGCGGGATCGGTCTTGTCAGGCACAGGCGCTGGCACCGGGGTCCGTTCGCAATACTCACAGGTGGACAAGGAAGAAGTCTTCGTCCCATAGTCCCATGCCGGGCCCGATGCTCCGTGCACCCCGCTGGTTTGGGGCCGGGGCCGGTGATTGGTAAGCTGTGCGACTGCGTGTGGCGTAGCGTCGTGCCCCGGGGGCACCGTCCCGCCCCCGTTCAGACATTCGTCAGGGCCTGCGCGTGAGCAGGCGAGTATCGCGACCAAGCTGAGGCACTACGACGTGGCTAACATCAAGTCCCAGATCAAGCGCAACAAGCAGAACGAGAAGGCCCGGCTGCGCAACAAGGCCGTCAAGTCCGAGCTGAAGACGGCGATCCGCAAGTTCCGCGAGGCCGCCGAGGCCGGCGAGGTGGACGCGGCCGTCGCCGCCCAGCGCCACGCCGCCCGCAAGCTGGACAAGGCCGTCAGCAAGGGCGTCATCCACAAGAACCAGGCCGCCAACCGCAAGTCGGCGATCGCCAAGCGCGCCGCCGAGCTGCAGGCCGCCAAGTAGCAGCCGCACGCCCCGGGGCCGGCTCGCGCGCCGGCCCCGACGCATGTCCGGGGGTCTTCCGGGTGGACGAGCGCCGCGCGGTGAAGATCTCCAAGTATCTCGCCAAGCACCTGCGGCACCGCCCCGAGCGGATCGGGCTCACGCTCGACGCCGAGGGCTGGGCCGACGTCGCCGACCTGCTCGCGGCCGCCGCCCGCCACTCGTTCCCGATCACCCGCGCCGAGCTTGAGTTCGTCGTCGACGCCAACGACAAGCGGCGCTACGAACTCGACGGCGACCGGATCCGGGCCGTCCAGGGCCATTCCATCCCGGTCGACCTGAAACTGCCTCCGGTGGAGCCGCCGGAATTCCTTTACCACGGGACGGTGCGCCGTTCCGTCCCCTCGATCCTGCGGGACGGGCTGCTGCCGATGGGGCGGCACGCCGTCCACCTGTCCCCCGACCGGGAGACGGCCCGGCGGGTCGGCGCCCGGCGGGGAGAGCCCGTCGTCCTGGTCGTCGCCGCCGGGCGGATGGCCGCCGCCGGGCACGAGTTCCGCGTCAGCGCTAACGGGGTGTGGCTGGCCGAATCCGTCCCGCCGGAATATCTCTCCGAATGACCTCCGCGGACGCCCAGTCGGGAATGCGCCGCACCCCTTCCTCCAGCGTTTTCTCGGGGCCGAACAAATACCGGTACGGGACGAGCCCCCGAATGGCGCGATGCACGTCCGGACGGTCGTCGATCATGTGGGTGATCCCGAGTTCCGCGCAGTGCAGCGCCTTCTCCGGGCGCTTCGCGCAGAACCGAACGTTCTCCCTTGGCAGGCCCGTCCGCGCGTAGAAGTCGTGGTGGTCGAGCCAGGCGAGCGTCCGCCTCCGCACCCGGTCACCGCACTTGGAGATGATCCAGGCACGTCCGCCGAACGCCTCGACCAGGCCGGGCAGCACGTCGTACACGCCTTCCGTCGCGGGCGAGGCGAGCGCCTCCGCGAAGCTTCCGTCCAGGAACGCCGTGTCGTCGTCGCCGGGGGCGAGCAGCCCGCCGTGTATGACCCGGCCGAAGTCGACGCCGAGCCGGGGTTCGATGTCCATGCCCCAACCCTCGGGCCTCGGAGGCTAGAAGAGAACTATTAAGATCATTCCAGCTATAGTCCATGCCTATGGACCTGAGCCGCCTCTCCACGGACGCGCTCGCCTCGTTCGCCGTCTTCGCCGACCACCTCAACTTCACGCGCGCGGCCGGGGAACTCCACATCTCCCAGCCCGCCCTGCACGTCAAGGTCCGCAAGCTCACCGAGGCCGTCGGGCGCCCCCTGTACACGCGGCACGGCCGCCGCCTCGCCCTCACCCCCGCGGGCGAGCAGGTCGCCCGCTTCGCCCGCGACCTCGACGCCCGGGTGACCGCGTTCCTCGCCGACGTGCACGGCGCCGCCTCCACCCGCGCGCCGGTGCTCGCCGCCGGGGAGGGCGCCTTCCTGTACCTGCTGGGCGACGTCGTCCGTCCCGGCGTCCGCCTGATCAACGGCGACCGCGTCCGGACGCTCACCGCCGTCCGCACCGGCCGCGCCGACGTCGGGGTCGCCGTCCTGGACGTCCTGCCCACCGACGTGCGGGCCGTCCCGCTGGCCTCGTACCCGCAGGTCCTGGTCATGCCGGACGACCATCCGCTGGCCGCGAAGCCCTCGCTCACCTGCGCCGACCTGGCGGGGGCGGCGCTGATCGTGCCGCCGCCCACCGGCCCGCACCGCGTCGCCCTCGAACGCGCGCTGCGCGCCGCCGCCGTCCCCTGGACCGTCGCCGTCGAGGCCGCGGGCTGGCCGCTCATGCTGCACTTCGTGGCCCTGCGGGTCGGCCTCGCCGTCGTGAACGGCTGCGTCTCCCCGCCGCCCGGCCTGGTCGCGCGCGAGATCGTCGACCTGCCCGCCGTCCCCTACCACGCCCTCCATCTCCCGAACCGCGCCGACGACCCCCTGGTCACCGGCCTCCTGTCAGCCATCCGCGCCGCAGTGAGGAGCACGCCGTGCATTTCGAGATCTCCGTCGACATCGACGCCGCCCCCGAGACCGTCTGGAACCTCCTGAAGGACGTGGAGCGCTGGCCCGAGATGACGGCCTCCATCACCAGCGTCGAAATCCTGGACAGGCCCTTCGCCCTTTCCAGCCGGGCCCGCGTCTCCCAGCCGAAACTCCCCGCCGCCGTCTGGAAGGTCACCGCCTTCGAGGAGAACAAGACCTTCACCTGGGAGTCCCGCTCCCCCGGCGTCACGACGGTCGCGGCACACGACATCCTCCCGAAACCGGACGGCACGGTGAGCGTCCGCCTAACCCTCGACCAAAAGGGCTTCCTGTCCCCCGTGCTCTCCCTCCTAACAGGCCGCCTAACCCGCCGCTACGTAACAATGGAAGCAAACGGCCTAAAATCCAAGTCCGAACCCCACCCCACCCCCAACTAACCAACCACCCCCAAGAATTCACACCCAAGAATTCAGGGGCAGGGACTCGCGGCCGAGACTCGAGACCCGGGCCTCGCAGCCGGGACTCGGGCCGGGGATTGGGGGCTTGGGAGGCGGCGTGGGGTTTAGGAGGCGCGGCGTTGGGCGCGGGCGGTGACTATTTCGGCGACCGCCTTTTCCAGTGCGTACGCGGGGTCGGCGGCGCCGCCCTTCACCTGCTCGTCCGCCTCCGCCACCGCGGCCAGTGCCCGTGCCACGCCGTCCCCTGACCAGCCGCGCAATTGCCTCTGGACGCGCTCGATCTTCCACGGCGGCATCCCGAGTTCCTTCGCCAAGGCGGCGCCTCGCGCACCTCGCGGAGCGCCGCCGACCTTCGCCAGCCCCCGGACGCCCTGTGCGAGCGCGCTGACGATCAGCACCGGCGCCACCCCGGTCGCGAGCGCCCAGCGGAGCTGCTCCAGGGCCTCCGCGAGCTGGCCCTCGATGGCCTTGTCCGCGACCGTGAAGCCGCTGACCTCGGCGCGTCCCCGGTAGTAGCGCGCGACGGCCGCGTCGTCGATCTTCCCGCCGGTGTCGGCGACGAGCTGGCTGCAGGCCGCCGCCAGTTCACGCAGATCGTTCCCGACGGCGTCGATCAGGCCGCGCGCCGCGTCCGCCGAGATCTTCCCTCCCGCCGCGCGGATCTCCGCCCGGACGAAGTCGACGCGCTCTCCCGTCTTGGTGACCTTCGGGCACGAGATCTTGCGTGCCTTGAGCTTGGTGAGCCCGTCCACCAGCGCCTTCCCCTTGGCCCCGCCGTGGTGGACGACCACGAGCACCACGTCCTCGGCGGGCGCCTTGGCGTACTTGAGCACCTCGGCGATCAGGTCCTTGCCGAGGTCCTGGCCCGACCTCAGCACAAGCACCTTCCCGCCCCCGAACAGCGAGGGCGAGGTCAGCTCGGCGATCCGCCCGGGCTCCAGCCCGCCCGGCGCGAGGTCGATCACCTCGTTCTCCGGATCCGCCGCCCGCACGGACGCGACGACCTCACCGATCGCACGATCCACGAGCAGTTCTTCGTCACCGACGACAAGGACGATGGGCTCAATCGACACCCCTGCAGCATGCCACGCCAGGCCCGGCCCCCACGCCACCAGCCAACAACCCCACACCAAAACCCCCACACCCCCAGGCCATGACCACCCCGCCCATGGACCGCTGGGCCGGACGCTTGACCAGCCCCCGTGATCACCAGTTGCCCACCACCGTGGCAGGGTCGCTAGTCGGCCAGCCGCCAATACCGCCTCCGCCGTCGCCGTCGCCATCACCCGGGTTCAGCGGTTTGGTGGGGCAGCATCAGCGGTTTGATGGGCGGCTTCAACGTCTCGGCGCGCGACTTCGGCGGTTTGATGGGCGGCTTTAGCGTCTCGGTGGGCGGATTCGGCAGTTGGCGGGTGGCTTCAGCGTCTCGGCGCGCGGCTACGGCGGTTGGTGGACGGCTTCAGCGTCTCGGCGCGCGGCTACGGCGGTTTGGCGGGCGGCTTCAGCGTCCCGGTGGACGGCTACGGCGGTTGGCGGGCGGGTTCGTTCGGTGGCTTGGGGGCGGGGTGGGTGCGGCGGCGGGGGAAGGGGGCTAGCGGTGCGGGATGGTCGTCAGGCCTGGGGCGGTTCGGGCGATGGCTATGTCTCCCTCCTGATCGGTGCGATGGACTTGGGTGTGGAGACGTCTCAGAAGGCCGACGGTCAGGGGTGACGGATGGCCGTAATCGTTGTGCTCGCCTACTGAGATCAGGGAGATGGAGGCGTGGGCGGCGGCGAGAAACTGGAGGTCCTGGCTGGGCGAGCCGTGATGGGGGACCTTCAGGACTTGCACGTGCGGGACGGCATTCTGCAGCGCGCGCTGCGCCTCGGTCTCGACGTCACCGGCCAGGAGTGCGCTGAATCCCGGTTTGCGGGCGACAAGGACCACGCTCGCGTTGTTGATCGTGGTGCCGTCGTCGTCGGGGGTGAGCGTCGGGCCGGTCGCCGCCGGGGCGAGGACGGACAGCGTCAAGTCACCGATGCGCCACTGCTGCCCCGCCTGGGCCGGACGAGCGGAAACGCCGCGCGCCAAGCGGGCTTCGCGGCCGGACGTCCGGGGTGTCGTCAGAATCTCGTGGACGGTGCGGCCCCGCATGACGCCGGACGTCCCGTTGATGTGGTCGGCGTGCGGGTGGGTCAGGACGAGCAATGCCACGTCCCGGATGTGGAGGCGGCGCAGGCACCGGTCGACCGGCGCGGGCTCGGGACCCGCGTCCACGACGACCGCCTGCCCCGGTGATGTGGCGAGGACGATGGCGTCGCCCTGGCCGACGTCACAGGCGACCATCTGCCAGCCGGGCGGCGGCCATCCGCGGGCCGTCACGCGCAGGGCGACGACGGCGACGAGCACGCCGGTCAGGGCGGCGGCCACGAGCAGGCGCAGCCGGCGGCTGCGTAAGACCAGGACGGCGACGCCCGCTGCCAGCAGCAGGGTGAGCGCACCCAACCCGCCGCTCGTCCAGGGGATGGTCGCGTAGGGCAGCGCGGCGGCGGTGCGGGCCACCCGGATGATCCAGCCGGTGGACAGGCCCGCGGGCCAGGCGATCACCCTGGCGAGCGGAAGGCACACGAGCGCGGTGAGCGCGGCGAGGGCCCCGAGGAGGGTGGCCGGTGCGACGGCCGGGGCGGCGAGCAGGTTGGCGAACACGGAGACGACCCCCACCTCACCGGACAGCATGACCAGGACCGGCGCCACCGCGACCTCGGCGGCGGCCGCGACGGCGAGGGCGTCGGCGACCGGGCCGGGGAGGCGGCGCGCGAGCCTCTCCCGCCATGGCGGGCCCAGGACGAGCAGCCCCGCCGTGGCCGTCACGGACAGCGCGAACCCGTACGAGCGCGCGAGCTCCGGGTCGGCCAGGACGAGGAGCAGCACGGCTGCGGCCAAGGCGGGCAGCCCCTGGCGGCTCCGTCCGGTGAACAGCGCCAGCAGGCCGATGAGACCCATCACGGCCGCGCGGAGGACGCTCGGTTCGGGCCGCGCGATCACGACGAACACGACCACCGCGAGGACCGCGACGGGCGGGGCGCGCCGCCGTCCGAGGCCCGCGAGACGGCTCAGCCCGAGGACGGCGCCGGTGACGATCGCCAGGTTCGCGCCCGAGACGACCAGGAGGTGGGTGAGCCCGGCGGTCCGGAAGTCCTCGGCCAGGGCCGGGTCGAGGCCCGAGGTGTCGCCGACGACCATGCCGGGCAGGATGCCGCGCTGGTCGGGAGGCAGCCCCGCGACCGCCGCCCGCAACCGCGCCCGGACCCGCTCGGCGCCCCGCTGTACCAGTGAAGGCGGGCCGAGAACGGCGGGCGGCCCGCGCACGATCACAACGGCGGCCAGCAGATCGGCACCCCTCGGCGTCGTGAACCGCCCGCGCAGCCGGACCCGCTGGCTCGGCAGGACGCGAAGCCAGCCGGGGTCCGCCGCGATCAGCAGGACGGGAACCCGCACCTTCGCCCGCGCCACCGCTTCCACCCGGGCCCGGACGGTGATCAACGGGCGTCCGTTGCCGGGATGCGACCGCGGGTCCGCGGTCACGACGGCCTCGGCCACCGCGAAGCGTCCATGGCGGGCGAGATCGCGCACGGGCCCGGTGTCGACGGCGGCCGTCCGCAGCGCCACGACCGCCGCCGAAGCGGCGGCGCACACCAGGACGACACCCGCCAACCTCCGCCGTGCCCCACTGGCCCCGCCGGTCCCGGCCGCCCGACCGACGTGGTTCCCGGCCTGGCCGAACGCCGAGACGAAAGCGAGTGGTTGCGGCCCAGAGTGGCCCGCCATGGCCGAGGCGGGGGTGGCTGGGTTCGGGTTAGAGCCTCCTCTCGTGTTCGAGCGGCGGCGGGGAGCCAGGAGGTAGAGGGCCATCAGGGCTGTGATGGCCGCCAAGCCGCAGGTGGCGGCCGGTGGGAGGCCCATGGTCGTGGCGGCGGTGATCCAGGTGGCGAGGGCCGGGGCGAGCAGGCGCAGGTCGTGGGTCATACGCGGACCCTGGATTTCAGGTCGTCGAAGCGGCGGGAGCCTATGCCGCTCACCTCCCGAAGTTCGTCGACGGAGCGGAAGCCGCCGTGCTCGGTGCGGTACGCGACGATGCGCTGGGCGAGGACGGGACCGACGCCTGGAAGCCCGTCCAGCTGGTCGGCGGTGGCGGCGTTGAGGTCGATCGGCGTCGCGGGCGCGCCCGGGGCGTCGGGCCCGGGCGGGGCGGCGGCGACCGGGGCGGCGGGGGCGGAGCCGCGGACGCCCACCGGGATCTGCTCGCCGTCCACCAGCTTGCGGGCGAGGTTGAGCGTGCCGGTCTTCGCGCCGGGGCGCAGCCCGCCCGCGGCCTTGATCGCCTCGGCTACGCGCGACCCGCCCGGGAGCGTGACCACACCGGGACGCCTGACCTTCCCGATGACGTGCACGACCACCGAGGCCCCCGCCGCGACCGGGCTCGCGGGCGGGCTCGCGGACGAACCCTCGCGCGTCTCGGCGAGGGTCGCGCTCGGCAGCGGCGCCGCGGAATCCCGCGGCCGTGGGCGCGCCATCCAGAAGTACCCGGCGGCCACCACGGCGGCGATCAGCCCGAGGATCACCAGGACGCGGACATTCGACCGCTCCGGGCCCGCGCGTAGGCGGGCCGAGGGCGGCGCCTCGGAAACGCTGAGGCGCCCCATCGCGGACTGCAGCCGGGCCTGCGTGTCGGGTCTCATGGCACCCGACGCTAGGCGCGCCCGCCGACCCGCCGTAAGCGCTCCGCCAATTGTGGATAACTCTGCGTCAGCACCGTTCCGAGGGGACCGGCAAGGCAGGGACCACACCGCCGCGCATCGGCTCGCGCGACAGCCGACGCAGCCCCCGCGCGGATCGGCTGAGCAGAGGCCACACCGCCCCCGCCCCATCGATGACGGCGAGGACTGTCGGGCAACCGGTGAATCCGCCCGCCGGGAGTTCCACCGGCGCCGAGTCGCCAGGCCGTCAGAGGTGCGGCGCCACGACCACGCCGAGCATTCCAGGGCTGACATGGGCGCCGATTACCGGGCCGACCTCGCCTACGTACACGTCAGCGACATGTGGGATCCGCTCGCACAGGCGGGCGGCAAGGGCGTCGGCACGTGCCGATGCGGCGAGGTGCTGCACACCCAGATCAACGTGCAGCCCGCCCGCCTCCGCGACCGCGAGTTCCTCCAGCCGGGCCAGAGCGCGCGCGGACGTCCGGACCTTCTCCAGCGGCGCGATCCGTCCCCCCGCGATGTGCAAGAGGGGCTTCACCATGAGGGCGGACCTCAGCAGGGTGGCGGCGGCACCGATCCGTCCACCGCGCCGCAGGTACTCCAGGGTGTCGAGGTAGAAAAGGGACCGCGTGAGCCTGGCCCGGCGCAGGGCGGCGTCCGCGGCCTCCTGCGAGGTCCCGCCGGAGAGGGCGACCGAGGCGGCGGTGAGCGCGGCGAATCCGAGGCCCATCCCGATGGTGCCGCTGTCGACGACCCGCACCGGGACGGACGCGTCGGCGGCGGCGAGCCGTGCCGCCTCCACCGTCCCGGACATGGCGGCGGACAGGTGCACGGAGACCACCTCGCGCGCGCCCGCGTCCACGACCGACCGGTAGGCGGCGGCGAAGCGTCCGGGCGACGGACGCGACGTCGTCACGGCGTGCCGTTCCCGCAGCGCGCGCACGGCCTCGGCGGCGCCGACGTCGCCCTCGTCGCGGGTGGCGCCGCCGACGGCGATCTGCAGCGGGACGACGGTCAGCCCGTGCCGTCCGGCCGGCCCGGACGGCAGGTAGGCGGTCGAGTCCGTCACGACCGCGACGGCGTTTCCCATGAAAGGACGCTACCCGCCGCCGGGACGGCGGGTCAGGGCTGGACGGGCACGCCGCCGCGCCAGATCCGCAGTGCGCGCAGGCCGAACGCCCACGCGAACGCGCCCTCGTGGTCGGCGTCCCAGAGGACGATGTCGGCGAGCATGCCGGGCGCGAGCGAGCCGCGGTCGCCGACGCGCAGGGCGGCGGCTCCGCCGAGCGTGGCGGCGCGCAGCGCCTCGGTGACGCTCAGCCCGAACATCGCGACGGACAGCCCGATGACGAGCGGCATGGACGTGATGCCGCACTGGCCCGGGTTGTGGTCGGTGCCGAGCGCGACGGTGACGCCGCGGTCGAGCATCTGCCGGACGGGCGCGGGCGCGCGGCTGCTGTTGAGCGAGCTGCCGGGGCAGACGGTGGCGGTGACGCCCGCGTGCGCGAGGGCCTTGATGTCGTCGTCGTTGGCCTGGGTGAGCAGGTCGGCGGACGCGCAGCCGACCTCGGCGGCGACCTGCGCCGCGCCGACGCGCTCGTTGGCGCAGGCGTGCATGCGGGCCTTCAGCCCGGCGCGCTTGCCGGTCAGCAGCAGGGCGCGGGCCTCCTCGGCGGTGAAGTGGCCCTCGTCGCAGTAGACGTCGATCGAGTCGGCGCCCGCCACGGCGGCGTCGCCCGCCCACAGCCGGACGGCCTCGATGTAGTCGCGGCGGCGTCCGAAGAACTCCGGCGGCAGGATGTGCGCGGCGAGGAACGTCGCGTGGATGCGCGGCATGGACGGCTCGCCCTCCAGCGAGCGCAGCATCCGGATGTCGGCGAGCTCGCCGTCGCGGGTGAGGTGGTAGCCGGTCTTGGCCTCGACGGTGGTCGTCCCGGCGAGGATCCACTGGCGGAGCCGTTCGCGGACGCCGTTGCAGAGCGTCCACGGGTCCGTCCCGCGGGTGACGGTCACGGTCGAGTTCACGCCGCCGCCCGCCGCGGTGATGGCGGAGTGGGACGACCCGCTCGTGCGCATCGCGAGTTCCGCCCAGCGGTTGCCCGCGTAGACCGGGTGGGAGTGCGCGTCGATGAGCCCCGGCGTGACGAGCCCGCCGCCGAGGTTCTCGACGTGGTCGACGTCCACGATGTCGTCGATGATGCCGGGGACGCGCTGCGGGAGGTCGGAGGCGGGCCCGGCCCAGACGATCCGGTCGTCGTGGATGAGGACGGCGGCGTTGCTGCAGACGTCGGTGCCCGTCCAGAGCCTGCCGATGTTCGTCAACAGCCGTACCGTCATAGGTTCACCGACCAGGGTGGGACGATGTGCGCTTCAGCGCGGTCAAGGGCGCCGTGCGGCGGCGGGGCGCCGTGCGGCGACGGCGCGTCGGTGCGGTGCTCGGACGTGGCGTGAGGACGTGGCCGGCCGCCTGCTCTCGGTCTGGCGCCTGGATCTTTCATGGAGTGGGCCACCTGCTCTCGATCCGAAACGCCGACTGGATGCCGGCGACTCACCATTGGTGGGTCGGGTGATCGGGCGACCACCACTGGGCAACGAGACCGGAGATATCGGTTTCGTCACGGTAGTGCACCGAAGGCCCGTCCGACAACCTCTGATAGCAGCGCTTCGACAGCCATCTCCCCGCCCCTTAGCTCTACGACCGTACGGATTTCAACCGCACCGTCAAGCCGATTCGTGAAGCTGTCACCATTCAGCGACGAGGATCGACGTGGCCACAGGTTCCGGACGCGTCCGAATCTAACGGAGCGTCGCCCGTAACTGCGGAGACCCGCCGGGCCCCGCGGGACCCGGCGGGTCGCCGGTTCGGTTCGGACGGACGGTTCGAACGAACCATCCGGACAGCCTGTTGAGACGCTCGGTCCCGCCCGCGGGTTCGGAGAACCCGCGGGGGAAGGCCGAACCGCTCAGACGGTCGGCGTCACGGCCTCGTACCGCGCCAGTTCCCCGGCGAGGTCCGCCGGGACCCGGGCGTGCAGCAGGGTGCCGTCGGCGCCGTGCTCCTGCTTGAGCACCTCGCCGCGCTCGTGCGCCTGCGCGATGAGGTCGCCCCGGTCGTAGGGCACGAGGACGCGCAGTTCGCTCTCCAGCCCGGGCAGGTCGGCCTCGATGGCGGCGCGCAGCTCCTCGATGCCGAACCCGGTGCGGGCGGACACGACGACGCTGTGCGGCTCGCGGCGCTGCAGCCGGGCGATCGCGAGGTCGTCGGCGGCGTCGGCCTTGTTGATCACGACGATCTCGGGGATCTCCGCGGCGCCGATCTCGCGCAGCACCTCGCGGACGGCGTCGAGCTGCTCCTCGGGCGCCGGGTCGGAGCCGTCCACGACGTGCAGGATCAGCCCCGCGTCGGTGACCTCCTCCAGCGTCGAGCGGAACGCCTCGACGAGCTGGTGCGGCAGGTGCCGGACGAACCCGACCGTGTCGGCGAGGGTGTAGGCGCGCCCGCCGGGCGTCTCGGCCCGCCGGACGGTGGGGTCGAGGGTGGCGAACAGGGCGTCCTCCACCAGGACCCCGGCGCCGGTGAGCCGGTTCAGCAGCGACGACTTGCCCGCGTTGGTGTAGCCGGCGATGGCGACGGCGGGCACCGCGTGGCGGCGGCGCTCGCCGCGCTTGGTGTCGCGGGCCTTGGACATCTCGGCGATCTGCCGGCGCAGCTTGGCCATCCGGGTGCGGATCCGCCGCCGGTCCAGCTCGATCTTGGTCTCGCCGGGGCCGCGGCCGCCGATCCCGACGCCGCCCGCGGCGCGCCCGCCGACCTGCCGGGACAGGTTGCCGCCCCAGCCGCGCAGCCGCGGCAGCAGGTAGTCGAGCTGCGCGAGCTCGACCTGCGCCTTGCCCTCGCGGCTCTTGGCGTGCTGGGCGAAGATGTCGAGGATCAGCGCGGTCCGGTCGATCACCTTGACCTGGACGGTCTCCTCCAGGTGCCGGAGCTGGCTCGGGGCCAGCTCGCCGTCGCAGATGACGGTGTCGGCGCCGGTGGCGATGACGACGTCGCGCAGCTCGGCGGCCTTGCCGGAGCCGATGTAGGTGGCCGGGTCGGGCCGGGAGCGCCGCTGGACAAGCCCCTCCAGCACTTCCGAGCCCGCGGTCTCGGCGAGGAGCGCCAGCTCGCGCAGGGAGTTCTCGGCGGCCTCGGCGGTGCCCTCCGTCCAGACGCCGACGAGGACGACCCGCTCCAGGCGGAGCGAGCGGTACTCGACCTCGGTGACGTCCTCCAGCTCGGTGGACAGGCCCGCGACGCGGCGCAGTGCCCGGCGGTCTTCAAGGTCGAGCTCGCCCGTCATGGGCTCGTACTCGAACTCTTCGGAGGTCTGGGTCTGGTCTGCAGAAAAAGGTTGAGTCATATGTCCTCGGTAGAACGCCGCGGCGCGGCCGTGTCTTCCCGGTCGTCCCGCCGTTTCTTCCCGCCGATGGTCTCACGGCGGTCCCCGGTGGTCACGCGGTTATCTCCCTGGGTTGACGCAAGCGCGCGCGGGGACGTGTCCCGGTGAACGCGGGGTCCATGCGCGCCCGGCCACTCCACTACCCCGCTTTGACCGCCTTCGACCACGCCAAGTACCGTTCTCCACATACCAGAACCCGAATTTCACTATACGAAAGGGATGGCGCAGATGGCTGGACTTGACGGCATCGAGGTCACCGGACCCCTCGGCGATCGGTACGAGGAGATCCTGACCCCCGAGGCGCTCGGCCTGCTCGCCTCCCTGCAGCGCGAGCTGGGCGCCCGGCGGACGGAGCTGCTGGCCGCCCGCGCCGAGCGGCAGCGCGCCCTGTCCGCCGGCGGGACGCTCGACTTCCTCCCCGAGACCGCGGGCGTCCGCGCGGACGACGCCTGGCGGGTCGCCGACCCCGCGCCCGGCCTGGAGGACCGCCGCGTCGAGATCACCGGCCCGACCGACCGCAAGATGACGATCAACGCGCTGAACTCCGGCGCGAAGGTGTGGCTGGCCGACTTCGAGGACGCCAACACGCCGCTGTGGACGAACATGATCGAGGGGCAGCTCAACCTCCGCGACGCCCTCGACCGCGCCATCGACTTCACCGACGACAAGAGCGGGAAGTCCTACGCGCTCAAGGACGACGCGGAGCTCGCGACCATCGTCGTCCGGCCGCGCGGCTGGCACCTGGACGAGAAGCACCTCCTCGTCGACGGCGAGCCCATGTCCGGGTCGCTCTTCGACTTCGGCCTGTACTTCTTCCACTGCGCGCGCCGCCAGCTCGCCAAGGGCAAGGGCCCCTACTACTACCTGCCGAAGATGGAGTCGCACCTGGAGGCGCGGCTCTGGAACGACGCGTTCAACATCGCGCAGGACGCGCTGGGCGTCCCGCGCGGCACGATCCGCGCGACCGTCCTGATCGAGACGATCCCGGCGGCGTTCGAGATGGAGGAGATCCTCTACGAGCTGCGCGACCACTCCGCGGGCCTGAACGCCGGGCGCTGGGACTACCTCTTCTCCGTGATCAAGAAGTTCCGGGAGCGGGGCGCCGACTTCGTGCTGCCCGAGCGGAACGCGATCACGATGACCGCGCCGTTCATGCGGGCCTACACCGAGCTGCTCGTCCGGACGTGCCACAAGCGCGGCGCGCACGCGATCGGCGGGATGGCGGCGTTCATCCCGTCCCGCCGCGACGAGGAGGTCAACAAGATCGCGCTGGAGAAGGTGCGGGCGGACAAGGCGCGCGAGTCGGGCGACGGGTTCGACGGCTCCTGGGTGGCGCACCCCGACCTCGTCCCGGTCTGCCGGGAGGTGTTCGACGGCGTCCTCGGCGACCGGCCGAACCAGCGCGAGCGGCTCCGCGAGGACGTCCGCGTCACCGCCGCCGACCTGCTCAACGTCAAGGACACCCCCGGCGAGATCACCGAGGCGGGCCTGCGCAACAACATCGACGTGGCGCTGCGCTACCTCGCCACCTGGCTGGACGGCGCGGGCGCGGTCGCCATCCACAACCTGATGGAGGACGCCGCGACGGCGGAGATCTCCCGCTCGCAGGTCTGGCAGTGGATCTACAACGGCGTGTCCACCGCCGACGGGCGCAAGATCACCAAGGAGTGGGTCGAGGAGCTGCTGGACGAGGAGCTCGCCAAGATCAAGGAGGAGCTGGGGCAGGCGTACAACGAGCCCCGCTACGACCAGGCCGTGACCCTGTTCAAGGAGGTCACCCTCGCGGACGAGTACTCCGAGTTCCTCACGATCCCGGCCTACCAGAGCTTCCCGTAGACCCGGACGGCGTGCGCACCCTTTGGAACCCGCGCCCGTAAGGAACGTGGGTTCCAAAGGGTTCGTCCCTGGGCCACTATCGGGGATCGTGGAAAAGGTGGAACCGTTGCCCAACGAGCCGTTGTCCAACGAGCCGTCGCCGACCGAGGCGCTGCCCGGCGGGCTCGGACGCAGGCTGGCGGAGCTGCTCGGCGCCGACCGGGTGATCACCGACCCGGTGCGGCTGCGCACGTACGAGTGCGACGGGCTGACCAACCACCGGTCGACGCCGGGGATCGTCGTGCTGCCCGACACCGCCGAGCAGATCGCCGCGATCGTGCGCGAGTGCGCGGCGGCCGGGGTCCCCTACGTGGCGCGCGGCTCCGGGACGGGCCTGTCGGGCGGGGCGCTCCCCCGCGCGGACGGCGTGCTGATCGTCACGTCCAGGATGCGGCGGATCCTGGAGGTCGACATCCCGGGGCAGCGGGCCGTCGTCGAGCCCGGCGTGATCAACCTGGACGTGACGCGGGCCGTCCGGCAGTACGGGTACTACTTCGCGCCCGACCCGTCCAGCCAGCAGATCTGCTCGGTCGGCGGGAACGTCGCGGAGAACTCCGGCGGCGCCCACTGCCTGAAGTACGGGTTCACCGCGCACCACGTGCTGGCCTGCGAGGTCGTGACGCCGGACGGGGAGATCGTCGAGCTGTCGGCGGACGGCCCCGGCTACGACCTGCTCGGCGTGTTCGTCGGCGCGGAGGGCACGCTCGGCATCACCACCAAGATCACCGTGCGGCTGACGCGGCTGCCGGAGACGGTGCAGACGCTGCTCGCGGCGTTCGACTCGATCGAGGCGGGCGGCGCGGCGGTGTCGGCGATCATCGGGGCGGGCGTCGTCCCGGCGGCGATCGAGATGATGGACGCGCTGTCGATCGAGGCGGCGGAGGCGGCGGTGCGCTGCGAGTACCCGCCGGGCGCGGGCGCGGTGCTGATCGTGGAGCTGGACGGCCCGGAGCCCGAGGTCGCCGCCCAGTTCGCCCAGGTCGAGCGGCTGTGCCGGGACGCGGGCGCGTTCGAGATCCGGATCGCCGCCGACGACGCGGAGCGGGCGCTGATCTGGAAGGGGCGCAAGTCGGCGTTCGCGGCGGTCGGCCGGATCAGCCCGGCCTACATAGTCCAGGACGGCGTGATCCCCCGGACGGTGCTGCCGGAGGTCCTGGCGAGGATCGACGCGCTGTCCGCCGAGTCCGGCGTGCGGGTGGCGAACGTGTTCCACGCGGGCGACGGGAACCTGCACCCCCTGGTGCTGTTCGACGACGCCGAGCCGGGCGCGGAGCGGCGCGCGGAGGAGGTCTCCGGGGCGATCCTCGACCTGTGCATCGAGCACGGCGGCTCCATCACGGGCGAGCACGGCGTGGGAGTGGACAAGTCCCGGTACATGCCGCGGATGTTCACCGAAGCCGACCTGGACACGATGCAGATGGTCCGCTGCGGATTCGACCCTGCGGGACTGTGCAACCCGGGCAAGGTGTTCCCCACGCCGCGTCTGTGCGGCGAGGTGCCCGGTGTACGCAAGGGCCCCCACCCGTTCGAGGGAAAGGCGGACCTCTTCTGATGCAGCCCATCGACGCCCTGGCCAAGGTCTGCGGTGACGTACGGCCCGGTGAGCCCGCGGAGGGCGTCCTCGGTGTGGAGCCCGCTCTGGTCGCCGCGCCGAAGGACGCGTCCGAGGCCGCCGATGTCATGCGCGTCGCCGCGGAGATGGGTCTGGCGGTCGTCCCGCGTGGGGCCGAGACCCGTCTGGACTGGGGAACACCTCCGGAGCGGTGCGATCTCCTGGTCGACACCCACCGGATGGACGGGCTGATCGAGCACGCCGCAGGGGACCTCGTCGCGAAGGCGGAGGCGGGCCTGCCGATGGAGCGGCTCGGCGCGCTGCTCGCGGAGCGCGGCCAGCGGCTCGCGCTCGACGTCCCCCTGCCGGGCTCCACCGTGGGCGGGACGATCGCCACGGGCGCGGCCGGTCCGCTGCGCACGCTGTACGGGACGCCCCGGAACCTGGTCATCGGGCTGACGATCGTCCGGGCGGACGGGCAGATCGCGAGGTCCGGCGGGAAGGTCGTCAAGAACGTCGCCGGGTACGACCTGGGACGCCTCTTCTCCGGTTCGTTCGGAACCCTCGGGCTCATCGTGGACGCCACGTTCCGCTTGCATCCGGTGGCGTCGGCCAGCGCGTACGTGTCGTGTCGGGTGACCGGAGCGGAGGACGCGCATGACGCCGTCCAGACCGTCCTGCATTCCGCGGTGGCGCCGAGCGCCCTCGAATACATCAGCCCAGGGACGGTCGCCGTTCTCCTGGAGGGCGTCCCAGAAGGCGTTGAGGTACGCGCTAGGCAAATCGCCGAACTGCTAGGCGAGAACGCCAAGATCGCGGACTCGGCGCCGGACGGCTGGGGCCGCTACCCGGACGGCACCACCCTCATCGACGTCACGGCTCCGCCGCCCGCCCTCCGCGACGTCCTCACGACGCTCGGCCCGGAGATCGCCGTAACCTGGAGTGGAAGCGGGCACGGCCACGTCGGCGTCCCCACGGGCCCGGCCCCGGAGAAGGTGGCGACCGTGCTGGGCGGCCTGAGGGGCGCGCTGAGCCGTCACGGCGGCGGCGCCGTCGTCCGCTACGCGCCTGAGGAGGTGCGCGGCGAAATTGATGTGTGGGGCCCGGTTCCAGGGCTGGCGCTCATGCGGCGCGTGAAAGACCAGTTCGACCCGGACCACCGGTTGTCCCCCGGACGATTCGTGGGAGGGATTTGATGAGCGCCCAGGACGACCTCCCGAAACTGCTCGGCGACTGCGTCCACTGCGGTTTCTGCCTGCCGACCTGTCCGACGTACACGCTGTGGGGCGAGGAGATGGACTCGCCCCGGGGCCGCATCCACCTGATGCAGCAGCACGTGGACGGTGAGCCGTTCAGCGACGCGATGGTGCAGCATTTCGACGCGTGCCTGGGCTGCATGGCATGCGTGACGTCCTGCCCGTCCGGGGTGCAGTACGACCGGCTCATCGAGACGACCCGCGCGGACGTCGAACGCGAGCACCCCCGTTCGCTGAAAGAACGCGCCATACGGGAAATGGTCTTCCAGTTGTTCCCGTACAGGCGGCGGCTCCGTGCTCTGCGCGGCCCTCTGCGCGCGTACCAGAAATCGGGTCTGGAACGGCTCGTGCGGCGCAGCGGCGTCCTGGAGCGCATTTCGCCGTCGATCGCCGCCATGGAACGGCTCGCGCCGCCGCTCGGCAGGACGCCGCGCCTGCCGGAGCGGGTCGCGGCCCGGGGCGAGCGCCGCGCGACGGTGGGGATGCTGTCCGGCTGCGTGCAGGGCGAGTTCTTCCCCGGCGTCAACGCCGCCACGGCCCGCGTCCTCGCCCTCGAAGGCTGCGACGTCGTCATCCCGAAGGGCCAGGGGTGCTGCGGGGCGCTGTCCCTGCACTCCGGCCGCGCGGACGAGGCCCGCGCCTTCGCCCGCCGGACGATCGAGACGTTCGAGTCCGTCGACGCCGTCGTCGTGAACTCGGCGGGCTGCGGCTCGGCCATGAAGGACTACCGGGCGCTCCTCGCCGACGATCCGGCCTGGTCGCGGCGGGCGGACGCGCTGACGGCGAAGACCCGCGACTTCGCCGAGTTCCTCGCCGAGCTCGGCCCCCGCGCGGAGCGGGCGCCGCTGCCGGTCGCCGTCGCCTACCACGACGCGTGCCACCTCGCGCACGCGCAGGGCGTGCGGAGCCAGCCGCGCGCGCTGCTCGCCGCGATCCCGGAGCTGGAGGTCCGGGAGATCGCCGACCCGGAGATCTGCTGCGGGTCGGCCGGGACCTACAACCTGTTCCAGCCGGAGGCCGCGGCGGAGCTCGGCGACCGCAAGGCGGTGAACGTGGACGCCACCGGGGCCGAGCTGCTCGTCGCCGCCAACCCCGGCTGCTCCATGCAGATCGCGACCGCGCTGCGCCGCCGCGGCGCGCCCATCGCCGTCGCGCACACCGCCGAGGTGCTGGACGCCTCCCTGCGGGGCCTTTCCCGCGACACCCTTCTCACGCGCACTTCGTAACCCCCTGACCTGCGGGACGACCGATTCATGCGGTCGGGTATCGTGTCCACCTCCTTGTGATGGGACGCGCTTGCCGTGCCCGGAGCGGGCCAGAGGGAGCACGCAGAGACCATGTCCAGCAGCCACCAGCCCCGGCGGTCGCACCGCCGGAGGAAGAAGAGCGGCACCGGGAGGATCGGCCTCGCCGGGGCCCTGACGGGCGCCGTCGGGATCGCCGCCGTCGCCGCCGCGATCGTCGTGCTCCGGCCCGGCGACTCCGATACGGACCCGGCCCGTCCGGCCTCCGCCGGGCAGACCGGCGCGGACGAGCGCGGCCCGTCGGTGGCCGCGCCGGAGACCGGTCCGCCGGTCGAGTTCATGACGCCGGAGGGCTACGGCTACAGCCTCGCCGCCGTCAAGGCCGGGACGGACAGGCAGCCGCTCGGCGCCACGAAGGCTCCCCCGTCCGGGACGACGTACGCCTACGCCGACTACGTCCTGACCAACAGCCAGCGGCGGCCCGTCCTGCTGGACTACCCCGCCGACCTGTTCCTGCCGAAGTCGCGGGTGCCGGAGGCGGCACGGGAGCGGTGCATGCCGCAGCCCGGCATCCCGGACGACATGTGCACGCTCCCCAACCACAGCGAGATCACCGCCAGGGTCGACGGGGCCCGGTCGCCGGTCGACGAGAACGGCAGCGCGATGATCCCGGCGGGCGCGTCGTACGTGGTGCGGATCGCCACGGACCTCCCGGTGGACGCGGGCCTGTCGGCCTCCGACCTACGGCTCTACGTGTGGAACGCCCGGTTCACGAGCGACCGCAAGGGCATCCCGCTCAAGTTCCCCTAACCCTCTTGGACGTGAAACCGATGTCCTGGTAAGCGGGCTCGAAGAAGCCGCAAGCACCCAGGTTCGCGAGATCCGCCCGGACGGCGACGAGTTGGGGACGCTGATACAGCGGCAACACCGACGCCTGGCTCCAGACGAGCCGGTCGGTCTCGTTCACGAGGACGCGGACCCTCTCGGGGTCCACCTCCGCAACCGCACGGTCGACGGCCCTGTCGATCGCCTCGGTGCCGGTGCGGGAGTAGTTCTGCTGGACGTGGCGACCGCGCGGCCGCGCGAAGACCGACTTCATCGGCGAGACGGGAAAGGCCGAGCCCAGCCAGGAGAAGGGGACGATGTCGAAGTTCCCGGGCGCGACGTAGCGGTCGAACGCGTCGTCGGCGGGCACCGGCTCGATGTCCACCCTGACGCCGATGCGTTCGAGCAGCGCGCGGGTCAGTTCCCCTTCGCGTTTGCTGATCGGGACCCCGGACGGGACGACGAACCGCAGCGCGAGCGTCCGTCCGGCTTTGGCGCGGTATTTCCCGTGGGGCCTCCAGCCCGCGTCGTCCAGGAGGCGCCTCGCGCGGGCCGGGTCGTAGGCGCCGTACTCCGCTGAATTGTCGCGGTAGCCGTTCTGGGTGTTGACGTAGAAATGGTTGCCGAGCGTCTGGATGGGCGCGCCGAGCCCGGACAGGTCGGCTCTCGCGATGGCCCGCCGGTCGATGCCCAGCATGACCGCGCGCCGCACCCGAATGTCGGACAGGACGGGCCCGGCGGCGTTCAATGTGAACTGCCTCCAGTCCGGCCCTCCCGCTCGGCGGACTTTCGTTTTGGGCGTGTTCTCAGCGCGTTCCAGGGCGTCGGCGTCGAGCCCGACGTCCATCAGGTCGATCTCGCGGTTGGCGAACGCGCCGGGCATCGCGGCGGTGTCCATGGTTCTGTAGACGATGCGGTCGAGTTTCGCGGGCGCGCCCCACCAGGCGGGGTCACGGACGAGGGTGACGGTCTTGGCCGTCTGGTCGATCGCGTTGATTCTGAAGGGGCCCGCGGTCACGGGGAGACGGTTCGTCCAGGCGGCGTTGAACGCGCGGGGCGTGCCGTATGCGGTGGACGGGTAGAGCGGGCTGAACAGGCTGCGCCAGTCGGCGTACGTGCCGCCGAAGGTCACCTTGACGACGTTTTCGGCGGCGCCTCGGTCGACCGACGTGATTTGGCGATAGCCGGTCGTCGTGGAGACCTCGTAGCGCGGGTCGCGTCCGGACAAGGCGCGGGCTTGAGCCGCGAAATCGTCGTATCCGAGGGGACGGCCGTCCGACCATCTGGCGTGCGGGTTGAGCCGGTAGGTGACGGTCTGGCCGTGCCCGGTCCGGGTCAGCGTCACCGACATGAGATATTCGGGGACGGCGTGCGGCACGCCCTTCCCGTCCGCGCGCATCAGATAGGGCAGCACACCTTGGACGACATGGTTCACGACGCCCTTCGTGCCATTGACGTGATGGAAATTCCATTGGGACGGGAACTCCGGCAGAGGCCAGCGCAGTGTGCCGCCGTTCGCGACGCGGGCTCGCGGCACCGGGTTCACGTCGGAGGCGGGAAGGCTTGCGGGCGCGGTCGAGGAAATGCCTGCGCTGCAGCCCGTCCCGGCCAGGAGCAGAATCGCGGCGAGCGCGCGTTTCACCTTCCAGCCTCCACGCCGACGAGCGGGTGATGGCAGGCGACCATCCGGTCGGCGCCCGGCGCCATGGCGGGGTCGTGTTCTTCGCACAGGCTTCTTTCGGTGGCGGTGAGCATCGCATAGCGCGGACAGCGGGAAAGGAAGCGGCATCCGGCGGGCGGCTCCGTCAGATCGGGCGGTTCTCCTTGCAGGACGACGCGGTCACGACGCCTTTCGAGGACGGGATCGGGAATCGGAACGGCGTCGAGAAGCGCGCGTGTGTAGGGGTGCGCCGGGTTGCCGTACACGTCGTCCACCGGGCCGATTTCGACGATGCGCCCCATGTGCATGACGGCGACCCGATGAGCGATGCGGTGGACGGCGGCCAGGTCGTGCGCGACGAACAGGCACGCCATGTCGGTCCGCTTTTCGAGAAGGTCCATGACACCGGCCCGGGACGACGCGTCGAGGGCGGCGACGGGCTCGTCCAGGAGCAGCAGGCGCGGTTCCAGCGCGAGCGCCCTCGCGATGCCGACGCGCTGCCGCTCCCCGCCGGAAAGGCCGTGCGGATAACGGCGCGCATAGCCGGGCCCGAGCCCCACCGATTCCAGCAATTCGCCGACCCGCTCCCGGGGCGCCGGAGTCCCATGCGTGATCAGCGGCTCGGCGAGGATGTCGGCCACGCGCATGCGCGGATTCAGGGACGAACGCGAATCCTGGAACACCATCTGCACGGCGCGCCGCAGTGCTCTCCGCCGCGCGCCGTTCAGGCGCGCGGTGTCCTGGCCGAGTACGGAGATCCGCCCTTTCCGCGGGCGCGACAAACGCATGATCTCCATCAGGGCCGTCGTCTTGCCGCAGCCCGACTCCCCCACCAGCGCGAGGGTCTCGCCTTCCTTGACGTCGAACGCGATGCCGTCCACGGCGCGGACCGTCCCGGCGCCGCGCCGAATTCGGTGATGCCTGACGAGGCCGTCCACTTCCAGAACGACGGGGCCGTCCCGCAA
Source organism: Actinomadura chibensis NBRC 106107 (assembly GCF_001552135.1). Taxonomy (GTDB): domain Bacteria; phylum Actinomycetota; class Actinomycetes; order Streptosporangiales; family Streptosporangiaceae; genus Spirillospora; species Spirillospora chibensis. The sequence continues at coordinate 155,940 of NZ_BCQP01000002.1, read as the reverse complement.
TCGCCGCGGCGACGGCGCGTCCAAACGCGGCAGCGACCGCAGCAATTCGACGGTGTACGGCGCGGCCGGGGCCCGGTAGATCTGCTCGACCGGACCCGACTCCACGACGCGTCCGGCGCGCAGGACCAGGACGCGGTCGGCGAGCCCGGCGACGACGCCGAGGTCGTGGCTGATCAGCAGGATCGCGGCTCCCGTCGCGTCCTTCACGGCCCGCAGCACGTCCATGACCTGCGCCTGGACGGTCACGTCCAGCGACGCGGTCGGCTCGTCCGCGATGACGACGGACGGGCCGTTGGCGATCGCCATCGCGATCAGCGCGCGCTGCCGCATTCCACCGGAGAGCTCATGCGGATAGGCGCCCGCGCGGCGAGCCGCGACGCCGACGAGCCCGAGCAGTTCGGCGGCCCGCGCACGCGCCGCCGTCCGGCCGACCCGGGAATGGACGCGGACGGCCTCGGCGATCTGATCCCCCACCGTGCGGACGGGAGTGAGCGCCGACATCGCGTCCTGGAACACCATCGACATTTCCTTGCCGCGTATCCGGGAAAGGTGGGCATCCGATCGTCCGAGCAGCTCCCGCCCGCTCAGCAGAACAGATCCGTCAACGCGGGCCGTCTCCGGCAGCAGCCCCATCAGAGCGAGCGCGAGAGTGCTCTTGCCGGAGCCCGACTCTCCGACGATGGCGAGCACTTCGTTAGCGTCCACCGAGAAATTCACGCCATGGAGAGCGGCAACGCCCTGCGCGTACCGGACGGTCACATCCGTCGCCCGTAACACCGTCACCGCGACTCCGGGTCGAGGACGTCGCGCAATCCGTCGCCCACCAGACTCACCGCCAGGACGATGAGGACGAGCAATCCGGCGGCGAATCCGAACGGCCAGGAAAAGGCGCCGCCGGCACCGCTTCCGTCCGCCATCAGGACGCCCAGCGAAACGTCCGGCGGACGAACGCCGAGCCCCAGATACGACAGTCCGCTCTCCGCGACGATGGCGATACCGACGTTCAGGCTCGCGTCCACGGCGAGCAGTGACGCGAGCCGCGGCAGCACATGCCGGACGAGCACGCGCGGCGCCCGCACGCCGAGGAAACGCGCGGCGAGCACGAATTCGCGCCCGCGCAGCGAAACGGTCTCGGCGCGCACCGCCCGCGCCGTGACCATCCACATGAACGCGGCCAGCAATGGCACGAGGACCGCCGTTCCGCCGCCCGGCCGGAGCACGGCGACGACGAGCGGCGGCGGCAGGATCAGCAGCGCGTCGGTCCCCCACGTCAGGCCGCGGTCGAGCGCGCCGCCCGCGTATCCGGCGGCGGCGCCGACGGCGGCGGCCAGCCCGGTCGAGATCGCGGCGGTGAGAAGGCCGATGAGCAGCGACGTCCGCGCGCCGCGCAGGGTGAGGGCGAAGACGTCGCGGCCGCTCTGCGTCGTCCCGAGCCAATGCGCGGCGGACGGCCCCTCCCGGAAGGCCGCGAAATCGATCTCGTCCCAGCCCCACGGCGAGACGAGCGGCCCGGCGGCCACGAGTACGAGCAGCGCGCCCAGCAGCACCGCCCCGGCGGCCGCGCGCCGACCGCCTGCGATCACGCCGCCGCCCGGACGCGCGGGTCGAGGGCGCCGTGCAGCACGTCCGAGACGACCCCGGCCGACAGGACCCCGCACGCCGCGACGCATCCGATCGCCGCGACGGCGTTGACGTCCCCGCGGCCGATCGAGTCGACGAGCCATTCGCCGATCCCGTGCCAGCCGAAGACCTTCTCGGTGAAGACCCCGCCGAGAAGCAGCAGTCCGGAGGCGTAGGCGAAATAGGCCGCCAGCGGCGCCACGGCCGTGCGCAGGCCGTGCCTCAGCAGAGCACTTCGCCGCCGCAGCCCCTTGGCCCGCGCCGTCCGGACGAAGTCCGCGTGCAGGACGTCCAGCATCAGCGCCCGCTGATACCGGCAATACAAGGCGAACTGCGTCAGCCCAATGGTGACCGTGGGCAGCACCAGATGCTGGACCCGGTCGACGACCCCGGACTCCCCCGGCGTCGTCTCACCGACCCACTGGAAGACCCGCACGCCCGCGGCGTCGTTCGCCGCGCCGGCCGCGCTCTGCAGCAGAACCGCGAGCACGAACACCGGAACGGCCGCCAGCAGATAGGACCCGGCGCTGATCAGCCGATCGGCCGTCCCGCGGCGCACCGCCGCGCAGGCCCCCGCGAGAACACCGAGGACGCTTCCGAGCACGGCCCCGGCGGTCACCAGCCGCAGGCTCACCCCGAGCCGCCGCCGCAGTTCGCCGCCGACCGGCCGGCCGTCCGACGTCCGGCCGAAGTCGCCGCGCAGGACGCCCGCCGCCCACGTCCGGTACCGGTCGGCCAGCGGGGTCCGGTCGTTGAGGTTGAGAGCGGTGAGCCGGGCGTCGACGACCGCGTCCGGCGGGCGCGGGACGCGGCCCTCGTACCCGGCGCGCGGGTCGAGGGCCGCGGCGGCGAGCAGGTAGCCGAGGCTGGCGGCCAGCGCGCCCAGCACCAGCCGGTTCGCCAGCCGGCGCAGCAGGAACGCCGCCATGTCTCCCTCTCGAACGCCCGGCAGAGTCACAGAATGCTACTGAGTGATCACATTCCGCGCGGGGGAAACGTCCGGAGTAGCGGGAGAAAGCGTCAGACGAGCGCGGGCTCCCGGTCCCGCCCGGTCTCGTCCCGGACGCGGCCGCGCAGCCCGCCCACCGCCAGCAGGACGAGCCCGCCGACCGCCCACGCGGCCAGGACGGCGAGCGGCCGCGCCGCGCCGGCGCCGTCGAAGAAGGCCACCGACCGCAGCAGCGTCACCGCCGCCCCGGGCGGCAGGAACTGGCCGATCTCGCCCCACGGCCGCGGCAGCAGCTCGGGCGCCGACGTGGCGCCGGACAGCGGGTTGCCGAGCAGCAGGAACAGCAGTCCGCCGAGCCCGATCCCGGCGCGGCCGAGGACGGCGGCCAGGCCGGCCACGGCGCCGGTCACGGCCAGGATCGCCAGCGCCATCGTCCCGGCGAGCCCGGCGTAGGGGCCGGGCAGGAGCGACAGCCAGCCCCGCGCGACGCCCGCCGCGCCGAACCCGCCGAGCACGGCGAACAGCACCGCGCCCGCCGCGCGCCACGGCACCGCCGGGACCGCGAAGGTGAGCAGGACCGCGGCGGCGAGCCCGGACATGATCAGCGGGAGCGCGAGCGCGCCGAGCCCGGCGCCGCGCGGGTCGTCGGGGTCGGCGGCGACCACGTCCTGGACGGCCGGCGCCGCCGCGTCCGCCGCCGCCCCGCCGCCGAGCCGCTCCGCCAGGACGTCGAGCTGCTGCGCGACGACCGGCGACGCGGCGGACGCGGTGAGCACCTTCGGCCCGGACGGCGTCGTGACGATCGCGCCGTAGGCGTCGCGGCCGGTGAGCGCGGCGCGGGCGGCGGCCTCGTCCCGGACGGCGGCGACGTCGAACGCGCCGGGGCGTTCCCGCTCCAGCCGCTGCGCGACGGCGGCGGACCCCGGCCCGGCCACGACGATCGGAACGTCGCGCGGCGCCGTCCGGGCCGCGGGCCAGCAGAACGCGGTGATCATGAGGAGTTGCAGCAGCGCGGCGCCGGCGGCCGCGCCGAGGGCGCGCCGGGCGAGGGAGGACCGCAGCACGGGGATCACTCCTAAATAAAGCGGATGTCCGTTCTCTTTTATGCGGCCAGCGTGGCACCGGCGCTTCCGGCTTGTCAAGAAACGAACGTTCGTTTTATTGTGGCCGCATGCCGCGAGTCAGCGAGGAGCACCTTGAGCGCCGCCGCCGCCAGATCCTGGACGCGGCGCGCGCCTGCTTCGTCCGCAAGGGCATCCACGACACGTCCATGCAGGACATCTTCGCCGAGGCCGGGCTCTCCGCGGGCGCCGTCTACCGCTACTTCAAGAGCAAGAACGAGATCATCGAGGCCAACATCGCGTCGGTCGCCGGGGAGCTGCAGGCGTTCCTGCACGAGCTGGCGCACACCGACCCGCCGCTGCCCATCGACGAGCTGGTCGAGCGGCTCGCGGTCAGGCTCGCCGAGCTGTCGGCCGAGGGCGGCCCGCTCCGGCTGGCCCCCGAGGCGTGGGCGCTCGCCGTGCACGAGCCGGAGATCGCCCGGTACGTCGCGGAGAACCTCACCCGCATCCGCGACACATGGACGTACTACCTCGGCCGCCTGGTCGACGCCGGGCAGCTCCCGCCCGGCACCGACGTCGCGGCCGCCGGGAAGGCGCTGTTCGCGATCATGCCCGGGTTCCTGCTGCAGCGGCTCATCGTCAAGGACATCTCGCCCGCGGAGCTGCGGCGCGGCATCAAGGCCCTCACCCGCGACAGCATGCTGGCCCCGCTCGCCTGAACCCCCGCCCCTCCCCGAATCCGGTCGCGGGCGCGTCCGCTGGCGGGAATCCGCCCTTTTGGTGCGCGCCTGGCGCGGACCCGCCTGCCGCCCCGCCGGGCCCGGCGACCTGACTCAACTGGCCTGACCCGGACGTCCTGACAACCGACCGGCCTGCTCCCGCGTCCGAAAAGTGCCGGTCGCGATGTCCGGATTCGCTCCGCGCCGTCCTCCGGGCCGGCGCCGGCGGCGTTCCGAACCCGCCCCTGTGAGGTTCAGCGGCGCCGCCCGCGCCGCGCTGCCCCGCCCGGCGGCGACGCGGGAGGGACATGTCCAGAACGTCCGATCGGACGAGCTTGACCTGCGCCTTCCGTTCTCACCGCCGGAATCCGCGGTTACCATCACGGCACGCACCGATGTGCCGTGACGGGCCCAGTCTCGGCCGCACCCCATCCCGGTGTCCTGAGGCGGACGCCCTTGAGGTAGCAGGACAAGGAGCCAGACGCTTTAACATTCCATTACTTTCGGTCCAGGGGAGTGCATGTGGAGACGGCAGAACGCGGCCGCGGCGCGGGCCGCGTCGGGTTCCTGCTCGCGCTGGGCGCCGTGCTGCTCGTCGCGACGTCCCTCGCCATCGGCACGGAACTGCCCGCTGACCTGCGGATGGTCTGGTGGCACCCGGAGATCCTCGTCGCCCTCGCCTGGACGCCGGCGGCCGCCGTGCTGCTGCGGCACCGGCCCCGCCTCTCGGTCGGCTGGCTCATGCTCGGGGCCGGTTTCAGCGCCTCGGTGTACGTCCTCTCGCTCAACCTCGGCCCCTGGTTCGAGCTGCACGACAAGCCCGGCACCGGGTTCGTGAAATGGCTCGCCACCTGGCTCTGGGCCATTGACACCTACGCCCTGACCCTCGTCCTGCCGCTGATCTTCCCGGACGGACGGCTGGTGTCGCGCTGGTTCCGGCCGGTGCTCGTGCTCGCCTGCCTCGTCCCCGTGATCGTCTGCGTGCACGTGACGCTCGACCCGGACGTGCGGCGCTGGCACAACGGCGTCTCGGTGTATCCGTTCGGTGAGATCCCCGTGGCCATCAGCGCGATCATCATCGGCACGCTCGCGGCGGGGCTGCTGTCGATGCTGATCCGGTTCGTCGTGGCGCCGCCGGACGTCCGGCGGCAGATCGGCTGGGTGGTGTATCCGGGCCTGCTCGCCGAGGGCATCATCTACGTGGGCGAGAACGGCCCGATCGGCGACCCGGTCCGCAACATCACGATCGTCGCCGTGCCGATCTGCATCGCCATCGCGATCACCCGGTACCGGCTCTACGATATCGATCTCGTGGTCAGCCGGACGCTGGTGTACGCGGGCCTCGTCGTGGTGATCACAGGGGTCTACTTCGCGCTGGTCGGCGCCGCCGGGCTGATGGCGCACGGCAGGGGCACGCTCGCCGGGCTCGCCGGGGCGATCGTCGCGGGCGCGGTGTTCGAGCCCGTCCGGCGCCGCCTCCAGCGCACCGTCGACGGCTTCATCCACGGCGAGCGCGACCCGTACCGGATCGCCGACCGGCTGAACCGGCGGCTGCAGACCGCCGCCGACCCGGGCGCGGCGCTCGCCGTCGCCGCCGAGGTCGCCCGCTCCGCGCTGCACGCCACCGGCGTGCTGATCGAGGTGCTCGACCGCGACGGCCGGACGATCTCCGCCGAGGACGGCATGCTCGGCGACCGTCCGCAGCTCATCCCGCTGGTGTGGCACGGCGAGCCGGTCGGGCGGCTGCTGTTCGGCGTCACCCGCACCCCGGACGCGCGGCTGTCGGGGATCCTCGCCCGCAACCTCGCCGAACTGGCGAACGCGGCGCGGCTCGCCGCCGACGTCCAGCGGTCCCGCGAGCACATCCTGCGCACCCGCGAGGAGGAGCGGCGGCGGCTCCGCCGCGACCTGCACGACGGGCTCGGCCCGACGCTCGCCAGCCTCGCGATGACCGTCGACGCCGCCCGGATCACGCTGAAGACCGACCCCGACGCCGTCGACGCGCTGCTGGAGAGCCTGCGCGCCACCATGGGCCGCACCATCGGCGACATCCGCGAACTCGTGTACGGGCTCCGGCCGCCCGCGCTGGACGACCTCGGCCTCGAAGGCGCCATCCAGGCCCTCGGCGGCGTGGTCGCCACCGGCGACGGCCCCAAGGTGGACGTCCAGGTGGACGGCGACCTGAAGGGCCTGCCCGCCGCCGCCGAGGTCGCCGCCTACCGGATCGTCCAGGAGGCGCTGACCAACGTGCACCGGCACGCCAAGGCGGGATGCGCGGTGGTGCGGCTGCACCTCAACGGCGATCTCGACGTCACGGTCGGGGACGACGGGGTCGGGCTGCCGTCACACGTGCGGTCCGGGATCGGCATGTCGTCCATGCGAGAACGCGCGGCCGAACTGGGCGGAACCTGCACGGTGGGGCCCGGGCCCGAGGGCGGGACGCTGGTCCGCGCCCGGCTGCCGGTGAACGGCGTCCACCCGTAGCGCCTCAGCGCGGCGGGCTCAGCGCGGCGGGACCGCACCTGAGCGGCGGCGTCGTCTTGGCGGTTCGCCGGGTCTCGTCCCGGCCCACCCGGTGGGAGGGCCGGTGACCGCCCCCCGCCAAGAAGGTCGCCACCGGCCCTCAGGCTCCGTACGGCACCGAGGCTCCCATCCCGGTCCATACGGGCCATTCACCAGAGGGTGTGCAAGAAAGAAGTTATGCGGCGGAAGGTCCCGTTGGTGAGGGACAATTGTCCCGTTCGAGCCGGGACCTCGTTGGACGGCCCCGATTCCCGCCGGGAAACCGCGCCTAGAGCCATCCGGGCCACGTCTCCCCCTCCGCCACGAGGACCGCCGGGCCGGTCAGCCGGGCCGTCCCCGCGTCGAGCGCCACCGTCACCCGCCCGCCGAGGACGTCCACGGTCCACTCCGAGGGGCCGGCCCCCGCCTGCGCGGCGGCGGTCGCGGCGACCGCGACGGTGCCCGTCCCGCACGAGCGGGTCTCGCCCGAGCCGCGCTCGTAGACGCGCATCTCCAGGTGCCGGTCCCCGACCGGGCGGAAGAACTCGACGTTCACCCCGTCCGGGAACACGGCGGGATCGAAGGCGGGGGCGCGCGACAGGTCCAGCGCGGCGACCGGGCCGTCCACGCGGCAGGCCAGGTGCGGGTTGCCCACGGACACGCGCTCGCCCTGGAACACCGTCCCCGCGAGCGAGGCCTCCCCGGCCCCGAGGATCGACGCCGGGCCCATGTCGACGCACACGTCCCCGGACGGCCCGAGCGTGACGCGGCGGAGCCCGGCCCGGGTCGCGACGTCCCACTCGCCGGGCGCGGCGAGGCCCGTCTCGACCAGGTAGCGGGCGAAGACGCGCAGCCCGTTGCCGCACATCTCGGCGATGCCGCCGTCGGCGTTGCGGTAGTCCATGAACCACTCGGCGTCGCCGAAGTCCAGGCCGGGCTCCGGGCCCGCCGCCTTCGCCCGGACGACCCGCAGGACGCCGTCCGCGCCGATCCCCGCCCGCCGGTCGCACAGCCGCGCCACGGCGTCCGCCGTGAGGTCGAGCGCGCCGTCCGGATCGGGCAGGATCACGAAGTCGTTCTCGGTGCCATGCCCCTTGACGAACCGCATGCCTTCGATACTAGGGCCTTGCCACCGAGCTTCAGCGGGACGCCTCGGCGACCAGGGCGAGCGCGCGATCGACCAGGTCAGGGGCGTCGTAGGGGAGCCACGCGACGCGCGGGTCGCGGCGGAACCACGACTCCTGGCGGCGGGCGAAGCGCCGGGTCGCGCGGATCGTCTCGTCCCTCGCCTGGTCCTCCGTCCACTCCCCGGCGAGGAAGCGGAGCACCTGCGCGTAGCCGAGCGCGCGGCCGGCGGTCAGGCCGTCCCGGAGGCCGCGCTTCTCCAACTCTCGGACCTCGTCGACGAGGCCCGCGTCCCACATCCGCGCCACCCGGAGGGCGATGCGCTCGTCCAGCTCGTCCCGGGGGACGCTCAGCCCGACCTGCGCCACCGAGCCGTGGCGGTACACGTGCTCGGGCAGGGTCGCGGTGAACGGGCGGCCGGTGATCTCGATGACCTCCAGGGCCCGGACGATCCGCCGCCCGTTGCTCGGCAGGATCGCCTCCGCCGCCGCCGGGTCGAGCCCGCGCAGCCGCTCGTGCAGCGCGCCCGGCCCGACCCGGGCGAGCTCGTCCTCCAAGCGCGCGCGGACGGACGGGTCCGTCCCGGGGAACTCCATCCGGTCCAGCGCGGCCCGCACATACAGGCCGGACCCGCCGACCAGGATCGGGACCCGCCCGCGCGCCCGGACGCCCGCGATCGCGTCGGCGCTGAGCCGCTGGTACTCGGCGACGCTCGCCGTCCGCGTCACGTCCCAGACGTCGAGCAGGTGGTGCGGGACGCCGCGCATCTCGGCGCGGGTGAGCTTGGCGGTGCCGATGTCCATGCCGCGGTAGAGCTGCATCGAGTCGGCGTTGACGGCCTCCCCGTCCAGCCGCAGCGCCAGCTCCACGGCGAGGTCGGACTTGCCCGCGGCGGTCGCGCCGACCACCGCCGCCACCGGGGACGCGTTCAGTGAGGTCACGGGATTGATTGTGGCAACAGAACGGGTATAGCCGGGTTGTACGGGTGTCGCGCGGTTTCGCGCGCCGCCGCCGACGACGAGGGATCCGGGGGGATTCTGGAATGTCCATCGTCGACAAGGTCAAGCAGATGCTCGGGCAGCACTCCGACAAGGCCAAGCATGGCGTGAACAAGGCCGGAGACACGATCGACGAGCACACCGGCGGCAAGTACGCCGACAAGATCGACAAGGTCCAGGACAAGGCCGGCGACTACATCGACCGCGGCGCCGAGGGCGGCCAGAGCGGTCCGGGGGGCGGTGACCAGCCCGGCCCGGGGCACCCCGGTCAGCCCTGACCCCGTCGTGACCCGGCCTCCACCGACCCGGTCTCCGTCGACTGAGCCACGGTCGACCGAGCCACCGTCGACCAGGCCGCCACGAGGTAGCCGACGCCGTACGGCGCCTGCTCGGCGAGGACGGCGCCCCTGAAGGCCCCCTCGCCGGCCGCGCCCGCGAGCACCTGCCACGCCGCGCGCCCGGCCGCCCGCACCTCCCGGGAGAGCCCCGGGTCCAGGGCGGCGAGGGCGGCGGCGTCGGCTCGTCGGAGGGCACGCGCCACCGCCGCGTCGTGGGGGGCGGCGCGCTCGTCCAGGTACCCCGGCGCCTTCTCCGAGCGGCACGCCGAGCCGTCGCCCATGACGAGGAGCGAGACGCGGCCGGACGAGGCGGCCAGCTCCCGTCCGAGCGCCAGGCACTCCGCGGTGGGGGCGTCGGACGCGACCGCCTGGTACGCGGCGTCCGCCGCCGCGTCCTGGCCCTCCAGGAGCCAGCGGCCGATGGTGAGCGACAGCGGCAGCGGCTCGCCCGGAGGCGCGCCCGGAGGGCGCTCCGGGCTCGTCCAGTCGAGGCCGTAGGGGCGGAGCGTCGCGTAGGCGCCCGGCCCGTAGCGGCGCGTGTCCGGGCCGCCGCCCACCACGATCAGCGTCCCGCCGCCCGCGGCGAGGCCGTCCAGGACGGTCCGGACGGCCCGCGCGCACGCGGCGCGCACCGCGTCGAGCTCCCCCGCCGCCTCCCCCGCCATCGCGGGGACGAGCAGGGGCGGATGCGGGCACACCGCCGCCGATACGAGCACACTGCCTCCCAGCCGGGATCCGCCTGACCACCCCGATCATGCCGGAGGTCACGGGCGGACGGCGCACCCCGCGGCGGGCGCGTCGGCCGCGGCCGGGCGTCCGATCGACGGCATACCGAGGGAAACCCCCCGCGGCCGGTCACCGCCGCCCTGGCGCGCCTCCCAGGCGTCGCCCGCGCGCGTCCGCCGGACGCCGAGCGCCGGCTTGTCGGCGACGAGATGGTGCGGCGCGGCGTAGGTGACTTCGACGGTCACCATGTCCCCGGGCCGGACGGGCTCGTCCGGCGCCAGGAAGTGGACGAGCCGGTTGTCGCGGGCACGACCCGACAGGCGGCGCGTCGCCTCGTCCTTGCGGCCCTCGCCCTCGGCGACCAGGACCTCCAGCGTGCGGCCGAGCTGCTTCTTGTTCTCCTCCCAGGAGACCTCCTCCTGGAGGGCGACGAGCCGCTCGTACCGCTCCTGGACGACCTCCTTCGGCAGTTGCCCGTCCATGGTCGCGGCCGGGGTGCCGGGGCGCTTGGAGTACTGGAACGTGAAGGCCGAGGAGAACCGCGCCTCCCGGACGACGTGCAGCGTCTGCTCGAAGTCGGCCTCGGTCTCGCCGGGGAAGCCCACGATGATGTCGGTGGTGATCGCCGCGTCCGGGATCGCGTCCCGGACCTTCTCGATGATCCCGAGGTAGCGCTCCTGCCGGTACGAGCGGCGCATCGCGCGCAGCACCGCGTCCGACCCGGACTGGAGCGGCATGTGCAGCGACGGCATCACGTTCGGGGTCTCGGCCATCGCGGCGATGACGTCGTCGGTGAAGTCCTTCGGGTGCGGGGACGTGAACCGCACCCGCTCCAGCCCCTCGATCCCGCCGCACGCCCGCAGCAGCCCCGCGAACGCCGACTGCCCGCCGGACGTCATCGACCGGACGTCGTCGGGCGCGTCCGACAGGGCGCCGAACCCCGAGCCGTAGGCGTTGACGTTCTGGCCGAGCAGCGTGACCTCAAGGACGCCCTCGGCGACGAGCGCCTCGACCTCCGCGAGGACCTCGCCGGGACGGCGGTCGCGCTCCTTCCCGCGCAGCGACGGGACGATGCAGAACGTGCACGTGTTGTTGCACCCGACGGAGATCGACACCCACGCCGCGTACGGGGATTCCCGGCGCGTGGGCAGCGTCGAGGGGAAGGTCACCAGCGACTCTTCGATCTCGACCTGCGCCTCGTCCTGGACGCGGGCGCGCTCCAGCAGCGCGGGCAGCGATCCGATGTTGTGGGTGCCGAACACCACGTCCACCCAGGGGGCGCGCTTGACGATGGTGTCGCGGTCCTTCTGCGCGAGGCAGCCGCCCACGGCGATCTGCATGCCGGGATGGGAGTCCTTGACGGGGCGGAGGTGCCCCAGGTTCCCGTACAGCCGGTTGTCGGCGTTCTCCCGCACCGCGCAGGTGTTGAACACCACCACGTCGGGTTCGGCGTCCCCGGCGCGCACGTATCCCGCCGACTCCAGCAGACCGGACAGCCGCTCGGAATCGTGGACGTTCATCTGGCACCCGTAGGTACGAATCTCGTACGTGCGCGGGGCCGTCTCCATTGGCGCATTCATGACGGTTACCAAGGGTACGGGCCCGCGGCGATATCACCGAATGGGTTGACCCCCGTCACCTGGGCGGTCGAAGCGCCGCCCACCGTTCCGCGCGCCAGCACTGATGATCACTCTCCGCCACGGCGGAACCCCGTCCGACATGGGTATTCGTGATCGTATCGGTACCGCGCGGCGACTTTCCCGGCCGCGCCGATGACGTAAAGTCCGAGCGCATGACGGACAGCGAAGGCGGGCCCGACCTGACCCAGGGCGGGCCGGAGGACACCGGGCCGGCGCCGGCCTCGGGCGCCGGAAGGCCCCTCGTCGTGGTCGAACACGTCGACAAGCACTTCGGCGAGCTGCACGTCCTCAAGGACATCAACCTCACTGTCAACTCGGGCGAGGTCGTCGTCGTCATCGGCCCGTCCGGAGGCGGGAAGTCGACCCTGTGCCGGTCGATCAACAGGCTGGAGCCCATCGACGGAGGGACGATCCTCGTCGACGGCAAGGAGCTGCCGCAGGAGGGCAAGGAACTGGCGAGGCTCCGCGCCGACGTGGGCATGGTGTTCCAGTCGTTCAACCTGTTCGCCCACAAGACGATCCTGGAGAACGTCACACTCGGGCCGATCAAGGTGCGCAAGCAGGGCAAGCAGGAGTCCGAGAAGCACGCGATGGAGCTGCTCGACCGGGTCGGGATCGCCAACCAGGCCCACAAGTACCCCGCCCAGCTCTCGGGCGGGCAGCAGCAGCGGGCCGCGATCGCGCGGTCCCTCGCGATGCGGCCGAAGGTGATGCTCTTCGACGAGCCGACCTCCGCGCTCGACCCGGAGATGGTCAACGAGGTGCTCGACGTCATGACGGGCCTCGCCCGGGAGGGCATGACGATGATCGTCGTCACGCACGAGATGGGCTTCGCGCGCAGGGCGGCGCAGAAGGTCGTCTTCATGGCGGACGGCCAGATCGTGGAGGAGAACACTCCCGACGAGTTCTTCACCAACGCGCGCACCGAACGCGCCAAGGACTTCCTTTCGAAGATCCTCACGCACTGAACCAGTTTCGCCCGACGTCTCGCGGCGACCCGGACCATTCAGCCGGCAGCGGACGAAATGGCTCGCGCAGCGGGGCCCGGCAGAGAGCAGAGGTAGAGGAGAAATGCGAGTACGTCGTTTCGGCGCCCTCATCGGGGCGGGGATGGCGCTGTCACTGGCGCTCAGTGCGTGTGGCAGCGACACGGAGAAGACCGAGGCCAAGACGGTCGTCCAGAAGGCCAAGGACGACAAGAAGCTGACGATCGGCATCAAGTTCGACCAGCCCGCGCTCGGCCTGAAGAAGCCCGACGGCACCTACGACGGCTTCGACGTGGACGTCGCCAAGTACGTCGCGAAGGAGCTCGGCGTCCCGGAGAACGGGATCACGTTCAAGGAGACGACGTCGGCGAACCGCGAGTCGTTCCTCGGCGGCGGCCAGGTCGACCTCGTGTTCGCCACCTACTCGATCACCGAGGCGCGCAAGGCGCAGGTGACCTTCGGCGGCCCCTACTACGTCGCCCACCAGGACACGATGGTCCAGGCCAGCAACAACGACATCAAGAAGGCCGCCGACCTCAAGGGCAAGAAGCTGTGCAAGGCGGCCGGGTCCAACTCGTTCCGCCGCGTCACCGAGGGCCCGCCGGACGGCAAGCTCAACATCAAGGGCGTCACGCTCGTCGACGCGAGCAGCTACTCCGACTGCGCGGCGAAGCTCCAGTCCGGCGCGCTGGACGCGGTCAGCACCGACGACCTGATCCTGGCCGGCTTCGCCGCCCAGCAGAAGGGCAAGTTCAAGGTCATCAACGACCCCTTCACCGACGAGAAGTACGGCGTCGGCATCAAGAAGGGCGACAAGGAGACCTGCGAGGCCGTCAACCAGGCCATCACCAAGATGTACTCGGACGGCACCGCGAAGACCCTGCTGGAGAAGCACTTCTCGGGCACCGGGCTGAAGCTCGTCACGACCGTCCCGCAGATGGAAGGCTGCAGCTGATCCGAGACGCCCTGGCCGGGCGTCCGATCGCGGCGCCCGCTCCGAGGACGAGACGTCACGCGGCGCGCTCGCCGGGGACCGCGCGGTCCCCGGCGGGGCGCCCGTGTGGCCCGACCCGCTGGAACGCCATGGAACTGCTGAGCAATGTTTGACTTCGGCCCGTTCTTCGACAACTTCGACGAGATCCTCAACGGGTTCTGGGGCACCGTGAAGCTGGCCGCCGTCTCGGCGGTGCTCTCCCTCCTGATCGGCACGGTCCTCGCGAGCTTCCGGGTCGCCCCGGTCCCGCTGCTGCGCGTGCTCGGCACCGCGTACGTCAACGTCGTCCGCAACACCCCGCTCACGCTCGTGCTGCTGATGTGCAGCCTCGGGCTCAACGACGTCCTGGCGCTGACCTTCTCCGACAACCCCGGCACCACCTACTACTGGTGGGCGGTGCTCGGCCTGTCCGGGTACACCGGCGCGTTCGTCTGCGAGTCGCTGCGCGCGGGCATCAACACGGTGCCGCTCGGCCAGGCGGAGGCGGCGCGCTCGATCGGGCTGACCTTCACCCAGTCGCTGCGGATCATCATCCTGCCGCAGGCGTTCCGCGCGGTGATCGCGCCGCTCGGCAGCGTGCTGATCGCGATGATCAAGAACACGACGGTCGCGTCCGCGGCGAGCTACGGCGAGGCGGCGGCCGCCACGAAGACCCTGCTCGACCTGCCGTCCTTCACCAGCGGCGCGCTCCCGCTGTTCATCGGCGTCGCCATCGGCTTCATGATCCTCACACTGCCGACCGGGTTCTTCTTCGGCTGGCTGCACAAGCGGATGGCGGTGGCGAGATGAGCAGGGAAGCGACCGTCCTCTTCGACGTTCCGGGGCCGCGCGCGCGTGTGCGCAACAGGATCGTGGCCGTCGTCACGTCCGCGGTCCTGCTGGCCGTGCTCGCCGCGCTCGTCTGGCGCTTCAACGAGAAGGGCCAGTTCGCGGGCGAGCTGTGGAGCCCGTTCACCAAGTGGGACGTGTGGGACAACCTGATCCTGCCCGGCCTGTGGAACACGCTGAAGGCCGCCTCCGTGGCCGCCGTGCTGGCGCTGCTGTTCGGCGTGGTCTTCGGCCTGGCCCGGCTGTCGGACCACTGGTGGATCCGCGTCCCCGCGGGGGTCGTCGTGGAGTTCTTCCGGGCGATCCCGCTGCTGATCCTGATCTTCCTGGCCTTCTTCATCCCGAACAAGATCAGCCCGTCGATCGCCGAGTCGTCGTTCGGGACGCTGCAGCGCGTCCTCGTCGACAACTTCTTCTCGATCTTCGGCGTGGAGATCAACGCGGGGACGATCACGGTGCCGGCGTTCGCCGCGGTCGTGTTCGGCCTCGTGATGTACAACGGCTCGGTGCTCGCCGAGGTGGTCCGCGCGGGCGTGCAGTCGATCCCGAAGGGGCAGTCGGAGGCCGCCTACTCCATCGGGCTGCGCAAGAACGGCGTCATGCGCCTCGTGCTGCTGCCGCAGGCGGTGACGGTCATGATGCCCGCGATCGTGAGCCAGCTCGTCGTCCTGCTGAAGGACACCGCGCTCGGGTTCATCATCGCCTACTCCGAGCTGCTGGCCTCCGGCTTCCAGGTGGTGCCCGCCACCTACCACAACAAGCTCCAGGCGGGCATCGTCGTCGCGGTGATCTACATCGCGCTGAACATGTCGGTGAGCAGGCTCGCCACCTGGCTGGAGGCGCGCAGCCGCCGCAGCCGCAAGACGGAGGCGAGGACCATGGGCGGCGACGTCGGCGCGCCGCCCGCCCCGGGCATGTCGGCGGGCGGGAGCGCCCCCGTCGTGCCGGGCTCGGGCTACTCGGGCGCCCAGGGCGGCGTCTGACCCCTTCCGCACCGCACGGGACGGCGTCGACCGGTGTCACACCGGCCGACGCCGTCTCCGCCGGGTGTCGGGGACGGGCGCCGCGTACCGGAATTGCGGCTCTGGGTGAGAGTTCCCAAGTCGTCGGCGTGTATCTTTCCGAGTTCAAACCGCCCGTCATGGCCCCAACCCGTCCCCGTATGCGGGACGATTCCTGGTATGACCGCTCGTGCGACCCTCCCCTACGGCTCCTGGCCCTCCCCCATCTCCGCAGCCGACGTCGCCCGCGCCCGGCTGCGCCTCAGTTTCCCCACCGTCTCGGGCAGCGACGTGTGGTGGCAGGAGACGCGACCCGAGGAGGGCGGTCGAACGACGGTCGTCCATCTGAAGGGCGGTCACCGCACCGAACTCCTCCATGCGCCCTGGGACGCGCGTACGCGCGTCCATGAGTACGGCGGGCGGTCGTACCTGCCCGTCCGCACCGAGTCCGGGCTGTCGATCGTGTTCTCCAACTACGAGGACCAGCGCCTCCACCGGCTGGACGAGGGCGACCCGAAGCCGTACCCGCTGACCCCGGAGCCCGCCGTCCCGGCGGGGCTGCGCTTCGCCGACTACGTCCTGTCCCCCGACGGGACGGAGATCTGGTGCGTCTGCGAGGGCCACATCGCCGAGCCGCGGGAGCAGCCGGAGGGGGACGGCGCTCCCGCGGCCGACAAGCCCGCGGGCACCGGGATCCGGCGCGCGATCGTCGCCGTCCCGCTGGACGGCAGCGCCGCCGAGGACGCGGGCGCCATCCGCGAGCTCGTCACCGGCGCCGGGTTCTACGCCTCGCCCGCGCCGTCGCCGAGCGGCGGCCACCTGGCGTGGGTGCAGTGGAACCACCCGCGCATGCCGTGGGACGGCACCGAGCTGCGCGTCGCCGCGCTGGAGGACGGCACGACCGTCGCGCCCCGCACCGTCAAGGGCGGCCTGACCGAGTCGGCGCTCGCGCCGCTGTGGCGGGACGACGAGTCCCTGTACGTCATCTCCGACTGGCCGGGCTGGTGGAACATCTACCAGGTCGGGCTGCACGGCGAGTCGCCGCAGGCGCTGTACCCGGCGGAGGAGGAGTTCGCCGGGCCGCTGTGGCACCTCGGCGGCATGCCGTACGCGCTGCTCGGCGACGGGCGGCTCGCCGTCCTGCACGGCGAGGGCGACCTGCGCCTCGGCGTCTACGACCCGGAGACGCTCGACCTCATCGACCTGGACGTCCCCTACGAGCACTGGCAGCCCGCGCTGTCCACGGACGGCGGGACGATCGTCGGCATCGCGGGCGGCCCCGACCTGCCGACCTCGGTCGTCCGGGTCGACACCACGACCGGGCGCGTCGAGGGCCTGCGCCGCGAGCTCGCCGAGGTCCCGGACGTCGCGTACCTGTCCAAGCCCCGCGCCGAGCAGGTGGACGGGCCGTTCGGACGTCCCGTCCACGCCTACGTCTTCCCGCCCGCGAACCCGGAGGCCGCCGGGCCTGAGGGCGAACTGCCGCCGTACGTCGTGTTCGTGCACGGCGGTCCGACCGGGCGCGTGTCCAAGGCACTCGACTTGGAACGCGCCTACTTCACCAGCCGCGGCATCGGCGTGATCGACGTCAACTACGGCGGGTCGACCGGCCACGGCCGCGCCTACCGCGAGCGACTACGGCGCCAGTGGGGCGTCGTCGACGTCGAGGACGCGGTCGCCGCCGCGCGCTTCCTCATCGACGGCGGCATCGCCGACCCGGCCCGGCTCGCGATCCGCGGCGGTTCGGCGGGCGGCTGGACGACGCTCGCCGCGATCACCCAGACCGACGTGTTCAAGGCCGCGACGTCCTACTACGGGATCAGCGACCTGCAGAGCTTCGCCGCCGCCACACACGACTTCGAGTCGCACTACCTGTTCGGGCTGATCGGGCCGCTGCCGGGCTTCGAGCGCGCCTACGAGGAGCGGTCGCCGCTCGGCCACGCCGACCGGACGGCGTGCCCCGTCCTGCTCCTCCAGGGCCTGAACGACCCGGTCGTCCCGGCGGACCAGTCGGAGCGCTTCGCGGCCGCGCTCGCCGCGAAGAAGACCCCGTACGCCTACCTGACGTTCGAGGGCGAGTCGCACGGCTTCCGGCGCGCCGACACGGTGATCCGCTGCCTGGAGGCGGAACTCGCGTTCTACGGCCAGACGCTGGGCTTCGAGCCGCGCGGCGTCCAGCCGATCACCCTGACGGTCTCCTGACCCGCCCACCCGTCCGTCCGCCCCCGGCACCCCGGGCCCGGACGGGCGGGCTCACCGACCAACCCACACGATTAACCGCCCCACCCCGGCAACGCGCCCAGGCAACACAGCCGCGCCCAGCAAACGGCGCCCCCACACCCCACGTCCGCGCAGCACAGTCCTGTGGCGCCCAAACGCCCCGGTAAGGCAACGCGGGCAGCGGACGGCACAGCCAGGGGGACATCCGAACGACGCGATCAGAAGACGCGTCCATGCAACGCAGGTCAGGGGGCGTCCAAACGGCCCGGCCAGGCGACGCGTCCGGACAACGCGGTCAGCGGCAGCACGGCCAGCGGCCTCCGGACGGCCCGGCCAGGCGGCATGTCCGGGCAGCACGGTGAGCGGCGGCACGGTCAGCGGCGGCACGGTCAGCGGCGTCCGCACGCCCCGGTCAGGCAACACGTCCGGGCAACACGTCCGGGCAACGCGGTCAGCGGCAGCACGGTCAGCGGCGTCCGCACGGCACGGTCAGGTGGGGCGTTCGGGTGGCGTGGGTCAGGGGTTCGGGCGGGTCAGCGGGCGAATTCGATGGCGCGGGACTCGCGGACGACGGTGACGCGGATCTGGCCCGGGTAGGTCAGCTCGTCCTCGACCTGCTTGGCGATGTCCCGGGCGATGACCTGCGCCTGGATGTCGTCGACGGAGTCCGGCTTCACCATGACCCGGATCTCCCGCCCGGCCTGCATCGCGAAGACCTTCTCGACGCCGTCGTGCTTGTCGCGGGCGATCTCCTCCAGCCGCTCCAGGCGCTTGACGTACGCCTCCAGCGACTCGCGGCGCGCTCCCGGACGGCTGCCGCTGATCGCGTCCGCCGCCTGGGTGAGCACCGCCTCCACCGTCCGGACCTCGACCTCGTTGTGGTGCGCCTCGATGGCGTGGACGACGTCCTCGTGCTCGCCGTACCTGCGGGCGATCTCCGCGCCGATCAGCGCGTGGCTGCCCTCCACCTCGTGAGTGAGCGCTTTGCCGATGTCGTGCAGCAGCGTGCACCGCTTCGCGATCTCCACCGGCAGCCGCAGCTCGCTCGCCATGATCCCGGCGAGGTGCGCGGACTCGATCAGGTGCTTCAGGACGTTCTGCCCGTACGACGTCCGATACCGGAGCTGCCCGAGCAGGGCGATCAGCTCCGGGTGCATGTCGCCGATGCCGACCTCGACCAGCGCGTCCTCGCCCGACCGGACGCAGAGCTGCTCCACGTCGCTCTTGCTGCGCTCGTAGATCTCTTCGATGCGCTGGGGATGGATCCGGCCGTCCAGGACGAGCTTCTCCAGCGTCAGCCGCCCGACCTCGCGGCGCACCGGGTCGAAGCAGCTCAGCAGCACCGCCTCGGGCGTGTCGTCGATGATCAGGTTGACGCCGGTCGTCGTCTCGAACGCGCGGATGTTGCGGCCCTCGCGCCCGATGATCCGGCCCTTCATCTCGTCGCTCGGCAGGTGCAGCACGGACACCACGGACTCGGCGGTCTGCTCGCTCGCCACCCGCTGGATGGCCAGCGTCACGATCTTGCGGGCGCGCTTCTCGCCCTCCGCCCGCGCCGTGTTCTCGATCTCCCGGACGATCGGGATCGACTCCCGCTTCGCCTGGTTCTCGATCGCCGCGACCAGTTCGCCCTTGGCCTGCTCGGCGGTGAGCCCGGCGGCGCGCTCCAGCACCTTGCGCCGCTCCTCTTCGACCCCGTCGAGCTCCTCCTTGCGGGCCTCCAGGGACTTCTTCGTCTCGGCGAGGCGGGCGGACCACTCCTCCAGGCGGCGGACCTCGCCGTCCAGCCGCTGCTCACGCTCGGCGAGGCGGGCCTCCCGGCGCTCCAGGTCCTCCCGGACGGTGCGGAGGTCGTCGCGGAGCGTCCGGCCCTCGTCCTCGGCCTCCGCGCGGGCGGTCGCGGCGATCTCCCGCGCGTCCCGCTCGGCCTTCTCCAGGACGGCGGCGGCCTGGCGTTCGGCCTTCGTCCGGATCTCGTCGGCCTCGCTGTGCGCCCGGGCCAGCTCCGCCGCGGCCTTGCCGGGCATGCCCGGCCGCCGCGACACGACGATCACGAGAGCGACCAGGGTCACCAGCAGCGCTGCACCCAGCAGGACGCTCTCCATGAGGCAGATCCTTCCTCGCCGCGGGTCCGTCCGGAGTCGGGACCCTGCCTAGCGAGGATTTACTCGCGCCCGGCGGACGACCGAAGGCACGACCGAGCGGGGCCGCGCACCGCGCGCACCCGGTGATTCGGCCGCATCCGGTCGGCGAACGTGTCCTGTATGCCTCTCAGCCGCTGGAACGTGCTCGGTCGTATCGCAATCCGCGAGACGCGGAGTAACTCCTCACTGCCGTAACGGTAAGCGGCATGGAGGTAATGAGCAAGCAAACGCGGGGCATTCCGGACTAACCGAACGTCAACGTGAGTCCTTCCTTACCGCCCTTCCTGACCGCCCCCACACCTCTGACCTGCCCCTCAACCCCCCGGTCAGAGCCGACCACGCCCCGCCATCCGAGCCACCCCACATGTCACCAACACGCCACACGCTCCCACCGCCCCACCAACCACCCGCTCTCACAGCCCCACCAACCATCCGCACCAACCGCCCGCAACAACCACCCACAACAAGCGCCCTCGACAAGCTCGCCTAACGACGCTCAGTCAGCGGCTCGCCCAAGGACACTCAGTCGACGGCTCGCCCAACGACGCTCAGTCGGCAGCTCACTTAGCGACGCTCAGTCGGCGGCTCGCCCAACGACGCTCAGTCGGCGACTCACCTAGCGGCGCTCAGTCGGCGGCTCACCTAAGAACACTCAGTCGACGGCTCGCCTAACGACGCTCAGTCGGCGGGGGGTGGAGGTTCGGGGAGGGACTCGGGGTCGGTGCCCTCTTCGGCCAGGGCCTCTTTGACCAGGCGGTAGGACAGGGCGGGTGAATAGCCCTTGCGGGCGAGCATGCCTACCAGGCGGCGCATGCGTTTGGTCGGGTCGGCACCCCTGGTGGACCGGAGCTTGCGGTCCACGAGGGCGCGGGCGGTGTGTTCCTCCTGCTCCGGGTCGAGTGCGTCGACGGCGTCGTTGACGGTCTCGTCCGCGACGCCGCGGCGGCGGAGTTCGGCGGCGAGGGCGCGTTTCGCCAAGCCGCGGCCGGCGTGCCTGGACTGCACCCACGCCTGGGCGAACGCCTCGTCGTCGATCAGCCCGGCGGCGGTGAGGCGGTCGAGAACACGGTCGGCGACGTCGTCAGGGACGCTCTTGCGGCGCAACGCGTCCGCGAGCTGTGCACGCGTACGCGGAGCCGACGTGAGCAGACGCAGACAATGCTCCCGCGCGGCAGCCTCCGTCCCCGCTGCCCCAACGCCACCCGATGCCTTGGTGCCCGGCGTCTCGCCACCCGATGACTTGCCACCCAGTGCCTCGCCACCCGGTGCCTCGCCACCCGGTGCCTCGCCACCTGATGACATGCCACCCGGTGCCTTAGTACCCAGTGCCCTGGTGCCCGGTGGCTTGCCACCCCGTGCCTTGGTGCCCCGTGACTTCGCGGCCACTGACTTCGCGGCCGGTGGTGGCGTGGCCGGTGGTGGGGGCGTGGTTGGGCGTTTGGGTGGTGGGGTTGGGTCTGGGTGGTCGGTGGTCATGGGGATGCGGGCCCGGGCGGGGCGGAGGGCCTGGGAGCGGCGGCGCCGTCGGGGAAGGTCCGCGCACCGGTGGTGTGGTGACGGGTAAGGCGCCGCCGCCCTGCATACGAGATCATCGCTTACTCATCGTCAAGAGTCACCCTTATCGGGGCATTCTCCGTCAGGAATCACCCGGCTTGGCCTTGGCGGACTTCCGGCTCGCGGGCTTGGCGGCGGGCGTGATGGGCGGGGCGGCGGCCGCTGCCGCGGGGGCCGCGTCCGGGGCCGGGGGCTCGGCCTCCTTGTCGACCTTCGGCCCGATGCCGAGCTTCTCCTTGATCTTCTTCTCGATGCCGTCCGCGAGGTCGGGGTTGGCCTTGAGGAAGTTGCGGGCGTTCTCCTTGCCCTGGCCGAGCTGGTCGCCGTCGTAGGTGTACCAGGCGCCCGACTTGCGGACGAAGCCGTGCTCCACGCCGAGGTCGATCAGGCCGCCCTCGCGGCTGATGCCCTGGCCGTACAGCAGGTCGAAGTCGGCGACGCGGAACGGCGGGGCCATCTTGTTCTTGACGACCTTGACGCGGACGCGGTTGCCCACGGCCTCGGTGCCGTCCTTGAGGGTCTCGATGCGGCGCACGTCCAGCCGGACGGAGGCGTAGAACTTCAGCGCCCGGCCGCCGGTGGTGGTCTCCGGGGAGCCGAACATGACGCCGACCTTCTCGCGGAGCTGGTTGATGAAGATGGCGGTGGTCTTGGTCTGGTTGATCGCGCCGGTGAGCTTGCGCAGCGCCTGCGACATGAGGCGGGCCTGGAGGCCGACGTGGCTGTCGCCCATCTCGCCCTCGATCTCGGCGCGCGGGACGAGCGCGGCGACGGAGTCGATGACGATGACGTCGATCGCGCCGGAGCGGATCAGCATGTCGGTGATCTCCAGCGCCTGCTCGCCGGTGTCGGGCTGGGAGACCAGCAGCGCGTCGATGTCGACGCCGAGCTTGGACGCGTACTCGGGGTCGAGCGCGTGCTCGGCGTCGACGAACGCGGCGATGCCGCCCTTCTTCTGCACGCTCGCGACGGCGTGCAGCGCGAGCGACGACTTGCCGGAGCCCTCGGGGCCGTACACCTCGACGACCCGGCCGCGGGGCAGGCCGCCGATGCCGAGCGCGATGTCGAGGGAGATCGCGCCGGTGGGGATCACCTCGACGGGCGCGCGCGCCTCCTCGCCCATCCGCATGACCGACCCCTTGCCGAACTGCCGCTCGATCTGGGCGAGTGCGGTTTCGAGAGCCTTCTCCCGGTCGTTCGCTGCCATTGAGATGTCCTTCTCGTCGTGACTGTCGGCTCTCGGCCGCTGCTTGCGATGTCGAGGGCGACGTTACGGCGGGCCTCCGACACTTTCGAGTCGCGGGCGCGATTGTGGATAACCCGCGTGCCGCACCAGCGTACCGAACATCCGTTCGATCATCGTCCGATACGTCGATTCGGGTGGAATCTCCGTGCGTTCCGTGGTCCCGACCCCGTACGCTGGCGCCGTCCACGGAGGGTTCCAATCATGACGCTGACCGTTCTCTTCTGCGTCGATCCGCTCCACCCTCGGCGCGTTGACCCCCATTTCTCCCGCGAGGCCGCGGCCGTGCGGGACCACTACGGCGAGATAGCCCTGATCGACCACGACGCGGTCCGGCGCGGCGACGTGGACGACGCGGTCCGTGCGGTGCCCCCCGACCTGGGCCCCGTCTGGTACCGCGGCTGGATGGTGACGGCGGCGGAGTACGCCGCGATGTCCGCGGCCTTGAAGCAGCGCGGGACGGTACTGCTCACGCATCCGGACGACTACCGGCGCGCCCACGAACTGCCCGGCTGGCATGACACGTTCGCGGGACTGACCCCGCACAGCGTGTGGCGCCCCCTCCGCCCGGGCCAGGACCCAGGCGACCTGAGCGAACTCGGGGAACTCGTCCGGTCGCTGCAGAGCGGGCCGGGCATCGTCAAGGACTACGTGAAGTCGTGCAAGCACGAGTGGGAGGAGGCGTGCTTCGTCCCGGACGTGAGAAATCTCGCTCAGCTTCACCACATCGCCTCCAAGATGGTCGCTCTGCGGGACGAGCACCTGACCGGAGGCCTCGTCGTGCGCGAGTTCGAGCACTACGACGGCGACGGTGAGGCGCGCGTGTGGTGGGTGGACGGCGAGCCCGCCCTGGTGGGGCCGCACCCCGACAGCCCCGGGGTGGAACCCGATCCCGACCTGGACATCGTGGCCCCGGCCGTGCGCGCGCTGGGCTGCCGGTTCATCACGACCGATCTCGCCCGCCGGACGGACGGCGAGTGGCGCGTGGTGGAGGTCGGCGACGGGCAGGTCAGCGATCTGCCCGCGTCCGTGGACGCGATGGACCTCTACGCCCACCTGCCCGTTCCGGATTGACCCTCGAAGGACCCGCGCGGCGAATCGATCGGCGGGAGCCGGAACCCGGATGGGTGTTTCGCGCATCTCACCTTTCGGCCCCTTCAGGCCCGCCTCGTCGCCGCCGACCGTGGAAGGACGTGCTCCCTTGCCCCCACAGGAGCCCGCACGCCGGCTCAGTTCCCATGCGGTGAAGGTCGGGATGGTGAGCGCCCTGTCGCTGACGCTGGTCGCCTGCGGCTCCGGTTCCACCACGGCGAGATGCGTGGACAGGAACGCCCCCGCCACGGGCAGGAGCGGCTACAGGGTCGTGCCTGACGATTACTGCGACGTCAACGACATCGACAACGGGTCGACCTCCTCTTACGGCAGATACTTCTGGTACTACGGCGGGAAGAGGGGCTCGAACGGTTTCGTGTCGGGCGGCAGCAGCTACCGGCCCGAGGGGAAGATCAAGTCCAGCGGCGGACGGACGCTGAGCCGGGGCGGGTTCGGCGGCGGCGGCCGGGGCGGGAGCTGACCCATGCGACGTGTCCGTTCGACGCCGCGTGACGGCTGGGCGGAGCGGGTCGAGGCGCACGGCCTCGCCTTCCATCGCACCGCGCACCCAGAGCACCTGACCCGCCCCTACTGGGACGAGTCCGTGCACTACGTCTTCGACATGGACGAGGTCCTGGCCCTGGAGGGCGTGGTCGAAGAACTGCACCGGATGTGCCTGGACGTGGTGGAGCACGTCGTCTCCACAGGCCGCTATCACGTCCTCGGCATCCCCGACTGGGTGGCGCCCCTGATCGAGGAGTCGTGGCGGCGCGGCGACCCGCACCTGTACGGGCGGTTCGATCTGCGCTACGACGGCGAGGGTCCCGCCAAGCTTCTGGAGTACAACGCCGATACTCCGACCGCATTGGTCGAGAGTTCCGTCGTCCAGTGGTATTGGCTGCAGGAGACGCACCCAGAAGACGACCAATGGAATTCCATCCACGAACGGCTGGTAGCCCGTTGGAAGGAAATGGCTCCCGCCGTGGACGGCGGCCCGGTCCATTTCGCCTGGACGACCGGTGACGAGACCGGCGAAGAGGTCATGACGATCGCCTACATGCAGGAGACCGCCGAGGAGGCGGGCCTGCCCGGCATGGCGATCGCCATGGAGGACATCGGCTGGGACCCAGCCCGTGGACGATTCGTTGACCTGGACGAACGCGACATCCGTACGCTCTGCAAGCTCTACCCGTGGGAGTGGATCGTCGCAGAGCCGTTCGGTCGCAGCATTCCAGGCGCCCCCACGTCGTGGATCGAACCGATCTGGAAAATGGTGCTGTCGAACAAGGCGCTGCTCGTCCTCCTCTGGGAACTGTTCCCCGGGCACCCGAATCTGCTGCCCACCTACCTGAACACGCCGTCGCACCTGACGTCCTATGTGCAGAAACCACTACTCGGACGGGAGGGCGCGAGCATGCGCATCGTCACCCCGGACGGAAGCGAGCAGCGGACTCAGGGCGACTATGGCGCGGAGGGTTTCGTCTTCCAGGAATTCTGCGCGCTTCCCGATTTCGACGGCGAGCACCCGGTGCTCGGCGCGTGGGTGGTGCACGACGGGGCGGCGGGGCTGGGGATCAGGGAGACGTCCGGGCTGATCACCGATGACACGTCGTCGTTCGTCCCGCACCGGATTCCGCTGTAGGACCCGTCGGTTGCGGGCTCTGTCCGGCGCGGGCCCCGTTATCGCAGCGTGGAGGGGACGTCGAACGTGGCGACGACGGCCTGCCAGACCTTCTTGGCGGGTTCGCCGTCGGCGAGGGCCTGCTCGATGGTGCGGCCGTCCAGCTCGGCCATGACGTAGTCCTTGGCCACGCTCTCGGCGTAGGACTCGCCGAACTGCTGCCTCATCCGATCCCAGAAGACTGTGAGCCGCACCCGTCCACGCTATCCGACGGACCGGTCCCCCAAGGCCCGCACGATCTCGCCGGGCACCTCCGTACCGCTCCCTTGGCGGTGCAGGCCGGTCAGGTAGCGCTCCACCGCTTCGATGACGCGGGCCGTCCGGTAGGAGGGGAAGACGTCGAACGCGTGCTGGGCGCCCTTCATCTCGGCGTAGACGACAGGTGCCGCTGAGACGTCCCGTAGCCGTTCGACGAATCGGCGGGCCTCCGCCACGGGGATGAGCGAGTCGCGGCTGCCGTGGATGACGAAGAAGGGCGGCGCGTCCTCGCGGATGTAGGTGACCGGTGAGGCCTTGGCGTACGCCTCCGGGTCGGCGGCGAAAGGCTGCTTGATGACCATCCGTTCCAGGAGGTGTGTGGCGCCCATGGGGCGAGGCCATGGCCCGGCCTCGAAGAGGTTGTAGACGCCGTAGAACGGGACGGCCCCGCGCACGGACGTGTCGACGTCCTCGAAGCCCGGCTGGAATTCCGGCACGTTCGCGGTCAGCGCGACCATCGCGGTGAGGTGCCCGCCAGCCGAGCCGCCCGTCACGCACAGGAAATCGGGGTCGGCGCCGTATTCCTCGGCATGCTGCCTGTACCAGGCGATGAAGTGCTTGAGGTCGATCAGGTGCTCGGGCCAGGTGGCGCGTGGGCTCAGCCGGTAGTTGACGTTGAAGCCGACCCACCCCTGGACGGCCATGTGGTTGAGGAGCGGTAGCCCCTGCTCACGCTTGTCCCCGATCACCCACGCGCCCCCGTGGATCTGCATGAGCCCTGGACGCAGCTCGCCCTCACCGGCGGGACGGTAGACGTCCGCCTTCAGGCGCAGCCGTCCGTCCTGCCGGTACACGACGTTGCGTTCGACGCGCACGCCCCTGCGCGGGATCAGGCACAGCGGCGGCACGACCAGATGCGCAAGCGGGTACCGGGGTGCACCCTCCGGATCCAGGTCGAGGGGCGCGCCGCAGTCCCGCAGGGTGACGACCGTACGGCGGGCGGCGACGAGTGTGGCGCCGAGACCCGCCATGCCAGCGATGGCCAGGCCGAGCCCAAGCCAGCCTGCCCAGCCGTCCAGTCCGCCGAACACGGCCGTGAGCGCGGTCGCCACGGCCCAGAGGACGAGCACGTGCGGTGCCAGCTCGATGGTGAGCCAGCCGAAGAAAAAGCTGGGCACGAGCAGGAAGACGCTGCGCCGGGGAGAGTGCGCGTTCGCGGCGGCCAGAGCCACCAGGATCCCGAGGGCGAGGAGGACGTAGGGCATCGCGGCTCCCTGAAGGGTCCTGAGGGCGGGTGTCCTACCCGTAGACCTTGCCCGGACAAGTGCTTGCTTACAATGTGACGCGCGCCACCCGGCGGCGGAATGTCAGACCCGCGAGGCACTATGGCGCCATGGCCGGTGACGTGCTCGAACGCTTCTCCCCCGCGACCCGCGACTGGTTCGCGGGGGCGTTCGCCGCGCCCACCCCCGCCCAGGCCGGGGCGTGGGAGTCGATCTCGAGCGGCGAGAACACGCTCGTCGTCGCGCCCACCGGCTCCGGCAAGACCCTCGCCGCGTTCCTGTGGTCGCTCGACCGGCTCGCGACCGGCGACGCCCCGGCCGAGCCGCTGCGGCGCTGCCGCGTCCTGTACGTGTCGCCGCTGAAGGCCCTCGCCGTCGACGTGGAGCGCAACCTGCGCGCCCCGCTGACCGGCATCCGCCACGCGGCGCGCCGCCTCGGCCTGCCCGAGCCGGGCGTCCGCGTCGGAATGCGGTCGGGCGACACCCCGGCCGACGAGCGCCGGCGGCTGGCCGCGAAACCGCCCGACATCCTGATCACGACGCCGGAGTCGCTGTTCCTGATCCTCACCTCGCAGGCGCGCGAGTCGCTGCGCGGGGTCGAGACCGTCATCGTCGACGAGGTGCACGCGGTGGCGGGCACCAAGCGCGGCGCGCACCTGGCGCTGTCCCTCGAACGCCTGGACGCCCTGCTCGAACGCCCGGCCCAGCGCATCGGGCTGTCGGCGACCGTCCGTCCGACCGGGGAGGTGGCGGCCTTCCTCGGCGGGACGAGGCCCGCCGCCGTCGTCCAGCCGCCCTCGGACAAGGTGTTCGACCTCGACATCGTCGTCCCCGTGGAGGACATGGGCGAGGTCGGCCAGTTCGTCGACGACTCCGGTACGGCCGACGCCCGCCAGCGCAGCATCTGGCCCCATGTCGAAGACCGTCTGCTCGACCTCATCCAGGCGCACCGCTCGACGCTGGTGTTCGCCAACTCCCGGCGGTTGGCGGAGAGGCTCTGCGGACGCCTGAACGAACTCGCCTACGAGCGCGCGACCGGTGCGCCCCTCCCCGAGAACCATTCCCCGGCCGAATTGATGGCCGAGGCGGGGGCGGCCAAGGGGGCGCCTTCAGAGATCGCCCGTGCGCACCACGGCTCCGTCTCCAAGGAGGAGCGGGCGGGCATCGAGAACGCGCTGAAGGAGGGCCGCCTGCCGGCGGTCGTCGCGACGTCCAGCCTGGAACTCGGCATCGACATGGGGGCCGTCGACCTGGTCGTCCAGGTGGAGTCGCCGCCGTCGGTGGCCAACGGGCTGCAGCGGGTCGGACGCGCGGGCCACCAGGTGGGCGCCGTGTCCAAGGGGGTCATCTTCCCCAAGTACCGGGGCGACCTCGTCCAGACGGCGGTGGTGGCGGAACGCATGCGCGGAGGCGAGATCGAGGAACTGCGCTACCCGCGCAACCCCCTGGACGTCCTCGCACAGCAGATCGTCGCCATGGTCGCCATGGACGAGTGGACCGTTGACGACCTCGAGTCGCTGGTCAAGCGAGCCGCCCCCTACTCGACGCTCCCGCGCTCGGCGCTTGAGGCCACCCTGGACATGCTCGCCGGGCGCTATCCCAGCGACGAGTTCGGCGAACTCCGTCCCCGCCTCGTCTGGGACCGCGTGACCGGTGTACTGCGCGAACGTCCGGGAGCGCAGCGCCTCGCGGTGACCAGCGGGGGGACGATCCCAGACCGCGGCCTGTTCGGAGTGTTCCTCGTCGGGGAGAAGGCATCCCGGGTGGGCGAACTCGATGAGGAAATGGTCTACGAGTCACGCGTCGGCGACGTGTTCGTGCTCGGCGCGAGCTCCTGGCGCATCGAGGACATCACGCCCGACCGCGTCCTCGTCTCCCCCGCGCCGGGCCAGCCGGGCAAGCTCCCGTTCTGGCACGGCGACACGCTCGGACGTCCCGCCGAGCTCGGCCGGGCGCTCGGCTCGTTCACCCGCGAGCTGTCCGCCCTGCCCGCGGACGACGCCCGCGCCCGCGTCACCGCCGCCGGGCTGGACGACTGGGCCTCCGCCAACCTCGTCTCCTACGTCACCGAGCAGCGGGAGGCCACGGGCCACGTCCCCGACGACCGGACCATGGTCGTCGAACGGTTCCGCGACGAACTCGGCGACTGGCGTATGGTCGTCCACTCGCCGCTGGGCGCGCGGGTGCACGCGCCCTGGGCCCTCGCCATAGCGGGCCGCCTGCGCGAGCGGTACGGGGTCGACGCGCAGGCCATGCACGCCGACGACGGCATCGTCATCCGCATCCCCGACATGGACGAGGCGCCCGGCCTCGACCTCGCCGTCTTCGACGCCGACGACATCGAGCGCATCGTCGTGGACGAACTGGGCGGCTCAGCCCTGTTCGCCGCCCGGTTCCGTGAATGCGCGGCGCGTTCGCTGCTGCTTCCCCGGCGCCGTCCCGACAAGCGGATGCCGCTGTGGCAGCAACGCCAGCGCGCCTCGCAACTGCTCGCCGTCGCCAGCAAGTACCCGTCGTTCCCCATCGTCCTGGAGACGATGCGGGAGTGCCTCCAGGACGTGTTCGACGTCCCCGGCCTGGTGCAGCTCATGCGCGACATGTCCGGGCGCAAGGTCCGCATGGTCGAGGTGGAGACGCCCGAGCCGTCGCCCTACGCGCGCTCTCTGCTGTTCCGGTACATCGGCGCGTTCATGTACGAGGGCGACTCGCCCCTCGCCGAACGCCGCGCCCAGGCCCTCGCGCTCGACTCCGCGCTGCTCGCCGAACTGCTCGGCCAGGCCGACCTGCGCGAACTGCTCGACCCCGACGCGGTGGCCGAGATCGAACGCGAACTCCAGCGCCTCGCCCCCGACCGCCGCGCCCGCGACATGGAGGGCGTCGCCGACCTCCTGCGCACCCTCGGCCCCCTCACCACGGCAGAGGTCGCCGCACGCACCGCTTCCCCCGAACACACCGGTATCGCCGAAGAAACCGAACTCACCGAACGGACCGATGCCACCACCACCGAACCGGCCGAAATCACCGAACCCCCCGGGGCCACCGACGCCGCCGAACGGGGTGGGGGCGTCGGAGACGGTGGGATGGGGGTTCTGGTTCAGGTTTCGCGGTGGTTGGCCGAACTGGAGGCGACGCGGCGGGCGATTCGGGTGCGGATCGCGGGAGAGGAGCGGTGGGCCGCCATCGAGGACGCCGGGCGGCTGCGCGACGCGCTCGGCGCGCCGCTGCCGGTGGGCGTCCCGGAGGCGTTCCTCGAACCGGTCGGCGACCCGCTAGGCGACCTGGTCTCCCGGTACGCGCGCACCCACGGCCCGTTCCGGGCGGACGAGGCCGCCGCCCGCTTCGGCCTCGGCGTGGCCGTCGTCGTCGAGACGCTGCGCAGGCTGGCCGGTGCCGGACGCGTCGCCGAGGGCGAGTTCCTGCCCGTCGAGAAGGTGTCGGGCCCGCTGACCGGCGAATGGTGCGACACCGGCGTGCTGCGGACGCTCCGCCGCCGCTCGCTGGCCCGGCTGCGCGCCGAGGTCGAGCCGTCCCCGCCCGAGTCGCTCGGCCGCTTCCTGCCGGTCTGGCACGGCATCACCGGCGGGTCCCGGCTGCGCGGTGTCGACGCGCTCGTCCAGACGGTCGAGCAGTTGCAGGGCGCGGCGGTGCCCGCGTCCGCGCTGGAGTCGCTGGTGCTGCCGTCCCGCGTGCCCGGCTACACCCCCGCCATGCTGGACGAGTTGACGTCCGCGGGCGAGGTCGTGTGGGCGGGCCAGGGCGGGCTGCCCGGCGGCGACGGCTGGGTGGCGCTCTACCTGGCCGACACCGCGCCGCTGCTGATGCCGGAACCCGCGGAGATCACCCTCACGCCCGTCCACCAGGCCGTCCTGGACACGCTCGGCGACGGCGGCGCGCTCTTCTTCCGGACGCTCTCCGACCGCGTCAACCAGCACGTCACCGCCAACGACCCCGACCTCGTGACCGCCGTCTGGGATCTCGTCTGGTCCGGGCACCTCACCAACGACACCCTGGCTCCGCTCCGCGCGGCGCTCGGTTCGGGGCGTCCGACGCACCGGTCACGGTCGACCCGTCGCGGACGTCCCGTCATGCCCTCCCGGACGGGTCCGCCCACGGTCGGCGGACGCTGGTGGCCGCTCCCCCAGCGCGAGTCCACGGCCACCTTGCGTTCGCACGCTCTCGCCGAGGCGCTGCTTGAGCGGTACGGCATCGTCATCCGCGGGGCGGTCGCGGCCGAGCGCACGCCCGGCGGGTTCTCCGCCGTCTACCCGGTGCTGCGGGCGTTCGAGGAGACCGGCCGGTGCCGCCGCGGCTACTTCGTCGAGGGCCTGGGCGCCGCGCAGTTCGCCCTGCCCGGCGCCGTCGACCGGCTGCGGGCCCTCCGGCCGGGCCCGGTCGCGCCGGACGACATCTCCGCGCTCTGGGAGACGCCCCCGAAGCCCGCCGACCGGGCGCTCATCCTGGCCGCCGCCGACCCGGCCAACCCGTACGGCGCGGCCCTCCCCTGGCCCGAACGCGACGACGAGGTGGCAAGCGGCCACAAGCCCGGCCGCAAGGCGGGCGCCCTCGTCGCGCTGGTCGAGGGCCGCCTCGTCCTCTACGTCGAACGCGGCGGCCGGACTCTCCTGACCTGGGACGACGACCCCGCCGTCCTGCAACCGGCGGTCGACGCGCTGGCCCTCGCCGTCCGCGAGGGCGCACTCGGCAGGCTCACCGTCGAACGCGCCGACGGCACGGCGATCACCGACTCCCCCCTAGCCGCCGCCCTGGAATCAGCGGGCTTCCACCCAACCCCCCGCGGCCTCCGCCTCCGCAACTGACCACGCGCGGACGCTGCGGTGCGGTGATTTCGCAGGTCAGGTCTGCGGGCGCTGGGTTTGGGGGGTGGGTGGGGTTAGTGGCGGCGGGGTTTAAACATGTTGATCAGGCCGCGGAGGGCGCGTTCGTCGAGGGAGCCGAACGGGTTGTCGTGGACGAGGTAGGTCCAGGTCGCGGACGGGCGTTTCAGGGCGGCGGCGGAGAGGTCGATGCCGTCTTCGGAGGCGGTCAGCTCCTCGAACGCGGCGACGGAGCGGCTGCGCGCGTCGCCGAGGAGGCGCTTGCCCGCCGGGACCGCCTCGCGGTTGAACTCGACCAGCGGGTCGAGGCCCCGGCCGAGAGAGCGCAGGTGGATGCCCTCGCGCAGGTCCGTGAGGAAGGCGAGGTGCTCGGCCCAGCAGCGGTCCAGGTGGTACAGGACGATCTGCCGCGCGGCAGCCGCCACCGCCTCGGCTCCGGCGATCTTCACCATTTCGGCGTGCTTGCCGGGGGCGTCGGCGGCCATGGTCCGGTCGGCGGCGTCGCCGGTGAGGACGGCGGCGCGTTCGGCGAGCACCTCCCGGCGCTGGAGCCCGATCAGCTGGTTGTAGCGCCACGTGTTGCGGTGCAGTTCGAGGTCGACGCCCTCCGCGACGCGCTGGGCGTGCCCGACGATCCAGTGGGCGCCCTTGTCGGTGATGAGCCCGTCGTCGTCGGCCGCGGCCCTGGTCTTCTCGTCGGGCGCGTAGCGGGTGACGAGGTCGTCCTGGAGGCTTGTGAAGAAGACCGAGCCGCCGGGGTCGCCCTGCCGTCCGGCGCGGCCTCGGAGCTGGTCGTCCAGGCGGCTGCTGTGGTAGCGGCCGGTTCCGATGACGAGCAGGCCGCCCGCCGCGGCGACCCGGTCGTGGTCGGTGCCGGGCGCCTCCGCCGGGGCCGTGCCGGGCGGGGCGGACGGGCTGCCGCCGAGCCGGATGTCGGTCCCGCGCCCGGCCATCTGCGTGGACACGGTGATCGCGCCGTAGGCCCCCGCCTCGGCGATGATCGCGGCCTCCTCGGCGTCGTTCTTGGCGTTGAGGACGACCCGGTCCAGCCCGGCGCGGGCGAGCCGCCGGGCGAGCCGCTCGGACTCGGCGACGTCCCCGGTGCCGACCAGGACCGGGCGCCCGGCGGCGTGCGCGGCGGAGATCGCCTCGACGATCGCGACCTCCTTGTCGGCGGAGGTCGCGTAGAGCCGGTCGGGCTCGTCGTCGCGGACGCACGGCCGGTTCGGCGGCACCACCGCGATCTGCAGCGAGTAGAACTCGGTGAGCTGGCCGGATACGGCCATCGCCGTCCCGGTCATGCCGCACCGGACGGGATACCGCCCGACGAGCTCCTGGACGGTGATCGAGTCGAGGATCTCGCCGCTCGGCGACGCCGCGAGCGCCTCCTTCGCCTCGACCGCCGCCTGGAGGCCGTCCGGCCAGCGCTGCAGCAGCGCGACCCGGCCCCGCGACTCGCTGATCAGCTTCACCTCCCCGTTCCGGACGATGTAGTCGACGTCGCGGCTCAGCAGCACCTCGGCGTGCAGGGCGACGTTGACGGCGGTCAGGACGGCGAGGTTCTCCGGCGCGTACAGGTCGAGATCGAGGACGCGCTCCACCTCGCGCGCCCCCGCCGGGGTGAGCTGGACGTTTCGCGACTCGTCGTCGGCGGCGTAGTGCAGGCCGGGCCGCAGCCGCCGGACGAGGTCGGCGTACCGGGGGTCGGCGGCGTCGAGGTCGGCGGCGCCCGCGAGGACGAGCGGGACCATGGCCTCGTCCACCAGCACCGAGTCGGCCTCGTCGATCAGCGCGACGGACGGCTCGGGCAGCACCACGTCGCCGGGGTCGGTGGCGAGCCGGTCGCGCAGGAGGTCGAAGCCGATCTCGCTGACCGGGGCGTAGGTGACGTCCGCGCGGTAGGCGGCGCGCCGCTCCTCCGGCGTGGACGACTGCCCGACCCAGCCGACGGTGACGCCGAGCATCGCGTACAGCGGTCCCATCCACTCGGCGTCACGCCGCGCCAGATAATCGTTGACGGACATCACGTGAACCTGGCGTCCGCGCAAGGCGTATCCGGCGGCGGCCAAAGCGCCGGAGAGCGTCTTGCCCTCGCCGGTCGCCATCTCGGCGACGTGCCCGGACAGCAGCGCGAGCGTCCCGACGAGCTGGACGTCGAACGGGCGCTCGCCGAGCGTCCGCCGGGCGGCCTCGCGGCCGAGCGCGCACAGCTCGGCGAGGTCCTCCTCGCGGCGGAGGGCGGACGCGGCGGCGGTCAGCTCCTCGTCGGACAGCCTCCGGGCGGCGTCCTCGCGCTCGGCGGCCGCCGCGACCAGGGCGCGGAAGGGCGCGAGGTCGACGCTTCCGGGCTTCTGGACGAGCCTGCGCAGCCGCTCACGCAGCGCCATGGCATACCCTTGGTCGATCGGTCACGGTTCCCCCAACGGGCCGGTGGGTGACTGCGTTCCCATGATCCCAGGGCCGGACCCGCCTGTGGACCGAGGCCGTTCTCCCCACTTGGTCTGACACCGATTTCATTCCTCGGACGGATCCCCGACGAGCCTCTCGTTTGAGAACATGGGGTCATCACGGGGTTGCGGTGGCGGGGGGAACGCCGCCGCGGAACGGGGTTTCACCATGACACCTACGGCACGCAAGGCCGCCGCGCTCCGGCGCAGGCGCCAGATCATCAGTCAGACCGTCATCGACAGGGCGCTGAACGACCCGCGGCGCCTCCCGGAGCCGGCCGAGGCGACGTCCGCCAAGTAGCGGCGTCGGCCAGGTCAGGCCCGGTATCGGGGTTCACGGGGAACGCGTCAGCGAGCGCCTCCGCCATCGGCGGGGGCGCTTTCGCGTTCCCGGAGCCGGAAAAGACCGGAAGGAGGGCTAGGACGCGCCCGCCGTCGAGAACACGTCGTCCCGCGCCTGCTCCAGCGCCGCGTACAGCGCCCCGCGCAGGACGGGGTTGCCCTCCACCTCGGTGACGGACACGGTCGGGCTGGTCGGGCTGATCCGCCCGACGATCTCCTCGATGCGGCGGGCGAGGGGCCGTCCGCCCGCCCGCCCGAGGCTGCCCGACAGCACCACGAGTCCCGGGTCCAGGACGATGTTCACCGAGGTCACGCCGTAGGAGATGCGGCGGGCGAGGTCGTCGAGGAACGCGCCGCCGCGGGTCTCGTCGGCGGCGGCCGCGCGGACGCACTCCACGGCGGTCGGCTCGGTGACGCCGTGCTCGTGGGCGAGCGACCGGACGGCGTCGGCGCCGACGAGGGCGCCGTAGCCGCCCGCGAGGGTCGGGATCCCCCAGGACGTCGACTCGGTGACGCCCTCGTCCACGGGGGCGCGGCGGGCGGAGCCGATCGGCAGCGGGGCGCCGGGCACGGGCAGGTACCCGATCTCGCCCGCGCCGCCCCACCGGCCGCGGTGCAGCCGTCCGCCCAGCATGACCGAGAGGCCCATGCCGCGGTCCAGCCACATCAGCGCGAAGTCGGGCGTGTCGTGGGCGACCCCGTAGGCGCGTTCGGCGATGGCGGCGAGGTTCACGTCGTTCTCGATCGTCACGGGACGGCGCAGGTCGGTGCGCAGCGCGGCGAGGACGCCCTCGTGCCAGGCGGGCAGGTCGAAGGAGAACTGCACGTCGCCGGACCGCGGGTCGACGACGCCGGGGGTGCCGATCACGAACGCGCTCAGCCTGGACAGCGCGACCCGGGCGGAGCGGCACGCCTTCACGACGGCGCTGTGCACCATCTTCACCGGCTCGTCGGCGCCGTTCGGGTCCACGGTGACCTGGGCGACCATGTGCCCGGTGATGTCGGCGACGCCCGCGGTGACGCCGTCCGGCCCGACCTCCAGGCCCGCCACGTAGGCGCTGGACGGGACGACCGCGTACAGCGCGGCGTTCGGCCCGCGCCCCCCGGCCTGCGATCCCACGACGGAGACCAGCCCGCGGTCCTCCAGGCGCGACAACAGCTGGGAGGCGGTTACCTTGGAGAGCCCGGTGTGCTCCCCGATCTGCGCGCGGGTCAGCGGACCCTGGCGCACGAGCAGGTCCAGGGCCGCGCGATCGTTGAGCTCGCGCAGCAGCCTCGGCGTTCCCGGGCGGTTGGCGACCATGCTGGTACCCCTCGATGTCTCAATCCGCTAACGGCAGGTTTTGTTTAGGAAAGTTTCTTGTTAGTTTACGCCCAAGCGCCGACCGGTCCGGTACCCCGGACCGGGGGCGCGCGCAGAGCGCGGACTGGCGAGCAGGGCGCCCGCGAGCGTTGCGAACGCGAGAGGGGCATGGCTGGGACCCTAAAGGGTCCCCATCTCCCCTCGCACCGCAGGCCACAAGGCCGCGCGAGGCGATGCCGGAAAGGATCCCCAGTGAAGTACATCAAGGTTGCGGCTACGGTGGCCGCGATCGCCCTGGCCGCCACGGCCTGCGGCGGCGACGACAAGGACGACAAGGGGAGCGCGGGGGCCAAGGACCCGGCGCAGCTCAAGGTCTGGATGATGGGCGAGGGAACGCCGGAGCAGACGAAGTTCCTGGACACCGTCGAGGCCGACTTCAAGACCAAGCACCCGAACACCGACGTGCAGATCAAGTACGTCCCGTGGCCGCAGGTCGCGACCACGTTCCAGAAGGCGGCGGCCGGGGGCGAGGGCCCGGACGTCACCGAGCTGGGCAACACCGACGTCCAGTCGCACATCGAGCAGGGCAACCTCGCCGAGATCACCGACGAGTTCGGCGGCTGGGCGGACGGCAAGACGCTGAACAAGACCGCGCTGGAGAACGACCAGGCGAGCGGCAAGACCTACGCGGTGCCGTGGTACGGCGGCGTCCGGGGCGTCTGGTACCGCACGGACTGGTTCCAGGAGCTGAACATCCAGCCGCCGAAGACCTGGGCCGAGCTCTCCGCCGCGGCGAAGAAGATCCAGGACTCCAAGAAGGTTCCGGGCATCGGCGTCCCGAGCGACCAGACCAACGCCCTGCTCAGCTTCATCTGGGGCAACAACGGCGACGTGGCCACCAAGGAGGGCGACGCCTGGAAGGGCCAGCTCGACCAGCCCGCCGCCGTCGAGGCCGTCAGCTTCTACGCCGGCCTCGTCAACAAGGACAAGGTCGCGCCCGAGAAGTACATCGGCAAGAACGAGCTTGAGGGTCCGCAGCGCGACTTCGCCCTCGGCAAGC
Organism: Actinomadura chibensis NBRC 106107; assembly: GCF_001552135.1. GTDB lineage: Bacteria > Actinomycetota > Actinomycetes > Streptosporangiales > Streptosporangiaceae > Spirillospora > Spirillospora chibensis. The sequence continues at coordinate 119,048 of NZ_BCQP01000002.1, read as the reverse complement.
TCGGCATGTACTTCGACGGAAGCTGGTCCCTCAAGGAGATGAAGAAGATCTCCACGAAGAACCAGGACAAGTGGGGCGTCTTCCCCATCCCGAGCAAGGCTGGCGGGAACGCTCCCGTGATGGCGGGCGGCTCCGACCTCGCCGTCTGGAAGGACAGCAAGGCCAAGAGCGCGGCCTTCGACTACATCACCGTGCTGAACAACGCCAAGAACGCCAAGGCGTGGGCCGACTACAGCGGCTTCTCGTCCATGCGCTCGGACGTCTCGTTCAGCGACCCCAAGCTGCAGGTCTTCACCCAGATCGCCACCAACACCAAGTTCCCGCCGATCAGCGCCGGGTGGGGCGAGTTCGAGCAGGCCAAGAAGGTGCTGCCGAACGCGGTCAAGGCGATCATGCAGGGCAAGCCCGCGGACGCGGAGATGAAGAAGGCGAACGAGCAGGCCAACACCCTGCTGAACCCGTAGTACCCGGCTGATCGGAACGTCCATGCTCGACACCGCACCCGCGGTGGGCAAGGCGCCCGGCCGGAGATCGTCCGGCCGGGCGCGCGCCCGCCGCAGGCCCCGATTCGGGCCGTACCTGCTGATCGCGCCGACCGTGGTCGTGATCGTCGTCCTGATGTTCTGGCCCATGATCCAGATCGGGATCATGTCGTTCCAGAAGGTCGGCAACCGCCAGTTGCGCGGGGAGCCGGCCGAGCAGGTCGGGACGGAGAACTTCGACAAGATCCTCAATGACCCCTTCTTCTGGCAGACCCTCCGGCACACGGTGCTGTTCGCCGTCGTCGCGGTGACCCTCACCATGGTCGTCGGCACGCTGGTGGGGCTGCTGCTCAACAAGCTCGGCCGGAAGATGTCGTCCTTCGTCGCGGGCGGCGTCATGGTCGCCTGGGCGACCCCGCCGGTGACGGCGGCGATCATCTTCAGCTGGCTGTTCGGCTCGACCGGCGGCGTCGTCAACTGGTTCCTCGACCTGCTGCCGAACTTCCTCGTCGGCGGCGGCTGGAACGACTACAACTGGTTCGCGACCCCGCTGTCCACCTACACCGTCCTCACCGTGTGCGTCGTCTGGCAGGCGTGCCCGTTCGTCGCGGTGTCGGTGCTCGCGGGGCTGAAGAGCGTCCCCGGCGAACTGTACGAGGCGGCCCGGGTGGACGGCTCGGGCCCGTGGCGGACGTTCTGGAGCCTCACCTACCCGATGCTCAAGCCGATCTTCCTCGTGCTGATCGTCATGTCGATCATCTGGGACTTCAAGGTCTTCACGCAGCTCTTCATCATGTCCGGGCTGGCCAACCGCGACGCGTTCAACCTGTCGCTGTACGCCTACTCGGAGGCCTTCGGGTCGATGAATCCGAAGCTCGGCATGGGCTCGGCGATCGCGCTCGTGCTCACGATCATCCTGCTCATCGTCACGGCCCTCTACGTCCGGGTCATGGTCCGACAGGGGGAGATGAAGTGACGGCCACGACGGCGCGGCGCCCCGGTCCGCGGCCCGCCGCGCACGCGGGCGGCCGCCGCCCCGGAGCCTCCAAGCGCTGGCGCAAGGTACTTCTCAACGGGACGGGCCTCCTCGTCTTCATCTTCGCGGTCTTCCCGGTGTTCTGGATGGTCTCCACGGCCTTCAAGCCGAACACCGAGATCTTCAGCACGACGCCGAAGCCCTTCCCGTCCCATCCGACGCTCGCGCACTTCGACCTCGTCCTGAACGGCGGGATCGCCGAGGTCTCCTTCTGGGAGTACTTCCGCAACAGCGCGATCCTCGCCATCGTCACCGTCATCGTGTCGAGCCTGCTCTCGCTGCTGGCCGCCGTCGCGGTGGCGCGGTTCCGCTTCCGGTTCCGCACCACGTTCCTGGTCATGCTGCTGGTGGTCCAGATGGTGCCGCTGGAGGCGCTGGTCATCCCGCTCTTCCTCGACCTCAAGCGGCTGGAGCTGCTGAACAGCCTGGCCGGCCTCTCCATCGTCTACATCGGTTTCGCCGTGCCGTTCGCGATCTGGATGCTGCGGGGATTCGTCGCCGCGGTGCCGCGCGAACTGGAGGAGGCCGCCGCCATCGACGGCGCCGGCCCGATCCGCACGTTCTTCCGCGTCATGCTCCCGCTCGTCGCGCCCGGTCTGGTCGCGACCAGCATCTTCTCGTTCATCACCGCGTGGAACGAGTTCATCTTCGCGTTCACGTTCCTCGACGACCAGAACAAGTACACCCTCCCGATCATGCTGCAGTTCTTCTTCGGCCGCAGCGGAAACGCATGGGGGCCCATCATGGCGGCGTCGACGCTGCTGACCATTCCCGTGATCGCCTTCTTCCTGCTCGTCCAGCGCCGAATGGTGTCCGGACTCACCGCCGGGGCGGTGAAGGGGTGACGACCAACGACATCGCGACCGCGGCCGAGATCGACCGGCTCGCCCGCGGCACGCTCCTCCCCTCCTTCCCCGGTCCGACCGCGCCCCGCTGGGTGCTCGACGAGCTTGAGGCCGGGCTCGGCGGCGTGACGCTGTTCGCGCTGACCGGGAACGTCCCGAGCCCGGAGTCCCTCGCCGCGCTCACCGCGCAGATGCGCAAGGCCGGCGACCCGTTCGTGACCATCGACGAGGAGGGCGGCGACGTCACCCGGCTCGGCGGTCACCGGGCGGGCAGCCCCTACCCGGGCAACGCGGCGCTCGGCGCCGTGGACGACCCGGAGCTGACCCGGCGGATCTACCGCTCGCTCGGCGCCGAGCTCGCCGAGGTCGGCGTCAACTTCAACTTCGCGCCGTCGGTGGACGTCAACACCGCCGACGACAACCCGGTGATCGGCACCCGCTCGTTCGGCGCCGACCCCGAGCTGGTCGCGCGGCACGCCGCCGCGTCCGTCGCGGGGACGCAGGAGGCGGGCGTCGCCGCCTGCGCGAAGCACTTCCCCGGCCACGGCGCGACCGTGGACGACTCGCACCTGTCCATCCCGCTCGTCGACGCCGACCTGGAACTGCTGGACAGGCGCGAACTCGTCCCGTTCCGGGCGGCGATCGAGGCCGGCACCCGCGCGGTGATGACCGGGCACCTCAACCTGCCCGCCATCACCCGCGGCGTGCCGGCGACCCTCTCCCCCGAGGCGATCACCGGACTGCTCCGCGAGCACCTCGGCTACCAGGGCGTGATCGTCACCGACGCGCTGGACATGGAGGGCGCGAGCGGCGCGATCGGCATCCCCGAGGCGTCCGTGCGGGCCCTCATCGCGGGCGCCGACCTGCTGTGCCTCGGCCCGAACGAGCACGCCGAGACGGTCGAGGCGACGCTCGCCGCGATCGGCGAGGCGGTCCGCACCGGACGGCTCGCGGCGGAGCGCCTGTGGGACGCCGGGGACCGCACGCGGCGGCTGAAGGAGTGGCTCGCGGGCCACACCGCCGCCGTCGTCGACCGGGCCGCCGGGCTGGAGGCCGCGCGCCGCGCCGTGCGGGTGTCGGGCTCGCTGCCCGGCTGGGACTCGGCGCCGCTCGTCGTCGAGACGGAGTCGAGCGGCAACATCGCGGTCGGCCCGACCCCGTGGGGCCTCGGTCCGTGGGCGCCGGACGCTGTTCAGGCGGACGGCGCGGACGGAACGGTGGAGAAGGTCTTGGACCGTGCCAAGGACCGCGGTCTGATCATCGTGCTGCGGGACGCGCACCGCCACGCGGGCCAGCGCGCGCTCGCCAACGCGCTGCTGACGGCCCGTCCCGACACGGTCGTCGTGGAGATGGGGCTCCCGGTGTGGCGTCCCGGCTCCGCGGTGTACATGGCCACCTACGGGGCCGCCGCCGCCAACGCCCAGGCCGCCGCCGAGCTGCTCGGCCTGACCACCGCGAACTGACCGCGAACCAACCGCGAACCGGCCGTGAACTGACCGCATCCGACCGCTCCCGGCCGGGCCCGCGAGGCCCGGCCGGGACCGCCGGAGAGCGGCCCGCCGGCCCGTGGCGCGCCCGCCGGACAAGAGCCCGGTTCCGGCGGGCGTGTCACGCCCGCGGCGGCCCCGCCGGTCCGAGCGGTGCGGACGACAAGGGATAATGCGTACATGCGATTGTCCGCCCGGGTCGACTACGCCTTGCGCGCCTCCGCCGAGCTGGCGGTCGCCGGGTCCCGCCCGGTGACCGCGGTCCAGCTCGCCGAGGCGCAGCAGATACCGCCCAAGTTCCTGGAGAACATCCTCGGCCAGCTCCGCCGGTCCGGCCTCGTCCGGAGCCAGCGGGGGCCGGAGGGCGGCTACTGGCTGGCGCGCCCGGCCGAGGAGATCTCGCTCGCCGACATCATCCGCGCCATCGACGGGCCGCTGCTCGGCGTCCGGGGCGAGCGCCCCGAGCACGTCGGGTACGAGGGGCCCGCGAGCTCCCTGCAGGAGGTGTGGATCGCGCTGCGCGCCAGCGAGCGGTCCATCCTGGAGCAGGTCATGCTGTCCCACATCGCGGCAGGCGAGCTGCCGGAGCCCGTCCGCAAGCTCACCGAGGACCCGTCCGCCTGGGAAAGCCCCTCCTTCATCTGAGTCCCCATGCCGGAAGGTGACGTCGTCTGGCTGACCGCCCGCAGGCTGCGCGAGGCGCTCGCCGGGCGGCCGCTCACGCGCTCGGACTTCCGCGTCCCCCGGTTCGCGACCGCCGACCTGCGCGGCCGGACGGTCCTCGCCGCCGAGCCGCGCGGCAAGCACCTGCTCATCCGGGTGGAGGGCGGGCTGACCGTCCACACGCACCTGCTGATGGAGGGGCGCTGGCGGATCGGCCCGGCCGGGCCGCCGCCGCGCGACCACCGCGTCCGGCTCGTGCTGGCCAACGCCGAATGGCAGGCCTCGGGCTACTCCCTCGGCCTGGTGGAGCTGCTGCGGACCGCCGAGGAGGACACGGCGGTCGGCCATCTCGGGCCCGACCTGCTCGACCCGGCGTGGGACGGGGGGCTCGCCGCCGAGGCGGCCTCCCGCCTGGCCGGGCGGCCCGACCAGGCGATCGGCGAGGCGCTGCTCGACCAGACCCTGCTCGCCGGGATCGGGAACGTCTACAAGGCCGAGATCCTGTTCCTGCGGGGCGTACATCCGTGGACCCCCGTACGGGACGTCCCCGACCTGCAAGGGCTGGTGGAGCTCGCTCACCGGCTCCTGGACCTCAACAAGGCGCGGCACGGCCACATCACGACCGGTGACCTGGGACGGGGCCGCGAGCACTGGGTGTACGGGCGGGCCGGGCGCCCCTGCCGCCGCTGCGGCGCCCGGATCGAGCGGCGCGACCAGGCGTCCCGGGTGGGCGAGCGGGCCACGTTCTGGTGTCCCCGCTGCCAGCCCGCCCCCGGCTAGCCGGACACGGTCGGCGCCCGCCCGGCCCCCCGGGGACGCGCGGGCGGGTCGCCGCCGGTTCACTCGGGTCGCCGGATCCTGCGCCCGTCCTCCGCATCCTCGGCCGGGGATCGTTCCAAGTCAATTCTCGGGTTTCCTTATCGATCCCCCAGCTCTACCTTGGGCAGATGACCCTGGACGATCTCCGCGTGTTCGTGGCCGTCTGCGCGGCGGGCAACCTCTCCGCCGTCGCCCGCGACCTGTCGTGCAGCCAGTCGGCGGTCAGCCAGCACGTCAAGCGGCTCGAACGGGAGACGGGGCTCGTGCTGCTGGAGCGGCGCCCGCGCGGCGTCGTGCCGACCGGGGCCGGACGCGTCCTGGAGCGGGCCGCCGCCGAGGGCATCGCGGGCCTGGACGCGGCGCTGCGCCGCCTGGACGACCTGCGCCGCGGCGTCGGCGGGACGGTCCGCGTCGCGACCGGGGCGACGACCGTCCGGCACTTCATGGCGGCGGGCGTCGCCGCGTTCCGCGAGCGCCATCCCGAGACGGCGCTGCAGTTCGAGACGGCCGGGTCAAGCCGCCGGTGCCTGGAGGCCGTCCGCGCGCACGCCGCCGACCTCGCGTGGGTGACGATCGGGCCGCCGCTGGACGGCGTCGAGCAGCGCCCGTCCCGCGAGCTGCCCTGGATGCTCGCCGTCCACTCCGGCGACCCGCTGGCGGCGCGGGTGTCCGTCGCGCTGGACGACCTGTCCGGCATCCGGCACATCGAGCTGCCGGAGCACTCGACGTCCCGCGTCCACCTGGAGGAGCACCTCGGACGGCACGGGGTGCGGCTGACGTCCACGACGAGCGTCGCCGACTGGGACACCGCCCTCCTGCTCGCCGAGCTCGGCCTCGGCCACGCGATCCTGCCCGCGCTGCCCGGCTGGGGACGCGGGCGGGGCGGCGTCCGGCTCGTCCCGGTACCGGACCTGCCGCCGCTCTCCGCCGGGTGGGCCGCCCGCCGGTTCGACGCGCTGAGCCCGCTCGCCGCCGAGTTCGCGGAGACCGTCCTCGCGCACCTGCCGCCCTGACCACTAGGCGAGAACGGCGAAGCCCCGGCCCCCGCCGTGACGGCGGCGGGGACCGGGGCCTCGTCGCGCCCGCGACGGGGCGCGGACGCGTCAGACCTGGGCCTGGAACATCCAGTGCTGCTTCTCAAGCTGCGCGGCGAGGCTGATCAGCAGGTCCTGGGTGACCGGGTCGGCCTCGTCGGTCGCCTCGATGCGCTCCCGGAACCGGCCGATGATCTGCGCCAGGATGTCGGTGATCGCGGCGACGACCTTGTCGTCGGCCAGGTACCCGGCCTCCAGCTGCGCGAGCGTCGTGCGGTCGGCGACCGTGCGGGAGCGGCCGTCCGGGTTCACGCCGATCGCGATGGCGCGCTCCGCCACGTCGTCCTGGCCGCCGCGCGCGAGGGCGACGATCTCGTCCAGGTGCTCGTGGACGACCTTGAAGTTGCGCCCGGTGAGGTTCCAGTGGGCCTGCTTGGCGAGGAGGGACAGATCGATGAGGTCGATGAGGGAGCCCTGTAGGGCGTCCCCGGTGACCTTGAGGGCCTCGTCGCTGAGCGGGCTCTTGACCGCCGCCATGATGGGCTCCTTCCGCGTCGTTACGGTTGTCCGGTACAACACGGGACCATCCCCGCAAATGCCGCGGTCATACGTGAGGCCGCGCACACCGCGCGGCCTCAGCTCGGGCGGGACGGCGCGGAGGGGCGAGCCCCCGCACGAACCCCGCGGACGAGGAATGTACGTATATCCAGGAGCGTCAGGCGGCGACCATGTCGCCGCGGAACTCCCCGGTGATCTCCTCGGGCGTCTCCGGGATGCGCTCGGTGGGGATGCGCTCGTGCTCCGGCGCGCCCGCCATGACCGGCTCGTGCTGCAGCTCGGCGAGGGCGAGTTGGTCCGCCACTTCCCTGAGCACGTGCGACAGCGGGACCCCGAGCGCCTTGCAGATCGAGGAGAGCAGTTCCGAAGAAGCCTCCTTCTGCCCCCGTTCGACCTCGGACAGGTAGCCGAGTGACACCCGCGCCGCCGCGGACACCTCACGGAGGGTGCGTCCCTGGCGCAGCCGCAGCTGCCGCAGTACGTCACCGAGCAGCTGGCGAAGCAGGACCATCGTCTCGCTCCCTCCCTCAGTTCGGACCATCTGCCGGTTCCACCGTACCCGCCTTGACGGCGGCCATGGCAGACCGTTGATTTCGTGTTCGCTCGGAACGTAACGCTGTAATCAGCCCGGATCTTCCCGATCTTCCCGAGCCGGGTCCTCCGGATCCGGCCCCGAGAGCCCGAGCAGGACGCGTCTCAGCAGCTCAAGCGCGTGCACGACGGTCATCCGCCGGATCACCGCCCGGGTCTCGGGCCCGGCGCCGGGCACGGGAAGTCGCGGCGCGGCCACGACGGGCGATTTTCCGGGACCGGCCACGCCGATGTAGACCGTTCCGACCTCGCGGCCGTCCTGCGGCTCGGGTCCGGCGACGCCGGTCACCGCGAGCCCGTAGGTCGCGCCGAGCGCGTCCCGCGCGCCGGCCGCCATCGCGGCGGCCACGTCCGGGTGGACGGCCCCGTGCGCGGCGAGCAGGTCCGCCGGGACGCCGAGCATGTCCCGCTTCGCGTCCGTGGCGTACGTCACGAGGCCGCCCGCGAACGTCGCCGACGACCCGGGCATCGCGGTCAGCTCCGCGCCGATCAGGCCGCCGGTCAGCGACTCCGCCGTCGCGACCGTCGCGGACCGCTCGGCGAGCAGCCGGTGGACGACCCGGTCGAGCGACTCGTCCTCGGCCCCGTACACGGCGTCGCCGAGCAGCTCCCGGACGCGCGCCTCGACGCCGGCGAGCCGTCCGGCGGCGTCCCGGCCCGCGACCGTGATCCGGACCTTCACCTCGGCCGGGTCCGGGAGGTAGGCGAGCCGGACGCCGTCCATCGCCTCCACCTCGGCGAGCCGCGACGCGACCACCGACTCCCACATCCGGGCGGTGCGCAGCGTGCGGCGCGCCACCGCGGGCAGCCCGGCGGTCTCCGCCAGCTCGGGCAGGACGACCTCGTCGACGATCGTCCGCATCTCGAACGGGACGCCGGGCAGCGCGTAGACGACCCCGCCGGGCAGCTCGACCCGCAGGCCGGGCGCCGACCCGGCCGAGTTGCGCAGGATCCGCGCGCCCGCGGGGACGTCCGCCATCCGCAGCGCCATCGGCCGCAGCTCGCGCCCGGCCCGCGCGACCCGCTCGCGCAGCCGCCGCTCCAGGCCCGCGTCCCGGACGAGCGCGACCCCGGCCGCCTTGGCGAGCGCGTCGCGGGTCAGGTCGTCGTAGGTGGGGCCGAGCCCGCCGGTCGTGATCACCGCGTCGGCGCGGCCGAGCGCCGCCTCCACCGCCTCGACGATCACGTCCAGCTCGTCGCCGACGACCACGCTGCGGGTGACGTCGACGCCGTGGTCGGCGAGCCTGCGGCCGAGCCAGGCGGCGTTGCCGTTGACCGTGTCGCCGAGGAGCAGCTCGTCCCCGACGGTGAGCAGTTCGACCCGCATCGCGTCCTCGTTTCGGCAGTCCAGGGGCTGGGTCCCGGGCGTCCCGAATCTACCGGCGGCCCGGTCGCGGGACGGACCCGGCCGCCCGCCGGTTGACGGGGGAAAGAGTCCGAATGCGGACGGCGGCGCCCCCGGAAGATCGAACCGGTCCAACCCCATTTCCCATTTCCGTCGCCGGTGAAAGGGACGGCCGCGCATTGTGCTCCGCGTCCCCGCCCCGTCCGACAGTGCGCGCGACGGGCGCGGCGGCCGGGACGCGCATCGTCGCCCGGACCCGCGGGTCCCCCGCCCGACCCTTTCGGGAATCGCAGGTCACATTGTGAGTCAGACCTCATTCCCCCGATTCGTGCGCGCGCGGGATCGCGGGGATAATCGTGCATCGCGGCGCCGCGATCGGGGCTGCGGGGCCACGACCGGGGTGGGCGTGGTCCCGCAGCCCACCCCGAACCCCGGTCAGGAGGCGGCGGGCCCGCGGCCGAGCCGCCACGCCTGGACGACGTAGTCCACGCCCGTGACGACCGTGACGACCAGCGCCGCGCCCATCGTGGCCCAGCGCAGCGGGTCGAGCGGGCCGGGCAGGATGTACAGGCCGATCGCGATGACCTGGAGCATCGTCTTCAGCTTGCCGCCCTTGCTCGCCGGGATCACGCCGCGCCGGATCACGATGAACCGCAGCACCGTGATCCCGATCTCGCGGACCATGATCACCACGGTGACCCACCACCACAGCTCCCCCATCAGCGACAGGCTGACGAGGGCCGCGCCGGTGAGCGCCTTGTCGGCGATCGGGTCGGCGATCTTGCCGAAGTCGGTCACCAGGCCGCGGGCCCGGGCCAGATCACCGTCGATCTTGTCGGTGATCGAGGCGGCGGCGAACACGGCGAACGCGGCGAGCCGCCAGCCGTCGCCGTCCAGGAACAGGAACCAGACGAACACCGGCACCAGCGCGATGCGCACGAGGGTCAGCGCGTTCGCGACGTTCCAGACGCCGGCGGGCGGCGGGCCCTGCGAGCCCGCGACCGGGTCCGGGGTGCCCGCGATCACGACACGTCCGCGGTCAGGTCCACGCCGTCGCTGCCGGTCACCCGGGCCGCGACGATGTCGCCGAGGGCGAGCCCGGCGCCGCGGACGCGGACCGTGCCGTCCACCTCCGGCGCCTGGTGCTCGGCGCGCCCCTCGACCAGGCCGTCGTCCGCCTTGTCCTCCAGCAGGACGCTGACCGCCGTGCCGATCCGGTCCTCGGCGCGCTGGGCGGTCAATTCGTCGGCGAGGCTGGACAGCTCCTCGACGCGGGCGGCGACCTCCGCCTCGGCTAGCTTGCCGTCGAGTTCGGCGGCCTCGGTGCCGTCCTCGTCGGAGTAGCCGAACACGCCGATCGCGTCCAGCCGGGCGGCGGACAGGAACTCGGCCAGCTCGTCGACGTCGTCCTCGGTCTCGCCGGGGAACCCGACGATGAAGTTCGACCGGACGCCCGCCTCGGGGGCCAGCTCGCGGATCCGGTCGAGCAGCCCGAGGAACCGCTCCCGGTCGCCGAACCGCCGCATCGACCGCAGCACCGGGCCGCTCGCGTGCTGGAACGACAGGTCGAAGTAGGGGGCGACGCCGGGCGTCCCGCAGATCGCCTCGATCAGGCCCGGCCGCGTCTCGGCGGGTTGCAGGTAGCTCACCCGGACGCGCTCGATCCCGTCGACGGCGGCGAGCTCCGGCAGCAGCTTCTCCAGCGCCCGCAGGTCGCCCAGGTCCTTGCCGTAGGACGTCGAGTTCTCGCTGACGAGGAACAGCTCGCGCACGCCGTGCCCGGCGAGCCACCGCGCCTCCGCCAGCACCTCCGCGGGCGGCCGCGACACGTACGCGCCGCGGAACGCCGGGATCGCGCAGAACGTGCACCGCCGGTCGCAGCCGGAGGCCAGCTTCAGCGGCGCGACCGGGCCGCCGCCGAGCCGCCGCCGCAGCACCCGCGGGCCGGACGCGGGCGCCACCCCGTCCGGCAGGTCCTCGGGCCCGCCGTGGCCGGGGATCGCCACCGCCGCCGACGCGCGCTCCACCGGGCTGATCGGCAGCAGGACGCGCCGGTCGCGCGGCGTGTGCGCGTCTCGCCTGCGCCCGGCGAGGACGTCGTCGAGCCGGTCGCCGATGTCGGCGTAGTCGTCGAAGCCGAGCACGGCGTCGGCCTCCGGCAGCGCCTCGGCCAGCTCGCGCCCGTACCGCTCCGCCATGCAGCCCGCCGCGACGACCTTCGCGCCCGAGTCGTGCGCGGCGAGCAGCGTGTCGATGGAGTCCTTCTTCGCGGCCTCGATGAAGCCGCAGGTGTTGACGACCACCACGTCGGCGCCGTCCGTGCCGTCGGCGCCGTCCGCCAGGTCCCAGCCCGCGTCCTCGATGCGCGCGGCGAGCTCCTCGGAGTCGACCTCGTTGCGGGCGCAGCCGAGGGTGATGAGCGAGACCTTGCGGCGAGTTGACATGCCCCTAAGGTAATGCGCCCGGACCCCGGGGAAGACCAGCAACCCGTCCGATCCGGGCCGCGCGGCGTCCGCCCGGCGCGGCGGGGCGGGTCAGGCGGGCTCGGGGTCGTTCCGGTCGAAGCTCACCCGCTGGACGCCCTTGCCCTTGCCGGGCGAGCCGAGGTCCTTGCCGTTGACGGTCAGGCCGACGCTGCCGCCGACGCCGATCACCAGGCTGACCTTCTTCTTCGCGGTGAACTCCTTCTCGTCGCCCTTGCGGAGCATGCCGCTGAACAGCGTCTTGCCGCGGTCGTCGCGGACGTTCAGCCACGTCGTCCGCTTGGCCTCGACCCGCACCTCCACCTTGGTGCGCTTCGCGGTCGCGACCGGGCCGTCGTGCTTCGGCGGCGCGGGCGGGGCGGTGGTCGGCGGCGCGGGCGTCCCGGCGACCTGCCGCGCGGTGCGGTGCTCGCTCTCCCCGCCGTTCCCGACGACCTGGACGACCCCGTAGATGACCACGAGGGCGAGCGCGAGCGCCATTGCGGCGCTCCAGTTCGGCGAGCGGCGCTCGCGGAACGCGACGGGCTGCTCCGGCTCGAACGCCGACACCGCCGAGACGGGCTGCGGCGCGCCGCCGTGCGTCGCGTCGAACTCGGCGACGAGCGGCTCCGGGTCGATGCCAATGACCCGCGAGATGCTGCGGATGTGGCCGCGGGCGTAGAAGTTGCCGCCGCACGCCGAGAAGTCGTCGGCCTCCATGTTCCGGATCACGGTCTCGCGTATCCGGGTCTGGAGGCTCACCTGTGTCACCGAGAGACCGGCCCGCTCGCGCTCCTCCGCCAAGGTCTCACCGATGCTCACGCCGGGCCTCCTTTGAGGGCGCTCGTGGCCGATCTTCTGGAAACCAGTCTAGGAACGGCAATGCCCACTGGGCGACAGCCAACACGTTCGAAAGAGGGCAAGATTTCGCATCATTCCGCAATGCCCCGCGCCCGGTCGCGTCCCGTGGCCTCCGCGCCACCTCGGCGACACCCGGGCGTCGCCGCGCGGCCGACTCGGCCGCCGCCGCGCCGTCCGCTCAGCCGCCGCCGCGCAGCTCCGCGAGGACGCCGGGGAGGTCGTCCGGCTTGGTCAGGACGTCGCGCGCCTTGGAGCCCTCGCTCGGCCCGACGATGTCGCGGCTCTCCATCAGGTCCATCAGGCGGCCCGCCTTGGCGAACCCGACGCGGAGCTTGCGCTGCAGCATCGACGTCGACCCGAACTGGGTGGACACGACCAGCTCGATCGCCTGGACGAGCAGGTCCATGTCGTCGCCGATCTCCTCGTCGATCTCCTTCTTCGGCGCGGACGACTCGGCGACGTCCTCCCGGTAGTTCGCCTCCATCTGCCCCTTGCAGTGGTCGACGATCCCGTGGATCTCCTTCTCGGCCACGTAGGCGTTCTGGATGCGCATCGGCTTGCTCGCGCCCATCGGCAGGAACAGCGCGTCGCCCTGCCCGACGAGCTTCTCCGCGCCGGGCTGGTCGAGGATGACGCGGCTGTCCGACAGCGACGACGTCGCGAACGCCAGCCGGGACGGGACGTTCGCCTTGATGAGCCCGGTGACGACGTCCACCGAGGGGCGCTGCGTCGCGAGGACGAGGTGGATCCCAGCGGCGCGCGCGAGCTGGGTGATGCGGACGACCGAGTCCTCCACGTCGCGCGGCGCGACCATCATCAGGTCGGCCAGCTCGTCCACGATGACGAGCATGTACGGGTAGGGGGTGTAGACGCGCTCGCTGCCGGGCGGCGCGGTGAGCTTGCCGGCCTTGACCGCCTTGTTGAAGTCGTCGATGTGCCGGAAGCCGGACGCGGCGAGGTCGTCGTAGCGGCGGTCCATCTCCCCGACGACCCATTCGAGGGCCTCGGCGGCCTTCTTCGGGTTGGTGATGATCGGCGTGATCAGGTGCGGGATGCCCTGGTACATCGTCAGCTCGACCCGCTTGGGGTCGACGAGGATCATCCGCACCTCGTCCGGGGTGGCGCGCATCAGGATCGAGGTGATGAGCCCGTTGATGCACGTCGACTTGCCCGCACCGGTCGCGCCCGCGATGAGGATGTGCGGCATCTTCGCCAGGTTCGCGACGACGGTGCGCCCCTCGACGTCCTTGCCGAGGCCGACGACCATCGGGTGGTGCTCGTTCGTCGCGGCGGGCGAGCGCAGCACGTCGCCGAGGCTGACGATGTCCTTGTCGGTGTTCGGGATCTCCACGCCGATCGCCGACTTGCCAGGGATCGGGGAGATGATGCGCACGTCCGCGCTCTTCACCGCGTAGGCGATGTTCTTCGTCAGCGCGGTGACCTTCTCGACCTTCACCGCCGGGCCGAGCTCGATCTCGTAGCGGGTGATCGTCGGGCCCCGGGTGAAGCCGGTGACCTGCGCGTCGATGTCGAACTGCTCCAGCACGCCGGTCAGCGCGTTCACGACCGTGTCGTTGGCCTTGGTGCGCGGCTTGGAGACGCTGCCCGGCCGCAGGGCCGACGGGTCGGGCAGCACGTAGATCTCGCCGGACGACGACAGCGGGAGCTGCTCGGACCGGCGCGGCGCTGGCGTCGGGTCGCGGACCTCCGACCGGGGCGCCTCCCCGTGCTCACCGAACGGCTGGTCGCCGAACGGCTGCCCGCCCGCGACGTGCTCGTCGCCGTCCTCCGGCGGGGGCGGGACGTCGTCGGCGGGCGGGGCGGGCGGCGGGACGTCCGCCTGGAACGGGTCGGGCTCGAACAGCTCGTCGGCGAGGTCGCGGCGCGGGCGCGCGGGCTTCTTCGGCTCGTCCTCCAGGAGGGGCGTGTCGTACGGGCGGGAGTGCTCGCCGACCTCCAGCTCGTCCGCGTCCTCGTCGGACTTCTTCTTGCGGCGGCGCTTCTTCGGCGCGTCGCCGTCCTCGCCCTTCGCCTCGGCCTCGTCGCCGGACTCGCGCTGCGGCCGCCCCTGCAGCGTCGCCACGGCCCACAGGTCCGACACGCGCTCGGGGACGCGGTTGATCGGCGTCGCCGTGACGACCAGCAGCCCGAAGCCGGACAGCAGGAGCAGCAGCGGCACGGCCACCCAGCCGCTGAGCGCGGCGTCCAGCGGCGCGGACACGACCCAGCCGACGACGCCGCCCGCGCCGCGCACGCCGCGCATGTCCTCGGCCGGGGACGGGACGCCCGCCGCGATGTGCAGGATGCCGAGCACGCCGACGCCGAGGGCGGTCACGCCGATGACGACGCGCCCGGTGTCCTCGTGCTGCTCGGGGTGGCGCAGCGTCCGCCACGCGAGCAGGGCCAGCAGGACGGGCAGCGCCATCGCGAGGATGCCGAGCCCGCCGCGCACGACCTTCTCCAGCGCGATGGTGACGACGCCGTCCGGCCGGAACCAGGTGACCGAGGCCAGCACGATGGACGAGCCGAGCAGCGCGAGCCCGAGCCCGTCGCGGCGGTGCTCGGCGTCGAGGTTGCGGGCGCCGTTCCCGTACGCGCGGAAGATCGAGCCGACCGCGACGGCGGCGAGCAGGTACAGCTTGAACAGCAGCTTGAAGAAGCCGAGCACCGCCTGGGAGATCGGGTCGGGCTTCTGCTGGGCGCGCGCCCTGCCGGAGCCGCGGCCGCCCTTGGCGGCCGTGCTCGGCCGCTTGCGGGCGGACGTCCCGGCGGACTTGCGGGCCGTGCCCCCCGTCCGCGCGGAGGTCCGCGTCCCATGGCTACGCCCAGCCGTCCCCTTGGTACCCCCAGACGCACGTGTGGCCATGATTATGAGAGTAACCAAGGACCCAAGAGGTTCCCGGGATGGCGGGCGGGCGTGTTGACACGCGCCCGCCCGCCCCGCTCACCTCGCGGGCGGCGGTCAGACCTCGACGACCACGGGGACGATCATCGGGCGGCGGCGGTAGTTGTCGCTCACCCACTTGCCGACCGTCCGCCTGATGAGCTGGCTCAACTGGTGCAGGTCGTTGACGCCGTCCCCGGCGGCGTCCCGCAGGACGCCCTCGATGCGGGCGATGACCTCGTCGAAGTCCTCGTTGGTGATGCCCGCGCCGCGGGCGTGGACCTCGGGCCCGGCGACGAGCTTGCCGGACGTCGAGTCGATCCCGACGACGATGGAGACGAACCCCTCCTCGCCGAGGATGCGCCGGTCCTTCAGCGACGTCTCGGTGACCTCGCCCACCGACAGGCCGTCGACGTACACATAGCCCGCCGGGACGGCGCCGACGATGGCGGCGCGCCCGTCCACGAGGTCGACGACGACGCCGTCCTCGGCGATGACGATGCCGTCCTCGGGGACGCCGGTGAGCGCCGCCAGCTTGGCGTGCGCGCGCAGGTGCCGCCACTCGCCGTGGATCGGCATGAAGTTGCCGGGCTTCGTCACGTTGAGGACGTACAGCAGTTCGCCCGCCGACGCGTGCCCGGACACGTGCACCAGCGCGTTGCCCTTGTGCACGACCCGCGCCCCCCAGCGGGTGAGCCCGTTGATGACGCGGTTGACCGCGTTCTCGTTGCCCGGGATCAGCGAGGACGCGAGCATCACGGTGTCGCGGTCGGTGATCCGGATCGAGTGGTCGCGGTTCGCCATCCGCGACAGCGCGGACATCGGCTCGCCCTGCGACCCGGTGCAGACGAGGACCAGCCGGTCGCCCGGGATGTCGTCCAGCTCCTTCTGCTCGACCATGACGTTGTCGGGCACGTTGAGGTAGCCGAGCTCGCGCGCGACGCCCATGTTGCGGACCATCGAGCGTCCGACGAAGCACACCTTGCGGCCGTTGGCGACGGCCGCGTCCAGGACCTGCTGCACGCGGTGGATGTGGGAGGCGAAGCAGGCGACGATGAGCCGCTCGCGCGCGGTGCGGAACACCTCGTCCACGACGGGGCCGATGTTGCGCTCGCTCGTGACGAACCCGGGCACCTCGGCGTTGGTCGAGTCGGACATCAGCAGGTCGATGCCCTCCCCGCCGAGCCGCGCGAAGCCGGGCAGGTCGGTGAGCCGGCCGTCCAGCGGGAGCTGGTCCATCTTGAAGTCGCCGGTGTGCAGGACGAGCCCCGCGGGCGTGCGGATCGCGACCGCGAGCGCGTCCGGGATCGAGTGGTTGACGGCGAGGAACTCGCAGTCGAACGGCCCGAGGGCGCACCGCTCGCCCTCCGCGACCACCCTGGTGACGGGTTTGATGCGGTGCTCGGTGAGCTTGGCCTCCAGCAGCGCGAGCGTGAGCTTGGAGCCGACGAGCGGGACGTCGCGCCGCTCCCGCAGCAGGTACGGGACGGCGCCGATGTGGTCCTCGTGGCCGTGCGTGAGGATGACGGCCTCGATGTCGTCCAGGCGGTCCCTGATGTATTCGAAGTCGGGCAGGATCAGGTCGACGCCGGGCTGCTCGGTCTCGGGGAACAGGACGCCGCAGTCGACGACGAGCAGGCGTCCGCCGTACTCGAACACCGTCATGTTGCGGCCGATCTCCCCGAGCCCGCCGAGCGCGACGATGCGCAGCCCGCCCTCGGGCGGCGCGGGCGGGTCCGACAGCTCCGGGTGGGGATGACTCACCGGCCCCCGCCTTTCCGAGGGGCGCCCCCTAGACCTCCGGGCCGGTCACCCGACGCTCCTCGCTTCGCGGCGGTCATCGGCTGACCTCCGGGATGACAACCTCCGGCACTTTCACTCCCCCAATCGTCAGGTCTTCACGCAGGCGCGCGGCGAACTCCGGCGGGGCCTCCACGAGCGGCGCGCGGAGCGGGCCGCCGCCGGGCAGGCCGAGCAGGTTCAGCGCTGCCTTGACGGCGATGGCGCCCTGCGTGCGGGTCATGATGGCGGCGACCACGGGCAGCAGCCGCCGGTGGATCTCCAGGGCGCGGGCGTTGTCGCCGGCGCGGTGCGCGTCGATCATCTCATGCAACTCGGCGCCGACGACGTGGCCGATCACGCTGACGAACCCGGCGGCGCCGACCGACAGCCACGGCAGGTTGAGGTTGTCGTCGCCGGAGTACCAGACGAGGTCGGTCTCGGCCATGACGCGGGACGCGCCGAACAGGTCGCCCTTGGCGTCCTTGACGGCGATGATCCGCGGGTGCTCGGCGAGCCTGACCAGCGTCGCGTTCTCGATCGGCACCCCGGCGCGGCCGGGGATGTCGTAGAGCATGGCGGGCAGGCCCGTGGCGTCCGCCACCGCCGTGAAGTGGCGGATCAGCCCCTCCTGCGGGGGCTTGTTGTAATAGGGCGTCACCACGAGCAGGGCGTGCGCGCCGGCGGCCTCGGCCTCCCGCGCGAGTTTCAGCGTGTGCTCCGTGTGGTTGGTCCCGGCACCGGCGACGATCACGGCGCGGTCGCCGACCGCGTCGATCACCGCGCGCAGAAGCTGCTGTTTCTCGTCGTCGCTCGTCGTCGGCGACTCGCCCGTCGTCCCGTTGACGACGAGGCCGTCGTGGCGCCGCTCGTCGACCAGGTAGGTCGCGAGGCGCGCGGCGCCGTCGTAGTCGACGCCGCCGTCCGGCAGGAACGGGGTGACCATCGCGGTCAGCATCCGCCCGAACGGAGCGTCAGGTGTTGTGCTGGGTGCCATGCATCGAACGGTACCGTTCCGGCCGTACCAGGTGGACCCGCAGGTCCAAGCTGACATCGGACGGGTACCGGCGGCGCGCTCCGGCGGGCGAGGGAAGAAGCCGCCGCCACACGCTCGGGGGTACGCGTGGCGACGGCTCCCAGAACACATCGTGGCACGCAAAAGCCGCGTTACGGGGTCAGTCCGGCCACTTCCCGGACTCGATCGCATAACGTGACCCCGCGGTCATCTCGGGTCAAGTCAGCCGCCGGGCGCGGAGGCCGTCGGGGAGGGCCACAGAGCGCGATAACGGGCCCATTCCTCGGGCCGGGTCGTCCAATCCGCGTACACGCCGACGCCGTACGGGCGTTTCGGCGGCCGCCTCAGGTCACCGACGCCGCGCCGGACGCCACGGAGCGCGACGTCCAGGGTCTCCGACCACTCCGCGAGCGGGCGGTAGGTGGGGACGCCCATGAACACCGTCGTACGGTCGCCGATCAGCTCCAGCGTGGTGCGGGTGTGCCGGGCGAAGTGCCAGCCCGCGAGGGCGTCGGTCGGCAGCGACACGTCGTAGGTCATGATCGCGACCTGGTCGGCGCGGTCGGCGACGGCGCGCAGGAAGCCGCGCGTCGGGCGGGGCGGGTAGTGGACGGGCCCGGTGCGCGGGATCAGCGCCTTGTAGACGGGCTGGAGGGCGTCCACGAGCGCGGGCTGCTCCAGCGCGACGGACAGGAGCCGCCCCCGCGGCCGGGTCAGCTCGCGGGTGGCGTCCATCAGCTTGAGGAAGCCGTGGTCGTCGGGGTAGATGGGCTCGAAGTCGTAGTGGATGCCGTCGAAGCCGAGGTCGAGGAAGACCGCGTCGGTCTTGACGACCTGTTGGCGCACCTTGGGGTCGTCCAGGTCGATGACGCCTGAGCCGTCCACCTTCCGGACCTGACCCAGGTACGCCTGGGCGCGGACGCCGGGCGCGTACTTGCGGACGGCGTCGATGAGCTGCCGCGCGTAGCGGTACTTGGCGGCGGGGACGGTCCCGTCCGCCTCGACCGGGCCCGCGTGGAAGTAGACGTCGCTGATGCGGTTCTGCTTGAGCAGCGTCCCGAACGCCCGGTATTCGGCGTCGGTGTGCGCCTCGCCGACCCACTGGTGCCGGGCCCACAGGGCGTTCGTGTCGGTGCCGGGCGCGGACGGGTCCGGCTGCCACCACGTCCACGCGCCCGTGACCGCGAGCGCCGCCAGGCCGAGGACGTACGCCGCCGTCCAGCCGAGCCACCGCCGCCCGCGCCGGGCCCATCCGCGTCGCGCCATCCGGCAATGATCTCCGATGTTCCGGGCGGACCGGACACCGAACTCCGGGTTCCCCCTCGGGCCGTCCAGCATCCGGTCACGCGCCGTCCAAGATCCGGACGGGATCGCGCGCCGCGCGCGGCGGGCCGTTGACAGCGGGTCCACGCTGTGACGAGGCGGCGGCTCGGGTCGGCCCGCTGGGCTCGGCCCGCTGGACTCTCACGGGGAGCCGCCCCGGACCCAACCCGTCCAAGGGGATGGAGGTCGAACCGCCATGCGAACCGACATGCGACGACCGAAGCAGGCCGAGCCGAGACCTCTGATCAGCACGCGCGCCCTCGTGATCGTCCTCGTGGCGGTCGGGGCCGCCGCGCTCACCTTCGCCGCCCCGGGGCTCGCGCTCCCGATCGGGGTCGGCGTCGGCGTCGTCACCCTGCTCGCCCAGATCGTCAAGGACTGAGGACCGTGGAGGAGGTCACCCGGGCGTGACGGTCTCCCGATGGCCGCGCGCGGCCGGCGGGGACCGGCGGACGCGGGCGCGCTGGGTGAGCGCCACGCAGACCAGGACGGCGACGGCGGCGAGCGCCGTGGTCGCGTCGACCCGCTCGGCCAGCAGGACCGCCGACCACGCGAGGGTCAGCACCGGCTGGGCGAGCTGGAGCTGGCTCGCGCGGGCGATCCCCGCCCGCGCGAGGCCCTCGTACCAGGCGAAGAAGCCGAGGTAGGCGGAGAAGGCGGCGACGTAGCCGAAGCCGAGGACGGCGCGTCCCGTCCAGTGCGGGCCGGTCGTCGCGAGCAGCCACCCGGTCACCGGGACCGTGATCGGCGCGGCCAGCACGGTCGCCCAGGAGATCACCCGCCAGCCGGGCATGTCCCGCGACAGCCGCGCGCCCTCGGTGTACCCGGCCGCCGCCGCGAGCAGCGCGCCGAACAGCAGCAGGTCGGCGGCCGTGACCCGGCCCGCGCCGCGGATCAGCGCGAACCCGGTGACGCACGCCGCGCCCGCCGCGCCCGCCAGCCAGAACGCCCGCGACGGCCGCTCCCCCGCGCGCAGCGCGCCGAGCACGGCGGTCGCGGCGGGCAGCAGCCCGACCACGACCGCCGAGTGGGCGGACGACGCGCCGTGGTCGAGCGCGAGCGTGCTGAGCACCGGGAACCCGAAGACCACCCCGCCGACGACGACCGCGAACGCGGCGAGCTGGTCGCGCCGGGGCGGGCGGGCGCGCACCGCGAGCAGCGCCCCGGCGGCGAGCACGGCCGCGGCGGCGGAGCGGCCGACGCCGATGAGGTACGGGTCGAGGTCGGCGAGGACGGCGGCCGTGCTGGGGATGGTGAACGAGTAGATCAGGACGCCGATCGCGGCGAGCCCGAGGCCGAGCCCCGGCCGGTCGTCCGCTATCGGCGCGGGGACAGTAGCGCTATCCTTGGCCTTCATGAAAAAGGATAGCAGTGTGGCGGCGCTGGCCGACGCGCTGCGCGGCGACGTCCGCCGGATGGGGCCGGGCGAGCGCCTCCCGTCGAGCCGGGCGCTGGTCGAGCGGCACCGGGTCAGCCCGGTGACGGTGTCGCGGGCGCTCGGGCAGCTCGCCGCCGAGGGGCTCATCGTGACGCGGCCCGGCAGCGGCGCGTTCGCGGCGGAGCGTCCGGCCGCCGCGCCGGAGCCGGCCGACTTCGGCTGGCAGGCGGTGACCCTCGGCGACCGCGCCGTCGATCCGTCCGGCGTGTCGTGGCTGCTCACCCCGGCCCCGGAGGGCGTCGTCGCGCTCAGCGGCGGCTACCTGCACCCGTCGCTCCAGCCGGCGCGGGCGCTCGCGACGGCGGCGGCGCGGGCCGCCCGGCGGCCGGACGCCTGGGACATGCCCGCGCTCGGCGGCCTGCCCGAGCTGCGCGCCTGGTTCGCCCGGACGGTCGGCGGCGCCGTCTCCCCCGCCGACGTGGTGATCACGAGCGGCGGGCAGCAGTCGCTCACGACCGTGCTGCGGGCGCTGCTCCCGCCGGGCGCGCCGCTGCTGGTCGAGTCGCCGACCTACCTCGGCGCGCTCGCCGTCGCGCGGGCGAGCGGGCTGCACCCGGTGCCCGTCCCGGTGGACGCGGACGGCGTCCGCCCCGACCTGCTCGCCGAGGCGTTCGCGCTGAGCGGGGCCCGCGCCCTCTACACCCAGCCGACCTTCCACAACCCGACGGGAGCGGTGCTGAGCGAGGAGCGCCGCGCCCAGGTGCTGGACGTGGCCCGCGCGGCGGGCGCGTTCGTGATCGAGGACGACTTCGCCCGCCACCTCGGCGTCGCCGCTCCCCCGCCGCCGCTCGTCGCGCGGGACGGCGAGGGCCGCGTCGTGCACATCGCGTCGCTGACCAAGGCGACCGCGCCGAGCCTGCGCGTCGCCGCGGTGATCGCCCGCGGCCCGGCCGCCGCGCGGATCCGCGCGACCCAGCTCGTCGAGGAGTTCTTCCCGGCCAGGCCGCTGCAGGAGACGCTGCTCGAACTCGTCAGCTCGCCCGGCTGGGCGCGGCACCTGCGGGCCGTCCGGGCGGCGCTGCGCGAGCGCCGCGACGCGACCCTCGCCGCGTTCGCCCGCGACCTGCCGGGGCTGCGGGCGAGCCGTCCGGGCGGCGGGCTGCACCTGTGGGTCCGGCTGCCGGACGGGCTCGACGACACCGCCGTCGCCGAGGCTGCGCTGCGCGGCGGCGTCCTCGTCAGCGCGGGACGGCCGTTCTTCCCCGCCGAGGCCCCCGCCCCGCACCTGCGGATCAGCTACGGGACGGCCGCCTCGGCGGCGGAGCTGGCCGAGGGCGTGCGGCGGCTCGCCGCCGTCCTCCCCGATTGAGCGGTCCGCGTCAGCGGGCGGTGCAGAAGCAGAACTCGTTGCCCTCCGGGTCGTGCCAGACCTGGAAGGGCGTGCGCGGGTCGCCCATCGGCTCGCCAGCGGGCGTCGCGCCGAGCCGCCGGGCCCGCGCCCCCGCCGCGTGGATGTCGGGGACGTCCAGGTCGAGGTGGAGCCGGTTCTTGGCCGTCTTGCCCTCCGGGACGCGCTGGAACGCCAGCACCGGGCCGTTGCCCGCAAGGGGTTCCAGGTCGAGCCAGCCCTCTTCGCGCCCGGTCGGCTTCATCCCGAGGAGCCCTCCCCAGAAGGCGGCCATGACGTCGGGGTCGGCGCAGTCGATCACAAGCGTCGTGACCTTGGGGGTGATGTCGGTCATCGCGTCCCTTCCGTGGATTGACACCGGCCAAAGCCTAACGCCGGTGTCGCGCGACGTGCAACCAGTGAAAACGGAAAGACGGTGTCGCCGGTTGGTAGACTCCGCGACGGACAGGCAGGAGGCGCGATGACCGGCGCTCAGGACGACCCCGCGCTGCTGCTGGCGGACTTCGTCAACACGCTCAACGTCGAGGACGGCGACGACCGGCTGGCGACGCCCGCCGACCTCGGCGCGTGGCTCGCCGGACGCGGGCTCGTCCCGGACGGCGCCGCCGCCACGGCGGCCGACCTGCACACGGCGGTCACACTGCGGGAGGGGCTGCGCGAGGCCATGGCCGGGCACCACGGCCCGCGCGAGGCCGACCTCCCCGAGGAGCTGGACGACGCGCTCGCCGCCCTCCCCCTGCGGATCACGCTGGCGGGGGCGCGGCCCGAACTCGTCCCGCTCGACCCGCCCGGGACGGCCGCCGCCGGGCTCGCCCGCCTCGCCGCCGCGATCATGGACGCGGCCGCCGCCGGGACGTGGCCCCGCCTCAAGGTCTGCCAGGAGGACACCTGCCGCTGGGCGTTCCTCGACACGTCCAAGAACCGGTCGCGGTCCTGGTGCTCGATGCGCGTCTGCGGGAACCGCACCAAGACGCGGGCCTACCGGGCGCGCCGCCGGCCCGCCGCTCGCTAGGGTGAGCGCGGAGATCACCGAGAGTCGTCGAGGAGAGGACGGGGCCATGGCCGACGTGGGCGTCCGGCCCGCCCGGCGGGCCGACGCGGCCGCCGTCGCCGGCATCCAGGTGCGGGCGTGGCGGCACGGCTACCGCGACCTGCTGCCCGCGGCCGTCCTCGCCGAGGTGACCGGGCCCGCCGCCGTGGAGGTGTGGCGGGACCGGTGGGCCGAGGCCGCGACCGCGCCGCCGTCGCCGCGGCACCGGCTGCTCGTCGCGGTCGCCTCCGACCTCGTCGTCGGGTTCGCCGCGCACGGGCCCGCCGAGGACGCCGACCTCGACCCCGGCTCCGCCGCCGAGCTGATCACGCTGCTGGTCGACCCGGCGCACACCCGCGCCGGGCACGGCAGCAGGCTGCTCGCCGCGACCGCCGACCTCCTCCGCGAGGACGGCTTCACCGTCCTCACGAGCTGGGTCTTCGAGGCCGACGACGTGACCCGGACGTTCCTCGGCTCGGCCGGATGGGCCCCGGACGGGACGGCCCGCACCCTCGACATGGGCGAGCCGGTCCGGCAGATCCGCCTGCACACGGATATCAGCGCCCACGACGCCGGGGGCTGAGCCGGGGGCTGAGCCGGGGGGCGGTGCCGACCCCTTCGCGACCGGCCATATCTTTGAAGCCGTGCCCGAGTCCACCTCCCTGACCCCACCGCCTCCCGCCGTGGCGGATCCGCCCGCCGGGCGCCGCCGCTGGCTCGCCATGGCGGTGATCAGCCTCGGCGTCTCGCTGATCGTCGTGGACGCGACGATCGTCGGCGTCCTGACCCCGCGGATCGTCGCCGACCTCGGCCTCACGACCACGGACGCGGAATGGGTCACCTCGGTGTACGCGCTGGTCTTCGCCGCGCTGCTGATCCCGTTCGGGCGCGCGGGCGACCTGTTCGGACGGCGCCGGATGTTCGTCCTCGGCGTCGCGGTCTTCGCGGCGGCGAGCGTCGCCGCCGCGCTCGCCGGGAGCGGCGCGGCGCTGGTCGCGGCGCGCGCCGGGCAGGGCGTCGGCGGGGCCATGGTCATGCCCGCCACGCTGTCCACGCTGAACGCCGTGTTCACCGGGCGGGACCGCGCCGTCGCGTTCGGGATCTGGGGTTCGATGATCAGCGGCATGGCCGCGCTCGGGCCGCTCGCGGGCGGCGCGCTCGCCACCGGCGGCGGCTGGCGCTGGGCGTTCGGGGTCAACCTGCCGCTCGGCGCGCTGCTGGTCGCGGGGGCGCTGCGGTTCATGCCGGAGACCCGGCGCGCGCGGGCGGGCGGCCCCGCGCGGCACGAGATCGACTGGACGGGCGGCGCGCTGTCGGCGCTCGGGCTCGGCGCGCTGGTGGCCGGGATCATCGAGGGCCAGACGTACGGCTGGTGGGCGGCGACCCGCCCGTTCTCGGTCGCCGGGTTCGACTGGCCCGCGTCCGGGCTGTCGCCGGTGCCGGTCGTGCTCGCGCTCGGCGCGGTGCTGCTCGCGGCGCTGGTTGTCGTCGAGCGGGCGCGGGCGGCGGCCGGCCGCCCGGTGATGCTCGACCTGGACCTGTGGCGCGTCCCGAACTTCCGGCGCGGCAACCTCGCGGCCGCGCTGATCAACGTCGGCGAGCTGGGGCTGCTGTTCGTCCTGCCGCTGTTCCTGCTCGGCGTCCACGGGACGAACCCGCTGCAGATCAGCCTCGCGATCCTGCCGCTCGCGCTCGGCTCGTTCGTGTCCGGCGGGTACGCGGGACGGCTCGCCAACCGGCGCGGCCCGCACCGGGTCGTGCGGATCGGGATGGCGCTGGAGGTCGCCGCCGTCCTCGGGCTCGCGGCGACCGTGTCGGCCTCCACCGGCGGGCTCGGGCTCGCGCCCTGGATGCTGCTCTACGGGCTCGGCCTCGGGCTGACGTCCGCGCAGCTCACGAACGTGTCGCTGGCGGACGTCCCGGCGGAGCGGGCGGGGCAGGCGGCCGGGACGCAGTCCACCGCCCGCCAGGTCGGCGCCGCGCTCGGCATCGCCGCCATCGGGACGGTCTTCGCCACGAGCCTCGGGCACGCGATGGCCGACCGGCTGTCGGGGTCCGCGCTGCCGCCCGAGCGGCGCGCCGCCGTCGCCCACGAGCTGCGCGAGAGCGCCGGGACCTACGGGCGCGAGCTGCACGCGGCGCCCGCGCGCGCCGCCGAGGCCCGCGCCGCGGACGCGAGCCTCGCCGCCGCGACGAGGAACGCCGCCCTGACCACCGCCGCGATCCTCGCGCTCGGCCTCGCGATGTCGCTGCGGCTGCGTCCGAGCGGTGATCTTCATCCGGAAGAATCGAAGGGATAGTCCCCCTGTCGCCCCACGAGAACGAGCGGTAACTGTGGCCACGCTGTCCCAATGGGTCGCCGGAGCGCGGCCCCGCACCCTGCCCGCGTCCCTCGTCCCCGTCGTCGTCGGAACCGGCGTCGCCGCGGGCGAGGGCGGCGCCGTCTGGTGGCGCGCCCTGCTCGCCGCGGCCGTGGCGCTCGTCCTGCAGATCGGGGTGAACTTCTCCAACGACTACAGCGACGGCGTCCGCGGCACCGACGAGGAGCGCGTCGGCCCGCTGCGGCTCGTCGGGTCGAAGGTCGCGCCGCCGCGCCAGGTGCTCGCCGCCGCGCTCGGCTGCTTCCTCGCCGCCGCCGTCGCCGGACTCGTCCTCGCCGCCGTGACGACCTGGTGGCTGCTGCTCGTCGGCGCCTGCGCGATCCTCGCCGCCTGGTTCTACACGGGCGGGAAGACGCCGTACGGGTACCGGGCGCTCGGCGAGGTGTCGGTGTTCGTGTTCTTCGGCCTCGTCGCCGTCGTCGGGACGGTCTACGTGCAGGTCGAGGGCCTGCCGTGGGAGGCGTGGGCGGCGGCCGTCCCGATCGGGATGCTGGCCTGCGGGCTGCTCGTCGCGAACAACCTGCGCGACATCCCGACCGACCGGGAGGCGGGCAAGCGGACGCTCGCCGTCGTCCTCGGCGACCGCTGGACCCGGATCCTGTACGCGGCGTGCACCGCGCTGCCGTTCATGGTCGTGCTGGTGCTCGCCGCCCCGCACCCGTGGGCGCTGATCGCGCTGCTCTCCGCGCCGCTGTCGCTGCCGCCGACGCAGAAGGTGCTGAACGGCGCGACCGGCCCCGCCCTGATCCCCGTGCTGGGCGAGACCGGCCGGCTCCAGATCGCCTACGGCGTACTGCTCGCCGTCGGGCTGGCGATCTGAGCGTCCCGCTCGGCGAGTTCGGCGAGCAGGACGGCCCCCGTCACCCCCATCAGCAGCCCGGCCAGGACGCCGCACAGCAGCGTCAGGTTGACCGCCGCCGTCGAGTGCGCGCCGAGGTGGCCCGGCTGGGCGACCGTCACGATCAGCAGGTAGAGCGACCAGGAGAACGTGGCGGCCGCCCCGACCCACGCCCCCGCCAGCGGGACGGCGAACCTTCGCGCGCGTCCGACGAGCGCCAGCAGCGCGGCGGCGCCGACCAGCGCCAGCAGGCCCATCACGCCGTCGACGGTCTGCCTGGCCGGGCCCCGGCTCAGGTGCTCCTCCGCGATGAGGCCGGCCGTCCCGCCGAACGCCCAGAACAGGTGGACGGCCGCGAACAGCGCGGCGAACACGGCCGCCGTCCGGGCCAGCAGGACCTGGAGCCGGTGCGTCGCGCCCCTGGGGACGTCCTCGGCGCGGACGGCGAACACGAACGCCCACCGGTCGCGGGCGTACAGGACGAACGCCGTGACCAGCCCGGCCCCCTGCAGGGTGAAGCCGGTGTACACGACGCCGTACACCCACCCCTGGAGCGCGCCGCCGGGCTCGACCAGCGGCTGCGAGGAGAACAGCACCTGCAGCACGGACCCGAGCGGCACGGCCAGCGCGATCGGCGCGAGCAGCCCGGCGGCGACCCACATCGGGACGAGCACCAGCCACGCCGGGACGCGCCGTCCCCACGGGAACGTGAACGCGAGCGCGACCAGCACGGCCGTCGCGTCCATGGCCAGGCTGATCGCGTTGCCCACGTAGAGGGCCGACTCCCGGGCGGCGTCCGCGTCGTTCCACCCGACCGTGCTGCCGGACAGCCACGCGGCCTTGATGGACAGGTACGGGACGCACGCCGCGACGGTCGCCGCGCACACGGCCAGCCGGAGGCGTCCGGGCGAGCCGGGCGCGGCGGACACCCGCCGGACGGGCGGCAGAGCTGAAACGGTCATGCCCCGACGATGGCGGAGACCCGGCGGGCGGCTCTTCCCGCCGCGGGGGGAATCCGGCGCGGCCCCTCCCCCGCGCGGGCTACGCGGTCAGTCGGCCCGCGCCGCCGCGCCCCAGTCGATCTCCGGGAGCCCGGCGTCGACGAGGGCCTTGTTGACGGCGCTGAACGGGCGCGTCCCGAAGAACTTCTTGGCGCTGAGCGGGCTCGGATGCGCCGACTCGATCACGGTGTGCTGCGGGCCCGTGATCAGCCGGGCCTTCTTGCGGGCGTAGGCGCCCCACAGCACGAACACCACCCGCTCGGTCTTGTCGTTCAGCGCGCGGATCGCGGCGTCGGTGAAGTCCTCCCAGCCCTTGCCCGCGTGCGAGCCGGCGTCGCCCGCGCGGACGGTCAGCACCGCGTTCAGCAGCAGCACCCCCTGGTCGGCCCAGCGGGTGAGGTCGCCGGACGTCGCGACCGGGACCTCCAGGTCGGTCGCGAGCTCCTTGTAGATGTTGCGCAGCGACGGCGGCAGCCGCACGCCGTCGCGGACGCTGAAGCTGAGCCCGTGCGCCTGCCCGGGCCCGTGGTAGGGGTCCTGCCCGAGGATCAGGACGCGGGCCCGGTCGTACGGGCAGTGCCGGAACGCGCTGAACAGGTCGTCCCGCGGCGGGTAGACGGTCTGCTCCGCGTACTCCCCTTCGACGAACGCGGCCAGCGCGGCGGTGCCGAGCGGGTCGAGCAGGGGGTCGAGCCGCTCCCGCCAGTCGGCGGGCAGCAGTTCCATCAGGTCGAGCGACATTCTCGGGCCTCCGGGACGGGATCTCCACTTGCCGGAAACCCTAGCCGCGCCCACCGACGCTTTTCCGGCGTCCCGCGGACCCGGCCGGAACGGCCGTGGCGCGAGGGCCGAGGACCGGCCGGCTGACACGCTGGCCGCAATCCCGGGAGCGCGCCTGACCCGACCCTAGGATGACGTCATATGCTCGACTCCCCCCGACGGCGGCGGCTCCGCGCCCGCGTGCCGCTCGCCGTGCTGGCGGCCGTGCCGCTGCTCGGCGCGGGCTGCGGCGGGACGTCCGGGCCCGTGACGCTGACCGTCCTCGCGAACACGTCGCTGACCGAGGTGTTCGGCGAGATCGGGACGGCCTACGCGCAGGAGCGCCCCGGCGTCCGGCTGCGCCTGGAGTTCGGCGCGGCGCCCGAGCTCGCGAACCGGCTGACCCGCCACGAGCCCGGCGACGTCCTCGTGACGACGGACCTCGCGAGCCTGGACGAGGAGAGCCGCTACCTCGGCCCGCAGCGCAGAGTCGTCGCGCTCACCTCGATGACCATCGCCGTCGCGCCCGGCGACCCGCGCGGCATCCGCGACCTGCGCGACCTCACGCGGCCCGGCCTGCGGGTGGCGGTCGGCGCGGAGTCGGTCCCGGTGGGCCGCTACACGCGGCAGGTGCTCGCGAAGGCGGGCGTGGCCGTCCGGTGGAGCTCGCAGGAGATCAGCGCGCGGGCCGTCCTGGACCGGGTGCGCTCCGGCGAGGCGGACGCGGGCCTCGTCTACGTCACCGACCTCGCCTCGGCGGGCGTGGCGGCGAGCAGCGTCCCGATCCCGGCGCGGCTGAACGTCACCGCCGCCTTCCCCGCCACGTCGATCAAGGACGGCGGCCACCCGGCGGAGACGGACGAGTTCCTCTCCTGGCTGGTCTCCCCGGACGCCCGCGAGCTGTTCAACAAGTACGGGTTCGCCACCCCGGCCGCCCGGCCGGCGGGCGGCTGACCGGCGGATGTCACATCGGCCCCGGCCGCTCCGTCAAGGCTGGTGACGGAGCCGACGAGGGGGACCCGATGGACGAGCGCGACTACCTGGCCGACCGGTTCGAGCGGCACCGCGGCCACCTGCGGGCCGTGGCGTACCGGATGCTCGGCTCGCTCGCCGAGGCCGACGACGCCGTCCAGGAGGCGTGGCTGCGGCTCGCCAAGTCCGACCCGTCCGGCATCGACAACCTCGGCGGCTGGCTGACCACCGTCGTCGGGCGCGTCTGCCTGGACATGCTGCGCTCGCGCACGTCCCGCCGCGAGGACCCCCTGGACGAGCCGCTGCCGGACCCGATCCTCGACCCCGTGTCCGGCGTCGACCCCGAGCACGAGGCGCTCATGGCCGACTCGGTCGGGCTCGCGCTGCAGGTGGTGCTCCAGTCGCTCAGCCCGGCCGAGCGGCTCGCGTTCGTCCTGCACGACACGTTCGCCGTCCCGTTCGACGACATCGCCGCGATCATCGGGCGCTCCCCCGCCGCCGCCCGGCAGCTCGCCAGCCGGGCCCGCCGCCGGGTGCGCGGCGCGGCGCCCGTCCCGGAGCCGGACCCCGTGCGCCAGCGCGAGGTCGTGGACGCCTTCCTCGCCGCGGCCCGGGGCGGCGACTTCGACGCGCTCGTCGCCGTCCTCGCCCCGGACGTGGTGCTCCGCGCCGACGCCGGCCCCGCCGTCGGACGGACCGAGCTCCGCGGCGCGCGGGCCGTCGCCGGGCAGGCCCTCCTCTTCCGCAGCGCGGGCGGCGACGCGCGCCCGGCCCTCGTCAACGGCGCGGCCGGCGTGGTCGGCATCGTGAACGGCCGCGCCCGGTCGGTGCTGTCCTTCACGGTGGTGGACGGCCGCGTCGCCGCCATCGACATCCTCGCCGACCCCGACCGCCTCGCCGCCCTCGACCTGACCGTCCTCGACTGACGGCGCTCATCGGCGGCGGCCAGAGCGAAGAACGCCTCGTAGAGGCGGCGGCCGAGGCCCGCCCCGCGAAAGGCCGGGTTCACGCCTCCGTCACAGGCCGAGGAGGGACTCGATGCCGATCGTCAGGCGGTCGAGCTCGGGGATCCGGCGGACGGCGAGGAGGACGCCCGGCATGAAGGACGAGCGGTCCATCGAGTCGTGCCGGACGGTGAGCAGCTCGCCGTGCCCGCCGAGGACGACCTCCTGGTGCGCGACGGCGCCGGACATGCGGACGGCGTGCACGTGGACGCCGTCCACGTCCGCGCCGCGGGCGCCGTCGAGTCCGGACGTCGTGGCGTCCGGGGACGGCGCGCGGCCCGCCTCGGCGCGGGCCGCGGCCACCAGCTCGGCGGTGCGGCGGGCGGTGCCGGACGGGGCGTCGGCCTTCCTCGGGTGGTGCGTCTCGACGATCTCGACGGAGTCGAAGAACGGCGCGGCCTTCTGCGCGAAGTGCATCATGAGCACCGCGCCGATGCCGAAGTTCGGCGCGATGACCACGTTGCCGGACGCGCCGTCCGCCGCCAGCCAGGACCGTACGGTGTCGAGGCGGGGCGCGTCGAACCCGGTGGTGCCGACGACGGCGTGCAGGCCGCGCGCGACGCACCATTCGAGGTTGCCCATGACGGCGTCGGGGTGGGTGAAGTCGACGACGACCTCGGCCCCGGCGAGGGGGGCGCGGGCGTCGTCCTGGTCGACGGCGGCGACCAGTTCCATGTCGTCCGCGTCCCGCACGGCACGGCAGACCTCGGCGCCCATCCGGCCCCGCGCGCCCAGCACCCCGACCTTGATCACGTGTTCCTCCCCTACGGCGTTCCGCCGCAGAGCCTATCGTCAGAAGCGCTTGCCGAGCTCCCGCGCCTCGGCGTGCGCGGCGCGGCGGCCCGACTCGGCGTCGGCGGTGGCGAGGTCCGGGCGGAACTCGACCACCTCGATGTCGGCGATCCCCGTCCAGCGCAGCCAGCCTTCGAGGAAGGGCCGCTGGTTGTCGGTCCCGAACGCGGGCGGACGCCCCTCGCCGTACACGGCGCTGGTGTAGACGACGGCGGCCTTCTTGCCGCGCAGCAGGCCGGTGTAGCCCTCCTCCGGGTCGAAGGAGAACACCCAGCCGGGCTGCGACACGACGTCGACGAACTGCTTCAGGATGTAGGGGACGCTGGAGTTCCACATCGGGACGCTGAACAGGTACCGGTCGTAGGAGTCGTAGCGCTCGAACACCTCGCGGGCGGCCGTCCACGCGGCGGCCTGGTCCCCGGCCGGCGTCTCGCCCGCGAACACGGCCATCTTGGCGGCGGCCGCGGCGGGGCCGAACTCGGGGAGCGTGCCGTCCCACAGGTCGTGGTGGTCGACCACGTCGCCGTGGGTCTCCCGGTAGGCGCCGAGGAAGGTCTCGGCGATCGCCAGCGACTCGGACGCGGCGCCCCGGGGCGAGGCGGAGATGTGCAGCAGACGGGACATGAGGAAGTCCTCCAAAAGACATGCGGACCAGGGTCCGGTTACTCCTCGAGAGAGTAACGGACCCTGGTCCGCTTATCAAGTCCGCCGCTAGGCCGCGAAGTCGCGGTCCCCCACCGGGCCGATCACGGTCAGCGCCTGCGGCGCGGTCAGCACCTCGCGGGCGATCGCGCGGACGTCGTCGAGCGTGACGGCCTCGATGCGGGCGAGCACCTCGTCCACCGGCAGCAGCGACTCGTACACCAGTTCGCTCTTGCCGATGCGGCTCATCCGGGACCCGGTGTCCTCGAGGCCGAGGACCATGGCGCCGCGGAGCTGCCCCTTCCCGCGCTCCAGCTCCTCGTCGGTGAGGCTCTCGGCGGCGGCCCTGCCGAGCTCGTCCCGGCAGATCGACAGCACCTCCTCCGCCTTGGCGGGCTGGCAGCCCGCGTAGACGCCGAAGACGCCGGAGTCGGCGTACTGCGCGGTGTAGCTGTACACCGAGTACGCGAGGCCCCGCTTCTCCCGGATCTCCTGGAACAGGCGGGACGACATCCCGCCGCCCAGCGCCGCGTTCAGCACGCCGAGCGCGAACCGCCGGTCGTCGGTGCGCGACACCCCCGCGCCGCCGAGGATGATGTGCGCCTGCTCGGTGTCCTTGTCGATCACCACGCTGCGCGGGTCGACCGGCGCGGGCGCGCCGTCCAACCGGGGCGGGGCGGGCTCGGCGTCGCCGGTCAGGTACCCGGCGAACGCGCCGGACACGAGCCGCACGACCTCGTCGTGGTCGATGTTGCCCGCCACCGACACCACCAGGTTGGACGGGACGTAGTGCTCCCGGTAGTACCCGTGGATGCGGTCCCGCGACAGCGCGTTGATCGACTCCTCGGTGCCGAGGATCGGACGGCCGAGCGGGGTGTCGCCGTACAGCGCGGTCGCGAACTCGTCGTGGATCAGGTCGCCGGGGTCGTCGTCGCGCATGTGGATCTCTTCGAGGATCACGCCGCGCTCGGCCTCGACGTCCTCCGGCCGGTTCACCGACCCGGCGACCATGTCGGACACCACGTCCACCGCGAGCGGCAGGTCGGAGTCGAGCACCCGCGCGTAGTAGCAGGTGTACTCCTTCGCGGTGAACGCGTTGAGGTCGCCGCCGACCGCGTCGACCGCCGCGGAGATCTCCAGCGCCGTCCGCCGGGCGGTGCCCTTGAACAGCACGTGCTCCAGGTAGTGGCTGGCGCCCGCGTCGGCGGGCGCCTCGTCGCGGGAGCCGACCGCCGACCAGATGCCGAACGCGGCGGAGCGCACCGTCGGCATCGTCTCGGTGATGATCCGCAGCCCGCCGGGCAGGACGGTGCGCCGCACCGCGCCGGCGCCCTCGGTGTGGATCGTGGTGGTGGTGCCGGGCTCCTGCGCCCTCGCCGGCAGGGTCACGTGTCGCTCACATTCCGTTGTTGGAAAGCGCCGACCGGCCGTCCCGCAGCCCCCGCCCAACCGCCCCGTCGAGGGACGAGCTGAGCTTGGCTGTCATGGGTGGGACGGCCGGCCGGTCATCGCCGAGGGGTCAGGAGTTGCGGGACTCGTCGTCCCCGCCGCGCCGGGTGCGGCGGCGGCGCGGCCGCCGCTCGCCGTCGTCGCGGCCCTCCCGGCGCTCGCCGGACTCGCCGTCGCCGGACGC
This sequence comes from Actinomadura chibensis NBRC 106107, assembly GCF_001552135.1. Taxonomy (GTDB): domain Bacteria; phylum Actinomycetota; class Actinomycetes; order Streptosporangiales; family Streptosporangiaceae; genus Spirillospora; species Spirillospora chibensis. The sequence goes on along the minus strand of NZ_BCQP01000002.1, from coordinate 86,026 downwards.
GCCGCCCGCCGGGGCCCCGCCGTCGCCCGCGTCGCCCGCGGACTCGCGCTCGATCACCTCGACCGGGACCAGCGACAGCTTGCCGCGCTGGTCGATCTCGGTGACCTCGACCTGGATCTTCTCGCCGACGCTCATCACGTCCTCGACGTTCTCGATCCGGGCGCCGCCGTGCAGCTTGCGGATCTGCGAGACGTGCAGCAGGCCGTCCTTGCCGGGCAGCAGCGACACGAACGCGCCGAACGTCGTCGTCTTCACGACGGTGCCGAGGTAGCGCTCGCCGATCTCCGGCATGTGCGGGTTCGCGATCGAGTTGATCGCCTGCCGCGCGGCCTCCGCGGACGGCCCGTCGGTGGCGCCGACGTAGATGGTGCCGTCGTCCTCGATCGTGATGTCGGCGCCGGTGTCGTCCTGGATCGAGTTGATCATCTTGCCCTTGGGGCCGATGACCTCGCCGATCTTGTCGACCGGGACCTTGATCGTGATGATCCGCGGCGCGTTCGGGCTCATCTCGGCCGGGGCCTCGATCGCCTCCTGCATCACGTCGAGGATCGCGAGGCGGGCGCCCTTGGCCTGGCGCAGCGCGGCGGCCAGCACCGACGCGGGGATGCCGTCGAGCTTGGTGTCGAGCTGGAGCGCGGTGATGACGTCGCGGGTGCCGGCGACCTTGAAGTCCATGTCGCCGAAGGCGTCCTCGGCGCCGAGGATGTCGGTCAGCGTGACGTACTCGTCGCCCTCGTTGATCAGGCCCATCGCGATGCCCGCCACCATCTGCTTGAGCGGGACGCCCGCGTCCAGCAGCGACATGGTGGACGCGCACACCGAGCCCATCGAGGTGGACCCGTTCGACCCGAGCGCCTCCGACACCTGCCGGATCGCGTACGGGAACTCCTCGCGGCTCGGCAGCACCGGGATCAGCGCCCGCTCGGCGAGCGCGCCGTGCCCGATCTCGCGGCGCTTCGGCGAACCGACCCGGCCCGTCTCACCGGTGGAGTACGGCGGGAAGTTGTAGTTGTGCATGTAGCGCTTGGTGCGCTCGGGGTTCAGCGTGTCGATCATCTGCTCCATGCGGAGCATGTTCAGCGTCGTCACGCCGAGGATCTGCGTCTCGCCGCGCTCGAACAGCGCCGACCCGTGCACCCGCGGGATGACGTGCGCCTCCGCGGTGAGCTGGCGGATGTCCTTCGGGCCGCGGCCGTCGATGCGCACCCCGTCGCGGATGATCCGCTCCCGGACGAGCTTCTTGGTCACGGCGCGGTAGGCGGCGGAGATCTCCTTCTCGCGCCCCTCGAACTGCTCGGCGAGCTTCTCGGCGACGCCGGCCTTCAGCTCGTCCAGCCGGGACTCGCGCTCCTGCTTGCCGACGATCGTGAGGGCCTGCGCGAGGTCCTCGCTGACCGACTCGGTGACGGCGGCGAGCACGTCGTCCTGGTAGTCGAGGAAGATCGGGTACTCGGCGGTCTCCTTCGCGGCGACGGCCGCGAGGTCGCTCTGCGCCTTGCACAGCACCTTGATGAACGGCTTGGCCGCCTCCAGGCCCTGGGCGACGGTCTCCTCGGTCGGGGCGGTCGCGCCGTCGCCGACGAGCTTCAGGGTGTCGCGGGTGGACTCCGCCTCGACCATCATGATCGCGACGTCGCCGTCCTCCAGGACGCGCCCGGCGACCACCATGTCGAAGGTGGCGTTCTCCAGCTCGGGATGGGTCGGGAAGCCGACCCACTGGCCCTCGATCAGCGCGACGCGGACGCCGCCGATCGGGCCGGAGAACGGCAGGCCCGCGAGCTGCGTGGACATCGACGCCGCGTTGATCGCGACGACGTCGTACAGGTGGTCGGGGTGCAGCGCCATGATCGTCTCGACGACCTGGATCTCGTTGCGCAGCCCCTTGGTGAACGACGGGCGCAGCGGCCGGTCGATCAGGCGGCAGGTGAGGATCGCGTCCTCGGACGGGCGGCCCTCGCGCCGGAAGAACGAGCCGGGGATGCGCCCGGCCGCGTACATGCGCTCCTCGACGTCGACGGTCAGCGGGAAGAAGTCGAGGTTGTCCTTCGGCTTCTTGGACGCGGTCGTCGCCGAGAGCACCATCGTGTCGTCGTCGAGGTAGGCGACGGCCGAGCCGGCCGCCTGCCGGGCCAGCCGGCCCGTCTCGAACCGGATGGTGCGGGTGCCGAACGTGCCGTTGTCGATCACGGCCTCGGTGCTGTGCGCGCCGTCGATGCGAACGGCTTCTGTCACGGGAAACCTCCTCAGGGTTCCATGTCGGTCCTCGCGGCCGTTTCCCGTGGTTTGTCACGCTGCCGGTCTTCGATCGAAGCGCCCGGATCGCTTCGCGATCCGGAGGCCACTACCGAGGACCGGCCCGCACCAGCGGTGTCCGCGAGGCTTGTCTCCAGTTTTACTGGCCGGCCCGCGCCCCTCGCACGGGGGCCCGGGCGGCCGGGCGCGCCGGAAGGCCGAACCGTGTCGGCCGGGCCTCCGGCGCGCCGGTCGGGGCGCGCCGTGCTCCGGCGCCTCCCCGTCCGGCCAAAAAGGAAGGGAGTGGCCCCGGGGGCCACTCCCGCACCCTGCTAGCGGCGCAGTCCGAGTCGCTCGATGAGCTGCCGGTAGCGGTTGATGTCCTTGTTGGACAGGTACTTAAGGAGCCGGCGACGACGGCCGACCAGCAGCAGCAGGCCGCGGCGGCTGTGGTGGTCGTGCTTGTGCTCCTTGAGGTGCTCGGTCAGATCGTTGATCCGACGCGTGAGCAGCGCGACCTGGACCTCCGGGGAACCGGTGTCACCCTCAGTGGTCGCGTACTCGGAGATGATCTTGTTTTTCGTGGCGGTGTCGAGCGACACGTGGCTCCTTCGATGGATCGACACCCGCAGATCCGGGCCCGGTGGGCGCGCGGGTCCGCATGGTGCGTGTTAAGAGAGTGGCGGGCCGCATGAGGGTGCAGCCAGCCGCGCCGGGGCCCTTCCCGGCGACTATTCACCGTACCATGCCGGAAAGCCCCCCGGTCACGTTGCGGAAAGCGGCGTTGTCGCAGGGTATGCGCCGCTCGCGGAGGCAGCCGCCGCGGCGCCGCGCCCGGCTCAGCCGGAGGTGATCTCCCGGGCGCGGTCGACGTCCCGGTGCATCTCCTCGATCAGCGCCTCGACCGACTCGAACTTGAGCGTGTCGCGGATGCGGGCGACGAAGTCGACGGCCATGTGCTCGCCGTAGAGGTCGAGGTCGTCGCGGTCCAGCGCGTACGCCTCGACGGTCCGCTCCCCGGCGCCCTCGAACGTCGGGTTCGTGCCGATGGAGATCGCGGCGGGCCAGCGGAAGCCGGGGTAGCGGTCGGAGTCGCAGACGAGCCAGCCCGCGTACACGCCGTCCGCCGGGATCGCGGTGTGCGGCTGCGTCTCCAGGTTCGCCGTGGGGAAGCCGAGCGCGCGGCCCCGCTGGTGCCCGCGCACGACGACGCCCTCGACCCGGTGCGGGCGGCCGAGCGCCCGCGCCGCCTCCTCCACCGCGCCCGCGTCGAGCCGCCCGCGGATGTAGGTGGAGGTGATCGTGTCGCCGTTCGCCACGAGCGGCATCCCCTCGGCGGTGAAGTCGTACTTGTCGCCGAGGTCGCGCAGCAGCGCCACGTCGCCCTTGGCCTTGTGCCCGAACCGGAAGTCCTCGCCGACGATCACGTGCGCCGCGTGCAGCCGGTCGGCCAGCACCGACTGGACGAACTCGTCCGGCGCCATCTTCGACAGCTCCAGCGTGAACGGCACGACCACGACGGCGTCGGTGCCGAGCCCTTCGAGCAGCTCGACGCGGCGCCGGGTGCTCGCGAGCAGCGGCGGGTGGGTGCCCGGCCGGACGACCTCGTCCGGGTGCGGGTCGAAGGTGATCACGACGGACCGCAGCCCGCGGCGGCGCGCCTCGTCCGCGGCGGCGCCGACGATCCGCTGATGGCCGCGGTGAACGCCGTCGAACACCCCGATGGTGACCACCGAGCGGCCCCAGTCAGCGGGGACCTCGCCGAGGCCATTCCAGCGCCGCACCATTCTCTCCCTGCGTAGGACGTGCCTGCCCGGACTTTCCTGCCGTCCCTAAGAGTGCCATGCGCGGGCGGACGGGGTGGCACCCGGGTTCAGGCGGAACGGCCGCCGGGTTCAGGCGGACCGGTAGACGACCAGCGAGACGGCGATGTACTGCAGGACGTACGCGGCGAGCGTGCAGGCGTGGAAGACCTCGTGGAACCCGAACCAGCGCGGCGACGGGTTCGGGCGGCGCAGCCCGTACACCACTCCCCCGACGCTGTAGCAGACGCCGCCGAGCGCGACCATGAGGCAGGCCAGGAGGCCCGCTCCGGACACGAACTGCGGCAGGAAGAACACCGCCACCCAGCCGAGGACGATGTAGAGGGTGACGTAGAGAGCGCGCGGGGCGCCGATCCACGTCGTCCGGAAGACGACGCCCGCCACGGCGCCCGTCCAGACGATGGCGAGGACGGCGACGCGGACGCCGCCGTCCAGCGCGAGGACGGCGAACGGCGTGTACGTCCCGGCGATGATCAGGTAGATGTTGGCGTGGTCGAACCGGCGCAGCGCCTCCAGGAGCCGGACCGAGGTCTGCCGGTGGTAGGTCCCCGAGATCCCGAACAGCATCGCCGACGTCGCCACGTACAGCGCGGACGCGAGCCGCGCCTGCGTCGACGGGCCGAGCGCGACCAGCACGAGCCCGGCCACCAGCACCGCGGGGAACGCCCCGACGTGCAGCCAGCCGCGCAGCATCGGGCGGGTCGGGGACGCCGCCTGGGTCTCCTCCACCGAGATCATGGGCCACCTCCTCGGGCAACTAACCTACGGAAACGTAGGTTACGCGAGCGTAGGTTGAGTGCGCACCGGTTTCCCCGGTGATGATCGCCACGTGACAGGCGTCCCGTCCAGCCCCTTCTTCCCCCGAGTCAGGGGACGAAGACCGCCAGGGGCTTCGCGACCTCGCCCTGCTCCTCGACGAGCGCGAGCAGCGAGCCGTCCGGCGCGAAGACCCCGACGGGGCCGGGGCCGAGTCCGGCCGCCGGGAGCCGCCCGCCGTGCGCGACCTTGCGGGCGTCGTCGTCGGACACGTCCCGGCGCGGGAACACGGCGGCCACCGCGTCCTCCATCGGGATGATCTCCAGATGCTCGGCGAGCTGGTCGAGCGTCCGCGCCATGGACAGGTCGTACGGGCCGACGCGGGTGCGGCGCAGCGCGGTGAGGTGCCCGCCGCAGCCGAGCGCCGCGCCGAGGTCGCGGGCCAGCGCGCGGATGTAGGTGCCGGACGAGCAGACGACGGTCGCGTCCACGTCGATCAGCTCGCCCCGCCGCCTGACCTCGGTCACCGTGAAGCCGTGCACGGTGACCGGACGGGCGGCGAGATCGACCTCCTCGCCCTTGCGCGCCATCTTGTAGGCCCGCTCCCCGTTCACCTTGATCGCGCTGACCTGCGGCGGCACCTGCCGGATCGGCCCGGTGAGCGCGGCGACCCCGGCGCGCAGCTCCGCGTCGGTGACGGAGTCGGCGGGCGACGTCGCCGTGACCTCGCCCTCGGCGTCGTCGGTGTTGGTCGACTCGCCCAGCCGGATCGTGCCGTCGTACGCCTTCTCGGTCAGCGCCAGGTGCCCGAGGAGGCGGGTGGCCTTCCCGACGCCGATGACGAGGACGCCCGTCGCCATCGGGTCCAGGGTGCCCGCGTGCCCGACCCGCCGGGTCTTCGCGAGCCGCCGCATCCGGCCGACGACGTCGTGGGACGTCCAGCCCGCCGGCTTGTCCACGATGACGAGCCCCGATTCCATGGCTCTGGCTTCACCTCGACCTCGGCGGACAACGGACGGACGCCGATTCTAACGGCCTCCGCCCCCCGGCCCGCGCCATCGCCGCCGGGCCGGGCCGCCGGGCCGGGCCGTCAGCTCTCGGCGGGGAGGAGGGCGCGGAGGCGGTCGAGCGCCTCGTCCACGGTGCCCGACCAGAGGAAGCCCGCCATCTCGCGGTGGCCGCCTCCGTTCAGCGCCGCGCACACCACGCTCAGGTCGATGTTGCCCTTGGACCGGACGGAGAAGTACCAGCGCCCGTCGTCGGTCTCTTTGCAGACGACCGCGACCTCGGCCTCGTCCGTCCGGCGGAGCTGGTCGATGATCCCCTCAAGCTGGTCGTAGGGGACGGAGCGGCGGTCGGAGCGGGCGATCGTCGTCCAGACGAGGCCGCGGCCGCCCGCGGCGTCGCGCTCCAGCCGGGCCCGCGACAGCGCGCCCGCGAGGACCTGGAGGTAGCCGAACGGCGCCCGGTCCCACAGCTCGCGGCTGACGGCCTCAGGCCGGACGCCCGCGGTGAGCAGCCGTCCCGCGAGGTCGTGGACCTTCGGGGTCGTGCACGGGTACTTGAACGAGCCGGTGTCGCTGGCGAGGCCCGCGTAGAGGCCCTGCGCGATGTCCCGGTCGAGCGGGACGCCGAGCCTGCGGATCAGCTCCTCGACCAGCACCGCCGTCGCGGCCGCGGCCGGATCGACGAGCCGCACGCCGCCGAACCCGGTGTTGGACGCGTGGTGGTCGACCACGATCAGCGCGCCCGCCCGGTCCGCCGCGCCCGCGAGGGCGCCGAGGCGGGCCCGCCCGGCCGCGTCCAGGGAGATCATCAGCTCCGGCGCGGGCGGCATCTCGGCGGGCTCGACCAGCAGCTCCTGGCCGGGCAGGAACCGCAGGATGGCCGGGACGGCGAACGGCTCGCCGAAGGAGGCGTAGCAGCGCTTGCCCAGCGCGCGGAGCGCCTGCGCGAGCGCCAGCATCGAGCCGAGCGCGTCGCCGTCCGGGGCGACGTGGCAGGCCAGGGACACCTCCCGGGCCGCGTGGATCAGCTCGACGGCCCGCTCCCACTCCAGGTCGGCGGGCGGCGGCGCGGGAGCGGTCGGCGTGGAGGGCGCGCCGGACGCCGGGAGCGCGGGGCCGAGCGGGACGGCGGTCGGCGGCGTGGGCGCGGCGGACGCGAAGGGGGGGTCGGTGACGCGGCGGCCCGCGCCGTTGCGCGAGACCACGTCGTGCCCGGTGACGGAATGCCCGCCCGCGTCGTGCGGCGGCCATTCCCCGGAACTTCCGGGGCCGGGCGCCTCCGCGCGCCCCTCGTCCCCGGTCATGACGGCGGGCGGCCCGGGCGGCCGTCCGCGCCGTCCGCCGCTCCCGGCCGCCCGGCGGAGTCGTCCGCGCCGGTGTCCGCGTCCGCGCCGGTGTCGTCGGCCTCGTCGTCCTCGGACTCGTCTTCGTCTTCGTCGGCGACGCGGTAGGGGTTCGGGTCGCCCGCCGGGGACGCGCCCTGCGCCGTCCTCGCCACCTCGGCGTCCTTCGCCCTGGCCTTGGCCAGCAGGTCGTCGATGTGCGCCGCGTTCTCCATCAGGGAGTCCATGACGAACGTGATGCTGGGCGTGTGCCGGACCCCGGTCTTCCTGCCCACCTCCGACCGGATGACGCCCTTGGCGCTCTCCAGCGCGGCGGCCGTCTCGGCGCGCTCGCCGTCCGACCCGTACACCGTGTAGTACACGGTGGCGTCGCGCAGGTCGTTGGTGATGCGGGTGTCCGTCACGGTCACGAAGCCGAGCCGCGGGTCCTTGATCCGCCGCTCCAGCATCTCGGCCACGATCTGCTGGATGCGGTCGGCGAGCTTGCGCGCCCGGGCTGCGTCCACCATGATCGCACTCCCTTTCTGTGGTCTGCCGACCCCTCTATGGTCCAACGACGCCCGTCCGCGCCCCCCACTCCGGGGGGACACACTCACTCGTCGTCGTCGTTGAAAAGCCGCTGCCTCGCGGACAGCAGTTCTATCTCCGGCCGCCCGGCAACGAGCCGTTCGCACCGGTCGAGCACCTGGGTGCAGTTCGCGGCGGTGCCCGAGACCACCGCCACCCCGATCTCCGCCCTGCGGTACAGGTCGTTGCCGCCGGTCTCGGCGACGGCCACCCCCGGGAAGTGCTTCTGCACCTCCGCGATGAGCGGCCGCAGGACGGACCGCTTCTGCTTCAGCGAGCGGACGTCCCCCAACAGCAGGTCGAGCGTCAGCGCACCCACGTACACCTGGTCGATCACCTCGGGATTCTCAGAAGACTGAACGACGGTGCCTGCCCGCCGTGTTCCCGACCCGTCCCGGGACGGGGACGAGCCGGACATGACAGACGCCAGGCTAGAAGATCCGCCTGGCGTCGTGTCACCGGATTAAACGATCACGTCGGCATTGGACGGTCACGTCGGCGCGCCCGAGGGGAACGCCCGGCCGGACGCCGCGCGGCACCGGCCGGACGGGTGTCCGGCCGGTGCCGCGCGGACGTGCGCGGCCTGATCATGCGGCCCGATCGCGCGGCCTCAGTCACGCGGCCTCAGTCGCGCGGCTTCTCCCGCATCTCGAAGCACTCGATGACGTCGCCGAGCTTGATGTCGTTGTAGCCCACGCCGATACCGCACTCGAAGCCCTCGCGGACCTCGGTCGCGTCGTCCTTGAAGCGGCGCAGCGACGACACCGTGAGGTTGTCGGCGACGACGACGCCGTCGCGGACGAGCCGGGCCTTGGCGTTGCGCTGGATGACGCCCGAGGTGACCATCGAGCCCGCGACGCTGCCGATCCGCGGCACCTTGAAGATCTCGCGGATCTCGGCCTGGCCGAGCTGGACCTCCTCGAACTCCGGCTTGAGCATGCCCTTGAGGGCCGCCTCGATCTCCTCGATCGCCTGGTAGATGATCGAGTAGTACCGGATGTCGACGCCCTCGCGGTCGGCCAGCTCCTGCGCGTTCCGCTCGGGACGCACGTTGAAGCCGATGATGACCGCGCCCTCGGACGCCAGCGACAGGTTGACGTCGTCCTGCGTGATCGCGCCGACGCCGCGGCGGATGATCCGCAGGTTGACCTCCTCGCCCACGTCGATCTTGAGCAGGGAGTCCTCCAGCGCCTCGACGGAGCCGGACACGTCGCCCTTGAGGATGAGCAGCAGCTCCTGCCGCTCGCCGCGCTCCAGGTCCTTGAACAGCTCTTCGAGGGAGCTGCTCTTGCGGCTCTTGAGCAGTTCGGCGTTGCGCTTGCGCGCGACCCGCTTGTCGGCGATCTGCCGGGCGATCCGGTCGTCCTCGACGACGAGGAAGTTGTCACCGGCGCCGGGCACGGCCGCGAGGCCGAGCACCTCCACCGGGCGGGACGGCCCCGCCTCCGTGACGTTCTCCAGGTTCTCGTCGAGCATCGCGCGGACGCGGCCGTGCGCCACGCCGCAGACGATCGAGTCGCCGACCCGCAGCGTGCCGCGCTGCACCAGCACGGTCGCCACGGCGCCCCGGCCCTTGTCGAGGTGGGCCTCGATGGCGGAGCCCTGGGCGGGCATGTCGGGGTTGGCCTTCAGGTCGAGCTCGGCGTCGGCGGTCAGGATGATCGCCTCCAGCAGCCCGTCGATGTTGATCCGCTCGCGGGCGGACACGTCGACGAACTGCGTCTGACCGCCGAACTCCTCGGCGACCAGGCCGTACTCGGTGAGCTGCGCCCGCACCCGGTTCGGGTCGGCGCCCTCGACGTCGATCTTGTTGACCGCGACGACGATCGGCACCCCGGCCGCGGTGGCGTGGTCGATCGCCTCCGTGGTCTGCGGCTTGACGCCGTCGTCGGCGGCGACCACCAGCACCACCAGGTCGGTGGTGTCGGCGCCGCGGGCCCGCATGGCGGTGAACGCCTCGTGGCCCGGGGTGTCGATGAAGGTGATGGCGCGCTTCTCGCCGTCGACCTCCGTCTCCACCTGGTAGGCGCCGATGTGCTGGGTGATGCCGCCGGCCTCGCCCGCCTGCACGTTCGCGTGGCGGACGGCGTCCAGCAGCTTGGTCTTGCCGTGGTCGACGTGGCCCATGACGGTGACGACCGGCGGACGGGACTGGAGGTGCTCCTCGCCGCCCTCGTCCTCGCCGTACTCGATGTCGAACGACTCGAGGAGCTCGCGGTCCTCGTCCTCGGGGCTGACGACCTGGACGTCGAAGTCCAGTTCGAGCCCGAGCGCCATGAGGTCGTCGGGGTCGACCGACTGGGTCGCGGTGACCATCTTGCCGAGGTGCATCATGATCGCGACGAGCGACGCCGGGTTGGCGCCGATCTTCTCGGCGAAGTCGGTCAGGGACGCGCCCTGCGGCAGCCGGATCGTCTTGCCGCCGCCGCGCGGAGCCGAGACGCCGCCGACCGCGGGGGCCTGCATGTTCTCGAACTCCTGACGACGCGCCCGCTTCGACTTGCGACCGCGCGCGGGACGTCCGCCGGGACGGCCGAAGGCGCCCTGCGTGCCGCCGCGTCCGCGACCGCCGCCGCCGGGGCGGGGCCCGAAGCCCGGACGGCCGCCGCCGCCACCGCCGCCCGCGCGGGGCGCGCCGAAGCCGCCGCCGCCACCGGGACGACCGCCGCCGCCGGGACCGCGGCCACCGCCGCCGGGACCGCGACCGCCGCCGCCCGGGCCGCGACCGCCGCCACCGCCGCCGGGACCGCCGCGCCCGGGGGCGCCGGACGGCCGCGAGGACGGCATGTTCATCGGGCTGGGCCGCGGGCCGCCCGGCCGGGGCGGCATGCTGCCCGGGTTCGGACGCGGGCCGCCGGCGCCCGGAGCGCCGCCGGGACGCGGGCCCGGACGGGCGCCGCGCTCGCCGCCGCCCCCGCCGCCCGGACGGTCACCGCCGCCCTGACGCGGGCCGGGACGCGGACCGGGCTTGGGCGCCTGGCCCATGCCGGTGTTGGTCGAGCTGAAGGGGTTGTTGCCGGGACGCGGCCCACCGGGGCCACGGCCGCCGCCCCCGCCGCCCTGGCGAGGACCGGGGCGCGGGCCCGGCTTCGGCCCGCGCGGGCCCGGCTTCGGGCCGCCGCCGCCCGGGGCGCGGGTTCCGGCGCCGCCGGAACCGCCCTGGGCGCCGGGACCGGCCGCGGGCGGGGCGCTCGGGCCCTGCGCCGCGGGCGCGTTCACCGGCGTGCTCGGCGCGGGCGGGACCGGCCGGGGCGGACCCGGCCGCGGGCCGCCGCCCGGCGCGCCCTGGCCGCCGGGACCGCCCTGGCCGCCGGGGCCGGGGGCCGGAACGCCCGGACCCGGCTTCGGCGCGGGCGGGCGCGGCGCGGCGGGCCGCGGGGCCTGCTGGCGCGAACCCTGGGAATCGCCGCCGCCGGGCGGACCCGGACGCGGCGCGGCGGGCCGCGGCGCCGAAGGACGCTTCGGCGCGGCCCGCCTGTCCCCCTGCTTGGAGGAAGAAGAATTTGAGAAGGCTTCTGTCAGCCTGCGGACGACCGGCGCCTCGATCGTGGAGGACGCCGACCTTACGAACTCGCCCATCTCCTGGAGCTTGGCCATGACGACCTTGCTCTCTACACCGAACTCCTTGGCGAGTTCGTACACCCGGACCTTCGCCACTGCACTCCCTAACTCGGTCCGGGGGTGCGGCCTCCGGACCGTCGCTACCTTGCCGTACTCATCGCGGCGTGCTCATCGAGCGCTCATAGCAATCTCGACCTGCTTCCGACTAGACGTCGCTTTCCATTCGGCCATCCTGCTGCCGCGCGGCGCGGGCCGCAAGCCGTGCCCGCAGCGCCGCGCTGTCGAGCGGCCCCGGCAGGCGGAACGCCCGCGGGAACGCCCGACGCCGCTCTGCGAGCTCAAGGCACTCCGGATCGGGGTGCAGATGCGCGCCCCGCCCCGGCAGCCGCCCACGCGGGTCGGGGACGATGACGCCCTCGACCACGACAAGGCGCAGCAAGTCGGACTTGACCGTGCGAACCCGGCAACCCACACACGTGCGAACTGAGTTCACCGCCCGAACCTGTCTCGGGCCGCCCGGCCACGTTTCATGAGTCTACCGCGCCGACGCGTCGGCGGGGCCGGTCGCATGGGCCCCTGGCGTAGAAGATCCCGTTTCGTCGGATTCGGCGACCTTGGGGGGCGTCTGCTCGGGTTCGGTGTCGGACCTGATGTCGATCCGCCACCCGGTCAGCCGCGCGGCTAGCCGGGCGTTCTGCCCTTCCTTGCCGATGGCCAGGGACAACTGGTAGTCGGGGACGACGACCCGGGCGACCCGGGCGTCGGCGTCCACGACCTCCACATGGGAAACCCGCGCCGGCGACAGCGCATTCCCGACGAACTCGGCCGGGTCGTCCGACCAGTCGACGATGTCGATCTTCTCGCCGTGCAGTTCGGCCATCACGTTGCGGACGCGGCTGCCGAGCGGGCCGATGCAGGCGCCCTTGGCGTTCACCCCGGCCTTGCGCGAGCGCACCGCGATCTTGGTGCGGTGGCCCGCCTCGCGGGCGATCGCCGCGATCTCGACGGTGCCGTCCGCGATCTCCGGGACCTCCAGCGCGAACAGCTTGCGGACGAGGTTCGGGTGCGTCCGGGAGAGCTGCACCGACGGGCCGCGGTGCCCCTTGCGGACCTGCACCACGTACGCGCGCAGCCGCTCGCCGTGCTCGTAGCGCTCGCCGGGCACCTGCTCCTGCGGCGGCAGGACGGCCTCGATCTTGCCGAGGTCGACCAGGACGTTCCGCGGGTCCTTGCCCTGCTGGATGATGCCGCTGACGATGTCGCCCTCGCGGCCCGCGTACTCGCCGAAGGTCAGCTCGTCCTCGGCGTCGCGGAGGCGCTGGAGGATGACCTGCTTGGCGGTGGTCGCGGCGATCCGCCCGAACCCGGACGGGGTGTCGTCGTACTCCCGGGCGTTCTCGCCCTCGTCGTCGGTCTCGGTCGCCCACACGGTGACGTGCCCGCTCTGCCGGTCGAGCTCGACGCGCGCCCGGGGCGCGGCGCCCTCCGTCCGGTGGTAGGCGATCAGCAGCGCGTCTTCGATGGCCTTGACGGCCACGTCGAGCGAGATGTCCTTCTCGCTCTCCAGGGACCGCAGGGCGGTCATGTCGATGTCCACGAGGTTCCCCCCTCTAGTCCGGCTCAGCCGGAGAACGCGTTCCCTCGGCCGTGCGCGGCGGGCTGAACTCCACCTGCACGCGGCCGCGCCCCAGCTCGTCCAGGCCGAACCGGCGCCGCACGGTCCCGGCGGGCTTCCCGGGGGACTTCGCGGCCTGCTTCCCGGCGGACCCGGCGCCGCCCGCGCCGGCTCCCTTGCCCCGGCGCTTCGGCACGACGTCGATCTCCACGGCCGCGTCGTCGGCCGCGACCACCCGGCCCTCGATCTGGCCGCCCTCGGCCAGCGGGGCGACGACCAGCCGCCCGACGGCGCGGCGCCAGTGCCGCGGCTCGGTGAGGGGGCGGTCGACGCCCGGGGAGGACACCTCCAGCACGTAGGGCGTGGTCCCCATGGCGTCGGCGGCGTCGAGCAGCGCGGAGACGCGCTCGCTGATCGCGGCGATGTCGTCGAGGCCGACGCCGTCGTCGCCGTCGACGACGACGCGGACCAGGCGGCGCCGCCCGGCGGGGCGCACCTCGACCTCCTCCAGGTCGAAGCCCGCCGCGGCCACGGCGGGCGCGAGCAGCGCGGTCAGCTCGGCGACGGCGGCGGCCCGGCCGGGGCGCGGGGGCGCGTCCGTCCGGGCGGCCTCGCCGCCCGCCCCGCCGCGCCTCCCCTGAGCGCGGCCACCGCGGGACTCGACGCTCATGGGACCTCCTCCTGTTGTGCCGCCCGTGATGGGCGGATGTCGCCGCTCGTCCGTTGACACCTCAAGACTATCGACAGCCGGAGACCGCAGCGGTTTTTCGGACGGCTCACCGGCGCGGCGGATATGGAATGCTTGAGCTGGCCTGATGGACGCCCCCGCTCCCGGGGCCGCGCCAGGCCGCCGCCACCACGTCACCGGGTGAGGAGACTCCCTTGCCAGAGGCCTGGACGCGCACGCCGGGACCCCCCTCGGAGACCCGGCCGGGACCTCAGCCGCGCCTGCCCGAAACCCTGTCCCCCGAAACCCTGTCGCGCCGGGCCCTGCTCGGCCGGGGCGCCGCGCTGGCGGGCGGCGCGCTCGCCGCGCCGTGGCTGGCGGGCTGCGCCGCTTCGGCGGCCCCGCGCACGGACGTGTCGACGCTGGCGGGCGCCATCGCGTCCGAGCAGGACCTCGTCGCCACCTACGAGGCGGCGTACGCGGCGGCCAGGGCGGCGGAGTCCTGGCTGGCGAAGCGGCTGGCGCCGGTCCTCGCCCACCATCGCGCGCACCTCGGTGCCCTGCGGCGGCACTACGTGCCCGGCTCGGGCGACCGGGCGGACGAGGGCGGCGCGATCCCGCCCCCGCGCGCGGTGCCGGTGCCGCTCGGCGGCGGCGCGCTCGCCCTGCTGCGCGACCTGGAGAACCGCGCCGCCGAGGCGCGCACGGCGGACGCGGCGAAGGCCACCCCGGCGCTCGCCCAGCTGCTGGCGAGCATCGGCGCGTGCGAGGCGGGCCACGCCGTGACGGTGAAGGGCCAGCCGCCTGCGGTCGGGACGCGGTCGGCCGCCGAGGCGCTCCAGCGGGCGCTGGCCGCCGAGCACGCGGCGGTGTACGGCTACGGGGTGCTCGGCGCCCGGCTCGCCGGGACGCTGCGCGGGATCGCCGAATCGGTCTGGGCGGCGCACCGCGCCCAGCGCGACCGGCTGATCGCCATCGCGTCCGGGACGCCGGTCGCGGCCGCGCCCGCCTACCGGCTGCCCGTCCGGCCGACGTCCGCGCGCAGCGCCGCGCAGCTCGCGGCGGCGCTGGAGGACGGGCTCGTCCCCGCCTACGTGGGGCTCGCCGGGGTCTCGTCCCCCGACCTGCGCGCCTTCGCCGCCGACGGGGCGCGGCGGGCGGTGGCGCGGTCAGCGGGCTGGCGCTCCAGGGCGGGCGCCGCGATGCCGTCGGACGCGTTCCCGGGGCTGCCGGACGCGGCGGTCGAGCCGCGTCCCGAACCCGGCGAATGATCTTCGACCGGCCCCTTTGCGAGCCGTTCCGATTCCGTGTCGATCAGGGCGAGTGATCTGCCGCACGGCGGGAACGAAACGCCTGTTTGATCGCGTTAGTCCCATTCGAAGGGATGATCTCGGGGGAGGGAGTCCAGACCGGCATGTCCACCACTCCGCAGCGCAGCGCCCTCGACGAACTGCGGGCCGCCTACCACGAGCAGCTGACCCGGCTCGCCGCCGAGCGGGACGCCGCGCGCCGCCAGGCGCGGCGGGCCCAGGCGCAGGCCGACGTGGCGCGGGCCGACCTCGCCAGCCTGAAGAGCAGCGTCCAGGAACTGCTGGCCGCCGCCGCGCGGCACCTTCCCGACCTGGAGCCGGACGGGCCGCCGGAGCTTCCGGCCGCCGCCCGGCGGGCCCTGCCCGCGGCCTCCCCGTCCGGCGAGTCCGGTGGCGGGGAGCGTCCGGCGCGGGCCGCCTGAACCGGGAGGGAACGGCCCGCACAAGGGCCGTGCGGAGGCCGCCGGGAGCACGGCTCCCGGCGGCCTCCCGCAGCGGCGGCGAGGAGGGGGCGATGAGCCGGTAGGGTCGGGCGAATGACCGCGTACGGCCTCCTCGTCTCCCCCTCGCACAACCGGGTCTACGCACAGGCCGCCGCCGGGCTCGTGAAGGCGGAGCTGGCGGTGTTCGGCGAACGGGCCATGGACGGACGCGTCCGCGACATCCGCGAGACCGCCATCGGCGGCGTCCCGTACGTGACGTTCACGGCGGACGAGCTGTCGGAGCAGGACGTCCGCCTCCTGTCGAACCTGTCGTCGCTCTACGCGCTGTTCCGGATCGAGGACGGCGGACTGCTGCGTCCCGTCACCTTGCAGCCGCTCGACCTGTTCGGCAGCGACCTGCTCACCATCCAGAAGTACTCCGGCAAGACGAACGAGTACTTCACCAAGCTGCTACTGAACGTCACCGCGATGGCGTCCGGCTCCCCCATGGACCTGGTGACGGGACGCCCCCGCGTCCTCGACCCGATGTGCGGCCGGGGCACGACACTCAACCAGGCCATGATGTACGGCCTGGACGCCGCCGGGATCGACATCGACGCCAAGGACTTCGACGCCTACGCCGCCTTCATCAAGACCTGGCTGAAGAACAACCGGGTGAAGCACCAGGCGGAGATCGCCCCCATCCGGCGGGAGAAGGCCGTGCTCGGACGCCGCCTGCACGTGACGCTCGGCGCGTCCAGGGAGCGGTACAAGAGCGGCGAGACGATGGAGATCACCGTCGTGAACGCCGACTCCCTCGACGCGGGGAGGTTCTTCCGCCCCGCCTCGTTCGACCTGATCGTGACGGACGCGCCGTACGGGGTGCGGCACGGGAGCCGTCCGAAGGGCGGGCAGCCGGGCCGCCGGGGGAAGCCGCAGCTCTCGCGCAGCCCCGTCGAGCTGCTGGCGGCGGCCGTCCCGGAATGGGCGGCGCTGCTGCGGCCGGGCGGCGCGGTCGGCATCTCCTGGAACACCTACGTCGGACGCCGCGAGGACCTCGCCGACATCCTCGCCTCCAGCGGCCTGGAGGTGCGGGACTCCGAGGCCTACCGGGGCTTCCGGCACCGCGTCGACCAGGCCATCACCCGCGACCTGATCACCGCCCGCAAGCCCTGACCGGCCGGGCGGTCACGCGGCGTGCCAGCGCTCCACGTGCGGGAGCAGTTCGTCGAGGTCGTGGATGAGCGCGTCGGGCGGGGTGAGGCCGGGACGCTCGAACGCGTGCGTCGTCTGGTGCCAGATCTGCACGGCGCGCAGCCCGGCGGACTTGGCGCCGTGGATGTCGTCGTAGGGGCGGTCCCCGACGAACACGCAGGACGACGGGTCCGCCGCGCCGACGGCGTCCATGGCGGCGCGGAACGCCTTCTCGTGCGGCTTCGTCCAGGGGATCTCGCTGGTGTAGACGGCGCCGTCGAGCAGGTGCAGGACGTCGTCGCGCGCGAAGATGCGCTCGTGCAGGTCGCGCGACCAGATCGTGTTGGACAGGACGCCGACCTTGATCCCCCGCTCGCGGAGGGCGTTGAACAGCGCGGGGACGGCCGGGTCGGTGTGCGTGTGGGGCGTCCAGACCTCGAAGTGGGTGGCGAGCATCTCGCCGGTCGGCTGGACGCCCGCGAGGTCGAACAGCTCGTCCAGGGTGCCGCTGCGGTGCTCCCGGTCGCTGCGCTGCCACAGGTCGAGCTCGGCGCGGGCCAGCTCGGTCGCGGCCTTCTCGACGTCGTCCGGGGGGAGGTGGGCGGAGCAGATCGCGCGCCACATGTCGGCCAGTTCGAGGTCGTGCCACGGGGTCAGCGTGCCGCCCCAGTCGAAGATCACAGCTTCTACGCCCATGACCGGATCGTAACCATCCGGGTACGACAGACCACCCCTGTTTTCGGCCAGGACCGCGTCGCCGTCCGCGGACCCGCGAATAGCGGCCCGGACACCGGGGATAACGGTCCAACACCCGAAAACCTGGCGAAGACCGAATGAACCAGGTGAAACCAACCGGACCGGGGAGGAGCCATGAGGGCGCGCGAGCCCGGTGAGTCCCGCGACTTCCGCGCGGACATGGACGACATGGGCGACAACACGCAGGACGAGCAGATCGGCCTGACGGAGGAGTACGTCACCGACCCGCCCGAGGGGCTGCGGATCGAGGAGCCCGAGGAGAGCAGGGACGGGCTCAGCATCTCCGAGTACGAGCGGGAGGCCGCGCGGCCGGGCGAGGACGAGCGTCCGCGACCGGACGTCGCCGCCGAGACCGACGCCGTCAACCCGACCCGGCGGCCCTGACCGGAGGCGGCCGGGGCCGTCCGGCCGCCTCCGGTCACGGCCGCCCGGCCGGGCCGCCCGAAGTCCCTGATCAAACTGAGCGGCACCGCCCGGGTAACGGGTGTGGCGAGAGTTTCTTCGCGGTTCGGCCTCGCACCGCGGGGAATGTCATAGGCGCGGCATAGGTTGCGCAAAGCGGGGCTAGCTTGCGAGGTGACCGGGACATGCACGACACAGTCACGGCACCGGTCCGCCCCCAGGCCGAAGCCACCGCCCCCCGCACGCAGGACGCCGCCGACGGCACCAACGGCACCGACTCCGGCGCCGACGCGAGCCTCGCGGTGGCCGAGCCGGAGCAGGCACAGGCCCAGGCACAGGCGCGGCCGCGATGGCGACGGGCCGGAGTGCTCGCGCAGTGGGGGCTGCTCCTCGGGGTGCTCGCCGCGTTCCCGCTGTACCGCGACCAACTGCCCGACCTGAGCGTCATGTGGACGTCCGCCTCGCACGCCGATCCGGGCTGGCTCACGGTGGTCGTCCTCGCCGTCGCGGGGTCGATGGGCGCGTTCGCCCGGCTCCAGCGCAGGCTGCTGCGCATCGGCGGGCTGCGGATGTCGCTGCGCCGCGCGTTCGCGATCACCTACGCGGGCAACGCGCTGTCCACGACCTTGCCCGCCGGGCCCGCGGTGAGCGTCGTCTACACCTTCCGGCAGTTCCGCCGCGGCGGGGCGTCGGCGCAGCTCGCCACGGCCGTGATCCTGGCCGGCGGGGTGATCACCACGTCGGCGTACTCGCTGATCGGGGTGGCCGCGCTGCTCGTCGCGCCGGGCTCGCGCGGCCCGGCGCTGGTGGCGCTGTCGGTGCCGCTCGTCCCGGCGGCGCTGCTCGCCGCCGCGCTCGCCTGGCGGCCGACGCGCGCCCTGGTCACCGCGCCGCTCCGGCGCCTGTACCGGGCGGCGGTCGCCCATCCGCGGATCGCGCCGCACGCGGAGCGGCTCGCGGGCGTCCCCGCGGTGCTGCGCCCGACCCGGCGCGACTGGGCCGCGCTGATCGCGCTGTCCGCGCTGAACTGGGTGTTCGACATCCTCGCGCTGCTGGCGGCGGCGCACGCGGTCGGCATCGGCGTCGACCTCGACGGCGTCGCCCTCACCTACTTCGCCGCGCAGGCGGCGGGCAGCATCCTGCCGCTGCTGCCCGGCGGCCTCGGCGCGATCGAGGGCAGCATGGCCGCGTCGCTGGTCACGCTGGGCGCGGCGCTGTCCCCGGCCGTCGCGGCCGTGGGCCTCTACCGGCTGGTGTCGTACTGGGCGGTGGTCACGGTCGGCTGGATCGCGTGGTTCGCGCTGCACGAGGGGCCGCGCGTCCCGGCCCGCGTCAAGGCCCGGCTCGCCGGAGCCATGCGCGCGTTCCTGGAGGGCACGACCAAGGTCGCGCTCACCCCCTACGCCGCCGTCATCATGAACGCCCCCGCCGAGCTCCGCCGCCCCTGACCCGCCGTTCGGCAAGCGGCGCCGCGGTTCGGTCGATGGTCGGAGGTCGGGGCGGGACCTTCGGCCGAGATCGGGGGTCCGGGGAATCAGAACGCCGCATGAGGGGCTTTAGTGGTCAGCGACAGTGCCCCGGCCATGAAACGGACTGCCATGTACGGATCGCCCAACGGCCCGTCCGGACGACCGCTGACCGCCGTCGACCCCGCCGCCTTCCGCTCGGTGCTGGCCCGGTTCGCGACCGGCGTGGTCGCGGTCGCCGCCGCCGAGCCGGGGACGGGACGCCCCGCGGGCCTCGTCGCGAACTCGTTCACGTCCGTCTCGCTCGACCCGCCGCTCATCGCGTTCTGCGTGGCGCACACCAGCACCACCTGGCCGCGGCTCCGCAGCGCGGACCTGCTGTGCGTCAGCATCCTCGGCGAGTCGCAGCTGGAGGTGTCCGAGCGGCTGGCGCTGCGGGGCGGCGACAAGTTCGCCGGGATCGGCTGGACGGCGTCCCCCGGCGGCGCCCCGATGATCGACGACGCGATCGCCTGGATCGAGTGCGCGGTGGAGCAGGAGCACGTCGCGGGCGACCACGTGATCGTCGTCGCGCGCGTCCTCGACCTGGCCGAGCACCACGACGGCGCGCCGCTCGTCTTCTACCGCAGCTCCTACGGGACGTTCAGCTGACGGTCGAGTCCTCGGGCGCGCGGAGGCGGGCCAGCACCTGGAGCGGGTCCGCGAGGACCTCGGCGAAGGCGAACTCCGCCGCCCCCACGAGGGTCGTGTCGTCCCCGAGCGCGGCGGTGCGGAGCTTGACCTTCTCGCGCGGGGCGGCGAGCGCCCCGGTCGCGAGGACGCTGCGGATCTGCGCCGCCGACCCGAGGTAGATGTCGCGGAGCGTCCCGCCGAAGACGACCATGCCGGGGTTGAACACGTTGACGAGGTTGGCGACGCCGAGCCCGAGCCACTTTCCGACCCGTTGGAGCGCCTCCCGCGCGGCGATGTCGCCCGCGTCGGCGGCGGCGACGATGTCGCGGACCGCGTCCCGCCCGGCCTGGCCGGGGACCTCCTCGCGGCCCGCGTGGCGCAGCAGCGTCCGCTCCCCCACCTCGGCCTCCAGGCAGCCGTTCGAGCCGCAGGCGCAGGGCCGCCCGCCCGGGTTGACGATCATGTGGCCGATCTCGCCGCCGTAGCCCTCGTCCCCGCCGAGCAGCCGCCCGTGCGCGATGATGCCGCCGCCGACGCCGACGTCGCCGTGCAGGTAGATCAGGTTGTCGCAGCCGACCCCGGCGCCGCGCTCGTGCTCGGCGAGCGCGCCGAGGTTGGCGTCGTTGCAGACCGACACGGGGATGCCGAGCCCGAGCCGGCGGGACAGCGCGTCGCCGAGCCGCAGGTCGCCGACGTCCAGGTTGGGCCCGAACATGATCATGTCGTCGGAGCGGCGGACGGTGCCCGGGAACCCGACCGAGGCGCCGACGCACACCGCGTCCCGCTCGGCCTTGCGGACGAGCGACCGCGCCCCCGCGACGAGCACGCCCAGCAGGTCGGCGGGGTCGGAGTCGCGGGCGCGCACGCCCTCGCGCCGGTCCAGCACGACGCCGCCGAGCCCGACCCGGGCGACGACGAGCCGGTCGACGCCGACCTCGAAGGCCAGCACGTACACGCGGGTCGACTCGGGCCGGACGACCAGGGACGGCCGCCCGGCCCGCCGTCCTGGGCCGCGCGGCAGCTCCTCCCGGACGAGCCCCGCCGCCGTGAGGTCGGCCGTCAGCGCCATGATCGTGCTCCGGTTGAGCCCGAGCGACTCGGCGAGCACCGCGCGCGACGCCGGGCCGCGCAGGTGCACGAACCGCAGCAGCGTGCCGAGGTTGTGGCGCCGGATGTCCTCCTGGGACGGGCCGCCCTTCATCATCGGCGCGGCCCCGGGTCTCCGGCGGCGCCCGAGGTGATCAGCTCCACGATCTGCCGGTGGGTGGCGTCGGCCGTCCTGACCTGGGCGACCATCCGGCCGAGGTAGAGCGCGGCGATCCGGTCGGAGACCGCGAAGACGTCGTTCATGTTGTGCGAGATCAGCACGACGGCGAGGCCGCGGTCGGCGAGCCGCCGGACGGTCTCCAGCACCTGCTGGGTCTGCGCGACGCCGAGCGCGGCGGCGGGCTCGTCCAGGACGACGACCTTGCTGTCGTAGAGGACGGCGCGGGCGATCGCGACGGTCTGCCGCTGCCCGCCGGACAGCGTCGAGACCCGCTGCCGCACCGACCCCATCGTGCGGACGGCGAGCCCGGACAGCGCCGTCCGCGCCATCTCCTCCATCGTGTCCTCGTCGAGGGACAGGCCGCGGCGCCGCTCCCGCCCCAGGAAGAGGTTCTGGACGATGTCGAGGTTCTCGCAGAGCGCGAGGTCCTGGTGGACGATCTCGATCCCGAGCCGGCTGGCGTCGCGCGGGCTGCCGACCCGCACCGGGCGCCCCTCGAAGCGGTACTCGCCCCGGTCGAACGGGTGGATGCCGCCGATGCACTTCACGAGGGTGGTCTTGCCCGCGCCGTTGTCGCCGACGAGCGCGGTGACCTCGCCCGGATAGGCGGTGAACGCGACGTCGTGGAGCACCCGGACGGAACCGAAGCTCTTGTCGACGCCGCGCAGATCCAGGGCTGGCGTCACTGACATCCCGAGGGGCTCCCACCGTGCCACACCGCCCCCGCGCGCCAGGCGGTCGTGGTCAGTGAGCGTATCAGCAGCGTACGGAGCGCCGAAACGGTCCGGACCGGCGTCCGGTGGGGGGACGACCCCCCACGCCCCCCGGAACGGACCGGGGCCGTCCGGGACGGCCGGGGAGCCGATGGGGCGGGCCACCGGCTCCCCGCCGCCGTCCCGCGCCGGGGTCACGGGGTCATCGCCCGGCGGTGGAGCGCCGCCGCCGGGCCAGCGCGTCGATGCTCGCGGCGAGCAGCAGCACCAGGCCGGTGATCAGGTAGCTGAGGTAGGCGCTGGTGCCGAGCAGCCCGAGCCCGTTGGCGATCAGCGCGATGACGAGCCCGCCGAGGACGGCGTCGCGGGCCTTGCCGCGCCCGCCGAACAGGCTCGTCCCGCCGATGACGGCGGCGCCGACCGCGTACAGCAGCGTGTTGCCGCCGCCCGCGTCGGTGGCGACGGAGCTGAGCCGGGACGCGGCGACGATCCCGCTGATCGCGGCCAGCCCGGACCCGATCATGAACACCGAGATCCGGATGCGGGTGACGTTGATCCCGGCCCGGCGGGCCGCCTCGGCGTTGCCGCCGAC
Source organism: Actinomadura chibensis NBRC 106107 (assembly GCF_001552135.1). Taxonomy (GTDB): domain Bacteria; phylum Actinomycetota; class Actinomycetes; order Streptosporangiales; family Streptosporangiaceae; genus Spirillospora; species Spirillospora chibensis. The sequence continues at coordinate 63,661 of NZ_BCQP01000002.1, read as the reverse complement.
CGCGTAGATGTGCCGCCCGTAGGCGGTGCGTCCGAGCACGAACGAGCACACGACCAGCAGGACGCCCGCGAGCAGCACGCCCCACGGGATGCCGCCGAGCGTGATCAGCGGGCTGGGCGCGCGGTCCAGGTTGAGGACGTAGGCGCTGACCAGCAGGGCCGCCGAGACGACCGCGCTCTGCGCGAGGACGAACTCCAGCGGCCTGGAGTGCAGCCCGCGGACGCGCTGCCGCCGCCAGCGCAGCACCTGCGTCGCCGTGTACGCGGCGGCGCAGCCGGCGGCGAGGACCCAGCCGAGCCAGACCGGCATGTTCTTGTTGGCGAGCGCGTAGATCACGTCGTCCCGGACGGGCACCGTGCCGCCCTGCCCGATCAGCTTCAGCGTGACGCCCTGCAGGCCGAGGAAGAACGCCAGCGTGACGACGAACGACGGGATCCGCAGCACCGAGACGAGCCAGCCGATCGTGGTTCCGATCACGATCCCGATCGCGACGGCGCTGAGCGCGGCGACGTACCAGGGCTGCCCGGCGTCGGTGATCAGCTTGGCCAGCACCGCCGCGCACAGCCCGCTCGCGACGCCCGCCGACAGGTCGATCTCGCCGAGGAGCAGGACGAACACGAGCCCCATCGCGAGGATCGTGATCGGCAGCGCCTGCACCGACAGGTTCGCCATGTTCCCCTTGCTGAGGAACGTGTCGGGCTTCAGCGCGGCGAACAGCACGACCAGGGAGATCAGCCCGAGGACGGCGGGCAGCGCGCCGAGCTCGCCGGACCTGATCCGGTTCCAGTAGTCCAGCAGCGCGGAGCGCATGTCGTGCTCGCGGCGGTCGGTGGCGAAGTCGCCGTCCGCCAGCGCCATGGCGGGCTCGCCGCCCTTCGCGAGGCGGTTCCCGGGGATGTCGGTGGACACCTGGCCCCCCTTCAGATGCTCTCGGCGGCGGTCTGCGGCGCGAGGCCGAGATCGCCGGAACGGCCGGCGGTGATGAGCTCCACGACCTGGCCGTGGGTGACGTCGGCGCGGGCGACGTCCGCCGCGACCCGGCCGAGGTACAGCGCGGTGATGCGGTCGGCCACCTCGAACACGTCGTTCATGTTGTGCGAGATGAGGACGACGGCGTGCCCGGTGTCGGCGAGCCGCCGGACGAGGTCGAGCACCTGCCGGGTCTGCGCGACGCCGAGCGCGGCGGTGGGCTCGTCCAGGATCACGAGCTTGGACTCCCAGAGCGCGGCCTTGGCGATCGCGACGGTCTGCCGCTGCCCGCCGGACAGGCTCGCGACCCGCTGCCGGACGGACCGCACCGTCCGCACCGAGAGCCGGGCGAGGGTCCGCCTCGCCGCCTCCTCCATGGACGCCTCGTCCAGGACGATCCCCTTCCGCCGTTCGCGGCCGAGGAACATGTTCTGCACGATGTCCAGGTTGTCGGCAAGTGCGAGGTCCTGGTAGACGACCTCGATCCCGAGCGCGGACGCCGCGCGCGGGCTGTCGATCGACACCTCGCGGCCGTCGAACTCGATCCGCCCCGAGTCGACCGGGTGGATCCCGGCGATGCACTTGATCAGGGTGGACTTCCCCGCGCCGTTGTCGCCGACGAGGGCCATCACCTCGCCGAGCCGCACGGTGAAGTCCACGTCGTGCAGCACATGGACGGCGCCGAAGCTCTTGTTGAGCCCGGTCAGGCGGAGGACGGGGTCTCCGTTTTCTGCCACGTGTCTCCTTTTCGAGGGGTCGGCGCGTGCGCCGCGGGCGCGGCGTGTGCTCGTGGCGGGCCCCGGTCGTCCCGGGTTTCCGGGTGGCCCGGGACGGGTCCCCAGTGGTCCGGGGCCCGCCACGAGGTCGGCGCGGACGGGGCTACTCGATGCCCGCGTCCTTGCACTTGGCGGCGTACGCGCCCTTGCAGAGGTCGGCCTTCTTGATGAAGCCGTCGTCGACGACCCGCTTGACGCCGTCCTTGAAGATCGGGACGGGGTTGAGCAGCACGGACGGGACGTCCCGCTTGCCCTCCGGGTCGTTCACGGTCCCGTTCGTCTCGCCCTTCTCGCCCTTGATCAGGGCGACGGCGAGCTTGGCGACGGCGTCGGCCTCCTGCTTGACCGGCTTGTAGACGGTCATGCACTGGTTGCCGTCGAGGATGTTCTGCAGGCCCTCAAGCGTCGCGTCCTGGCCGGTCACGGCGACCTTGCCGGCCTCCTTGTTCTTCTTGAGGATCGACACGACGGCGTTGCCGAGCCCGTCGTTGGCGGCGACGACGCCGTCGATGGCGCCCTTCCGCTCCGTCCACATCTGCTCGAAGATCGTGGCGGCGTTCTCGGCCTTCCAGTCCGGGACGGCCTGCTCGGCGACCTTCGTGTAGGACGCGGCCTGGTCGAGCACGGTGTGCGCGCCCTTCGCGAACAGCGTCGCGTTGTTGTCGGTGGGCGCGCCGTTCAGGTAGACGATGTTGCTCTTCTTGTCGCCGAGGCACTTCTGCAGGCCCTTGCCGAGCTCCTCGCCGACCTTCACGTTGTCGAACGACACGTAGTAGTCGGACACGCCCCCGAGCGCCAGCCGGTCGTAGTCGATGGTCTTCACGCCCTGCGCCTGCGCCTTGCGCTGGACGGCGGCGGCGGAGTTGGAGTCGAGGCCGTCCACGATGAGGACGGTGACGCCGCTCGTGAGCATCTGGTCGGCGATCGTCTGGAACCGCTGGGTCGAGCCCTCCGCGTTCTGGATGTCGTAGCCGACCCCGGCGGCCTTGAACGCCTGCTCCAGGTAGGGCCGGTCGAAGCTCTCGTAGCGGACGGACGACGTCGTGTCCGGCAGGATCACGCCGACCTTGCCCTTGACCGCTCCGGAGCCGGACGCGGCGGCGCCGTCGCCGGAGTCGTCCCCGCACGCGGTGAGAGTGAGCGCCGCGGCCGCCGCGACGGCCGTCAGGCAGAGGATCCCCTTGCGCATTTGCCCGGGTCCTTTCTGGGGGCGGCCGCCGTGCCGCGGCCGGGGGGAGGGCCGGTGCCGGTGGCCGTGCTCCGCGCGGCCCCGGACGAGAATGTTGTGCCCCGCAACTTATGTCGCGCATGTCCGTTGCGCCAGACCTGCCGGACGGTCGATTTGTTGCTGGCGATAACAATCAAGTAACGCGAGTTCACCCGTGCGGAACCGGACCCTGCGGGCGGAAGAGGCGGGAAGGCGCGCGAGGGCGCGGGTGCGGGCGAATGTTCGGAGGCTCAACATTCAGCCGCCGCCGGGCCCGGCGGCGGCGATGGGCCGCCGGGCCGAGGCGGGGCGCCGGTGCTGGACGGACCGGTGCGGGACGGACCCGGTGCGGGACGGAGAGGCGCGCGCCGCGCTCAGACGGCGAGGACGCGCGCGACGCGGTCGGCGGCGGCGGACGCGTCGTCGGCGGGCACGATGCGCTCGGCCCACGACCACCAGTACCACCAGCCGTCGGGCCCCCGCTCGGCGATGATGTTCTCGGTGAGCGCGGACGCCTCCGGGTTCAGCACGTGCAGGGCGGGCGTCTGGCCCCTGGGCAGGACGATCCGCACCCGGAAGCCGCGCTTCACGAGCTCCTCGCCGAGCTCTTCCAGATATTCGACCCGCGTCTTCGACGGCGCGGCGGTTCCCGTATCGTCAGGCGTCATCCTCAGTCCCCTCACGGACTCCGCATGGCCCGACGAGATCACAGCCTCCCCCTTCCCCGCGCGGGAAGCAAGCACCCCGCAGGTCAGCGCGGTGCGGCGCGGCGCGGACGGCGCCCGGGCAGCGCGGTAGCGGGGCACGGACGGCAAGCGCGGGAGCCTCCTCGACATATCGTGCGCGGTTCCGGGATATCTTGCGCGTAGGCAGAGGAACGGGAGCATGGGGGCGAAGATGACGCTGGGCCCGGAGCCGGCAGCCGACCCGGACGCCACTCCGATCGTCGGCACCCCGGCGGGCGCCGTCCCACCGGCGCCGCCCGGCCCGGGCGTGCCGGGCCCGGTCGGCCCCGGACCGGTCGGGCCGGGGGCGGCGGGCGCGCGGACGCGGGCGGGCCGGACGTGGCACCGCTTCCACTACGCGGTCGGCGTGTTCCTCATCGCCTACGGCGTGACGGGCCTCGCCACCGGCCTGCTCCTGTGGACCGACCGGCGGGACGAGATCGAGGGCTACTTCGCCTCCGCCGGGTCCGGGGCGGCGACCGGCGTGCTCGTCCTCGTGAAGGCGGTGGAGGCGGCGCTCGTGCTCGCCGCCGTCGCGGGCGTGGCGCTGCGCCGCGACATGCTGTTCGTGCCCGCGCTCGCGGGCTGGATGGCGGGGTTCGCGATGTTCGCCGTCCTGGACGTCTTCACCGCGCGCTGGGGCGGCCTCGCCGAGCACCTCGTCTACCTGGGCGGATTCGTCCTGCTGCTGTTCCTGTCCTACGGGCTGAGCGCGAAGGCGCAGCTCGCGGGGGCGGCGCGGGAGGCCCCGGACGGCGGCCCGGCCGCCGGCTCGCGCGGGCTCACCCGGACGCAGGAGTTCGCGCTCCAGGCGATCAACCGGATCCCGACCGGGCTGACCGGCCCCCGGCCCCGTCCGGGGCGGAACGACTGATCTTGGCAGAAGTTGCCCTTGGTGGGCCTTCCGGCCGGTGCCACGTTGTGGCTCATGAGAGCCCGAAAACTGGCGTTGCCGCTGGCACTGGCGGCGTCCCTGGCGGTGCCCGCGTCGCTGCTGACGCCCGCCGCCGCGCAGCCCCGGCCCCCGGCGTCCCCTCCGGGGAGCTGCGACCCCACGCAGACCGCACCGGTCTACCGGGGCAAGGTCCCCTCCCCCAAGCAGGTCCTCGGCTTCGACCTCGGTGAGCGGCAGGCGACCGCCGCCGAGTCCGACAGGTACCTGGAGACGGTCGCCGCGAAGAGCGAGCGGGTCGTGTCCGGGACGCTGGCGACGACGGCGCGGGGCCGTCCGCTGAAGTACGCGATCGTCGGGCGTCCCGCCCTCGTCTCCAAGGCGGGCCTGGCGACGGTGCGGCGGGAGGCGGGGCTGCTGCGCGACCCGCGCACGCCCGCCGCGCTCGCGAAGCGGATCACCGACCGCGGCGTCCCGATCCTGTGGGTCAGCGGGAACGTCCACGGCGACGAGCCGAGCGGCACGGACGCGGCGCTGAGGGTGCTCCGCGACCTCGGCGACCGGTCCGACTGCGCCGCCGCGTCGGTCCTGGACAACGCGCTCGTGATCGTCCTGCCGACGCAGAACCCGGACGGCCGCGAGGCGGCGACGCGCCAGAACGCCTACGGCTTCGACATGAACCGCGACTGGTTCGCGCGCACCCAGCCGGAGACCGACGGCAAGCTCGCGATGCTGAACCAGTACCCGCCCGCGCTCTACATCGACGCGCACGAGATGGGCGGGACGTCGTTCTTCTTCCCGCCCAACGCCGACCCGATCTACCACGAGACGCCCGAGCAGGCGGTCGGCTGGATCAACGACCTGTACGGCGCGGCGATGGCCGCCGAGTTCACCCGGCAGGGCATCGACTTCTTCAACCGCGACGTGTACGACCTCTTCTACCAGGGCTACGGCGACTCGGTTCCGACCAGCGCGTTCCACGCGGCCGGGATGACGTACGAGAAGGGCGACGAGAGCCCGTACCCGGAGCGCGTGAAGGAGCAGTACCTCACGCAGTGGGTGTCGCTGTCGGCGGCGGCGCGCAACCGGCACCGCATCCTCGGCGAGTGGCGGCAGATGACCGTGGACGCCTACGAGCAGGGCAGGGCGGGCAGGCTGGAGCCCAACCAGATCTACAACCCGCCGAACCAGATCGACCGCCCGGTGCCCGACCGGAAGGTGCGGAGCTACTTCCTGCGGGACGACGTCCCCGCCAAGCACGCCCAGGTCGGCCTGATCGTGCGGCGGCTCCAGCGGATGGGCGTGCGGGTGGAGCGGCTCGTCCGGCCGCTGACCGTCCCGGACTTCAAGGAGTACGGGCGCGCCGAGGCGAGGACGACGCTGCCCGCCGGGACCTACTGGATCTCGATGGCGCAGGGCCAGAAGCACTGGATCCAGGCCATGCTCAACGAGGACTCCTACACGCCGTTCCCCTACTTCTACGACGTGACGGCGTGGAGCCTGCCGCTGCTCGGGAACGTGTCCGGCGGGTCGTCGGGCGCGGTGCTGCGGCCGACCGCCGTGCCGGTGGGGACGCTCCCGGCCGCGCGTCCGGGACACGACGGCAGGGCGCCGGGGCTCGGCGTGCTGCAGCTGTCGGCGACGTCGTCGGCCGCGCGCCAGTCGACCGGCTGGCTGCGGAGCCGCCTCGACCGCGAGTGGAAGCTGCCGTTCACCCTGCTCACCCCGGCCGACGTCGCGGCGGGCGGGCTCGCCGGGATCGAGGTCCTGGTGACGCCGGACGGTCCGGCGGGCCCCGCCTACACCGCGCTCGGCGACGCCGGGCGGGCCGCGCTCCAGCGGTGGACGCGCGACGGCGGCCGCTACATCGGCTGGCAGGGCGGCACGCAGCTCGCCGCCCGCCTCGGGCTGACGACGGCGACGCTGGCCGAGCCGACGTCCGACATCCCCGGCACGCTGTTCCGCGTCAAGGTGGACGGGAGCAGCCCGCTCGCGAAGGGCGTGGGCGCGACAGCGTGGAACTTCACGTCCTACGACATGGTCATGCGGGCGTCCAGCGGCGTCGCCGTGTCCTACCCGGCGGCGGACTCGCCCGACTGGTTCGTGTCCGGGTTCGAGCGGGGCGCGGCCGAGCTCGGCGGCACCGCCGCCGTCGTCGACCAGGCCGTGGACAAGGGGCGGTCCGTGCTGTTCGCGGCCGACCCCAACTTCCGCGCGTTCAGCGACGGGACGGCCAAGCTGCTCTACAACGCGATCCTCGGCCCTGACCCGGCGCGCGCGCCGCAGGCGGCCGCCACCGCGAAGGCGGCGGAGCAGGCGGCCGGGCTGCCGTCGTACGAGTCGCCGATCCGCGTGTCGGTGAGGGCGGCGGACGCGGCGAAGGCCGCGGCCGTGCTGCGCGCCGCCGGCGCGACGTGGACCGAGCGCCGGAGCGGCGGGGTCGTCCACTACGTGGTGGACAACCCGCGCGGGCTGCCCACCGACCACCATCCGTTCGCCGGACGGCTGCCGTCCCTGATCCGGAAGGCCGGGATCGACCCGGTCGCCGTCGTCCTGCCGTGACGGCCGCGCGGCGCGCCGGGGGCGGCCCGGCGCGCCGCGCGCTACTTCCGGACGATCCAGGCGATCGCCGTCATCGTGCCGGGCGGGACCTCGGTGAACCCGCCGTCGCGGACCGCCACCGCCGCCTCCTTCACGCACCGCTTCCACGGGACGTCCGTCGCGAGGTGGACGCGGGCGCCGCCGTCCACCCAGGCGGCGACGTCCTTGCGCTTCCCCCCGCGCAGCAGGAGCTGGGCGGCGTGGCCGCACTGCGCGGCGGCCTTCCCGGTGGTCATCGTCACGTCCGGGTTGATCGCGATCACCGCGTACGGCGGGGCGGGCGGCGGCCCGGCGCCCTCGTCCGCCAGGTCGAGCCCGGCGACCTGGAGCTTCGCCAGCGCGGGCGGGACGTCGGCCACCGGCCCCGGCGGAAACGCCCGCACCTGCGCGTCCGCGTGCTCGACGGTCACGCCCGGCAGCGCCCCGGCCTCCGGCCACCGCACCCCGCGCGCCCGCCGCGTCACCTTCCGGATGCGGCGCGACTCCCATTCCAGGACGGCGCCGTGCCACTCCCCGCCGGGCTCGGCCGCGCGCGGGTCGGTGAGCAGCCGCACGACCGCCGTGGCCGCCGCCTCGCACACGGCGCGATGGCCCGGCGGGTCGGCCTTCTCGGCGCGCACCACCAGTTGCATCGCCCAGGGCGGATCGTCGCGGGGGTCGTATTCAGGACGCACGCGTGGAGTATTCCAAACCGAACGCGGCTTTCCCGACCCGGTAGTGGGTACTGCAACTTGTGCCGTCCCCCGGACGTTCCTCCTGTCACGGGCTTGACGGTCCCCGCCGTGACGGGCGGGGTGGCACGGCGGAGCAGTCGGGTCGGAGGTCGCCGGTGACCAGTGGCACGTGGAGCGATTCCATACCGGGTGTCGGGACGTTCTTCGTCGGGATCGACGTCGCCCCCGGCCGCTACCGGTGCGACCAGGGCAAGGGCGGCTGGTGGGTGCGCTTCACCGGTCCCGGCGGCGGCGACCCGGTCGGCTCGTGGCCGCTGCCCGCGGGCCCGGTCGAGATCGAGATCGCGCGGACCGACTTCGCGTTCGAGACGCACGTGTCCACGTACTGGCGGCGGATCGCGCCGCCCCGCGCCGCCGCGGACGCCGCCCCCGCCGAGCCGCGCCCGGTCGCCGACCCGGCGCTGCGCGCCGAGCTGGACACGCTCGTCGCGCGCCGCCGCCCGCTGGTGTGGCTCGCGCCGCTGTCGGTCCTCGGGCTCGGGCTGGTCGGGCACCCGCTGCTCGGCTCGCTGTGGCTGATCGCGCTCGGCATGCTCGCGGTGCTGGTCGCGCTCGGCACCCCGTCGGTGTCGCTCGACCTGCGGCGCGCCCGGGAGCTGGAACGCAGCCGCGACCGCTACTTCGTCCCGGACGACTTCGACGACGAGGGGCGGGCGCTGCTCGCCCGCGTCCAGGCGGCGGTGGACGCGGTCACCGCCTCGGAGGTCAACCGCGAGGGCATGCTGGACGCGGTCGCCAACGCCGTCACGCTCCCCCGCGAGGAATGGGAGATCGCGCAGGTCCTCGCGCGGCAGTCCAGGCTGCGGACCGAGCAGCGGGAGCTGGCCGAGGGCGCGACGCTGCCGGAGGTGGAGGCGGCGCTGCGGCCGCTGCGCGACAAGCTCGACGTGTCCGTCGCGGCCGTGACGCGCCGCGTCGAGGCGCTGGAGCGGTACGCGCGGAGCGCGCGGGCCGCGGACGAGGCCCTGCACGCCCAGCGCCACCTGGAGACGATCGCGGAGAAGGCGCACGAGTACGACGAGCTGCTCGCCGACACCGTCCGCGAGGACCTCGCGCTGCCCGCGATCCAGCGGCTGAACGGGCAGAGTCACGAGCTCGTCAGGACGCTGCGCGAACGCCTCGCCAAGGCCGCCGAGGCCGCCGAGGAGCTGCCGCCCCCGCCGGAGTCCCCGCCCCGCTCATAGCAACGCGCGGACCTGCGCCGGGGACTCGAACAGCTCGGCGCGCATGCCGAGGGCGCGGGCGGCGGCGATGTTGCGCTCGGTGTCGTCGATGAACAGGACGTCCGACGGGGCGACGCCGAGCCGTTCGGCGCAGATCTCGTAGGCGCGCGGATCGGGCTTGGCCACGCCGATGCGGCAGGAGTAGGTGAGCGCGTCGAACCGGCCGAGCCAGCCGCCGTGCCGGGCCTCGAAGCGGGGCACGAGGTCGTCGATGATGTTCGACAGGAGCCCGAGCGTCCGGCCGCCGTCGGCGAGCTCGTGGACGAGGGCGACCATCTCCTCGTCCACCTCGGTCCAGCTGTCGAGGTCGGCCTCGATCAGGGCCGGGACGTCGGGGAACGCGGTGCCGAGGACGGCCGCGACGTCCGCCCAGTAGGCCGCGCTCTCCCGCCCGGCGTCGTAGGCGGGGCGGCACGACCAGTACGCCTCCCAGAACGGCGCGCCGCCCGTCCCGGCGATCTCCTCGATCCGCCGCACCGACTCGGGGGCCTGGCCGCGGGCGATGACTCCGAACAGGTCGAAAACGATCACATCGGACATGTCCCAGACCCTATGCGGGACGCGCCCCCGCCGAACCCCTCGGCGGGCCGTACCAAGCGCTTGGTGCAGCCCCTACCCTGGTACTCCCTACCGAGCAAGCGGTTGGGCGACCGGGCGATGCCGGCACGGCATAATGAGGGGGTGACGACCACGAGCGCTGACTCCGGACGATCGAGAAGCCGCGCCGCCGGCGAGGGCGGGTCCCGCCGCCGCGGCAGGGGCTCGTCCGGCCCGGCGTCGGAGCGGCGCGAGCACCTCGTGCGGCTGGCCGCGGAACTGTTCGCCGAGAAGGGCTTCCAGGCCACGACGGTCCGCAACATCGCCGACGAGGCGGGCATCCTGTCGGGCAGCCTGTACCACCACTTCGACTCCAAGGAGTCGATCGTCGACGAGATCCTCGCGGGCTTCTTCACCGAGATCATGGCGGCCTACCAGCGGGTGGTCGACGAGAGCGCGGACCCGCGCGAGACGGTCGCGGGGCTCGTCCGGGTCGCGTTCGAGAGCCTGGAGCCGCACCGCGCCGCGATCACGGTCATGCAAAACGACTGGAACTACCTCAAGGGCATGGACCGGTTCGCCTACCTCACGAGGTCCGAGGAGGAGGTCGAGAAGATCTGGGTGGACGCCCTCGCGTCCGGCCAGCGGCGCGGCCTGTTCCGCGCCGACCTCGACCCCCAGCTCACCTACCGGATGATCCGCGACACGATCTGGGTCGCGGTCCGCTGGTTCCGGCCGGGCGGCCGGCTGGACGCCGAGGGGCTCGCCGAGCACTACCTCAAGGTGATGTTCGACGGCATCAACGTCCACCCGGCCGCGTCCCCGGCGCCCTAGCCGCGCACCTCCGCCGGGGGCCGCGCCGCGGCGGACTCGCCCCGGTGCGGGGGCAGCAGCCTCGCCAGCGGGCGCGGAAGCCACCAGTTCGCCTCGCCGAACAGCTCCATCAGCGCCGGGACGAGCACCAGCCGCACGACCGTCGCGTCGATCAGGATCGCCACGCCGAGCCCGAGGCCCATCTGCTTGACCGCGACGTCCGCGCCGAGCAGCACCGACAGGAACACCATCACCATGATCGCCGCGGCGGCGGTGATCACGCGGGCGGTGCGGGACAGCCCGAGCGCGACCGCCTCCCGGGTCGCGACGCCCGACTCGTACGTCTCGCGGATGCGGGACACGAGGAACACCTCGTAGTCCATCGAGAGCCCGAACAGGATCGGGAACATCATCAGCGGCACCCACGTCGTCACCGGCATGTCGGTCGGGAACCCGAGCAGGCGCCCCGCCCAGCCCCACTGGACGACCGCCGTCACCACCCCGTACGCCGCCGCGATCGACAGCAGGTTCATCACCGCCGCCTGCAGCGCCACCGTCAGCGACCGGACGAGGACGACGAGCAGCAGCAGCGACAGGCCGACCACGACGGCGATCAGCCACGGCAGCCGGGTGCTCACGCTCTCCGCGAAGTCGATGGACGCGGCGTTCTGCCCGCCGACGTAGGTGTGCGCGCCCGTCCCCTTGCTCACGCCGGGGATGACGTCGTCGCGCAGCGTGTGGACGAGCCTCGGCGTCGCCTCGTCCTGCACGCCGGTCGTCGGGAACGCGACGACGATGGACGCGGCGCCGTCCGCGCTGGTGCGCGGCGGCTGGACCGCCGCGACGCCCGGCGTCCGCCGGACCGCTTCGGCGAGCCGTCCCGCGTCGGCCGGCGTCCCGCCCTCGGTGACGAGGATCAGCGGCGCGGCCGTGCCGGGCCCGAAGCCGCGCGCCATGATCTGGCTCGCCTGGTAGCCGCTGTGGTCGTGCGGCTGGACGCTGGAGTCGGGCAGGCTGAGCCGCATCGACAGCGCGGGCACCGCGAGGACCAGCAGGATCCCGGCCGCGCACAGCCCCGCGAGGACCGGGTGCCGCTGCACGACCCGCGCCCACCGCTCGGCGAGCGGGCGGCGCCCGCCCCCGGCGCCGTGCCGGGTGCCCGGCAGCCGGAGCCGGTCGATGGCGCGCCCGGCGAAGCCGAGCAGGGCGGGCAGCAGGGTCACCGCGGCGAACATCGTCATCAGGACCGTGACGCCGGCCGCGACCGCGACGCCGTTCAGCAGGCTCTGCTGCATGACGAACAGGCCCATCAGCGCGATCACCACGGTGGTGCCCGCGAACAGGACGGCGCGCCCGGCGGTGGTGACGGCGGTGACGGTCGCGTCCTCGGGGTCGTTCCCGGCGTGCAGCTCCTCCCGGTAGCGGGTGACGATGAACAGCGCGTAGTCGATGCCGACGCCGAGCCCGATGAGCGCCGCGACGATCGGGCTGAACGACGGTGCGGGCAGCAGGTGCCCGATCAGCATGATCAGCGAGAGCCCGGTGCCGATGCCGAACAGCGCGGTCAGGATCGGCAGGCCCATCGCGAGCACCGAGCCGAACGCGACGAGCAGGATCACCATCGCGGCGATCACGCCGATGCCCTCGGACGGCCCGCCGCCCGGCGTCTCGGCGGAGTCCACGGCCGAGCCGCCCAGCTCGATCTGGACCGGGCCGGAGTCGGTGCGGACGTCGTCCAGCAGCTTCTTCACGTCGGACTTCGGCATCTCGTCGGACGTGACGTCCAGGTTCGCGGCGGCGAACGCCGTCTTCCCGTCCTTGGACACCTGCCCCGGCGTCGCGTAGGGCGACGACACCGAGGACACGTGCGGCGTCTTGGCGAGCCGTCCGATCGCCTGCTCGACCTTCGCCTTGACCTCGGGGCTCTGGACGCCGCCCGGGGCGTAGACGGCGAGGGTGATCTCGTCGCCGCTCTGCTTCGGGAAGTGCTCGTCGAGGATGTCGCTCGCCTTCGCCGACCCCGAGTTCCCGCCGGAGAAGTCGTTCAGCGGCTCGGCCGCGAAGCCGAAGCCGACCACCAGCGCGACGACCAGGCCGGCGATCCAGCCCGCCACCGTCAGGCGCCGCCGCCGATAGCAGAATCGGGCGAGCCGGGCCAGCCTCATGGGGAACCACCTTCGTGTGCGTGCCGCGTCGTCTGTGTGCGTCCGGCTGGATGCGTCCGTCCGCATGCCGCCGTCGGTGACCTGACGTCCGGGCACTGGGGAATGTGACGGCTGGTACAGCGTTGCCTCTAGGCGGGCCCCGACACATCGGACGCGCGGTGTCATCCGCCCGGCCGTGTACATCCGTTGGAGTACACCCGGCGCGGTATCCCACGGTGCGAGTCCCCTAAGCCCCATAGTGTGCTTAGTCACAATTTGCCGAGTAGGGGTGACGCTTTGGCCCGTGGGGACGCTGTTACCGGAGAGATCGACGGGGGGAGGGCGGCATGACGGCTCAACGGGGCGCCGCCGGTCGCGACGAGCCCACGCCCGCCGCCATGCGGGCCGCCACAGCGCGCGGCCTGCAGGAGCAGTTCCCGGGCGTGCGGGTCTGGTACGGCGAGTCGACCGGGTCGTGGTGGGCGCTGGTGCCGACGCGCGGGGGTCCGCGGTTGGCGGAGGCGCCGACTCCGCAGCAGCTCCGCGAGGAGATCCTCAGCATCCGGAGCAGGGGCTGAGCCCTCGCGGGGAGGCGGGACGCGGAAAGGGACGGCGTGGCGCCCACCGGGGACGGGGCGCGATCCGTCCCCGGAGGGCGTCTTCCAGGAACGTAACCTGAAAATCATTCAGGCACAAGCGCTTGCTAGGGGATTCTGCGGGGCGCCCGAGGGGGTCGGGCGCGGCGCGTCCGGCCGAGGTCGGCGCCCCGCGAGCGCGCGGCTACAGCTCGTACTGGATGGCCGCGCGCTCCGCCGCGATCGGCGTCACGTACTCCTCCACGATCGCCCGGTGCGCCGGGTGGTCGCGGTAGGCCAGGTAGCCGTCGCGGTCGGCGAAGTCGGCGACCACGACGAAGTCGTACCCGCCCGGGTTCACCCCGGCGTTCGTCCCGAGGCTGTACTCCCGGATCTCCTGGACGACGCCGGGCAGTTCGCCCAGCCGCGCCGCGACCTCGTCCTGCTGGCCGGTGGTCGTGCCCTCGGCCCACCTGAACATCGCCACATGCCGGAATCCGCTCATGGGGGCACGCTATCGGGACCCGCCCGCCCTGGCACCGTAGGTCAGCGGGCGCCGGTCATTCAGAGGGCGGCGAGTTCCGCCGCCGTGACCGCGCCGAGCTCCCAGCACGCCTCCAGATCCGCCCTGGACGGCTCCCCGGTCACGACCACGGGCGGACGCACGGCCCGCCACTTCAGCCCCGTGGTGATCGACTCAAGGGCGCGCAGCGCGCCCGCCGCGTCGCTGCCCGCGTGCAGGTACGCCCCGAACGGCCGCCGGACGGTCTCCTCCAGGCACGGGTAGTAGACCTGGTCGAAGAAGTGCTTCAGCGCCCCGGACAGGTAGCCGAGGTTGACCGGCGAGCCGAGCAGGTAGCCGTCCGCTTCGAGGACGTCCACGGCGGTGGCCCCGAGCGCCGGACGGGTCACGACGTCCACGCCCTCGATCTCGTCGGCGCCCGCCCCGGACCGGACCGCCTCGAACATCGCCTGGACGTTCGGCGACGGCGTGTGGTGCACGATCAGCAGCCTCTTCACCACTCCGACACTAGACCGTGTGCGAAGGGCCCCGACGTGGGAAGGGATCTGTTTCCGGGCGCGCCCGCCCCCGCCGTAACCTGAAGTGTGGGGACATGACCAACGTCCGGTCCGGGGAATGAGTTCCTAAGGATCTTGGTTGTGGGCCCAGCGGAGGTGTCCTTCGTGCAAGGCGATTCATCCTGGGGGGACGACCCCTCACTCCCGGCGCGGCCGGGATGCGCGGCGCACGGCGCGGCGCACGGCGCGACGCGGGCCCCGTCCGCCGCGCGACTGGGCGGGGCGCGGCCGGTGTGGCCGCTCGCCGCCGTCACGCTGGCCGTCGCCGCGCTGGTCGTCGTCCCGGCGGCGACCGGGTCGCCGGAGTGGCTCGGGCGGCTGTCCCGGCTGGTCACCGGCAGCCCGCTGCTCCCGGCGCACGCCGTGGCGCTCGGCCTCGCGCTGCTGCTCGTCGCGCGCGGCGTCCTGCTGCGCCGCCGCGCCGCCTGGTACGCGCTCGTCCTGCTGGTGCTGCTCGGCCTGCTCGCCGTCCTGACCGGGGACGACCCGGCCTGGCGGCTGCCGCTGCTCACCGCCGTCCTCGGCGGGCTGTGGCTGGAGCGCGGGCGGTTCCCGGTGCGGCCGCATCCCGAGCGCGTCCGCGCGGCCGTGAAGACCGGGGCGTTCCTCGTGGTCGGCGCGGTCGCCGGGTCGCTCGTCCTCGGCGGCCTGTCGGTCCGGTCGGTCGGGCAGGTCGCGGGCGGGCTCGGCGCGACCGGCGCGCCCATCGACGGCGCGTCGTGGCTGCCCGGCGTGCTCGCGCTCGCGGGCGCGGCCGGGCTGCTCGTCATCGTCGTCACGCTGCTCGCCTCCGACCCGGCGCCGCCGCCCGGCGACGAGGCCGAGCGCCGCCGCGTCGCGGGCCTCGTCGCGCATCCCGGCTCCGACACCCTCGCCCCGTTCGCGCTGCGCCGCGACAAGGCGTACGTGTTCAGCCCGGACGGGCGCGCCGCGATCGGCTACCGCGTCCTGTTCGGGCTGGCGGTGGCGGGCGGCGACCCGGTCGGCGACCCCGCCTCGCACGCCGCCGCCGTCCGCGCGTTCCTTTCGCTGTGCCGGACGACCGGCTGGCGTCCCGCCGTGCTCGGCGCGAGCGACGGCCTCCTCCCGGTGTGGGGGCGGTTCCGCTCCATCGGCTTCGGCGACGAGGTCGTGGTCCGACCGGAGGAGTTCACGCTGTCCGGGCGGGCGATGCGCAACGTCCGGCAGGCGGTGCGGCGGACGGAGAACGCGGGGGTGACGTCCGAGATCGTCCCGGAGCGGGAGCTCGCGCCCGCGCTGCGCGACCGGCTGCTGGAGGTCGCGTCCCGCTCGCTCGGCGGCGCCGCCGAGCGCGGCTTCTCCATGAACCTGGACGAGCTGCTCACCGGCTACCACCCCGGCGCGCTCGTCGCCGTCGCCTACGACCGCGACAAGGAGCCCATCGCGTTCCAGCGGTACGTGACGGCGGGCGAGGGCGTCAGCCTGGACGCGATGCGCCGCGACCCGGACGGGCCCAACGGCGTCAACGAGCGGCTGATCGTCGACATGATCGAGTACGCGGGCGAGCGCGGGCACGGCGTCGTGTCGCTGAACTTCGCCGCGTTCCGCGAGCTGCTCGACGCCGCGGACCGCACACCCCTGGAGAAGGTCGGCTACCGCGCCCTGCACCTGCTCGACCCGTGGATCGCGGTGGAGTCGCTGTACCTGTTCGACAAGAAGTTCAGGCCGTCCTACAAGCCGCGCAACGTGGTGTTCCGGTCGTGGTTCGACATCGCCTGGCTGGCCGCCGCGCTGCTCACGCTGGAGTTCGGCCGCACGCGCCCGGCCCGGCGCGCCGCCGACCCGGCGACCGAGCCCGTCCACCACCTCGGCTGACGCGGGCCGCCGGCCGGGGGCTCACTGCATCGTGATGCCGCCGCTGACGGAGATCGTCTGGCCGGTGATGTATCCGGCGCGGTCGGTGCAGAGGAAGGCGACCAGCCCGGCGACGTCGTCCGGACGCCCGATCCGGCGCAGCGGGATCTGCTTGACGAACTTGTCGAGCATCCCGGAGTCGGGGTCGGCGCCGCCCCGGCGCAGCATCGGCGTGTCCGTCGGCCCGGGGCACACGACGTTGGACGTGACGCCGCCGCGCGCCGCCTCCCGCGCCAGCGTCTTCGCGAGCCCGAACAGCCCGGACTTCGTCGCCGCGTAGGCCGCCTCCCCGCCGCCGCCCGCACGCGCGCCGTCCGAGGAGACGAACACGAGCCGTCCCCAGCCGCGCTCGGTCATGCCGGGCAGGAGCCGGTGCGTGAGCTGCATGGGCGCGCGCAGGTTGACGCGCCACATCAGGTCCCAGTGCGCGGGGTCGCTGGCGGTGAACGGCTCGATGATCGCGATGCCCGCGTTGTGGACGAGCACGTCGACCGGCCCGATCCCGGCGGCGAACGCGTCGACGGCGCCGGTGTCGGCGAGGTCGACCGGGGCCGCGACGCCGCCGAGCGCGTCCGCGACCTCGCGGGCGCCCGCCTCGTCCCGGTCGGCGACGACGACGCGGGCGCCGAGCGCGGCGAGGTCGGCGCAGATCGCGCGTCCCATGCCGCCCGCGCCGCCGGTCACCACCGCCGTGCGGCCGTCGAGTCTCGTCCCGGTCAGGCTGATCCCGTCCATGCCCACCTCCGAATCCCGTTCGATCAATACATAACATCCGGCGTAATGTTCGGATTCATGGAGGTACGGGACCTGCACGAGTGGCCGTCCGGCGCGGCGGCCGCCGAGGCGGTCCAGGACCGGCTGCGCCCGCTCCTGGAACTGGACGTCCCCGGCCCCGCCGAGCCGCGCGCGGTCGCGGGCCTCGACGTCTCCTACGCGGGCGACGGGCGGGGCGACCGGCTCGCCGCCGCGGTCGTCGTCCTCGACGGGACGACCCTGGACGTCGTCGAGGAGTCGGTCGTCGTCGGCACGGCCGCGTTCCCCTACGTCCCCGGGCTGTTCGCGTTCCGCGAGCTGCCCGCGCTGCTCGACGCGCTGCGCGGCCTCAGGACGTCCCCCGACCTGCTCGTCTGCGACGGGTTCGGCGTCGCGCACCCGCGCCGGTTCGGGCTCGCGTGCCACCTCGGCGTGCTGACCGGCCTGCCGTGCGTCGGCGTGGGCAAGACCGCGTTCGTCGGGACGTACGCGCCGCCCGGACCGCGGCGCGGCGACACCAGCCCGCTCGTGGACGGCGGCGAGGTCGTCGGACGCGTCCTCCGCACGCAGGACGGCGTGAAACCGGTGTTCGTGTCGGTCGGCCACCGCACCGACCTCGACACGGCGTGCCGCAACGTCCTCGCCCTGTCGCCCCGGTACCGGCTGCCGGAGACGACCCGCAGGGCGGACCGCCTGTCCCGCGACGCCCTTGCCTCGTGAGGCGGGCCGGACGGCGGGGCCCGGGCGGGTGGCGCGGCGGCGGGTGGCGCGGAGTTGCGGAAAATGGCAATCTCATCTGCAAGTAGACGGTGACAACCCCAGGTCATCCGCGACACCCGCTGGACGGTGCCCTTGGACACCCGGCCGATGCGGGCCGACGCCCGCCGCAACTACGAACGACTGATCACGACGGCCCGCACCGCGTTCATGGAGCACGGCACGGGCGCGTCCCTCGACGACATCGCGAAGCGGGCCGGGGTCGGCTCCGGGACGCTCTACCGCCACTTCCCGACCAGGGACGCCCTGCTGCACGCCGTCCTGCGCGACCGGATCGACGCGCTGCTCGCGCACGCCGACGAGCTCCTCGCCGAGCCCGCGCCCGACCCGGAGGCCGAGGCGCTGGACGCCGAGGCCGCGCTCGGCCGCTGGCTGCGCACCTACCTGACCGGCGCGGCCACCCCGCGCGGCACCGCCACGGTGATCATCGAGGCGATGTCGGCGGAATGGGCGCACACCGGGCTCGGCGCCGCCGCCGCCGCGATCTGCGACGCGCTCGGGCGGCTGCTGGACCGGGCGCAGCGCGCGGGCGCCATCCGTCCCGAGGTCGGCCCGCGCGACCTGCTGCGCATCACCAACGCGATCGGCGTCGCCGCCGAGCGCACCTCCGACCCGTCCGCCTACTCCGACCGGATGCTGGCGCTCCTCTTCGACGGCCTGCGCACCGGCTAGGCTTGTTCCCTTGACCAAGCGTTCGCTAGGTTGACGGTCATACGGGCGCGCGGCACGGCACGGCTGGAGGAGCGTTGATGGGGCGACTGGACGGCAAGGTGGCGCTGATCACCGGCGGCGCGCGCGGGATGGGCAAGTCCCACGTCCGCCGGTTCCTGGACGAGGGCGCCAAGGTGGTGTTCGGCGACGTCCTCGCGGACGAGGGCGCGAAGCTCGCCGCCGACCTCGGCGCCGACGCCCGCTTCGTCGCCATGGACGTGACGCGCCCGGACGACTGGACCGCCGCCGTCGAGACCGCCACCTCCGTCTTCGGTCGGCTGGACGTCCTCGTCAACAACGCGGGGATCATCCGGCACAAGACCATCGAGGAGATGTCCGTCGAGGAGTTCCGCCGGGTCGTCGACGTGAACCTGCTCGGGCAGTGGCTCGGGGTGAAGTCCGTCATCGCGCCGATGCGGGCGGCGGGCGGCGGATCGATCGTCAACGTGTCCTCGACGGAGGGCTTCATCGGCGCGTCCGGCCTCGCCGCCTACAGCGCCAGCAAGTTCGGCGTCCGCGGCCTCACCAAGGCCGCCGCGCGGGAACTCGGCCAATACGGGATACGGGTGAACTCCATTCATCCCGGTGGCGTCCTGACGCCGCTTTCCCTCCAGGAGGACGTCGTCGCCGCCACCGCGGACAGCGCCGACGCCTTCCTGAAAGCCCTTCCCCTCGGCCGCATGGGAAAGTCGAAAGAGGTCTCGGGACTCGTCGTCTACCTCGCGTCGGACGACTCGTCCTACTGCACGGGCAGCGAAGTCCTCGTCGACGGCGGAATGCTCACCGGAGCGGGCTACTGAGTTCGCGCGGGCGCCGTTCGGCCCATCCCTCGGCGGCCTCCAACTGCGCGGCGAGCGAGATCAGCGTCGCCTCATCGGAGTCGTGCCCGAGGAGCTGCGCCCCGATCGGCAGCCCGTGCCCGGTGAATCCCGCCGGGACGTTGATTCCGGGCCAGCCGAGCACGTTCCACGTCCACGCGTAGGGGCACGCGGCGGCGACTCCGGACTGCGTCTCCCGGTACCCCTTCCCGTCGAAGGCGCCCACTTTCAGCGGCGGGCGCGCGGTCGTCGGGGTCAGTACCACGTCGGCGACCTGGAAGATCCGCCCGACCCTTCTTCTTAGATAAGGGTCCATGCGTTTCGCCAAGGGCAGCAGGCGTCTGCCGACCGTGCGACCGATCCGCGCCTCGACCTCCGTCCGCCGCTCCGGACGCGCCCCCGGAATGGAGTCGAGCCATTCGGCGACCCCGGCCGTGCCGCGAGGAATGAGCCCGAGCCCCACCAACCCGTAATCGGGATCGGCGGGGAAGACCTTGTGCCCGAGCCCCGTCAATCTCCGCGCCACCCGCTCGACAGCGCCCCGGATCTCCGGATCGAGTTTCCCGCTGACGCCGAACGCCGTCCGAAACGAAACGGCGACGCGCAGCCTCCCCGGCTCCCTCCTCGCCGCCTCCGCGAAAGGCGTCGCCGACGGGTCGAGCCGGTACACATCCTCGCGATGGCTCCCGCTCAGCACATCGAGCAGAAGCGCCGCGTCGGCGACGTTCCTGGCGAGCGGCCCCCAGACCGTGAGCCCGTTGAACGGATCGGTGTGCGGATGGGCGGAGACCCGTCCCCGCTGCGGTTTGATGCCGACGAGCCCCGTCCAGGCCGCCGGAATGCGGATCGATCCGGCGCCATCGGAACCGACCGCGCCCGCGACCATTCCCGCCGCCACGGCGGCCGCCGATCCGCCCGACGACCCGCCCGGCGTGTATTCGGGATTCCACGGATTCCTCGCCGCCCCGAATCCGGGCGACTCGCTGAACGGCCACAGCCCCAGCTCGCACGTCGTGGTCTTCCCCACGATGATCGCCCCGGCCGCCCGGAGCTTGCGCACGACCTCCCCGTCCCGCGCCGCCGGACGATGGTCCCCGGCCACGGCGAACGGCGTCGTCTCCCCGGCCACATCCGTGTCGTCCTTCACGGCGACCGGAACGCCCAGCAGCGGCAGCCGCTCCCCCGCCGCGAGCCGCTTGTCCGCCTCGACCGCCTCCCGCCGGGCCGCCTCCGCCCGCACGACCCGAAACGCGCCGAGCGACTCCTGCCGCCCGATGCTCTCCAGGGACGCCTCGACCAGCTCCCGCGCGGACGCCTCCCCCCGCGCCAGCGCGCCCGCCTGCCCGGCCAGCCCCAGCACCACACACGCCTCCCGGTGTATCGTTCGTTCGAACGAACGATACAGAAGCCGCCGATCCTGCGGAAGACTGTGCACCGATGAGCGCGCGCGACGAGATCGTCCAGGCCGCCCTCCGCCTGATCGGCGAGCGGGGCATCGGCGCCGTGACCAACCGCGCCGTGGCCCGCGCCGCCGGCGTCTCCCTGGGCTCCCTCACCTACCATTTCCCCAGCCAGGAGGACCTTCTCCGCGAGGCCCTGCAGACCTTCGTCGAGACCGAGATCGCCCGCATCACGGCCCACGTCTCGGCCCTCACGGCCCTGACCCCGGCCGACGCCCCCGACGAGGTGGAGAAAGCGGTCGCGGCCTTCGCCCACGGCCCGGAGCAGATCGCCAACCTGGAACTGCACCTGCACGCCGCCCGGGAACCGTCCCTCCGCGAGACCTCGGCCCGCTCCGTCGAGGCGTACGACCGCCTGGCCGCGGCCGTCCTCACCGCCCTCGGAATCCCCGACGCCGAACGCCACGCCCCCGCGGTCGTCGCCCTCCTCTACGGCCTGGCCGTCCGCCGCCTCGCCACCGGCGACACCGCCGCCACCGGCACCGCCGACGCCTTCCGCCTGCTCCTCCAGGGCGCCCTCCCCCGCACGTAGAGAGGATTCTGGCCCGCACGGCCCCAGAGCGGGGTTACAAGGCCGTGCGGGCCAGAAACCTGTCTCATACAGGAACCTCAGTCGGAACCTCAGCCGACGTTCGCTCTGCTCTCCGCCTGTGCACCTCCGGCCGTGTCTCCGATGTGACACCCAGAACGCTAAGCCGCCCCACCCTCACAAAGAACCCCCTTAACCCTCACTTAGGGAAGGGCTGAGCCACCCTTATTCAGCCACCGCCCAGGGAGGTCCGGGGAAGTCGCTTCGGGAGCCGCTGACCTGCGAAAACAGAAAGGGGAAGCCATGGGGACCATCCGGGCGGTCTGGCGCGTCATCACATGGCCAACCCCCTCGCACGGCTCGTCCCGTTCACGGTGGACGGCCCCATCCAGGCAACGTCGATGTTGGACGGGTACAGAGCGAGCCTCAACGGTCCGGGTCGCCCGCTCTCCCAGCTCTACCTCGCCGAGGAACGCGGCATCGACCGTCGCAAGGTCCAGCAAATCGCCCTAAATTCGGAGAAAGGGGCCACCGGCCACTCACAAATTGCGCTCTACCAAAAGAATCATCGGAGCGCAGAGATATGCCAATCTCGAATCGTATCTCGCCGTACCGTCCACCTGGGCTTCTATAGTTAGCTCCCGATCATGGGAGTGGAGGAGGAGAGTTGGTTCGAGAGAAGCCCAAGGTCAGCCTCAAGGGGATCACGAAGGTGGTTGTTCTCTTAGGGGTCGTTGCGAAAGCGACATACTGGGTAATTAAGACGCTGACGGATTTCGTCGCCAAATAGCGCGTCCAATCAGCGCCTTAGCAAACGGGTGGCGCAGGCGATCCCTGCGCCAACCGGCTATCCCCGCGTGCACGGGGAGCACTCACCACCTGGGCTGCTATAGGGACCAACCCCGTGTTCACGGGGAGCACCCATGCATGATAGGCGTCGCAGCCATGGCGCGCTTTGGATCGCGGGCGGGTTCGCACTCGTCATCGCCGCGCTTCCATGCCGGGGGCGTGTGGTTCGGCCCGCGGGTGTCGGTGGGCGTCGGTAGGGTGATGGCGATCGGCCTCGGGGGGGTCTGGCCAGCCTCTACGGGTGGATCGGCACGGTAGGCGGGGCGGCGCACCTGGGGCGCGCATGAGGGCTTGGAGCAGTGGCGTTGGCGTTGAAGAAGTCGGACCTGTACAGCTCGCTGTGGGCCGGTGCTGACGAACTCCGCGGCGGCATGGACGCGAGCCAGTACAAGGACTACGTCCTGACGCTGCTCTTCGTGAAGTACGTGTCGGACAAGGCCAAGGCCGACCCCTACGCGAGCATTGAAGTGCCTGAGGGCGGTTCGTTCGACGACCTCGTGGACCTCAAGGGCAAGCCGGACATCGGCGAGAAGATCAACGACGCCATCCGCAGGCTGGCGGACGCCAACGACCTGCAGGGCATCATCAACAACGCCGACTTCGACGACCCCGACAAACTCGGTCGCGGCAAGGAGCTCGTCGACCGCCTGACCAAGCTGGTCGGCATCTTCCAGGATCTCGACTTCACCGGCTCGCGGGCCGAGGGCGACGATCTGCTCGGCGACGCCTACGAGTACCTGATGCGGCACTTCGCCACCGAGTCGGGCAAGAGCAAGGGGCAGTTCTACACCCCGGCCGAGGTCTCGCGTGTGATGGCGGCGCTGCTGCAGATCCCGGCGGACGCGCCGCGCTCGACGACCGTCTACGACCCCACCTGCGGATCGGGTTCGCTGCTGCTCAAGGTGGCCGACGCCGCGCCGAACAACCTGACGGTCTACGGCCAGGAGAAGGACAACGCGACCCGGGCGCTGGCCGTCATGAACATGATCCTGCACGGCAACGCCACCGCCGACATCAAGCAGGGCGACACCCTGACCAGTCCGCGGTTCGTCCGGAACGACGAGCTGGACACCTTCGACTTCCTGGTCGCCAATCCGCCGTTCAGCGTCAAGAGCTGGACGAGCGGGCTGGAGAACGACTACCGCCGCTTCGATGGCTATGGCCGCCCGCCCGAGAAGAACGGCGACTACGCCTTCCTGCTGCACATGATCAAGAGCCTCAAGCCGACCGGGCGCGGGACGGTGATCCTGCCGCACGGCGTGCTCTTCCGCGGGAACGTCGAGGCGACCATCCGCAAGACCTTGATCGAGAAGGGCTACATCAAAGGGATCATCGGTCTTCCGGCGAACCTCTTCTACGGCACCGGGATCCAGGCCTGCATCATCGTGCTCGACAAGCGCGACGCTCGGGACCGTACGGGCATCTTCATGATCGACGCCAGCCGGGGCTTCGCCAAGGACGGTCCGAAGAACCGCCTGCGTCCGCGCGACATGCACCAGATCATCGACGCCTTCGTGAACCAGAAGGAGATCGAGGGCTACAGCCGCATGGTGCCGCTGAGCGAGATCGCCGACGCCAAGAACGACTACAACCTCAACATCCCGCGCTACATAGACGGCTCGGAGCCCGAGGACGTCCAGGACCTCGGCGCCCACATCAAGGGCGGTGTCCCGAACCGCGACCTGGACGCCCTGCGGCCGTACTGGGAAGCCTTCCCGAGCCTGCGCACCGCGCTCTTCAAGCCGCTGCGGGAGGGCTACAGCGAGCTGGCCGTCGAGCGCGCCGAGATCCAGAGCACGATCAACGGCTCGCCCGAGTACGAGGCGTTCGCCTCGACCACGACCGGGACGGTCGAGCACTGGTGGAGGACGCAGCGCGAGCTGCTCGAAGGCATCACCGCCACCACCCGGCCGGCCGACCTGATCCACGAGCTCGGCGAGACCCTGCTCGACGCCTTCCGCAAGCGCCCGCTCATCGACGAGTACGGCGTGTACGAGCAGCTCATGAGCTACTGGAACAACGTCATGCACGACGACGTCGCCCTGATCATGGCCGAGGGCTGGGACGACGCCGCCAAGCCGCGGCCGACCATCGAGAACAAGGCGCGCAGGCTCAACGAGACTCCGGACCTCGTCATCGGCAGTGGCCGCGGCGCCAAGAAGTACAAGATCGACCTGATTCCGCCGAGCCTGATCGTGGCGCGCTACTTCGCCGCCGAGCAGGCCGCGGTCGACGAGCTGAACACTCTCGCCGAGCAGGCGGGGCAGGCCGTCGAGGAGTTCATCGAGGAGAACTCGGGCGAAGAGGGCCCGCTCGCCGCCGCCATGGAGAACGACAAGATCAGCAAGGCGCTGGCCTCCGCCCGGCTGAAGGCCGCGAGGTACGCGGACCCGAAGGGCGACGAGACCAGGGCGCTCCAGGAGCTCATCGGGCTGTACAACGCCGAAGCCGAGGCCAAGAAGGCCGCCAAGGAAGCCCAGGCCGAGCTCGACCGCAGGACGTTCGCGCGGTACGCCGAGCTCTCGATCGAGGAGATCCAGAGCCTCGTCATCGACGACAAGTGGGGAGCCCGCTTCGAGCGCGGCGCGCAGGCTGAGCTGGGCGTCCTGATCCGCAAGCTCGTCGACCGCCTGACCGTGCTGGCCGACCGCTACGCCGAGACCCTCGGCGACCTCGACGCCGAGGTCGAGAAGCTCAGCGCGAGAGTGATGGGGCACCTGACGACGATGGGGGTCGTGGAATGACCCGGGACTGGGTGACCACGACGGTGGGCGCCGTGGCCAGCGTCAAGGGCGGAAAGCGGCTGCCCGCCGGGTTCGCCCTTCAGGACGACCCGACCCCGCATCCGTACATTCGGGTGACCGACATGCGCGACGGCGGTGTGGACGAGTCGGGCATCAGATACGTGCCGGTCGCCGCCGCCCCCGCCATCCGCGCCTACCGGATCTTCAAGAACGACATCTTCATCAGCGTCGCCGGCACCCTCGGGATCGTCGGGAGGATCCCGCCTCGGCTCGACGGCGCGAACCTCACCGAGAACGCCGACAGGCTGACCGACATCAAGTGCGACGTCGACTACCTCTCGCACTACTTGCGAAGTGCTCCGATCCAGAACGAGATCGACTCGATCCGCACTGTCGGCGCACAGCCGAAACTCGCGCTGGGGCGCATCAAGAAATTCGAGTTGCTGCTGCCCGGCGACCGTGCCGAACAACGACTCATCGCCACCGCGCTCAACGACGTCGATCAATTGATCAGGCGCCTCGACCGGCTGATCGCCAAGAAGCGCGCGATCAAGCAGGGCCTGGCGCAGGAGCTGCTGACCGGCCGCACGCGGCTTCCGGGCTTTTCCGGCGAATGGACGACGCACAGGCTGTCGGACCTCGGGAACTTCCTGCGCGGCCGTGGCATCAAGCGCGACGAAGTCCGCCCATCGGGAGTGCCCTGCATCCGATACGGCGAGCTCTACACGACGTACGCGGACTACACCGCGTCAACGGTCTCCTATGTCGATCCGTCCGTCGCCGCTACCGCACTCCCGATCCGTCCGGGTGACATCCTGTTCGCAGGCTCGGGTGAGACCAAGGAAGAGATCGGCATGAGCGTCGCGTACATCGGTGACGCGCCGGCCGTGGCCGGTGGAGACATCATCGTGCTGCGAGGCGACGGGTACGACCCGGTCTTTCTGGCGGTGCTGCTCAACAGCCCCGAAGTCGCGAGCCGGAAGGCTCAGGGCGGGCAGGGAGACGCGGTCGTCCATATCAACTGGCGGGTGCTCGCCAACATCGAGGTCACGTTGCCGCCGCCGGACGAGCAGCGGGCGATCGCCGGATATCTCCTCGACGCCGACGCCGAGATCGAAGCCCTCGGACGTCGCCTCGAAACCGCTCGCGCGATCAAGCAGGGCATGACACAGGAGCTTCTGACCGGACGCACCCGCCTGGTGGCGGAAGGCGCGGCATGAGTGACGCGGGGCAGAGCGACGTAGGACGAAGTGACGTCGGGCAGCTGGAGCGCGCGACGCAGAACCGCGTCGTCACGTTCTTCCAGGAGAGGCTGGGCTACGAGTACGGCGGCGACTGGGAGGACCGCGCGGGCAACTCGAACATCGAGGAGGCCCTGCTGCGCCAGAACCTGCTGGCCCGCGGCTACGACGACGAGATCGTCGGCAAGACCGTGAACGAACTGCGCAAGGCCGCTTCGGTGGGCGGTGCGCGCTCGCTCTACGGAGCCAACCGCGAGGTCTACGACCTGCTGCGCTACGGCGTGAAGATCAAGCGCGGCGTCGGCGAGCAGTTCGAGACCGTCTGGCCCATCGACTGGGGCGACCAGAGGGCCAACCACTTCGTCGTGGCGGAGGAGGTCGCCATCGCGGGCGCGCACAACAAGCGGCCCGACGTCGTGCTCTACGTCAACGGCCTGGCCCTCGGCGTCATCGAGTTCAAGCGCTCGAAGGTGAGCGTCGGCGAGGGCATCCGGCAGCACATCGGCAACCAGAGCGAGCACTTCATCCGGCCGTTCTTCTCGACCGTCCAGCTCCTGTTCGCGGGCAACGACGTCGAGGGCCTGCGCTACGGCGTGATCGAGACGCCCGAGAAGTACTGGCTCGAGTGGAAGGAACCCGAGGACAGCCCGGTCGGGGCCGGTGTGCCCGGCCGGCTGGACCGGGCCATCGCGCAGATGTGCTCCAAGGACCGCTTCCTCGAACTCGTCCACGACTTCATGGTCTTCGACTCCGGTGTCAAGAAGACCGCCCGCCACAACCAGTTCTTCGGCGTCAAGGCGGCCCAGGCCCGCGTCGCCGAGCGCGAGGGCGGCATCATCTGGCACACCCAGGGGTCGGGCAAGAGCCTGACCATGGTCTGGCTCGCCAAGTGGATCCGCGAGAACCAGCGGGACGAGCCCCGCGTCCTGATCATCACCGACCGCACCGAACTCGACGACCAGATCGAGAAGGTCTTCGGCGGTGTCAACGAGCAGATCTACCGCACCACCTCGGGCGCCGACCTGCTGACCCAGCTCAACAAGCACGACCCGTGGCTGATCTGCTCTCTGGTCCACAAATTCCGTGGCGGGGACGACGACGAGGATCTTGACGAGGCGGGCGAGGAGTTCATCTCCGAGTTGCGCTCACGCCTTCCGGCCGGCTTCGCGCCCAAGGGCAATCTGTTCGTCTTCGTCGACGAGGCGCACCGCACCCAGTCGGGCAAGATGCACCGCGCCATGAAGAAATTGCTGCCGGGCGCGATGTTCATCGGTTTCACCGGTACGCCGCTGCTCAAGGCCGACAAGGCGACCAGTATCGAGACCTTCGGCTCGTTCATCCACACCTACAAGTTCGACGAAGCGGTCGCCGACGGCGTCGTGCTCGACCTGCGTTATGAGGCCCGCGACATCGACCAGGACCTGACCAGCCCCGGAAAGGTCGACAAATGGTTCGAGGCGAAGACGACCGGCCTCACCGACCTCAGCAAGGCCACGCTCAAGAGGAAATGGGGCACGATTCAGAAGATCGTATCCGCTGAGCCTCGGGCCAAGCAGATCGTCCAGGACATCCTGCTCGACATGGAGACCGAACCGCGCCTGGTGAGCGGCCGCGGCAACGCCATGCTCGTCGGCGAGAGCATCTACCAGGCGTGCAAGTTCTACGAGATGTTCGTCAACGCCGGTTTCAAGGGCAAGGCCGCCATCGTCACGAGCTACGTGCCCAACCCCGGCGACATCTCCAAGGACGACTCGGGGGAAGGCGCCACCGAGAAGCTCCGCCAGTACGACATCTACCGCAGGATGCTGGCCGACTTCTTCGGCGTGGGCGAGGACGAAGGCGTCGCGCGGATCGAGGAGTTCGAGAGGGAGGTCAAGCGCCGCTTCGTCGAGGAGCCGGGCCAGATGCGCCTGCTCATCGTGGTCGACAAGCTGCTGACCGGCTTCGACGCCCCGAGCGCCACCTATCTGTACATCGACAAGAAGATGCGCGACCACAGGCTCTTCCAGGCCATCTGCCGCGTCAACCGGCTCGACGGCGACGACAAGACCTACGGCTACATCATCGACTACCGCGACCTGTTCAACTCGCTTGAGAGCGCCATCACCGACTACACCTCGGGAGCCCTCGGCGGCTACGAGGAGGGGGACGTCAAGGGCCTTCTCAAGGACCGCGTGGGGCAGGCCCGCAAGGATCTCGACAAGGCGCTGGAGCGGATCCGCGCCCTTACCGAGCCGGTCGCGCCGCCGAAGGGGACCCTGGAATACCAGCGTCACTTCGTGGCCGCCGTGGCCGGTGACGCCGCTCAGATCAAGGGCAATGAGCCGAAGCGCGTCGAGCTCTACAAGTCCGTTTCCGCTCTGGTCCGCGCCTACGGCGCCATCGCCAACGAGATGGCGGAGGCCGGCTACACGGCGGCCGAAGCCGCATCGATCAAGGCGGAGGTCACGCACTACGTGGCCGTCCGCGACGAGGTCAAGTTGGGCGCCCGCGAGAACGTCGACACGAAAAGGTTCGAGGCGGGCATGCGCGCCCTTCTCGACACCTATATCCAAGCCGACCCGTCCGAGGTCGTGGCGACCTTCGACAAGGGCATAGTGGAGCTGATCGTCGAGCGCGGCGAGGACGCCCTCGACGCCCTTCCCCCGAACATCCGCGGGAATCCCGAGGCCTCGGCCGAGACCATCGTCAACAACGTCCGCAAGACGATCGTCGACGAGCGGGCGATGAATCCGAAGTACTACGACCGCATGTCCGAACTGCTCGACGACCTCATCCGGCAGCGCCGCCAGGAGGCCGTGGAGTACGAGGTCTACTTGAAGCAGCTCCTCAACCTGGCCAAGAAGGTCGGCACGGGCGAGTCGGACACCCGGTATCCGGAATGGGCCAAGGACGGGGCGCAGCGGGCATTGATCGACTTCAACTTCCCCGATCCGGGCATGGCCGCGCTGATTGACGAGACCGTGCGCCACGAGAAGGAGCACGACTGGGTCGGCAATCGCAGGAAAGAGCGTGCTCTCGCCCGCGAACTGCACAAAGTGCTGCCGCCCGGCTTCGACCGGTTCGACGAACTGTTCGACCTGCTGAAGGCGCGAAACGAGTACCGCTAACGCCCACCCCTCCGTCACCGCCCAAGTCGCCGACCAAGAAGAACCCCCTCGTTGCCCCCGGTTCACGAGTTGAGTTGTCGCTGAGCCGGACGGGAACGGCCCGCATGTGCGGCTAAGTCACCAGAACGTCAATGGCTGGTGATTTCCACCTGCGAGATCGCCGCGAGTCGCGGCTCGCCCCTTCCTGCGGCCTGGTGATCCGACCCGCGTCCCCGCCGCCGGGCCTTGCTTTCGGGCTTGGGGCTTGCTTCACGAAGAGTCTCCATTACTTAGAGTATTTACTCGATGACACTGGGTACTTGACGGGGTGTAGGTCGGAACACACTGGAGGGGAACAGATGGAGCTAGGTGTCAAGCTCGGTGCGGGGCTGGCGGCCTTCGTGCTGGCCGGGAGCGCGCTGAGTCACGGGGCGGTCGCCGGGGCCTCGGCGCCCCCGCCGCAGCCGGGGCAGAACCAGTCGGCGCAGGCCGCGCCCGCGCCGGTCGAAGAGGAGGGCCAGGGCCCCGGCGCGATCTTCGTCGGGCCCGAGGGCAACGCCATCGCGCTGCAGCGGATGGTGGACCAGGACGAGCAGCGGGTCCGCCTCTGCCGCGGGACGGTCGTCGTCGAGCGGCTGAACATCCGCAGAGGGCCGGGGCGCAACTTCGGCATCGTCGGGCACTTCAACCGCGGCGCGCGCGTCACGACGGACTGGGACACCATCCAGCGCCGGGACGGCTACCTCTGGGTGCGGCTCGCGAACAGCACGCACTGGATCGCCGACTACAAGCTCGGCACCGGCAACAACGGCAAGTGGTACGTGCGGTACTCCAACTGCTGAGCCGGCGCCGGGGCCGGCGCCCGCGCGCCGGCCCCGGCCTCCGTTGGTAGCGTCTGCCGGTATGGAAGGCGTGCCGTACACCGGCGGTGAGAAGGAGAACCTGAGGTCCAGCCTCGACCGGCACCGCGACGTGGTGCTGTGGAAGCTCGAAGGGCTGGACGAGGAGCAGGCCAGGCGGCCGATGACACCGACCGGGACGAGCCTGCTCGGCCTGACCAAGCATCTGGCGTCCGTCGAGTACGGGTGGTTCTGCGAGACGTTCGGCCGCGAGTCCGACGCCGTCCCGTACGACGAGGACGACCCCGACGCCGACATGCGCGCCGAGCCCCACGAGACGACGGCGGACATCGTCGCCTACTACCGGCGCGCGCGGGCGGCGTCCGACCGGACCATCGACGAGCTGGACCTCGACGCCCTCGGCACCTCCTGGCGCGGCGTGACCGTGTCGCTGAGGTGGGTGCTGCTCCACATGATCGAGGAGACGGCGCGGCACGCCGGGCACATGGACATCGTCCGCGAGCTGATCGACAGCACGACCGGCTACCACCGGGACGTCCCGGATCTGCCGACGTAAAAGCTCGGGCACGCCGGGCGGGCGATCCCCCCGTGTCGAGAACCGCTAGCCGCGGGAGCGGGAGTGGCGGCGGCGGACGAGGCGGCGGGAGCGGCGGGCGGGCGGGAGCCATTTCGTCCGGAACCACATCTGCACCTGCGCCCCGCCGAGGACGCTCCGGTGGATGCGCAGGTAGCCGCCGGTGGACTCGGCGGCGCGGCGGGCGATGTCCAGGCCGAGCCCGGTGGAGCCGCCGCCGCTGCTGCCGCGCTTCAGCGCCGCGTCCGGGTCGGCGATGCCGGGGCCGCCGTCGGCGACGAGGATGCCGGTGACGCCCTGGCCCTGGTGGAGGGTGACGGCGAACCCGGTGCCCTCGGACGTGTGCCGGAAGATGTTGCCGAGCAGGGCGTCCACGGCGGCGGCGAGCTCGGTGCCGGGCAGCGGCAGCGGCGCCGGGCGCTCCGCGCCGATCAGCTCGCAGGAGCGGCCCTCGTCCTCGGCGAGCACCGACCAGAACGCGACGCGGTCGCGCAGCACCTTCGCGGCGTCGCAGCTCCCCCGGCCGGTCGGCCGCCGGACCGTCCGGATGATCTGGTCGACCTCGCGCTCGATGCGGTCGACGGCCTCGCGGGTCTGCTCGGCGACCGGGCCGTCGCCGAGCGCCTCGGCGTTCAGCCGCAGCGCGGCGAGCGGGGTGCGCAGCCGGTGCGACAGGTCGGCGGCCATCTCCCGCTCGGCGGCCAGCAGCTGGACGACGTGGTCGGCCATCGCGTTGAACGCGAGCCCGGCCTCGACCAGCTCGGGCGGGCCGTCCGGCTCGATGCGGACCGACAGCTCCCCGTCCCCGAACGCGCCCGCCGCCTCCGCCAGCCGCCGGGTGGAGCGGATCATGCGGTTGCCGAGCCGGTCGGCGACGGCGACGGACCCGGCGACGAGCGCGGCGGCGACGGTCGTCATCACGAGCCACGCCTTCCACACGCCGCGGGAGAGGTCGTCGTCGGGCAGGTACACCTCGACGACGGCGGTGCGCCCGGCGTCCAGCGCCACGGGCTGCAGGAGCGCATAGCCGCCGCCGACGCGGGCGGTGTAGGAGCGGCCGCGGCGGCCGGCCTCGGCGAGCTGCTCGGGGTCGGCGGAGCCGTCGCCGCGGGCGTCGCGCGGGACGACGCCGCCGTCCGGCATGTGCACGGTCATCCGCCCGGCGGCGCCCGCCTGCGTGCTGGCGACGGCGCGTTCGAGGGCGGGCGGGTCCTCGGTGACGACGAGGACGGGGCCGAGCGCGCTCGCCTGCCGCTCGGCGGTGGTGAGCGCGCGGTCCCGGGCGATCTCCCGGACGGTCAGCGCGAGCGGGATGAGGAACGCCAGCGCGACCATGGAGGTCACGGCCAGCGACACGAGGACGAGCGTCCGCCTCATGATCTCGGGTCGGGCGCGGCGAGGCGGACCCCGACGCCGCGCACCGTGTGCAGGTACCGGGGCGCCGCGGCGGTCTCGCCGAGCTTGCGGCGCAGCCAGGACAGGTGGACGTCGATGGTCTGGTCGTCGCCGTACGCCTGCCGCCACACCTCGGCGAGCAGCTCGCGCCGCGCGACGACGCGGCCCGGCCGGGCGGCGAGGTAGGCCAGCAGGTCGAACTCGCGGCGGGTCAGTTCGAGCGGCGCGCCGTCGAGCGCCGCCTCGCGCCGGTCGAGGTCGATGTGCAGCCCTCCGACGCTCAGCTCCGCGGTCGGCCCGGACCGCGCCGACCGGCGCAGCACGGCGGCGAGCCGCGCGCTCAGGTGCTCGATGGAGAACGGCTTGATGAGGTAGTCGTCGGCGCCCGCGTTCAGCAGCCGGACGATCTCGGGCTCGTCGTCGCGCGCGGTCGCGATGATGACCGGCACGTCGGAGATGCCGCGCAGCATCTTCAGCACCTCCGCGCCGTCGAGGTCGGGCAGTCCGAGGTCGAGGACGACGACGTCGGGCGGCGACTGCGTCACCTCGCGCAGCGCGTCCATCGCGGTGCCGACGCTGCGGACGACGTGCGACCGGGCGCTCAGTTCCCTGATCAAGGCGGTCCGGACGTTCGCGTCGTCCTCGACCACCAGAACACTCGCCATGGCGGAACCGTATGCCACCATGTGCCCATGCGTCGCGCGATGTCGTATGTTGCCCCGTGGGCGGGGGCGACGGCGCTCGCGGTCGCGCTCTCCTGGCTCGGGGTCCGCGACGTCGTGCGCGGCGCGGTGTCGGAGCGGTCGGCGCCGCCGCCGATCGCCGGGCCCGTCATCCACTCCAGTCCGGCGACGCCGCCGGGGCCGACGTCGATCGGCTCGCCGACGTCCCGGCCCGGCCCGGTGACCGGCGAGGACGTGGCGCCGCGCCCGTCGAGGCCGACGGTCCGGCCGCCCGGCAAGGCGCCGCCGCCGAAGCCGCCGGACAACGTGCGCAGCTTCGCGACCCGCGGCGGGCGCGCCGCGATGTCCTTCGAGAAGGACCGGGTGCGGCTCGTGTCGGCGACGCCCAACCCGGGCTACGAGACGCGGGTCACGCAGACCGAGGGCTGGCTCCGCGTCGACTTCCTCGACGACAAGCACACGTCGTCGGTGGTCGCGTCCTGGTACGGGCACGACCCGACCGTCAAGGTCTACGAGTACTGACGCCCTGTCTACCGACGGCCCGTCAGCGGTCCCGGTCTCAGTACTGGGACGTGACGAAGCGCTGCGGCATGACGAACAGGGCGGTGGCCTCGACGGTGACGCGGCCGTCCGGGGCGGCGATCGTCCCGGACGCGAACACCTTGCGGCCCTCCACGCGGCTCGCCTTCGCCTCGGCGAGCAGCGGGACGCCGAGCGGCGTCGGCCGCCGGTAGCGCAGCTCCAGGGACGCGGTCATGCCGGGCGTCCCGGTCGCGGCCGCCGCCATGCCGAGGACCTGGTCGAGCACCATCGCGGACACGCCGCCGTGCACGTACGACGGCGGCCCCTCGTAGACGGGGCCGAGCGTGAACTCGCCGCGGACGATGCCGTCCGAGGTGACCTCCAGCTCGATCGGCGGCGCGAGCGGGTTCAGCGGGCCGGTGACGGGGTTGGCGAGCTGCCGGTCCATGCGGACGCCGTCCGGGGACGCGGCGAACGGCGGCGCGCCGTCGCGCTCCGCGCCGAGGCGGGCGGTGAGGGCGGCGACCTCGGCGGCGACGGCGGCCGCCTCGGCGGCGTCCACGCCGGTGAGCACGGCTGCCTCGGTCAGCTCGCGGACGCGCGCGGCGAGCCCGGCCAGCGCCGCGGCCCCGGCCGCGTCGAGCCTTCGGCGGTCGTCCGGCATCGCGGTCATGCATCCCTCCCGAGCGGGACGCCCCCTGCGTCCCGATGAGTCGAACGCGATTCTAAGATGTCCGGCGGACCGTTCCGAACGCCGGGGTCGATCAGTTGGACGGTCGCATGCCCGGCGCGCCCGGTTTTGGATAGGTTCTGCGTGACTCCCGACCGCCCCCGGACCAGAGGGAACGAGCAGTGACCGACCAGCCCCCGTACGGACCGCCGCCAGGTCAGCCGCCCGGGCCGCCCCCGCCCGGCGGGCACTACGACCCGCGCTGGGGGTACGGGCCGCCCGGGGTCCCGAACGGCATGCCGCGGCCCGGGCACGGCGAGGAGACGACCTGGGCGCTCTTCTCCTACATCGGGATCGTCGTGATCGGGTTCCTCGCGCCGCTGGTCATCTACTGCGTGAAGAAGAACAGCTCGCCGTTCACGAGGTACCACGCGGCGCAGGCGCTGAACTACGAGATCACCCTGCTGATCCACATGCTCGCGGTGGCCGCCCTCTGCGTGCCGCCCGCGATCGTGCTGTCGCCCTGGTTCCTCGTCGCGCTCGCCGCCCCGTACCTGGAGTCGTTGATCGGGCAGTTCGTGTTCGCCATCATCGGCGCGGTGAAGGCCGGGAAGGGGGAGTACGTCCGCTTCCCGACGTTCTTCTGCTTCCGGATGATCCGCTAGCCGACGGGCGCGGGGTCAGAGGTAGGCACGGGCGTACTCGTCCAGGAGGGGCAGGACGGCGTCGCGTCCCGCGCCGGGCGCGCGCAGCACGACCTCCTCGATCCCGAGGGACGCGTAGTAGTCCAGCTTCTCCGGGGTCGGGCTCGTGCCGAACGGGACGACCGGCACCGTCTCGCGCCCGGCCGCCGCGCAGGCGCGGCGCAGGTCGGGCAGCGCCTCGCGGACGCCCGCCCCGCCGATCGGCAGCCACCCGTCGCCGTACTCGGCGATGTGCGCGAACAGCGTCGGCCCCGGCGCGCCGCCGAGCAGCACCGGCACCCGCCGGGACGGCTTCGGCCACGACCAGCACGCGTCGAAGTCCACGAACTCGCCCTTGAAGGACGCCTCGTCGTCCGTCCACAGGGCGCGCATGGCGAGGACGTGCTCGCGCGCCATCGCCCGCCGCCGCTTCCAGGGGACGCCGTGGTCCGCGCCCTCCTCGGCGTTCCAGCCGAAGCCGACGCCGAGCGCGAGCCGCCCGCCCGCGAGCCGGTCGAGGGTGGCGACGGCCTTCGCGGTGACGATCGGGTCGCGCTGGGCGGGGAGCAGGACGCCCGTGCCGAGCGTGATCCGCTCCGTCACCGCGGCCGCGGCGGCGAGCGCGACGAGCGGGTCGAGCGTCCGCGCGTACTCGGCGGGCAGGGCCGCGTCGCCGGTCGGCGGCGGCGTCGCGCGGGACACCGGGATGTGGGTGTGCTCAGGCACGTAGACGGACGCGAACCCGCGCTCCTCCGCCGCGCGCGCCAGCTCGTGCGGCGCCATGGTCCGGTCGGTCGCGAACATCGTGATCCCGAGCCGCATCCCGCGGCCTCCTCTCGGCGGCGGACATCCGGCCGCCCACCCTACCGACCGAACCAAACAGCCGCTCGGTTGGGGACGGGACACCCGGTCAGAACGCGCAGACCGCGACCGTCGCGTCGTCGTGCGGCTTCCCGCGCGGCCAGCGGACGGCCCGGGGGTCGGTGCGCTCGACCGCGCGCGTCCGCTCGATCAGCGCCCCGGGCCCGGCCGGTCCCGAGGCGAGGTCGGCGAGGCCCTTCCAGTCGGTGACGCCGAACAGGTCGGCGAGCCGGGTGGCGCCGTCGGTCAGCAGCAGGACGCGGGTCAGCTCGGCCGCCGGGACGGTCCCGGTGATCGCCGCGTCCGCCACCGCCGGGTCGGCCGCCGCGTAGTACGGCCCGCCGGTGATCGGCCGGAGGCCGCCGGGCCCGTCCAGGATCAGCGTGGAGTCGGCGAGGACCAGGTAGTCGACCAGCTCGCCGCGCCGCCGCACCGCCAGCACGGTCGCCGCGGGCGTCGTGGCGAGGCGCAGGTCGCAGGTGGTCCGGTGCGCGGCGGCGACGTCCGCGATCGCCCCGGCGAGCCGCGCCACGAGCGGGCGCTCCCGGGGCCGGTGCGCGCCCTCCGGCGGGCCGACCGGCGCGCCCGCGGTCGGGCCGAGGCCGTCCAGCAGCCGGGCGAGCAGCCGGGCGCCGAGCGAGCGCGCGTACCAGGCGGTGCCGTGGACGCAGCCGAGGTCGGTGCCGAGCGGCAGCCCGCACCCGTCGAGGACGACGACGGCCCCCGCGGCCGCCGCCACGAAGTCCTCGTTGCCGCGTTCGGCGCTGCCCAGCTCGGTCGCCCACGAGACCCTCACGGCACCGTCCCTCCGCTCGCCCGTTCCCAGTATGGGTCACCATCCGACCCGCGCCACGGCGCGGACGGGGGCGCCGTCGGCGCCCGCGAGGGCGATCGGGAACAGCGACACCTCGATCGCGCGGCCCGCGTCGCGCGCGGCGAGGACGCGGCCGAGCCCAGTGAGGTTCTCGGCGATCACCGCGCCCGCGCCGCACAGGACGCGGTGTGCCGCGAGGGAGAAGTCGTCCGCGCCGGGCGGCGGAGTGCGGTCGACGCTGAGCGCGTCGATGCCGACCGTCCGCACCCCGGCGGCGACGATCGCCTCCGCCGTCTCCGGCGCCGGGTACGGGTGGGCGAGGTAGTCGTCGCTCCCCCAGTGCTCGGACCAGCCCGTCGCGATGAGCAGGACGACGCCGGGCGCGAGCCCGTCCGGGAGCAGGTCGGGGCCGATGGGGGCGCGGGGCGGCAGGCCGCGCGCGTCCATGACGGCGGCGGGTCCGGTGAAGCGGGACAGGGGCAGCTCGTCCAGGCGGGGCAGCGCGTCGTCGACGTGGAACGGCGCGTCCACGTGCGTGCCGGTCTGCGAGCCCATGTGCAGGCGGAGCACGTTCACGCCCGCGTCCGCGACGGTCAGCGCCGGGACGGCCTCCACCTCCGGGTCGCCCGGGTACACGGGCATGCCCGTGGTGATCGGCACGGACAGGTCGAGCAGCTCAACGCCCATGCCGCCGATTATCCCGGCCCGCCGCCGACCCGGTAGCGTTGCGACGTGTTGCCACATGTGACGGCCATCCGCTACGTCACGCCATTGCGCGAGGGCGGGTCGCTGCCGGGCGTCGTCGAGGCCGACGATCTCGGGACCTATGTCATGAAGTTCCACGGCGCCGGGCAGGGCCGCAAGGCGCTGATCGCCGAGGTGATCGCCGGCGAGCTGGCGCGCCGGCTCGGCTTCCGGGTCCCCGACCAGGTGCTCATCGACCTCGACCCCGCCATCGGGCGGCACGAGCCCGACCCCGACGTGCAGGACCTGCTCAAGGCGAGCCCCGGCTGGAACCTCGGCGTCGACTTCCTGCCCGGGTCGCTCGGGTTCGACCCGCTCGGCTGGAGCCCCGACCCCGACTTCGCGTCCCGCGTGCTGTGGCTGGACGCCTTCATCGGGAACGTCGACCGGAGCTGGCGCAACCCGAACATGCTGGTCTGGCACGGCGACGTGTGGCTGATCGACCACGGCGCGAGCCTGATCTTCCACCACGCCTGGACGAACGCGACCCGCCTGTTCTCCGGCCCCTACGACGTGGACGACCACGTCCTCACCCCGTACGCGACCCGGCTGGAGGCCGCCGAGGCCGAGCTCGCGCCGAAGCTCACCGAGGGCCTGCTGCGCGAGGTGACCGCGCTCGTGCCCGACCCGTGGCTGGACGGCGAGCCCGGCTTCGCCGGCCCGCAGGCGCTGCGCGACGCCTACGTCGACATCCTGCTGCCCCGCGCCGGGAAGCCGCGCGACTGGCTGCCGGACCTCGACGTCGCCGGGCGGGCGTCCGGGACGCCCGCGCCGCGCGGCCGGAACCGGCCGGACTGGCTCGGCGGCGGCGCGCCATGAGCCCCGGGAGCAACATCAGGACGGCGGACCAGCCCACCGTGTTCGAGTACGCGGTGCTGCGGGTCGTGCCGCGGGTCGAGCGCGGCGAGGCGATGAACGTCGGCGTGGTCGTGTACTGCCGGGCCCTCGACTACCTCGGCTGCCGCGTCCACCTGGACGAGCCGCGCCTGCTGGCCCTCGACCCCTCGCTCGACATGGAGGGCGTCCGCGCGGCGCTCAAGGGCGTGGACGCGGTCTGCTGCGGCGGCGAGCGCGCCGGGCAGGCCGCCGCGGAGCCGCCGGGCGCGCGGTTCCGGTGGCTGACCGCGCCGCGCAGCACGATCGTCCAGCCGGGGCCGGTGCACGCCGGGCTCACCGACGACCCGGCCGCCGAGCTGGATCGGCTCCTCGACCTCCTGGTCAGGTAGCGCGGATCACGTCCACTCCCAGCGGATGCCGTGGTAGCCCGCGGCCATCCCGAACTCGATGAAGTGGACGCTGTGGTAGCTGGACAGCCGCAGGTCGGCGGAGTCCTTGAGCGCGGTGTGGCCGTCGGGGCGCCACGTCCGGTAGCACCGGGCGGGCAGCGCCGACGGGTGGAACCGCACCTCGATGAGGTACTCGTGCTGGGGCGCGCGGAAGCCGCGGCCCTCCTCGTTCACCGGCGGGCCCGTCTCGTCGAACCCGAACCCGTACTCCAGCAGGTAGGTCTCGCCGCGGCCGAGCGACCGGTCGAACAGCAGCTCGGCGGCGATGAGGCCGCTGGCCTCGTCCATCCGGACGCGCCCGAACCGGCACCCGCGCACGGTGCGCGAGGACGGCAGGACGCCCTGCGGATGGTGGTACACGGCGATCCACCGGTCGACGCCGCGCTGCTGCGCCTGGAAGACCGCGCGGACGCGGACCTCGTGCAGCTCCCGGCGGCGGCCGATGAGGTACTGGTCGTGCATGCTGAGCCCGGTGAGCTGCCGCTCGCCGCGATCGCCGATCTCGTTCAGCAGATCGCGGACGCCCGGCTCCGGGCACAGCTCCTCCACCGGCAGCCACGGCCCGGTGGAGCGTTCTGCCGTGGGCTTCAGCAGCGTCAGCAATGAATGACGCGGCAGTTCGAGGATGACCTCCAGGCCCCGCACGGCGCGCATCGAGTCGGCGCGCTCCGGCCTCGTCCGGCCGCGCTGCCAGTAGCTCAGCGTGGACAGGCTGACCGCGATGCCCTGCTCCTCCAGGCGCCGGCGCAGCGAGTCGAGGCTGAGCCCGCGTGCCTGGATCGCCGCGTGCAGGGCGACGTTGAAGGGACCGTACTGCAGGACCTGTAGGAGATCGTCCTCTGCGACACTCTGCATTTTTCGGCCTCCGGATCCGCTCCGGCCGGCCCCCGCACAACGGCCTTGACTACTGCAATTGCAACTTCAGCGCTCACTGTAAGTCCCCCGTGGCCCGATGCCAACAGGCAACTTGCTACAACCGTGAGCCCCGGCGAC
This sequence comes from Actinomadura chibensis NBRC 106107, assembly GCF_001552135.1. Taxonomy (GTDB): domain Bacteria; phylum Actinomycetota; class Actinomycetes; order Streptosporangiales; family Streptosporangiaceae; genus Spirillospora; species Spirillospora chibensis. The sequence continues at coordinate 24,454 of NZ_BCQP01000002.1, read as the reverse complement.
CGCATCGCCGAGCACCGGAACCCCGGACCGTGCCTGGCGACGCATCCTACCCGCGCCGTCCGCGAGATGCCCGCAAATCGGACACGTGGCTGCCATTCCTCCTTCCCATGCCATTGCGTCAATGCCATTCCCATTCGATGCCGACGATGCCGCGCCGGACGGCCCCGACCGCGATGTTCGCGCTGCCCGACGTCCCGATCCACAGCTCGCCGAGCCGCTGCCGGGGCGCCTCGGAGCTCTCGGCGGTGTAGCCGTAGCAGCGGGCGGGCAGCCGCTCGCCCTCGAACTGGATGATCGCCACGTAGTCGTGGACGGGATGGGCGAAGCGCCGGTCGTAGCTGTCATAGGCGGGCTCCTCGACGGGGCCGATCTCGTACTCGACGACGGCGGTGTCCCCCGCCGACAGGACGCGGTCGAAGACCAGCTCGAACGCGACCATCCCGCCCTCGGCGCGGACCCGGCCGGGACGGCAGTACCGCACCTCGGCGAGCCCCGCCGTCGCGCTGGCGGTCGCGGCGGCCTGACCGGTTGCGGCCGCCGCCGGGTCGGCGGCGGCCATCACGCCGCTCGCCGTCACGCCGGACGCGCCGGCCGTCCCCGCCGCGCCCACGCCGTCCTCGGAGAAGCCCGCGGCGTGGCCGTCGCCGGTGTTGCCCGGCTGCCGCGCCCCGGCGATCTGGTGGACGCACACGACCCGGTCGATGTCGTCGCCCGCAGCGCGCAGCACGGTGCGCACCGACAGCGTCCACGAGCGGCGGACCTCGTTGAGCCGGAAGACGTCGTGGATGCTGAGGCGTTCGAGGCGGTGGTCGCCCGACCGGTCGAGCTGGCCGACGAGGTCGGCGTACCGCTCGGGGTCGGGCCACAGATCGCGCGCCGGGCGGTTGCGCTCCCCCGTGCCCGGCGGACCCGCCGCGAGCCCGCCGCGCACCTGCGGCGCGGTGGGCGCGGGATCGTCCAGCAATTCGGTCAGCGTACCCGGCGGCACCTGGAGGATCTCCTCCAGCGCGACGACCACTGCGCGCGAGCGCGGCCTGCTGCGACCACGCTGCCAGTAGCTGAGCGTGGCCACGCTGACGGCCAGTCCGCGCCTGCCGAGCCGGTGGCGGATCCGTTCCAGAGTCAGCCCGCTGGCCTGAATGGCCTGGCGTAATGCCCCGGCAAACTCCACGGCCGGATGGTACCCGTCCGCGAAGATCGATTCAGGGATCCGGATAGACCAGGCAGGCAATGACAAGTCAGTTGAATCAGACAGACGACGTGGAACGCGGCATGTATGCAAAGAATGCCGACGTCAGAAAAGAATCGACATGAACGAACCGAGCTCGGTGAATCCGACACGCCGGTAGGCGGCGCGTGCCCGCGTGTTGTAGTCGTTGACGTAGAGCGACACCGTCGGCGCGATCGCGCGCAGCGCCTCCCCGACCACCGCCGCCATTCCGGACACCGACCGGCCCTGCCCGCGCAAATCCGGCGGCACCCACACGCCCTGCACCTGGCAGGCGCGGGGGGTGACGGCGCCGACCTCCGCCTTGAACGTGACGCGGCCGTCCTCGATGCGGGCGAAGGCGCGGCCGTCGCGGATCAGCTCGGCGACGCGGGCCCGGTAGAGGACGCCGCCGTCCCCGGTGTTCGGCGAGACGCCGACCTCCTCGGTGAACATCGACACGCACGCGGGGTAGACGATGTCGAACTCGTCCATCCGGACGCGGCGGACGGCCGGGTCGGGCGGCACGTCCGGAACGTCGGACGTCGCCATGACGGGCTGGGCGGCCCGCACCGCCCGCGGCGGCCCCCAGTAGGGCGCGAGGATCTCCCAGAGCTCCCCCACGGCCCCCACGGGCCCCACGATGGACGAGCACCGCCTCCCCTGCGCCCGGGCCCGCTCGGCGAACGCACGGACCGCCTCGGGGCCCGCGGCGACCGGGATGAGGTTCGCGCCCGAGTAGCACAGCGAGACGAGCCGCCCGTCGCGCATGTAACCCCACATCTGGGCGCCGAGCCGGCGGGGGTCGAGCCCCGCGGCGTGGACGCGCGACCCGACGAACACGTTGGAGACCGGGTCGGCGTCGAGGATCGCGAGGGCCTCCGCGCGGTGCCGGTCGTCCAGCACGCGGACCGGCAGCGAGCCCAGCATGCGCACGGCTACCGGCTCCGGGACGGGAACGGCCGCCGCTGGGCCCTCACCACTGAAAGCTCCACGTGGCCAAGCCTATGTGGTCGGCGGTCCGCGCACCCCCCGCGGCCCCGGAGACGGCGCGGACCGGCCGCCGGCGGCCTCCCGGAGGCGACCGCTCAGTGCTGCGCGGCGGGGTGCTCCGCCCGCGCCGGCCGCTTGCCCCCGGCGGGCTCGGGCTCGGGCGGGGCGGCGCAGGTCGCGTCCGGCCCCGGCCTGCCCGCGGGGACGCGGCCGTCGGCGAGGTAGCCGGCGACGGCGCCGTCGACGCACCGGTCGCCGGACATCGCGACGCCGTGGTTGCGCCCTCCGACCTGCGCGATCAGCCGCGACGACGGGAAGGCGCGGTGCGTTTCGAGCGCGCCCGGGTACGGGGTGGCCGCGTCCTCGGTCGCCTGGACGAGCAGCAGCGGCGGCAGCGCCGCGGTCCCGGCCACGCGGGGCGGCGGGCCGCCGGGCCCCGGCCAGAACGCGCAGGGCGCGTTGTACCAGGTGTTGCTCCAGGTCTCGAAACGGTAGCCCTGGCGGTAGAGGCGGTCGCTGTCGGCGTGCCAGCGGCCCCAGGCGCGCGGCCAGGCCGCGTCCCGGCACTGGACGGCGTTGTAGACCGCGTAGTTGTTCTGGTCGAGCCGCCCCGGCGGCTGCCACGCCCTGCGCAGCGGACCCGCGTCGTGCCGGACGACGAGGGCCGACAGCGCCCTGGCGTGCGCGTCCCAGGCGTAGTCGCCGTAGCCGTCGGCGAGGAACACGTCGTCCAGTTCGGACGGGCCGATCTTCCCGTCGAGCGGGTCGGCCTTGAGCGCCCGCCGCGCCTTGGCGTACGCGGCGGCGACCTGCCGCTCCGTCGCGCCCAGCCGGTAGACCTCGTGGTGGCGGGCGATCCAGGCGAAGTAGGCGCGGATCCGCTTCTCGAACGCGACGTTCTGGTCGAGGTTGTCCTTGTACCAGACCCCGCTCGGACGGACGACGCTGTCGAGCACCATGCGGCGGACCCGTCCGGGGAACATCGTCGCGTACACCGCGCCCAGGTAGCTGCCGTAGGAGTAGCCGAAGTAGTTGAGCTTCTCCTGGCCGAGGGCCTGGCGGATCTGGTCCATGTCGCGCGCCCAGTCGGCCGTGCCCATGTGCGGGAGGAGCCTTCCGTACCTGCGGGCGCAGTCGTTCGCGTACGCCCTGGCGCGGTTCGTCCAGGCCCGCTCTTCGGCGGCGTCGGCCGGAATGGTGTCGGGACGTGCGCGGCCGGGGTCCTGGTAGGCCGGGTCGCAGATCATGGACGGTTCGCTCGCCCCGACGCCGCGCGGGTCGAAACCGATCCAGTCGTAGGACGCGGCGACCCCCTTGGGGAGCGAGGACTTGAAGAAAGCGGCAAGGTCGCGTCCGTGCGCGCCCGGGCCGCCCCTGTTCAGCAGGACGACGCCTTGGGAGCGGGACGCGGTGTGCCGGGCGCGGGTCAGTTCGAGCGTGATCTGCTCGCCGCGCGGCCGCGCGTAGTCGAGCGGGACGCGCACCGACGCGCACTGGAGGCCCTTGAGCCGCCCGCCCTCGACCGGGTCCTTGGCGGGGCACGCCCGCCAGGCCGGCCCGGCGGGACGCGGCTCGGGGTCGGCCCGCGGCGCGGCGGCGGCGGGCGCCGCGAGGGCGGCGGCCCCGAGCGTGATCGCGGCGGCGGCCGTCCCGGCGGCGGCCCTCTTCGAAGCATCGTTCAGCACACCCGCTTTCTACCGGAGGGACGCGTCTGACCAGTGCATCCCCGGGATCACGCGATTCCCCTCCGAACCGGGATGTGTCACACGATCGTGCGGCGCGCCCGCCCGCGCTCGGGGACGGGCGGGCACGCCGCGGTCGTGGTCCGGCGTGCTACGGGCGTCCGACCGGGAGGTCCTTGCCCGCGCGCGCTCCGGCGGCCTTCGCCTGCATGGCCGTCGGGTTCGGGTCGTTCAGCTCCGGGACGGCCTTGCAGTAGGCGTCCGGCCCCCGGTGGCTGCCCGGCAGCGCACCCGTGTCGAGGTACGCGGCGACCTTGTCGTCCAGGCAGGCGTTGCCGTTCAGCGTGTTGGCGTGCGTCTTGCCGCCGACCTCGAACACGAGGCGCGAGGACGGGAACACCTTGTGCATCTCAAGCCCGCCCGCGACCGGCGTCGCCGCGTCCTGCGTGGACTGGACGAGCAGCATCCCCGGCAGGCCCTTGGCACCCTGCAGCTTGAGCTTCGGCCCGCCGTTGAACGGCCAGAACGCGATGGGCGCGTTGTACCAGACGTTGCTCCAGGTGTTGAACCGGTAGCCCTGCTTGTACAGCTTCACCGCGTCGTTGTGCCACTTGCTCCAGTTGCGCGGCCACTTGGCGTCCGCCGCCTGGACGGCGTTGTACACGGCGAAGCCGTTGTCGTCCCCGCCGGTGTTGAGCCAGTCGAGGAGGCCCGAGGCGTCCTTGCCGTTGACCCACGCCGACAGCGCCTGCGCGAACGGGATGTAGTAGCCGGTGTTGTACCCGGCGCTCAGGACGATGTCGTCCAGCTCGTCGGGTCCGATCTTCCCGGCGATGGGGGACTTCTTCGCCCCGGCGCGCGTCGCGTAGTACGTGGCCTCGACCGCCTTCTCGGTCTTGCCGAGGTGGTAGACCGAGTCCCACTTGGCGATCCACGCCCACCAGGACTTCATGTTCTTCTCGAACGCCTTGTCCTGTTCGAGCTGGGAGTCGTACCAGACCGTCTTGGGGTTGACGTTGCCGTCGAGGACCATCCGGTCCACGCGCTTGGGGAAGAGCGTGGCGTAGGTGGCGCCGAAGTACGTCCCGTAGGAGAAGCCGTACCAGCTGATCTTCTGCTGGCCGAGGGCGGCGCGGATCGTGTCGATGTCGCGCGCGGCGTCGGTGGTGCGCATGTGCGGCAGCAGCCAGCCGAACTTGGTCGCGCAGTCCTTGGCGTACTTCGCCGACTTCGCGACCCAGGCCGCCTCCTCCTTCTTCGAGGAGGGGACGTAGTCCGGCCTGATCGGGTCGGAGAAGTGCGGGTCGCAGGTCAGCGCGGGCTTGCTGGAGCCGACGCCGCGGGGGTCGAAGCCGATGATGTCGTACTTGGCGGCGACGTCGGCGTGCCCGGTCCCGGCGATCCAGCGGGCGAGGGCGGGCGCGTACGGCAGGCCGGACCCGCCCGGGCCGCCCGGGTTCACGAACAGGACGCCCTTGTAGTTCTTGTCGTCGGTGTGCTTGAACCGCGACACCGCGATGGAGATCTTGCGGCCGCCGGGGCGGGAGTAGTCGAGGGGGACCTCGACCTGGGCGCACTGCGCCTTGTTCATCGGGTCGTCCGGCCCGCTGACCTCGCACTTGCCCCAGTCGACCCCGGTGGCCGCGACCGGCGCGGCGCCGGCCCGCCCGGTGTCGGCGTTCGCGGCGACGGCGGCTCCGGTGCCGCCCGCCGCGACGGCCGCCGCGGCCGTGACGAGAAGAATCCTTTTCACCTGACCCCCTCAGATCGGCGGCTCCGCGGCCCCGGTCGGAGGGCCGGAGGGGGGAGCCCCACCGATGCGTAGCGGATGCGGATTGCGTGGAGATTGTGACGGTCCAGCCGTGTGTGACGGCAGTGCCGGGAAAGAGTGGATGCGGAATCGTGACAAGATCAGCGGAACTTCGTGACGCGGCCGGGCGTTCGCCCCCCGGCGCGACCCGCCCGCCGCGTGTGCTGCGACGGGCGGGTGCGGGGCGTCGGCCCGTGGACCGGCGCGGGTGTCACGTCCCGCGGGGGGACGTCAGCGGATGACGTCCGCCTCGATGCGGACGGCCGCGCCGGCGCCCGTGAGGCTCTTCGCGTTCGCCGCCGCCGGCGGGGTCGGGTCGCCGAGCTGCGGGACGTGGACCGTCCGCGCGCTCGGGCGCTCGCCGCGCAGGAAGTAGGCGTCGAAGTAGGCGTCGACCGCCGCCGAGCCGCGGTGCACGATGCAGTGCGTGCGGTCGCCGTCCTGGACGACGAGGCGCGAGCCCTTGAGGCGGCGCTGCATGTCGAGGGCGCCCGCGTACGGCGTGGCGGCGTCCTCGGTGGACTGGAACATCAGGATGTTGTTCGGCAGGTCGCGCGTGCGGCCGATGTCGACCGGCCTGCCGGGCTTGGCGCCCCAGAACAGGCACGGCGCGTTGAACCAGGCGTTGGCCCAGGTCTCGAACGGGTGCTTGCGCTGGATCCGGTCGTTGTCGCGCTGCCACTTCTTCCAGCTCAGCGGCCACTGGACGTCGGTGCACTGCACGGCGAGGTACACGGCGTTGCCGTTGTCGTCGGAGCCGCCGGTGGTCGGCGCGCCGAAGGTCTGCGCGAACGTCGCGACGTCGCCCTTCACGAGCGCCGAGAGCCCGGCCGCGTACCCGTGCCAGACGGCCTGGCTGCGCCGGTAGCCCGCGTTGAGGATCACGTCGGTCAGCTCGTCCGGCCCGACGGCGAGGGTCTGCTTGGTGTCGGGGTCGGTGTAGCGGAGCGGCTTCTTCGCGAGCGCGCCGCGCAGGCCGTAGAAGAAGGCGCGCACGTCGCTCTGCTTCTTGCCGAGGTGGTACACCGAGTCGTACTTGGCGATCCAGCCGAGGTAGTACTCGAAGTTCTTGTCGAACTGGACGTCCTGGTTGAGGTTCGCGTCGTACCAGGCGTCCGACGGGCCGACGTTGCCGTCCAGCACCATCTTGTCGACCTTCTTCGGGTACACCGTGGCGTACGCCGAGCCGAGGTAGGTGCCGTAGGACGCGCCGTAGTAGTCGAGCTTGTCGTTGCCGAGCGCGCGCCGGATCGACTCGATGTCGTAGACCGAGTCGATGGTCTTGATGTGGTTCAGGAGCCCGATCTTGTCGTTCTTGGCGCAGTTCTCGGCGTAGCCCTTGGTCAGCTTCAGCCAGGTCTTGACGGACGCGCGGTCGCCGGTGCCGTAGTCGGGCCGCGGGGCGTTCGAGTAGTTCCTGTCGCAGGTGAGCGCCGGAACGCTCATGCCGACGCCGCGCGGGTCGAACCCGATGACGTTGTACGCGTCGCGCATGGGAGCGGAGTTCTGCGCGAACACCCGCGGCCCGAAGAGCGCGCCGCCGCCGCCGGGACCGCCGGGGTTGACCACGATGTCGCCCTTGGCCTTGCCCTTGCCGGTGTGCGGCGTCCTGGTGAGCTGGAGCGTGATCTTCTTGCCGCCCGGCTTGGCGTAGTCCAGCGGCACCGACAGCTCGGCGCACTGCACGATCTTCGACACCGGGTAGATCACGTCGTACAGGTCGTGCACCTGCTTGACGAAGTCCGCCGGACAGGCGTGCCACTTCGCAGCGGCGGGTTCGAAGCCTCCGGCCGATCCGGCGGAGGGGCCCGCGGCCTGCGCGCTTGTGGCGCCCAGCCCGGTGAGACCGAGCCCGGCCACCGCGGCCATGACAACGATCCTCTTCACAAATCCCCCTAAACGTGCCGACTCCGATTGAGTCAGACATACGGGTAAATGAGTGAAGATTGTGGCGTCCTGCGCTCGGGGCCCGACAGGGCCCCCCATGAGTGGATGCGGAATCGTGACAAGATCAGCGGAACTTCGTGATCACCGCGGACGTTCCGGATCCGGGGCCGTGCGGCGCGTATATTCAGCGGCCCGAAACCAAGCGTCCGGGCATACCGAAAAGGGCCCCGGGGTGATGTCACCCGGAGCCCTCGTACAGCCTTCTTGTCAGCCCTCAGCCGCTCCCGCGGCGGCCGCCGGTCAGCTCACGACCACCTCGGCGCCCGGACCGGAGACGGCGCCGTCCTCGCCGATCTCGACGCCCATCTCGTCGGCGATGCGCATGGCCTCCTCGATCAGGGTCTCCACGATCTGCGCCTCCGGGACGGTCTTGACGACCTGCCCCTTCACGAAGATCTGCCCCTTGCCGTTCCCGGACGCGACGCCGAGGTCGGCCTCGCGCGCCTCGCCGGGGCCGTTCACCACGCAGCCCATCACCGCGACGCGCAGCGGGACGGGGAAGTCCTTCAGCCCGGCGGTGACGCGCTCGGCCAGCGTGTAGACGTCGACCTGCGCGCGCCCGCAGGACGGGCACGACACGATCTCCAGCCCGCGCTGCCTCAGCCCGAGGGACTCCAGGATCGCGGTGCCGACCTTGACCTCCTCCACGGGCGGCGCGGAAAGGGACACCCGGATCGTGTCGCCGATGCCCTCGGCGAGCAGCGCGCCGAACGCGACCGCGGACTTGATCGTCCCCTGGAAGGCGGGGCCCGCCTCGGTCACGCCGAGGTGCAGCGGGTAGTCGCACGCCGCGGCCAGCCGCCGGTACGCCTCGATCATCACGACCGGGTCGTTGTGCTTGACCGAGATCTTGATGTCGCGGAAGCCGTGCTCCTCGAACAGCGAGCACTCCCAGAGCGCCGACTCGACCAGCGCCTCGGGCGTGGCCTTGCCGTGCTTCTCCAGCAGCCGCTTGTCCAGCGACCCGGCGTTCACCCCGATCCGGATCGGGACCCCGGCGTCGGTCGCCGCGCGGGCGATCTCGCCGACCTTGTCGTCGAACTTCTTGATGTTGCCCGGGTTCACCCGGACGGCGGCGCAGCCCGCGTCGATCGCCGCGAACACGTACTTGGGCTGGAAGTGGATGTCGGCGATCACGGGGATCGGCGACTTGCGGGCGATCGCGGGGAGCGCGTCGGCGTCGTCCTGGGACGGCACCGCGACCCGCACGATCTGGCAGCCCGCGGCGGTCAGCTCTGCGATCTGCTGCAGCGTGGCGTTCACGTCGGCGGTCAGCGTCGTCGTCATCGACTGCACCGACACCGGCGCGTCGCCCCCGACCGGCACGTTCCCGACCATGATCTGCCGGGACTCGCGGCGGGGAGTTCCGAGCCGCGGCGCCCCCTGACCATCGCCCTCGCCGCGGATGTTCGGCATTCCCAGTGAAACGCTCATCCCTCTCCTCTTACTCAGGGCCCCGTACAAGCCTAAGCGTCGTCCGCGGCCGGGGAGACGGCGCCCCGCGACCGGCCACGTGACCATTCAACTACTCTAGGTCAACATTTTGTGTCATTCCGGTACGTGGAGCGGATTGACGAGATCGGCCAGGATCAGCAGCACCCCGAGGCCCACGAGCAACAGCACCGCGAGATACGTCAAGGGCAGCAGCCTGGTCATGTCGACCGTGCCCGGATCCGGACGCCCGCGGACCCGGTTCACCGCCGCCCGCAGCCGCTCGTATCCGACGACCGCGAGATGGCCGCCGTCCAGCGGCAGCAGGGGCAGCACGTTCAGCGCGCCAAGGAAGATGTTCACCGAGACGACCAGCGACAGATACAGCGCGGCCTTGTCGCGGGCCGACGTGTCGGACGCGAAGATCTGGCCGGACACGTCCGTCGCGCCGACCACGCTGCCGACCTGCCCGCCGGGCGTGCTCTCCCGCTCCGGCGAGAACAGCCGCGGGATCGCGGCCGGCAGGTCCGCCGCGACCTCGCCGATGCCCGCGACGGTGCGGCCGATGCCGCGGCCGGCGAACACGGCGGCGCCGATCGGGCCGGTCCGGTCGTAGCCCGCGCCGACGACCTTCGCGGACATGCCGACGAACGCCGCGCCGTCCACGTCCGCGAGCGTGACGGGCAGCGTCACCGGGCGCGCCACGCCCGGGCGCTGCACGACGACCGGCACCGTCTGCCCCGGCTTCGCCCTGCCGATCTCCTTGGTCAGGTCGTGCCAGTCGGAGACGGGCGTGCCGTTGAAGGACACGACGCGGTCGCCCGCCCGCAGCCCCGCCCGCGCGGCCGGGGACGGCGGGCGCCCCGCCGCGCACTCGGCCCGCAGCCCGGACGGCACGCACCGGGTCACCTCGTCCACGGTGCTCGTCACGGTCCCGGGGTCGCGCACGCCGATCGTCATCGCCATGACCATGAGGAGGAGGAACGCGAACACGAAGTTGGCGACGACGCCCGCCCCGATCACGACCGCGCGGCGCCCCGCGGGCTGCCGGTAGAACGCGCGCGGACGGTCCCGCGGCGCGACCTCCTCCAGCGGCGTGTAGCCCACGATCTTGACGAACCCGCCGAGCGGGATCGCCTTGACGCCGTACTCGGTCTCGCCCCGGCGCGTCGACCACAGCGTCGGGCCGAAGCCGACGAAGTACTGCGTGGCCTTCATCCCGAACCGCTTCGCGGTGAGCAGGTGCCCGCCCTCGTGCAGCATCACCGACACCAGGAGCGCGACGACGAACGCCGCCGCGCCGAGGAAGAAGGCCATCCGGGTCCCCTTGGCGTCGTCCGGAGGCGGGCCCCCGGTGTCTCAGTCGGTTCCGGTCAGTTCCCTGGCCCTGCCGCGGGCCCACCCGTCCGCCGCGAGGACGCCGTCCAGCGTCGGCTCCCCCGCGCGGCCCCCGCCGTCCCCGCGCTCGTGCTCGTCCATCACGCGCGCGATCGTGTCGACGATCCCGAGGAACGGGAGGCGGCCCGCGCGGAACGCGTCCACACATTCCTCGTTCGCGGCGTTGTAAACGGCGGGGAACGTCCGTCCGAGCTCACCGGCCCGGCGGGCGAGCGCCACGGCGGGGAACGCCTCGTCGTCGAGCGGGAACAGCTCCCAGGTGTGCGCTCTCGTCCAGTCGAGGCCGGGCGCGGCGTCCGGGACGCGGTGCGGCCAGTCGACGCCGAGCGCGATCGGCAGCCGCATGTCGGGCGGGCTCGCCTGCGCCAGCGTGGACCCGTCGGTGAACTCCACCATCGAGTGGATCACCGACTGCGGGTGGACCATGACCTCGATCCGGTCCATCGGGACGTCGAAGAGCAGGTGCGCCTCGATGACCTCCAGCCCCTTGTTGACGAGGGTCGCGGAGTTGATCGTGATGACCGGGCCCATGTCCCAGGTGGGGTGGTTCATCGCCTCCTCGGGCGTGACGTCCGCCAGCTCGGCGCGGCTCCGCCCGCGGAACGGTCCGCCGCTCGCGGTGAGGACGAGCCGCCGCACCTCGTCCGGGCGCCCGCCGCGCAGGCACTGCGCGAGCGCCGAGTGCTCGGAGTCGACCGGGACGAGCTGCCCCGGCCGCGCCCGCTCCTTGACCAGCGGCCCGCCGACGATCAGCGACTCCTTGTTGGCGAGCGCGAGCGTGCGGCCCGCGTCCAGCGCGGCGAGCGTGGACGCGAGCCCGAGCGCCCCGGTCACCCCGTTCAGCACGACGTCGCAGGGCCAGGCGGCGGTCTCGGCCACCGCGTCCGGACCCGCGACGATCTTCGGGATGGCGAAGTCGCCGGAGGCGTACCCGCGCCGCTTGGCCTCGGCGTAGAAGGCGAGCTGGAGCTCCTGCGCGGCGGACGCCTTGGCGACGGCGACGACCTCGGGCCGGAACTCCAGCGCCTGCGCGGCGAGCAGGTCGACCCGCCCGCCGCCCGCCGCGAGGCCGGCCACCCGGAACCTGCCGGGGTTGCGGCGGACGACGTCCAGCGCCTGCGTGCCGATCGAGCCGGTGGAGCCGAGGACGACCAGCTCGCGGGCCGCCCCGTCGGGGCTTGAGGGAGACATCACCGGACCATTGTCGGACATCGCCGCGCGCGGGGCGCGCCCCCGCCGCCACTCAGCCGCCCTGATCTTCCCCGGGCCCGGCCGGGGCGAGCGGCAGCCGCAGGACGAGCCGCGCCCCGTGCGCCGCGTCCCCGGCGTACAGGCGCCCGCCGTGCGCGACCGCGACCTCCCGCGCGATCGCGAGGCCGAGGCCGCTGCCGCCGTCCGCGCGGCTGCGCGCGGTGTCGAGCCGGGCGAAGCGCTCGAACACCCGGTCGCGGTCGGCGGGCGGGATGCCGGGGCCGTCGTCGCGCACCTCCACGACCGCCTCACCCGCCTCGGCCCGCACCTCGACGCCGATCGCCGTGGCGGCGTGCCGCTCGGCGTTGGCGAGCAGGTTGAGCAGGACGCGGCAGAGCCGCGCGCGGTTGCCGTCGACGAGCACGCCCGACTCGGCCTTGACCGACAGCGGGACGGGCGGCGCGCGGCGGCGGGTCTCGTCCTCGACGAGCGCGCCGAGGTCGAGGCGCTCGCGGGGCGCCCGCTCCCCGGAGTCCAGCCGGGCGAGGACGAGGAGGTCGTCGACGATCTGGTGCAGCCGGTCCACGTCGCCGAGCGCGCCGCGCAGGGTGTCGACGAGGTCGGCGTCGGCCGGCTCGGCGAGCGCGACCTCGATGCGGGTGCGCAGGCCGGCGAGGGGCGTGCGGATCTCGTGCGAGGCGTCGGTGATGAACGCGCGCCGCTCCAGCGCCTCGTCCTGCAGGCGGCCGAGCAGGCAGTTGACCCGGCCGGCGAGGCGCTCGACCTCGTCCCCGCTGGCCGGCACCGCGACCCGGCGGGCGAGGTCGGCGCCGCGCAGCCGGTCGAGGTCGGCGTCGAGCCGCTCCACCGGCCCGAGCGCCCGGCCGACCGCGCTCCGCACGCCCCAGGCCGCGAGCCCGGCCGCGACGGCGCACAGCAGCGCGGTCACGGTGAGCAGGACGCCGGTGCGGCGGACGTCGGCGAGCAGGTAGAGCGCGCCGGCCGCCACGACCACCGCGCCCGCCAGCGGGGGCGCGGTCGCGGCGAGCGCCCGCGCCGTCGCGCGCGCCCGCGCGGAACCGGACCCGCGCGGCCGGACGCGCGTCCCGGCGTTCCGGACCGACATGCCTCCTTTCTACGCAATATCCGTCAAAGGAACAGCAAAAGACCCGACCGCGGAGCGTATCCGCATGGTCCGCGTATGCCCTGGTCGCCAGGGAGTCCGAGGCACGGAGCCCGCGCGGAGCCCGCGCGCGCGGGCGCGTAGCGCGGACGATCGTGGACGGCCGCCCGACACGTGAGCCTTTGCCGCCCTTTTCACGCACGGTAACAATGGCAACACCCTCACCGCCCTATAAAGGAAGTCACGTGACGTTGACTCCCGCCAAGGGGGAGGGGACATGGGCCAGCCGGACGAGCCGACGGTGGACCCGCGCGGGCTGAGCATGGCCCAGCGCTTCGGGGAGGCGTGCGTCGTCTGCCGCAAGAAGTGGCCCCGGCCGCGCGTGCGCGTCGGCCGGCTGCCGGACTCGACCGGGGTCTTCGCGTGCGACGAGTGCGCGCCCGCCCCGCCGGCGCCCCGCCGCCGCCCGCGGCGGCGGGGGGAGGCGGTCACGAGCGTCGGACGGCCCGCCGGAGAGCGGCCGCCGGCGAGGGCGGCGGCGCCCGCCGGACGGACGGAGGGCGCTGTACCGACCGGCGCCGTGCCGGACACCGGCTGGGCCGAAGCCGCCGCCATGGAGGGCTCTCCAGGGAGAAGGGTGACCCGGGCGTTCGGGGGGAAGTCCGGGACCACCCGATAGGCGCGCCCGGCTGGGGGCGGCCGGGCGCGCCGGAGGGCCCCTCTCCGGACCGCGCGCGTCAGCGCGCTACAGCTTCGTGGACTCGATCCACGTCTTCGTCCACTCGGCGTAGTCGGTGCAGTCGTTCTTCTTGGCCTTGGCGTCGCACGCCTTGGCGGGCGCGTGGGCGAAGATGATCTTCTCCAGGTAGTCGCGGTCGCCGACGTGGTAGGCGGCGCAGAAGCCGGGCTTCAGCCGGTCGCCCGAGCACGCCTGCGGGTTCGCTGGCGCCACCCCGGTCCACTCGGCCACCTGCTGCTGGACGTCGGGCGACGCCGTCCACTGGAGCCACTGGTACATGCAGTTCGGGTGCTGGACGCGGGCGCCGATCATCCAGGCGTCCGTCCAGCCGGTGACGCCCTCGGACGGCAGCACCCCCTGGACGGGACGCGACGCGCGGTTCAGGACGTCCACCTGGTAGGGCCCCGCCTGCCCGAGCACGGCCCGGCCGCCCGCGAACGCGCTGACGGCGTCGGCGGGCCGCTCCCAGTACTCCCCGACATGCGGCCGCTGCCTGCTCAGGACGCGACCGGCCGCGGCGAGCTGCGCGGGCGTCAGCGAGTACGGGTCGCGGATCTTGAGCTTGCGGTCGCGGCCCTTGAGGTAGAGCGCGGCCTCGGCGATGGCGAGCGGGCTGTCGCGCATGACGATCTTGCCGGAGTAGCGGCGGGCCTGGGCGGGGTCGAACAGCGCGGACCAGCCGCTCGGCGGCGGGACGGCCCGCGTGTCGTACATGAGCAGGTTGACGCCCCACACGTACGGGACGCCGTAGGTCTTGCCGTCGCGCCGCAGCAGGCCGCGCAGCCTCGGCTCCAGCTTCTTGTACCCGTCGACGAGGTCGGTGTTGACGGGGGCGACCTGGTGCTCGGCGACGAGGCGCCCGGCGACCTCGGGCGGGGCGGCGACGCCGTCGTACCGGCGGTCGGCGTCGCGCATGAGGTCGGCCATCTCCTCGGGGGTCTTGACGGCCTTCAGCCCGACCTTGCAGCCGGTGCGCTCCTGGAACGGGGTGACCCAGTCGACGCGGGGGTCGGTGCCGCCGCTCTCGATCGAGCCGGGCAGCGCGAGGAGGTTCAGCATGCCCTCGCCGGGCCCGAGGGTGCTCGCGGCCTTGGCGACGCCGACCGGCTCGTCGTCGCCGTCGCCGCCGCCGAGGCCCGCGGCGGCGAGCGCGAGGGCCACCGCGACGGCAGCCGCGACGGCCGCCCCCGCCTTGACCCGTGTCGTGGCCTTGAACCGCATCTCGCTCCCCGATCGGCGCCAAGCGGCAGCGTAGCGCCTCGGCGGGGGCGGAGCGGCGCGGACCCCGCGCGGCCGCGTCCGGCACCCGGCGGACCCGCCATTCTCCTCAGCCCTCGCGACGGCGGACGCGTTTATCACCGGTTATCCGGGATTCGGCCGCCGCCGAGCCGGGAAACGGCCCTCGCCCACCAAAGATCACGACCTGGTCTCGGGGGTTCTCATATCGCGGAGGTAAGGTCGGCCTTTCCTTTCGGCCACCGATTATGCCCGCGAATGCGGGGCGGTTTCCCGGCCGGCCGATTCAGCCGGCCGGGGCGTGAAAAGACCGCCACGGCCCCGGGGGAACGGCGGGTGCTGGCGTCCGCGCCATAACGGAGGTTGCTGGAGAGGGATATGGCGCGGGCTGCCGCCCTTCCCGGGGCCGCGGCGGCACCGGCGGACGTGGCGAGGTTGGGGAACAGCGGATCACCTTGCAGTGCTGCCTGGCCACGCGATCGCCGGCACCCGGCCGAACGGCGACGGTGTGACGCCCTCAAGACGGCGGAGGTTAGAGGGACGTCGCACGTCGGGCCGGGAGTCGCGAGAGTCGCGGGGGTCGCGGGACGGCCGCGGGCGGGCGGGCCGAACCGCGGGTCGTCTCGATGCCGAGTCAGTGACCACCTCGATCCGTGCGATGAGCAGCTGCGGCGTGTCGGCTTCGAGGAAGTCGCCGACGTCACGGTCCTTCGGAGGGAGCGCCCACCAGCGGCCGGTGAACGGGCCGAACCAAATGGTCCAGCCCGGAAATCGCCTTCCGAGCGCGTCCACCTCTGCCCGGTGGTCGACTGCGGTCATAGCGCGGCTCTCCTGCACGTCCCGCCCACCGGCCCCGCGGCTCCGGAGTCGGCGTTTCTGACGGCGGACCCTGACATTTAATTTGGTCTCAATTAATGGAGACAGTCAGATTGTGTCGCCCGGCACAGAGCGCGTCAATGGTTGTTGGCATTATTCGCCCGCCGCCGGCCGACGAAAATCTACGACGAAAGCCGCCCGCGGTGGGAAAGTCCCATGCGGGGCGACCTGCGGGTTCTCACGGTGGGACGGCCGGTATTCACGCCGCGCGACCCCACCTAGCGCTCTTTGGGGGAGTTTGTCGCTATGTGGTGATGTTTAACCGTTATCAAGGCGGACGCGTGTACGGCCGGTCATGACGACCGGCCGTACCCGCGCGTCGCCCGCGCCCGCGATCCGATTCAGCCGCTGGTCGGGAACCCGAGGTTCACTCCCCCGTGGCTCGGGTCGAGCCAACGCGCCGTGACGGCCTTCGTCCGCGTGTAGAAGTGGACGCCCTCCATCCCGTGCGCGTGGCTGTCACCGAAGAGTGAGTCCTTCCAGCCGCCGAAGGAGTAGTAAGCCATCGGGACCGGGATCGGCACGTTGACGCCCACCATCCCGACCTCCACCTCGTTCTGGAAGCGGCGCGCCGCCCCGCCGTCGTTGGTGAAGATCGCGGTGCCGTTGCCGTACGGGTTGGCGGAGATCAGCTCCATGGCCTCCGCGTACGAGCCGGACCGCACGACCGACAGCACCGGGCCGAAGATCTCGTCCTTGTAGGCGTCCATCTCCGGGGTCACGTGGTCGAGGACGCTCGGGCCGAGCCAGAAGCCGTCGCCCGCGCCGCCGAGCACGTCCGGGTCGCGTCCGTCGATCGCGAGCGTGGCGCCCTGGGCGGCGGCGCCGTCCAGGTAGGACGCCACCTTGTCGCGGTGCGCCCGCGTCACCAGCGGGCCCATCTCCGACTCGGCGTTGTCGCCGGGCCCGACCTTGAGCTTCGCGACCCGCTCGCGGATCTTCGCCATCAGCTCGTCCCCGACCGGGTCGACGGCGACGACGACGGAGATCGCCATGCACCGCTCCCCCGCCGAGCCGAACCCGGCGGACACGGCCGCGTCCGCGGCGAGGTCGAGGTCGGCGTCCGGCAGCACCAGCATGTGGTTCTTCGCGCCGCCGAGCGCCTGCACCCGCTTGCCGTTCGCCGCCGCCGTCTCGTAGATGTACCGGGCGATCGGGGTGGAGCCGACGAAGCTGACCGCCTTGACGTCCGGGTGGCGGAGCAGGCCGTCCACCGCCGCCTTGTCGCCGTGGACGACGTTGAACACGCCGTCCGGCAGCCCCGCCTCGGCCCACAGCTCCGCCAGCCGGACCGAGGCCGACGGGTCCTTCTCCGACGGCTTCAGCACGAACGTGTTCCCGCACGCGATCGCCACCGGGAACATCCACATCGGCACCATCGCCGGGAAGTTGAACGGCGTGATCCCGGCCGCGACCCCGACCGGCTGGAGGATCGAGTAGGCGTCCACCCGCGTCGACACGTTCTCCGAGAACCCGCCCTTGAGCAGGTGCGGGATGCCGCAGGCGAACTCCACGACCTCAAGGCCGCGGGCCACCTCGCCCGCCGCGTCCGAGACGACCTTGCCGTGCTCGGACGAGATCAGCCGCGCCAGCTCGTCCCGGTGCGCCTCCACCAGCTCGCGGAACCGGAACAGGATCCGCGCCCGCTTGGACAGCGACGTGTCCCGCCAGCCGGGGAACGCGGCCTTCGCGGCGGCGACGGCGGCGTCCACGTCCTCCTGGGCGGCGAAGTCGACCGTCCCCGCGACGCGGCCGGACGCGGGCTCGTAGACGTCGCCCCGCCGCGCCGCCTCCCCGTCCCACGGCTTCCCGCCGATCCAGTGGGTGACGTGCTTGCTCTCACTCATGCTTCCGCTTCCTCCTTGTGGGGGGACGTCCCCCACACCCCCAGTTCGCTCCGTCAAGAAGTGGCCTGCTCGTTGACCGCCTCAAGCGAGGCGATCAGGATGCCGAGGCCCTCGGCGGCCTCGGCTTCGGTCAGGGTCATCGGCGGCGCCATCCGCACCACGTTGCCGTACAGGCCGCCCTTGCCGACCAGCAGGCCCCGCTCGCGGGCCGCCTCCATCAGCGCGGCGGCGAGCGGCGGGCTCGGCTCGCCGGTGCCCGGGTCGGCCAGCTCGATAGCGAACATCAGGCCCTTGCCCCGGACGTCCTTGACCACCGGGAACCGCCCGGCCGCCGCCGCCAGCCCGCCGATGATCGTCGCCCCCTGCTTCGCGGCGTTCGCCTGGAGGTCGTGGTCGAGGACGTAGTCGAGCGTCGCGTTGGCCGCGGCCATCGAGATCGGGTTGCCGCCGAACGTGGAGAGCCCGATCGCGTGCAGGCCGTCCATGAGGTCGCCGCGGGCGACGACGCCGCCGACCGCGAAGCCGTTCCCGAGGCCCTTGGCGAAGGTCATCATGTCCGGCGTCACGCCGTGGTTGTCGATGCCCCAGAAGCCCTGGCCCGTCCGTCCCCAGCCGGTCTGGACCTCGTCGGAGATGAACAGGATGCCGAACTCGTCCAGGACGCTCTTGTACGCGGCGAACAGGCCGTCCGGCGCCATCGTGAACCCGCCGACGCCCTGGATCGGCTCGGCGATCAGCGCGGCGACGTCCCCGCCGGTCGCGGTCGCGAGCACGTGCCGCAGGTCCTGCACGCAGGCGTCGACGTACTGCTCGTCGGTCATCCCGGCGAACTGCGGGAGGTGCCGGTCGGCGCCGTGCAGGAAGTGGGCGTTCAGCGGCGAGTACGACAGGTTCGTCCACGCCCGGTTGCCCGTGACGCCGACCGCGCCGAACGACCGGCCGTGGTAGCTCTGCCGCATCGCGAGGACCTGGTCGCTGCGCCGCGCGTACGCGGCGAGGAGCAGGGCCGTCTCGTTGGCCTCGGTCCCGGAGTTCGTGAAGAACACCTTCGCGTCCGGGATGCCCGACAGGCGGGCGATCTTCTCGGCCAGCTCGACCTGCCCGCGCAGCAGGTACGCCGTCGACGTGTGGACGACGCCGGTGGCGAGCTGCCGCTCCACCGCCTCCCGCACCTCGGGCACGTCGTACCCGAGCATGTTGGTCAGGATGCCGGTGAAGAAGTCGAGGTAGCCCTTCCCCTCGGCGTCGGTCACGCGGTTGCCCTTGCCGCCGACGATCTCGATGGGGTCCTGGTAGTTGAGCGCCATCCAGGACGGCATGACCGCCCGGTGGCGCCGGAGCAGATTCGCGTGTTCCGACATGTCTCAAGTCTTGTTCTTCCCGGACGCTGCGGAAACCCGCAGAGTGTCAGGACCCCGGGCGTCCCGTTAACGCTCTGCTGGCGCCCGACAGGGGGTGACCGCCCGATCAGCGCCGTTGACGCCTTGTCCGGATATCATCCCAGGTGATGCTGCCCACCCTCGACGACGTCCTCCAGCTCGACGCGGTACGCCGCGGCCAGCCGCACGTCGTCGCGGGCGCCGACCGGACGGCCAACCGCGTCCGCTGGGTGCACGTCGCCGAGGTCACCGACATCGCCCACCTGCTGCACGGCGGCGAGCTGGTCCTCACCACCGGCATAGCCCTGCCGGACGAGCCGGACCGGCTGCGCGCCTACATCACCGAGCTGGCCGAGGTCGGGGTCAGCGGCCTGATGATCGAGCTGGGCCGGCGGTACGCCAGCGTCCTGCCGCCCGCGCTGATCGCGGCCGCCGAGGACCACCGGCTCCCGGTGATCGTCCTCGCGCACGAGCCCGCGTTCGTCGACATCACCGAGTCGGTGCACGCGCGGATCGTCCAGGACCAGTTCGCCGAGCTGCGCGCGTCCGAGCGGCTGCACGAGATCTTCACCCAGCTCTCGGTGGAGGGCGCGTCCACGGACGAGGTCGTCCGGCAGGTCGCCACGCTCGGCGGGCGTCCCGTCGTGCTGGAGAACCTCGCCCACCAGGTGCTCGCCGCCGACGCGGCGGGCGCCGACCCCGCCGAGCTGCTGTCGGCGTGGGAGACGCGGTCGCGGGCCGTCCGGCCGGGCCGCCGCACCGGGTTCGACGCGACGTCCGGCTGGCTCGTGACCATGGTCGGCGCGCGCGGCGAGGACTGGGGGCGCCTGATCATCGACCTCGGCGCGCCGCCGTCCGCCCGCGAGACCGTGCTGATCGAGCGGGCCGCGACCACGCTCGCGCTCGGCCGGCTGCTCGACCGGCACGCCGAGAGCGTCGAGCGGCAGGCGCACGGGACGATCATCGCCCGCATCCTCGCGCACGCCTACTCCGACCCGCAGGAGGCCGCCGCGCGGGCCCGCGCGCTCGGCGTCCCGCTGTCCGGCCGCAGGCTGCTCGGCGTGGTGCTGCGGCACCGCGGCCCGGGCACCCCGCCGCCGGTCGGGGAGCTGTCCGCGCTCGCCGAGACGGCCGCCGCCGCCTGCAAGGACGCCCGGCTCGCCGCCCTCGTCGGCGTGCTGGACGAGGGCGGCCCGCACGCCCGCGTCGGCGTCCTCGCCTCGCTGCCCGCCCGCGCCGACGTGGAGACGGCGCTCGGCGCGGTCGCGACGCGGATCCGCGAGCAGTCCGGCGAGACGGTCATGGCGGCGGGCTCGGTCGTGGAGACGATCCGGGACGTGCGCCGCTCGTTCCTGGAGGCCGAGCAGGTCGCCGACGTCGCCGCCCGCGGGTCCGGCGGGCGGCTCTTCTACCGGCTGCCCGACCTGCGGCTGCGCGGCCTGCTGCACCTGCTGCGCGACGACGCCCGCGTGCAGACGTTCGTCGAGCGCGAGCTCGGCCCGCTTCTGGAGTACGACGCCCAGCGCGGCAGCGACCTGACCCGCATCCTGGAGCTCTACCTCGAATCGGGGCGCAACAAGGCGGTCGCCGCGCAGCAGGCGCACCTGTCGCGGCCGGCGTTCTACGAGCGGCTGCGGCGCATCGAACGCGTCCTTGACGCCGACCTCGACGACGTGGAGTCGTGCGTCTCGTTCCACGTCGCCCTCCTGGCGCTCAGCTCGGTGCGCTGGGAACGCTCCTGAGGGAGAGGGCAGGTCGTTACGCTTCACTCCATGACGGACGCGGCATTGTTTGTGCATCGGTATGGGGATTCGGCGGGAGCGCCGGTCGTCCTGCTGCACGGGGTCACGGGACACGGGGCGCGGTGGCGGCGGACGGCCGAGGGGCACCTCGCGGACCGCCGCGTCATCGCGCCCGACCTGCGCGGCCACGGCCGGTCGCCGTACGAGCCGCCGTGGACCGTCGACCGGCACGTCGCGGACGTCCTCGCCATGCTGGACGTGGAGGGCGTCGAGCGGGCGGACGTCGTCGGCCACTCCTTCGGCGGGATGATCGCCCTGCACCTGGCGCGGACGGCCCCCGAGCGGGTGCGGCGGCTCGTCCTGCTCGACCCGGCGATCGGGCTCGACCCGGCGTTCGCGGCGCGGGAGGCGCGCGGGTTCCTCGTCCCGGTGTCGTTCGCGGACGCCGCCGAGGCGCGGGCGTTCCGCGCGGCCCGCTGGCCGAAGGCGTCCCCCGGCCTCCTGGACGAGGAGGTCGAGGCCCACCTCGAACCCACCCCGGACGGGCGGCTGCGCTGGCGCTTCGAGCCCGCCGCGATCGTGGGCGCGTACTCGGAGATGGCCCGGCCGCACGTGCCGCCGCCGGTGGAGGTCCCCACCCACCTGGTGATCGCGACGCAGGCCGACCTGGTGCGCCCGGAGTTCGTCGTGGACTGCCGCGCCACGCTCGGCCCGGGCCTCACGATCAGCGAGATCGAGTCGGGGCACATGCTCTACGTCGACCGGCTCGCCGAGACCGGGAGGCTGCTCAGCTCCTGGCTGGACGGACCAGTCGACGCCCGGTGACCGCGGGCAGGGTCAGCGGCGTGTGCAGGCCCGGCGCCGCGTCCGCGACCGCGGGGAGGGCGTTGACCAGGCGCGACGCGGTGGCGAGCGGGTCCGGGACGGCGGCGCCGGGGTGGCCGAGGTCCAGCCGCCAGGGCGGCTCGCCCGCGATCTCTATCCGGTGGCCGCCGGGCTCGCCGAACGGCGGCGCGGGCCAGTGCGGGGCGATGTCCTCGCGCAGCCGGGCGACGTGCTCGACGGTGATCACGGGACGTCCGCGGCACAGCCCCGACACCCGGAACCGGACGCCCGCGACCGTCCCCTTCTCGATCCGCCCGGCGGGGCCGTCGAACGCCTCGGGCGCCGGGCAGAGCTCGTGGTCCTCGGCGAGCTCGTCCAGCGGGACGGCGAGCTGATCGGCGATCAGCCGGACGACCGGCCCCCAGGTCAGCCCCGGGACGCCCGGCCGCAGCGCGGGCGGCCGGTGCCCGATCGGCCCGCCGAAGCCGAGGTCGCGCGGCGCCGGGGCGCCGTGACGGCCGTGGCAGGCGATCTCGGTGATCGTGACGGCCCCGACCCGCCGGGACGCGCCGCTGAGCAGCAGCGGGAGCATGTCGGCCACGGGCCCCGGCGCGGGGGCGAGGAAGGCCGAGCCGCCGGTCGCGCAGGCCGCGCGGAGCCGCCGGACGAGCGCCCGGTCGGCGGACGGCGGGTGCGCGAGCGGGGGCAGCGCCGCCGACACCACGCCCGCGCCGGACGCCAGGACGCGGCACAGGTCGTCGGCCACCCGTCCGGGACGGCGCGGATCGGCGGCCGCGGTGTGGCAGACCGCGTGCGGGCGGCGGGCGAGCAGGGCGGCCGGGTCCGCGGTGGCGAGCACGCCCGTGGGGCGGCCGGTCCCGGCCAGGACGGCGGCGTCCAGCCCGGCCTCGCGCGGGCCGTCGACGACGACGCCCGCGAGTTCGAGGTCCGGGTGCTCGATGATGGCGCGCAGCGCCCGCCTGCCGAGACGTCCGGCGGACCAGTGCCCAACGAGGTACGACATATCACCACTTTCCGACCAAGCGTTAGGTCAAGCGCACGCATTGTAAGCAGGGCGTTCTCCCCACGAGGACCCTCCCGGGGGACGTAGACCCGTGCACCAGAGGGCACAACCATCTGGTGGCACATCACACGCATTGCCGGACATTCGGGGTGGAGGAGGAGCTTCTCCTCGTCGATCCGGACACCGGCGTCCCGCAGGCGGTGTCGGGGTCGGTGATCCGGTACGCCCAGCGGCACGACGAGCTGTTCCTCACCGGGGGGCGGCGGTCGAGGACGCTGGAGACGGAGCTGCAGCGCGAGCAGTTGGAGACGGCCACCCCGGTCTGCGTGTCCCCGGCCGAGCTGTCGGAGCACGTCCGGTCGGCGCGGCTGGCGGCGGCGCAGTCGGCGGCGGGCGTCGGGGTGGCGGTCGCGGCGCTCGCGACGTCGCCGGTCGCCGTCCGGCCGTCGCTCACCCCGTCGCAGCGCTACGCGCGGATGGCGGACGCCTACGGGCCCGCGATGGACGAGAAGCTCACCTGCGGCTGCCACGTCCACGTCGGGGTCGAGTCGCCGGACGAGGGCGTCGCCGTCCTGGACCGGATCCGGCCGTGGC
Organism: Actinomadura chibensis NBRC 106107; assembly: GCF_001552135.1. Taxonomy (GTDB): domain Bacteria; phylum Actinomycetota; class Actinomycetes; order Streptosporangiales; family Streptosporangiaceae; genus Spirillospora; species Spirillospora chibensis. The sequence continues at coordinate 1,410 of NZ_BCQP01000002.1, read as the reverse complement.
TGCCCCCGCTGCTCGCCCTCAGCGCCAACTCGCCGTTCTGGCAGGGCGCGGACACCGGCTACGACAGCTGGCGGCACCAGGTCTGGGGGCGCTGGCCGTCCAGCGGCCCGACCGAGCTGTTCGGCTCCGCCCGGGCGTACCGGGCCACGGTCGAGAGCCTGCTCGCCACCGGCGCGATCCTCGACGAGGGCATGATCTACTTCGACGCGCGGCTGTCCCGGCGGTACCCGACGGTGGAGATCCGCGTCCCGGACGTGTGCCTGGAAGCCGACGACGCCGTGCTGATGGCGGCGCTCGTCCGCGCCCTGGTCGACACGGCGGCCGCGGCCTGGCGCGACGGCGAGCCGCCGGACCCGGTCCGCGCCGACCTGATGCGCCTCGCGATGTGGCGGGCCGGACGCTCCGGGCTGCGCGACGACCTCGTCCACCCGGCGACCCGCCGCGCCGCGCCCGCCCGCGAGGTCGTCGCCGCCCTCCTCGACCACACCGCCCCCGCCCTGGACCGGGCGGGCGACCTGGAAACCGTGGGGACCCTCCTGCGCAACGTCCTAGACCGGGGCAACGGCGCCCGCATCCAACGCGCCGCCTACGCGGCCACCGGCGACCTGACAGCCGTGGTGGCCACCGCCGCCGACCACACCGTGGCCGCCTGACCCACGCTGACAGAATCCCCCCATGCCCCTGGACGACACCACTCTGGAACGCTCGCCCGTGGTGGCCAACTGCGAGATGAACCGCGGGCGAACTCTTTCCGCCTATGCGCGCGAACTGGGCATCGCGCCCCTCGCGGAGACCGGCTCCGGCCGCTGGCTGGACCTCTGCTGCGGATCCGCCCGCGCCCTGACCGAGGCGGCCCTCGCCCTGCCCCCCGGCGCGGAGATCGTGGGCGTGGACCTGGTGGACCACTTCGTCCCCGGCCCGCACCCGGCCGCCCTCCACCTGATCACCGCCTCGGCGACCGCCTGGGCCCCGAAAACCCGTTTCGACCTGATCACCTGCGTCCACGGCCTGCACTACATAGGCGACAAGCTGGGCGTCCTGACCAAGGCGGCGAACTGGCTAACCGAAAACGGCCTCCTAATAGCGAACTTCGACACACAAAGCATCCGCCACCCCGACGGCACCCCGGCCGGACGCCGCCTGACAAGGGCCCTCCGCCAGGCAGGCTTCACCTACACCCCAAGAACCCACCGAATCTCCCGCCGAGGCCGAAAAGAGATCACCCTCCCCTACACCTACATAGGCGCCGACGACCAAGCAGGCCCCAACTACACAGGCCAACCAGCGGTGAACAGCCTCTACACCCCCCTGGAGGGAACCTGAGCCGGGGTCACGGGTCGTGCGGCCGGAGGGCGGCCACGCCCTCCGGCCGCACGACCCGCGGAGCGAGGGGCCGTTTCCCGGGCCGCG
>NZ_BCQP01000001.1 GCF_001552135.1 Actinomadura chibensis NBRC 106107 | reverse complement strand
CCCGGGCCGCGAACGCGGAACGGGAAACGGCCCCTCGCGACCAACGGGGGTTCCAGGGGGTCGCCCCCCTGGGCTAATAACGCTTCTGGAATGGGAGATACCGCTCCGCCCTGCGGGGGCGGGCGAAGAGGCCGGTGGATTCGACGGCGAGGATGCGGTCGAAGCGGAAGGCGCGGACGCCGCGCCGCATGCGGCACCAGCCGACGAGGTACCAGTGGTCGCGGTGGACGAGGCAGGTGACCGGTTCGACCTCCCGGATCGTGACGTTGGCGCCGGCGTCGCCGTAGCAGAGCCGGACGACGCGGTGCTCGGTGATCGCGGCGGCGATCACCCGGGCGCGGTCGGAGGTGGCGGTGTCGAGGGGCGTGGTGAGGGTGGCGAGCGTGGTGGTGACCACGTCGTCGTGCGGGGCGGCGTCGAGGAGGGTGTGCAGGGCCCGGCGCGCGGTGGCGGCCTGGGGGCCGGCGCCGAGGTGCGCGAGCGACAGCGCGAGGGCGGCGATCTCCGCGGCGGTGAGCGGGGTCGGCGCGGTCGGCGCGGGGGTCGCGGTCTGGGGGTGCGTCGCAACGTTCGCCATGGTTCGATCATACGTTCGAGCACTGACATTCCGAAGCCCTCGGACGCGCCCGAATCGAGTCGCCGGACCCGCCCGCGACGGTGATCGCCCCTCGGCTTGAGAAGCCGACCGCGGATGGTGAAAACTTGGGCACCAAAACGTGCTCTATTTGGGGGAATCGGGGGCGAACATGGGCCGACCGTGGACCGGCGTTGAGTGACGCGCGGCTGGGCCGGCCCCCGATGAGCCGAGACGAGGCGGACCGGACGCTGGCGCGGCTCCGCGACGAGAGGGAGCGCATCAGCGGCGCGCTGCTCGAACTGGAGGCCCACCACGGCTACCAGTTGCTGGAGGGCGCGGTGCTGGAGGGCGCGACGCGGCGCGTGCAGTCGGAGGTGCGCGCCGGGATGACGTCCCTGTGGAGCCTGTTCGACGTGTACGGGCGGGTGCTCCGCGACGCCGAGGAGCTGCGCGCCCGCCAGGCCAGGCCGGGCCAGGCGCAGCTCGCCGAGCTGACCTGGATGCTGGCGGGCCCCTCGGTCGAGCTGCCCGCCGAGGAGGTGCCGCTGGAGCGGCGGACGCTGCTGTCCGTCCCGGGCGGGGAGCGGCTGACGCTGCGGTCGGCGGTCGAGCGGATGACGCCGATGTACGAGGAGGTCGCGCGGTCGGTCGCGGCGCTCGACGCGGTCTGGTCGGCGCTGCTGTCGCGGCTCGCCGAGGTGGAGGCCGAGCGCCGGGCGGCGGACGAGCTGCTGGAGTCCCTCGGCGGCGCCGAGCCCGAGCTCGACCGGCTGCGCGCCGAGCTCGACTCGGTCGCCGCGGTCGTCCGCAACGACCCGATGGCGCTGGCCCGCGACGGCCGCGCCGACACCGCCCGGCTGGACGCGGTCCGCGCCGGGCTCGCCGAGGTGCGCCGCGGCCTCGCGGAGGCGGAGCGGCTGCGCGACGGGTTCGCCGACCGGCTCCGCGGCGTCGCCGCCGTCCTCGCGGAGCTGCGCGCGGCGGAGGCCGACGCCCGCCGCGCCCGCGACGAGGTGCTCGCCAAGATCGCCTCCCCGGTGCTGCCGGACCCGCCCGGCCTGTCCGCCGCGCTGGCCGACCGGCTCGCGGCGGTGAGCCGTCCGGCCCGGGGCGGCGGCTGGAACGACCTCGCGGTCCGGGTCGCCGACCTGGAGCGCGCCGCGCGGGACGCGCTGGAGCGCGCCCGCGAGACGGCCGGCGTGATCCGCGGACTGCTGGACCGGCGCGAGGAGCTGCGCGGCCGGCTGGAGTCCTACCGGGTGAAGGCGGCGCGCCTCGGCCACGCCGAGGACGCCGAGCTCGCCCGGATCTACGAGCAGGCCCGCGAGCTGTTGTGGACCTCCCCCTGCGATCTCCGCAAGGCGACCGTGACGCTGTCGGGGTACCAGCAGGCCATCAACGCGCGGGCGAAGGGAGCGGAACGATGAGCCAGTGCGCCGAGCCGGGCTGCGGCGGAACCGTCGAAGGCGGATATTGCGTCCTATGCGGCGTGGCCGCCTCACCCAGCCCACAGCCCCGGCCGGGTCCCCGGCCGGGGGCGTGCGCGCAGCCCGGCTGCACCGGCACGATCGTGGACGGCTACTGCGACGTGTGCGGCAACCCCCCGGCGGCCGCGCCGCCCCCGCAGGCGGCTCCGCCAGCGGCTCGGCCAGCGGCTCCGCCGGTGGCGAGCGTCCCGGCGCCGCGTCCGCCGGTGACCGTCCCGGACGACGCGTGCCGCATGGCGGGCTGCACCGGCACGATCATGGACGGCTACTGCGACGTCTGCGGCTCGCCGCCCGCGCACACGTCCCTCACGTCCCGGGCGGGCGGATCCGGGAGCCGCGGCTCGACCGGGAGCCGCGGGACGTCCGGCAGCACGCGGACGGGCAGTTCGCGCACCGGGTCGTCGCGCTCGTCCGGCCGCCGCGGGCTGCTCGGCGCGGGCCTGGTCGAGGTGCCGCGCGTGCCGTACCGCGACCCGTCCACCGCCGTGATGAGCGACCCGCAGGTCGCGGAGGGCAAGCGGTTCTGCAGCAACTGCGACGAGCCGGTCGGCCGGGGGCGCGCCGGGCGCCCGGGTCGCACCGACGGCTTCTGCCCGAAGTGCGGCACGAAGTTCTCGTTCACCCCGAAGCTCCGCCCCGGCGACATGGTCGGCGGGCAGTACGGCGTGCTCGGCTGCCTCGCCCACGGCGGCCTCGGCTGGATCTACCTCGCCAAGGACCACAACGTCAGCGACCGGTGGGTGGTGCTGAAGGGCCTGCTGGACAGCGGCGACGCCGACGCGATGGCCGCCGCGGCGGCGGAGCGGGCGTTCCTCGCGGAGGTCGAGCACCCGAACATCGTCAAGATCTACAACTTCGTCCAGCACGACGGCGACGGCTACATCGTCATGGAGTACGTGGGCGGCCAGTCGCTGAAGGACATCCTGCTCCAGCAGCCGCAGCCGCAGGGCGAGAAGCACCTCCCGCTCGCGCAGGCCATCGCCTACGGGCTCGAAGTGCTGCGCGCGTTCGACTACCTGCACGCGCAGGGGCTCGTCTACTGCGACTTCAAGCCGGACAACGTGATCCAGTCCGAGGAGCAGCTCCGGCTGATCGACCTCGGCGGCGTCCGGCGGCTGGACGACCCGGACGGCGCCATCTACGGCACGGTCGGCTACCAGGCGCCGGAGATCGCCGACGACGGCCCCTCGGTGTCGTCCGACCTGTACACGGTCGGGCGGGCGCTGGCCGTGCTGAGCTTCCCCTTCCGCGGCTTCACCCGGACCTACGCGCACGCGCTCCCGCCCCGCTCCGAGATCCCCGTCCTGCGGCGGTTCGAGTCGTTCGACCGGTTCCTGCGCCGCGCGACGCACGAGGACCCGGCGGCGCGGTTCCAGGACGCCGCCGAGATGTCCGAGCAGCTCACCGGCGTCCTGCGGGAGGTGCTCGCCGCCGAGGACGGCACGCCGCGCCCGGCCCCGTCCGTGCTGTTCGGCCCGGAGCGGTTCGCGACCCGGACGGCGGGCGGCGAGCCCGAGACCGCCGAGTCGGCGCTGCCGCCCTTCCCGCCGCCGGTCGCCGCGGCGGCGCTGCCCGTCCCGCTGGTGGACGGCGCCGACCCCGCCGCCGCGTTCGTCTCCGGGCTCGGCGCGCTGGAGCCCGCGCAGGCCGCCGAGGCGGCGCAGCGCGCCCCCGACCGCACGGCCGAGGTCAGGTTCGCGCTCGCCCGCGCCAAGATCGAGCTGGGCGCCGCCGGGGAGGCGGACGCGCTGCTCGACGAGCTCGCGACCGAGCGCCCCGGCGACTGGCGGATCGACTGGTACCGCGCGGTCGGCCTGCTCGCCCAGGGCCGGACGGCCGAGGCCGAGCCGCGCTTCGACCGGCTGTACGGGCTGCTGCCGGGCGAGGCCGCGCCGAAGCTGGCCCTCGCCTACTGCCGTGAGCGGACGGCCCCGCACGACGCCGTCCGGCTGTACGAGACGGTGTGGCGCACCGACCAGAGCTACATCAACGCCGCGTTCGGGCTCGCCCGGGTGCACCTCGCGGCGGGCGACCAGGGCGCGGCCGTCGCCGCGCTCGACTCGGTGCCGAAGATCTCGATCCGGTACGTGCCCGCGCAGGTCGCGGCCGTCGCGACGGCGGTCAGGGGCCGCGATCCCGGCACCCTCACGGCGGCCGAGCTGGTCGCCGCGGGCGCCCGGCTCGGCGCGCTCGACCTGGACGCCGACCGCCGCGACCGGCTGGCCGCCGAGGTGCTGGAGGCCGCGCTCGACTGGCTCGTGCACGCGGGGGACGGCGCGTCGCGCGCGGCGGCGGACGGGGTGCGCGGCGGCGCCCTGCTCGGCGCCCCGCTCGCCGAGACCCCGCTGCGCCGCCTGCTGGAGTCGACGTACCGCGAGCTGGCCCGGCGCACCCGCGACCGGGACGAGGCCCGCCGCCTCGTCGACTCCGCGAACGCCGTCCGCCCGAGGACGCTGCTGTGACCGGCGACCCGGGCGGCGCGAAGGCCGCGGAGCTGACCTGCCCGTCCTGCGGCGAGATCGTGTTCGCCGACGAGATCTTCTGCGAGGAGTGCGGGCACCGGCTCGCCGAGTCACCGCCCGCCGCCCCCGCCGCGCCCGCCCCGGGGGCGGAGCCTCCGGCGCCCGACCGCGTCGACGCGACGGTGGTGCAGAGCACGCCGTCCGCGCGCCGACGGGCGTCCGGGCGGCCCTGCGCGGGCTGCGGCGCCGCGACGATCGACGCGGACGGCTACTGCGAGGCGTGCGGCCTGCGCCAGCCCGCCGAGCGCGACCACGTCGAGATCGAGCTCCCGGCGCCCGGCGGGAACGGGACGCGCCCCGTGGTCGCGGCGGGCGCGAGCGACCGCGGCCGCCGCTACAGCCGCAACGAGGACGCGATCGCCATCGCCGCGCACTCCGCCGGGATCGCCGCCGTGGTGTCCGACGGGGTCGGGTCGTCGCAGCGCCCGGACGACGCGTCCCGCACCGCCGCCGACACCGGCGCGGCCGAGCTCGTCGCGCGCCTCGACGCCGGGGACGACCCGGAGGAGGCCACCCGCGCCGCCGCGCTCGCCGCCGCCGCGGCCGTCGCGGCGCTGTCCACGTCCCCGGCCGAGGCGCCGTCGTGCACGTACGTGTCCGCGGTGACGCGCGGCCCGGCGGTCACCGTCGGGTGGGTGGGCGACAGCCGCGCCTACTGGCTCGCCGCCGACGGCAGCGTGGACGACCCCGCCGCCGAGGGGTCGGCGCTGGACGCGGCGGAGGTGAGCACCGGCGACATGGCCGAGCTCGGCCCGTCCCGCCGCCTCACCGACGACGACTCCTGGGCCGCGTTCATGGTGGCGCAGGGCTCGCTGACCGAGGCGGAGGCGGAGGCGCATCCGAACGCGCACGTCATCACCGCCTGGATGGGCGCGGACGCCGGGCAGGTCAACCCGCACGTGGCGACGTTCCGGCCGTCCCGTCCGGGGACCCTGCTGGTGTGCAGCGACGGCCTGTGGAACTACTTCCCGGCGGCGGGCGACATCGCCGCGCTGCTGGCCGCCGGTCCCGACGGTCCCGGCGGGGCGGAGGCGGCCGCGGGCGCGCCCGATCCGGGGCACGACCCGGCGGCCGACCCCCTCGCCGTCGCGCGGACGCTGGTCCGCCACGCCCTGGACGCGGGCGGCCGGGACAACATCACGGTCGCCGTGATCCCGCTGCCGCCGCCCGCCGTCCCGCAGAGCCGCGTCCACCCGAGCATCCCGCAGAGCACGGAGCAGCCCCGATGAGCGAGCAGCCGCAGTTCACCGTCACGATCGACCAGAACAAGTTCCTGCCCGAGGGCGGCCGCGAGGTGCACGCCATCGTGTCCGTCGAGGCGTCCGGCGGGGCGGTCGCCCCCGCCTCCACCCGGGCGTCCGAGGTCATCATCATCGACACCTCGGGCTCGATGTCCTATCCGAACACGAAGCTGACCGCCGCGATCTCGGCGGCGAAGGTCGCGATCGACACGCTGCGCGACGGCGTCGAGTTCGCGGTGATCTCCGGGTCCAACACCGCGTCGATGGTGTTCCCCGCGCAGCCGGGGCTGGTCGCGGCGAACCCGCAGACCAGGGAGCAGGCCAAGGCCGCGCTGAGCAGGCTGAAGGCGTCCGGCGGCACGGCGATCGGGTCGTGGCTGCGGCTCGCCGACCAGATCTTCGGCGACGTCCAGGGCGGGATCCGGCACGCGATCCTGCTGACCGACGGCAAGAACCAGCATGAGACGGCCGAGGAGCTCGACGCCGTCCTGTTCCGCTGCAACGGCCGGTTCGTGTGCGACTGCCGCGGCGTCGGCACCGACTGGGAGGTCGCGGAGCTGCGCAAGGTCGCGTCGGCGCTGCTCGGCAGCGTGGACATCGTCGCCGACCCGGCCGGGCTCGTCGCCGACTTCCAGGCGATGACGGAGGCGGCGATGGGCAAGTCCGTCGCCGACGTCGCGCTGCGCGTGTGGACGCCGCAGACGGCGCGGCTGAAGTTCGTCAAGCAGGTCATGCCGACCGTGGAGGACCTGACCGGGCGGCGCGTCGAGTCGGCGCCGCAGGCCGGGGACTACCCGCTCGGCGCGTGGGGCGCCGAGTCCCGCGACTACCACATCAGCGTGGAGGTCCCGCCGGGCGAGGTCGGCAAGGAGCTGCGCGCGGCGTGGGTGAAGCTCGTCGTCCCCGGCGCGCCCGGTGAGGAGGCGCAGGTCCTCGCCACCGGCAACGTCCTGGCCCAGTGGACGGACGACGAGGCCGCCTCCACCCGGATCAACGCGCGGGTCGCGCACTACACCGGGCAGGCCGAGCTCGCCGCCGCCATCCAGGAGGGCCTCCAGGCGCGCAAGGACGGCGACGTCGACACCGCGACCGCGCGGCTCGGCCGGGCCGTCGTCCTCGCCGACGAGGCGGGCAACGAGGAGATCACCTCGATGCTCCGCCGGGTCGTGGACGTGGTCGACACCGCGACCGGCACCGTCCGGCTGAAGCGCAACGTCGACAAGGCCCACGAGATGGAGCTCGACACCCGTTCCAGCAAGACCGTCCGCACCCGGCGGGACGAGACCGTCCCGCCGCGCAAGGACGAGACGGTGACGACCAGACGAGGAACCGACTCCCTGGGGACGCGCAGAGGCGACCCCGCGGGCGGCCGTCCGGACGAGGGCTGAGCATGCCGCACTGCCCCAGCGGACACGCCTCGCAGGCGACGGACTTCTGCGACGTCTGCGGCGAGCGCATCGCCTCCTCCGCCCCCTCCACCCCGTCCGGAGGGGGCGCGGGCCAGACCGGCGCGCGGCCCGTGCCCGGCGCCCCGGCGGCCGGGACGCCCTGCCCCGACTGCGGGACGCCCGGCTCCGACCGGTTCTGCGAGGCGTGCGGCTACGACTTCGCGACCGGCGGCGGCGTGCCCACGCCGCGCACGGCACCGGCGGGCTCGACCGCCCAGACCGTCCTGCCCACTCCCCCGGCGCGGCCGGGCGGGCCGCCCGACCGGGGGCCGTCCGACCCGCGGCCCCCGACACCGGAGCCGCCTCCCGTCCCGGCCCCGCCGCCCGCCCCCGCGACGGGCACGGCGACAGGCACGGCGACGGGCACGGCGACCGTGTGGACGGCGGTCGTGCGCGCCGACCGCGACTACTTCGACGCGGTCATGGCGGAGGAGGGCCCCGACTCGGCGTCCCTCGCGTTCCCGCCGTACGCGCCGGAGCGGCGGATCCCGCTCGCCGGGCCGCAGGTCCGGATCGGGCGGCGCGGCTCGGCGCAGCCGACCCCGCCCGAGATCGACCTGCGCGACCCCCCCGAGGACCCCGGCATCTCGCACGTCCACGCCGTCCTGCTGGCGCGGCCGGACGGGACGTGGTCGCTCGTCGACCCCGGCTCCACGAACGGGACCTGCGTGAACGGGTCGACCGAGCCCATCCCCACCAACGTGGAGGTCCCGGTCTCCGACGGCGACCGGATCCACGTCGGCGCCTGGACCACCATCACTCTCGTCCGACACGAGGCCCCCCAGATAGGCAGGGCGACATGACGGCTGTGCAGCACGCTCCCCCGGCGGGGCAGCCCGCTCCCGCTCCCGCCCCCGGGCGGCCGGCCGCGCGGCGGCGCGGCGCGGCGCGGCCCTGGCGGACGCCCGAGCCGCCGCCGACCGGCGTCGCGCGGCTCGTGCCGCACACCGTCGCGGGCCGCGTCCGGGCGCTGACGGCGCTCGCGGCCGTGCTGCTCGTCGCGATGCTCGCGGTGTCGTGGTGGGCGATCGCGAACGCGCGCGAGGGCGTCCGGGTGATCGGGCACGACGCGGGCCCGCAGGTCGTCGCGACCGGCGACCTGTACTTCCAGCTCACCGACATGGACGCGCAGCTCGCCAACGCCCTGCTGATCGGCGGCGCGGCGGGCGGCGGGCGCGCGCAGGCCCTCGCCCGCTACGACGAGAACCGGCAGAAGGCGGGCGCCGCGCTGCTCAAGGCGGCGAAGCTCGCCGACGAGACGACCGAGGACAACACCGCCCGCGACGTCCTGGACGCCCTCGGCCGCTACGAGTACATCGCCGGGCGGGCGCTGCTGCTCGACGAGCAGTCGCAGCACGCGTCCGGGCCGCCGTCCGACAAGGTCATCGAGCTGTACCGGCAGGCGACCGACCTGATGAAGCTGGACGTGCTGCCGAAGGCGTACAACCTGACGCTCGACAACGGGACGCTCGTCCGGCACACCTACGAGGACAAGCGCTCGGCCGTCCTCGCGGGCCGCACCTGGATCATGGTCACCGGGGTGGCGCTGCTCGCCGTCCTGCTCGGCTTCCAGCTCTACCTGGCCCGGCGCTTCCGCAGGCTCCTGAACGTGCCGCTGGCGCTCGCGACGCTCGGCACGCTCGCGCTGCTCGCGGCGGGCGCGGCGATGCTCACCGGGCAGGCGGGCCACCTCCGCAAGGCCAAGGAGGAGGGCTTCGACTCGATCCTGGCGCTGTCGCGGACGCGCGCCATCAGCAACAGCGCCGCCGCCGACGAGACCCGCTTCCTGCTCGACCCGGGACGCGCGGACGCCTACGAGCAGGTCTACCTGAGCAAGTCGCAGACCGTCCTGTACCTGAAGGCGGGGAACCTGACCGAGTACAACCAGGCCGTGCAGAGCGACCTGTCGTTCGAGCCGGGACGCGCGAAGTTCCTGGGCTTCCTCGGCACCGAGGCCAACCGTCCCACCGAGTCCGACGAGCGGCGGGCGCAGCTCGCCGACGCGCTGGGCAAGGCGCTGAAGGACTACCAGAAGGTGCAGGCGAACGACAGCCGGATGAGGGCGCTCGTGCACGGCGGCCAGCGCGAGCAGGCCGTCGCCGGGCGGGCCGCGTCCGCCGCCGACTTCACCGAGTACGACCGGTCGCTGCAGGCGCTGGCGCGCGTCCACCAGAGGTCGTTCGACGAGGCCGTGAAGGACGGCGACGACGGGACGAGCGGCTGGTACGCCGTCCTGCCCATCGCGGGCGTCGTCATCGCCGCGCTGGTGTTCGTCGGGGTCCGTCCCCGGCTCGCGGAGTACCGGTGGTCGAAGTGAGGCGGCGGCCGGCGGCGGGGCGGCGGCCGGCGGCGGGCGCCCTCGCGGCGGCGCTGCTCGCCGGAGGGACGGCGTGCGGGATCGCCGACGCCGACGAGAACTCCGTGAAGGGCCGGGACCGGCTCGTCATCGGCGTCAACGCCGACCAGCCGGGCCTCGGCGAGCGCATCGCCGACGGCTCCTACCAGGGCTTCGACATCGACGTCGGGAAGGACATCGCGCGGCGGCTCGGCGTGCCCGGCGGGAACGTGACATTCAAGCGGGTCACGTCCGCGACCCGCGAGTCGATGATCCAGAACGGGGACGTGGACCTCGTCGTCGCGAGCTACTCCGTGACGCCCGAGCGCAAGGTGAAGGTCGCGTTCGCGGGGCCGTACTACGTCGCGCACCAGGACGTGCTCGTCCGCGAGTCCGACGCCCGGACGATCCGCGACGTCCACGACCTGCGCGGGCGGCGGCTCTGCCGGGTACCGGGGTCGGTGTCGTTCCCGCGCGTCCACGACGAGCTCGGCGTCGCCGCGCTGCCCGTCGAGGCGGACGGCTACACCGGCTGCCTCGACGCCCTGACGTCCGGACGGCTGGACGCGGTGTCGACCGACGACCTCATCCTCGCCGGGCTCGCCGCGAAGGCGTCCGGAAGCGGGCCGAAACTGAGGATCGTCAACGCGCCGTTCACCGACGAGCCGTACGGCGTCGGCGTCCGGCGCGGCGACGTGGACGGCTGCGAGGCCGTCAACAAGGCCATCACGCAGATGTACCAGGACGGTACGGCGCAGCGTCTGCTCCGCAAATGGTTCGCGCCCGTCGGGTTGGCGTTCACAACCACCGTCCCGCAATTCGAGGGATGCGTGTGAACGGCGATCACCCCCCGCACAATGGCGGTCACGGAATGGCGCGGGAAGGGCCGGTGCCACCGGCCGGTCACTGAGATCAGTCGGTTACGTAAGTGCCGGTCGGCGCGCGTGATCGTAAGTTATGGTCGCGTTCAAAACCCGTTCCGGTAACCACCGTCACGTCCGAGGAGTGCCATGACGACGGTCATCCTGGTGGTGATGTGCGTCGTCGTCGGGGCGCTCGAACTCTACGCGGGAAAGCAGAGCCGGGATCAGGCGAACGCCTTCACGCGGCGGATCGACGCGCTGAACGAGCAGGTCACGAAGCAGAACAACGTCCTTGTCACGGTCGGGGAACAGCTCACCGCCGAACTCGGACGGGTGAAGCAGGACGTCCTCCCCGCGCTCGACACGAGGCTCCGGCAGAACACCGGTCAGGTGGAGGAGCTCGCGGGCCTCGTCCACCAGGCCGACGACTTCCTGCGCACGCAGGCCGGGCGGCTCCGCGACCTGGAGCAGCAGCGGATCACGCTCGCCGCGCTGCGCCGCAAGCTCACCGAGGTGGAGACGTCGGTGCGGGCCGTCACCCGCGCGGGCTCGGACGAGGTCGAGGGCAAGGTCGACACCGCGCTCGACCGGCTCGCCGAACTGGAACGCGGCGGCGCCGAGATCCTGGAGCTCCAGCGCACCCTGACCCGCACCCTGGAGGACGTCGAGGACGTCGTCGCCGAACTCCTCCAGTACACCGAGGGCGAGCTTGACGACACCGTCACCGCCGCGCTGACCGGCCGCCCCCGCCCGGACGGCGAGTCGGTCACCGCGACCGGGCGGCTGTGGACGCGCGACGAGCAGCTCGACGACATCCTCGGCGAGATGTACGAGCGGTGCGTGCGGGCGAGCCGGCTGAACGTCCGGTTCCGCACGGCGGAGGGCCCGAACGGGTCGGCGCCGGGCGCGCCGGAGCGCCGCCGCTACTTCCTCGGCGGGCAGGCCGCCGACGACCTCGCGGGCGCGTTCAGCGCCCTGCTCATCTCGACCGGCGCGGACCTGCCGCACAACGGGAGCGCGGGCGGCGACGCGCGGCGCGGGCTGGCGCGGGTGGAGCCGGGCGTCCCGGCGGGCGTCGAGCCGCCCCGGCCGCCGGAGGACGAGGCCGCGCTGAAGGCGCTGCTGCGGACGCTGTCCGAATGCTCGGGCGCGGTCGCGCAGATCGGGCCGCTGATGGCCGTCCGGACGCGGGACGAGCTGCTGTGCGCCGTGCTGACCGCCGCGCAGTCACTGGAGCTGGAGAACGACGAGGTGTTCTGGGACCCGGCCGCCGCGACCGTCCGGCTGCGGCGGCTCCCGTCGCATCAGCTGTGGGACCTCACCGGTTGGGCGACCGCCCCGTAGGCGCGCACCGTCCGCACCGACGGGCTCCCGATCCGCACGTACAGCGGGCACGTCAGCGCGCGGGTGACCGGGTCGATCTCGGCGCACAGCCCGATCCCGGCGGCGCGGTCGAGGAACACCGCGTTCTCCACCGCCCGCGCCCCGCGCACCGCGTACGGGACCGAGTCGGGGTCGCCGGGGTCGAACAGCTCCTCGAACGTCAGCCGCCGCGCGAACCGCATCAGCGTGCCCGCGTCGACGACGCGGCTCCCGATCGCGGCGGCGGGGCCCGCGACGACGATGCCGAAGCTCGGGTTCTCCCGGCCCCGCACGTAGATCTCCCGGTCGGGCTCCAGGCCCTTGCGGCGGTCCGGGATCTGGACGCCGAACCCCGCGTCGCCGTTCAGGTAGGCGGGCGGGCCGAAGCCCGGGGACGGCGTCCCCTCCCGGACGCGGAGCGCGCCCGCGGGCATCTCCCAGCCCGGCAGGTACACGCCGAGGCCGCGCAGCAGGAGCCGCCACACGGGGCGTCCCGTCACGTCGGGCGCGAACTCGCCCTCCGGCCCGCGCGCCCCGCTCTGCCTGGCGGGGCGGCCGCCGTTGCCGTCCGCGTCCATCTAGTCGGGGGACTCGTCGATCGTGCCGAAGATGACCGAGGAGACCTCAAGGTAGAGCTGCTCCGGGTACGGCATGAAGCCGACGTTGCGGAGCGCCTGCTTCTGCCCGGCGGATTCCATCACGAATTCCCCGTACCCGAGAATCCGGCCGCCGACGGAGCGGTTCAACGCGATATCCGTCACTTTCGCGACGGGCATCATCGCCACCGTCCGGTTGAGCACCCCCATGACCACCATGACGCGGTGCTCGGTGACCAGGAAGAACTCCACCGACCAGGCGATGACCTTCCAGACCAGGTAGGCGATGGCGACGAGCCACGCCCACCAGATCCAGATCACGCCGCTGACCGCGCTGACCGCGGCGCAGGCGACGAGCCCGGCGACGACGATCCCGACGGGCAGCAGCAGGACGGCGGGGTGGCGGCGGACGGCGATGACACGTCCCTCGTAGGACATCAGGTACTTGTCGACGGTGCGCGACGAGCTGTCGTGCTGCACCATCATGTCCTGCAGGTTCACGGCGGCGTCCTCGTCATGATCCGGGTGGTTCAACGGTAGCCGACACGGCCCTGCCGGTGCAGTGATCAACCCATTGCCTCGCCCTCACTTCCGGCGCCCGGGACGGAGTTACGAGTCGAATCCGGCGCCGAGGCGGTCGAGGAGGCGGAGCCAGCGGCCGCGGCGTCCGGCGTCGCGGTCGGCGCGGGCGATCGCGCGGCGGGTCAGCTCGATGACGCCGTAGCGGAGCGGCTCCGGCGGGAACGGGACGGGCCTGCCGCGCACCATCGCGAGCCGCGTCCGCTCCGTCCGCTCGCCGGGGGCGAGGCCGACGCCGAGCAGGTCGAGCATGACGTCCGCGCCGAAGCGGGTCGCGCCGACGCCGAGCCCGGTGTAGCCCGCCGCGTAGGCGAGCCTGCGGTCGTGGGCCGTTCCGAAGAACGCGCAGAAACGGCTGCACGTGTCGACGACGCCGCCCCACTTGTGGCTGAACCTCACGCCTTCGAGCTGCGGGAACGTGGCGAGGAAATGCGCGGCGAGCGTCGCGAACGTGGCGGGGCGGTTCTCCAGTTCGGGACGCATTCCATTCCCGTAGTGGTACACGGCGTCGTAGCCGCCCCACAGAATCCGGTCGTCGGCGGTGAGCCGGTAGTAATGGAACTGGTTGGCGCTGTCGCCGACACCTTGCCGGTGCCGCCAGCCGATGGATTCCCGCTGGTCGGCGGTGAGCGGCTCGGTGACGAGCGCGTAGTCGTACACGGGGACGACGAAATGGCGCACGCGTTTCAGCAGCGGCGGGAACGCCCCCGTGCCGACCGCGACCCGGCGCGCGGAGACCGTCCCGCCCCCGCCTTTCCGGGTCGCGGTGGTCAGGTGGAGCGCGCGGGCGTCGGAGCGCAGGCCCGTGACGCGGGTGTCCTCGTAGACGCGGACGCCGAGCGAACGGCACGCGTCGGCGAGGCCCCACGCGAGCTTGGCGGGGTGCACCATCGCGACGGCGTCCCGGTCCCACAGCCCGGCGAGGTAGGTGGGCGAGGCGACCTCGGCGCGGACGGCGTCCGGTCCCAGCAGGACGGGCTCCCAGCCGTACTCGAACGCCTTCTCCGCCGCCTCCGCCAGCGCCGGGACCTGCCACTCCTCGGTCGCCACGCTCATCTCGCCGGTCGGCTCCCACTCGGCGTCGACGCCGTACCGGTCGAGGGTCGCGGCGATGGCGCGGAGGTTGTCCCAGCCGAGGCGTTCGAGGGCGTGCATGTCGTCCGGCCAGCGCGCGAGGCCGTTCTCGAGGCCGTGGGTGAGGCTGGCGGCGCAGAACCCGCCGTTGCGCCCGGACGCGGCGGCGCCGATCCGCCCGGCCTCCAGCACGGCGACGTCCAGGGACGGGTCGCGCTCCTTGGCGCGCAGGGCCGTCCACAGGCCGCTGTAGCCTCCGCCGACCACGGCGAGGTCGGCCTTCAGCGCGCCGGTCAGCGCCGGACCGGCGGGCGGACGGGCCGCGTCCCGCAACCAGAACGGGACCGGCTCGGCGTCGGCGAGCGCCTTCTCGGCGGCGTCCATCGCGTACCTCGCGTTCACGGCGTCCTGGCGTGCATGGCGTGCATGGCGTACCTGGCGTTCACAGCGTGCTTTGCGTTCACGGCGTCAGCGGGACGCGCGCAGGCCGCGCCGGGCCGAGACGACGGCGACCAGCACGCCCGCGAGGAAGATCAGCGTGCCCATGACGTTGACCTGCGGCGGGGTCCCGGTCCGGGTGGAGCCGTAGATCCACAGCGGGAACGTCACGGTCGTGCCGCTGGTGAAGTTCGTGATGACGAAGTCGTCGATCGACAGCACGAACGCGAGCAGCGCCCCCGCGACCACCCCCGGCCTGATCATCGGCAGCGTGACGAGCCGGAACCGCGTCCACGGACCGGCGCCGAGATCCTGCGCCGCCTCCTCCACGGCGGGGTCGAGCCCGACCACGCGTGCGCGCACGGTCACCGCCACGAACGCGATGGAGAACATCACGTGCGCGACGAGGATCGTCAGGTATCCGCGCGGCAGGTTGAACGTGACGAACATGGACAGCAGCGACGCGCCCATCACGATCTCCGGGCAGGAGATCGCCATGAACAGGACGAGGTTCGTCGCGCCCTTGCCGCGGAACCGGTAGCGGCCGAGCGCGATGCCCGCGAACGTCCCGAGCACGGTCGTGATCAGCGTGCTGAGCAGCGCGATCGTCAGCGAGTTGACGACGGCTGCGGTCAGGTCGCCCTTGTCGAACAGGTGGGCGTACCACTTGAGCGTGAAGCCCTCCCAGCGGAAGTTCTGCTTGCTGTGCGTGTCGTTGAACCCGAAGAGGATCATGACCGCGATGGGCAGGATCAGCCAGGCGACCAGCAGGAGGGTGTAGACGTGCAGGACGGAGATCCGGCGGCGGCGCTTCGTGCGGAGGGCCGGTCGCGTCTCGGTGGGGGTCGTCGTCATCGCCTCGCCGCCTCCAGGACGTCCTGCGTGCCGAGCGTGCGCGCGTACGCGAAGATCCCGACGAGCAGGATCGCCATCAGCGTGAACGACAGCGCCGACGCCGTCGGGTACGCGCTGTTGTCGAAGTACTCCGACTGGATCACGTTGCCGATCATCGTGTTCCGGGGGCCGCCGAGCACCTCCGCGTTGACGTAGTCCGCCGACACCGGCACGAACGTCATGATCACTCCGGCGAACACGCCGGGCAGCGACAGCGGCAGGACCACGCGCCGGAACACCTGGACGCGGCTCGCGTACAGGTCGTAGGCCGCCTCCACCACGCGCGGGTCGATCCGCTCCAGCGCGACGTAGATCGGCAGCACCATGAACGGCAGGAAGTTGTAGGCGAGCCCGGACACGACCGCGACGCCCGTGTCGAGGACGTGGAAGCCGTCCGGCAGCACGCCGTGGTCGCGCAGCGGACCGAGGATCGGCCCGTTGTCGGTCAGGACGAGCTTCCACGACACGGTCCGCAGGATGAACGACACGAAGTACGGGAGGAGGAGCAGGAACAGGTACGTGGGTTTGTGGCGTCCGCCCCGGAACGCGATCCAGTACGCGGCCGGGTAGGACAGGACGATGCACGCGAGTGTCGCCAGCAGCCCGTACCAGAGGGACCGGACGAACTTGTCGCCGTACACGTCCAGGCCGTCGGTGTAGTTCCGCCAGTGGAGCGTCTGCCGGAACCCGTCGATCAGGTTCCCGGTCTGCAGCGACAGCGAGACCATGAGCAGCATCGGGACGAGGAAGAACACCGCGAGCCACAGCCCGGACGGCAGCACCATGAGGTACGGCGTCAGCCGCGCCCGCCCCGCCGCTCCGCCGGAACGTTCCGACGCGCGGCGGCCGCGTGCCCGCGCCATCACGAGCCCTTGGCGATCGGCTCGAAGATCTTCTGGTACTCGGTCTCCTCCGCCTGGGTGAGCCGCCGGTAGTGCCGCAGCCGCGCCAGGTCCGCCTGCGTCGGGAAGATCAGCGGGCTGGTGCTGAGCCGGGTCAGGTCCTTCTTGTCGTCCCCGCGCGCCTGCTCCGCCTTCTGCGCGATGATCTGCTGCGTGGCGGGGATCGGCGGCATGTAGTTGATGAACTCGGTCAGCGGGACGTTGTTCTGCGGGACGTACAGCCAGTCCATGAGGGCGAGCGCGTCCACCGGGTTGGCGGCGGTCTTCGGGATGCACAGGTTGTCGGTCCAGATGGTGCCGCCCTCGCGCGGCACGACGAACTTCACGTCCGGGCTCGTCAGGCTGTACACGTCGCCGGACCACGCCATGGTCAGCCACACGTCGCCCTTGCTGACGGCGTCGACGTAGTCCTGGCTGTAGTACTTCCGGACGATTCCGTCGTCGCGCTGCTCGCGGAGCTTGGCGGCGGCCTTCTCCCAGTCGGACCTGGTCGACTTCTCCGGGTCGACGCCGAGCGCGAACATCCCGAAGTTGCCGAGTTCCTGCGAATCGGCCATCATCCCGACCCGGCCCTTGTACTTGGGGTCGAAGAGCTGGGCGATGCCGGTGATCTCCTCCTTGACGTACTTGGTGTTGTAGGCGATCCCGGTGACGCCCGACTCGTACGGGATCGTGAAGGCGTTGCCCGGGTCGTACGACGGGTTCTTGAACGCCGCGCCCGCGTTCGCCGCGAAGTTCTTCAGCCGGGCGTGGTCGAGCGGCGCCAGGTAGCCGAGCTGGCGGCACTGCTCCAACTGGATCCCGTTCGTCATCACCATGAGGTCGAAGCCGATGGACTGCCCGGCGGCGAGCGGCGCCTGGATCTTCCCGAACCACGGGCCCATCTCCTGGATGACCTCCTTGTAGGTCACCTGGATGCCCGTCTCCTTCTCGAACGCCTTGATGGTCGCGTGGTCGTCCTGCATGTAGCCGGGCCAGTTCGCCCAGCTCAGGCGGCCGCTCCTCGCCTTGCCCGCCCAGTACTCCTGGACGTCGCTCTGGCTGACCTTCTCCTTGCCGCCCTGCCCCTGCACACCGCACGCGGCGAGCGCGAGCCCGGCTCCGGCGGCCCCCATCATCCGCAACACGTCCCGCCGCGACGCTCCGCGCGCGATGGCCGCAGCGCGTGCATCAGCCACCGCGTGTGCGCTGAAGGCGGCGCGCGCACTGGACGCGGCGCGCGCACTTGACGCGGCGGGCGCGGAGGCGATGCGCGCGGAGGCGGCGCGCGCGCTTGAGCGCGGGCGCGTGAGGCCGCGCAGGAACGCGGGGTCGGCGTAGGGGTTCCGCTCGCCCTCGCCCGGCCCGGCCGGTGGGGGGACGTCCCGTGGGTTACCGCTCACTGGGGGCTCCTATGGCGTACGAGTGCCGGGGGTCCCACGACAGCCAGACGGCGTCGCCGCGCGCGGCGATGTCGTCGGCGGACGCGGCGTTCTGCAGGAACACGACGACGTCGGCGCCCGCCGACGTGGTGACGTTGTAGTTCGTGGACGTCCCGAGGTAGGCGACCTCGGTGACGGTCCCCCGGACGCGGCACAGGCCGTCCGCCGGCCGGTCCGCCCCGAGCCCGATCTTCTCCGGACGGACGGTCAGCTCCAGCCGCTCCCCCGCCGCGACCGTCATGCCGTCCCGCACGGGGACCTCGATCCGCCCGTCCGGACCGTGGGCGAGCACGGCGGTGCCCGCGCCGGTCTTGGCGACGTCCCCGCCGAGCAGGTTGGACGTCCCGATGAACCCGGCGACGAACCGGGTGGCCGGGCGCTCGTAGATCTCGCGCGGCGTGCCGAGCTGCTCGATCAGCCCGTCGTTCATGACCGCGATCCGGTCGGACATCGTCAGCGCCTCGCCCTGGTCGTGCGTCACATACACGAACGTGACGCCGACCTCCCGCTGGATCCGCTTCAGCTCGACCTGCATCGCCTGCCGGAGCTTCAGGTCGAGGGCGCCGAGCGGCTCGTCCAGCAGCAGGGCGCTCGGCCGGTTCACGAGCGCCCGGGCGAGCGCGACCCGCTGCTGCTGGCCGCCGGACAGCTCGGCGGGACGGCGCCGCTCCCGGCCCGCGAGGTCGACGATGTCGAGCATCTCCCCGACCCGCCGCGCGACCTCCGCCTTCGCGACGCCGCGCCGCCGCAGCCCGAACGCGACGTTCTCGAAGACGCTCATGTGCGGGAACAGCGCGTACGACTGGAACACCATGTTCACGTCGCGCCGGTTCGGCGGGACGCCCGTGACGTCCTTGCCGTGCAGCCGGACCTCGCCCGCCGTCGGCTCCTCGAACCCGGCGACCACGCGCATGGTCGTCGTCTTGCCGCACCCGGACGGGCCGAGCAGGGAGAAGAACTCCCCCTGCGCGATCTCCAGGTCGACGCCGCGGACGGCGGGCACGGTCTCGCCGTGGGCGTGGTACGCCTTCTCGACCCCGGTGAGCTGGATGGCGGGAACGGCGCGACCCGGGTCGTCGCGCGCCGTGGCGGTCTGGGTCTCGGTCATGACCGGGCTTCCTTCACGAACTAGTTGCACCACGCCCCCGACCGACAAGAAACCGCCCTACCGGATCCACCGGATCCACCGGACCGTCCGGCCTGGCCAGGCCGGGCCGGACGGCCGGATGGTCGGGCGTCAGGAGGCGGATCAGCCGCCGATGTAGTGCATGACGTGCTTGACGCGGGTGTAGTCCTCGATTCCGTACATCGACATGTCCTTGCCGTAGCCGGAGTGCTTGAAGCCGCCGTGCGGCATCTCCGACACCAGCGGGATGTGGGTGTTGACCCACACCGCGCCGAAGTCCAGGGCCTTGGTCATGCGCATGGCGCGGCCGTGGTTCTGCGTCCAGACACTGGCGGCAAGGCCGTACTTGACGCCGTTCGCCCACTCGACGGCCTGGGCCTCGTCCGTGAAGCTCTGGACGGTGATGACCGGGCCGAACACCTCGTCCTGGATCATCTCGTCGTCCTGGCGGAGTCCGCCCACGACGGTCGGCGCGAAGAAGTAGCCGCGGTCGCCGACCCGCTCGCCTCCGGCGAGGACGCGCGCGTGCCCGGGGACGCGGTCGATGAACCCCTGGACGCGGTCGAGCTGGTTGGCGTTGTTGACCGGGCCGTAGTAGGCGTCCGTGTCGCTGGGCGGGCCGACCCTCGTCCCCTTGGCGGCCTCGGTGAGCGCTTCGGTGAAGTCGTCGTGCAGCCGGTCGGCGACGAGGACGCGCGTGGCGGCCGTGCAGTCCTGGCCCGCGTTGAAGTATCCGGCCTCGGCGATGCCCGCGGCGGCGGACGCGACGTCCGCGTCGTCGAACACGACGACCGGCGCCTTGCCGCCGAGCTCCAGGTGCACCCGCTTGAGGTCCTTGGCCGCCGACGCGGCGACCTCCATCCCCGCCCGGACGCTCCCGGTGATGGACACCATCTGCGGCGTCGGGTGCTCCACCAGGGCGCGTCCCGCGTCCCGGTCGCCGCAGATGACGTTGAACACGCCGGGCGGCAGGAACTCGGCCGCGATCTCCGCCAGCAGCAGCGTGCTCGCCGGGGTCGTCTCGGACGGCTTCAGGACGACCGTGTTGCCCGTCGCCAGCGCGGGCCCGATCTTCCAGACCGCCATCATCATGGGGTAGTTCCAGGGCGTCACCTGGGCGCACACCCCGATCGGCTCCCGCCTGATGGAGGACGTGTGGTCCGCCATGTACTCGGCGGTCGCCTTTCCTTCCAGGACGCGCGACGCGCCCGCGAAGAACCGGAGGTTGTCCACCATGGGAGGCACTTCCTCGTCCATGGTCAGCTGGAGCGGCTTGCCCGTGTCGCGGCTCTCCGCGGCGACGAGGTCCCCGGCCCGTCTCTCGACGGCGTCGGCGAACCGCAGCATCGCGAGGCTCCGCTCGCCCGGCGTCGCGTCCCGCCAGGCGGGGAACGCCTCGGCGGCCGCGCGGAAGGCGGCGTCGACGTCACCGGGGCCGGACGCGGGGGCCTCCGCGTACGCCTCGCCGGTGCTGGGGTCGACCACCTCCATCGTCCGGCCGTCCTTGGCGTCGACGTACTCGCCGCCGATAAAGTTACGCAGCCGCTCGCCGCTCATCCTCAGGTCCCTCCTGGGCTCCGTCGCCCGTTGTGTCCTGTTGGCCCGACCCTTACAGAGGCTTCCGTCCAATACAAGTGATTCCGTTGTTACGATCCAGTTTCACGACTGATTCACTTGACGCAGACGCCTCATGCCCTCGATGCCGCAGATCAGGGAGACCACCGATGGAACGCGCAGCCCGCGTCCAGCTCGACGAGACCGCCAAGCAGATCATCGAGCAGCTCCAGCAGGACGGCCGCCGCTCCTACGCCGCCATCGGCAAGGCCGTCGGGCTCTCCGAGGCCGCCGTCCGGCAGCGCGTGCAGAAGCTCCTCGACACCGGGGTCATGCAGATCGTCGGCGTCACCGACCCGCTCATGCTCGGCTTCCACCGGCAGATGATGATCGGCGTGAAGTGCGAGGGCGACCTGGAGAAGACCGCCGACCAGCTCGCGGCCATCGACGAGATCGACTACGTCGTCATCACCGCCGGGTCGTTCGACATCCTCCTCGAACTCGTCTGCGAGGACGACGAGCGCCTCCTCGAACTCCTCGGCCGCATCCGCACCGTGCCCGGCGTCGTCTCCACCGAGAGCTTCGTCTATCTCAAATTGCGCAAGCAGACTTACTCCTGGGGTACTCGCTGACTCCTCCCCGGGGCGCGCAATTCTCGTCCTCAGTGGGGATGTCCAGTCCACACCTCGCGGCGTACGTTGAGATGCCGCAAGGAAGGAGACCGGCCATGTCTGAGTCGGTTCGCCAGGACCTTCCCGCCGCCCAGGCCGACCTCGCCCTCCGGCCGTCCGCGGAGCAGCTTCTCGTGATCCGCAAGGCCGCGGAGCTGATCGGCTGGACGGTCACCGACTACGTCCTCTCCACGGCCCTGGACCGGGCCGAACGCGACCTGTACGAGGCGGCGGCCCAAGACGCCGACCTCTCCCCCGACACGGACCCTTCGGGGCCCTTCACGGCCGTCCTACTCGCCCTGACCTGACCCGACCTCCCCGCCGTCCGCACCGAGCGCCGCCGCCAGACGCCCGGCGTACTCGGCCGCCTCGTTGTCCGACTCGTACTTCTGCCGCGGCCAGAAGAACCCGCGCAGCCCGTCCTTCCGGTTGCGCGGCACCACATGAACATGCAGATGCGGGACGCTCTGACTCACCCGATTGTTCATGGCCACGAACGACCCGGCGGCCCCGAGCACCGACTCCATCGCCCCCGCGAGCAGTTGCGCATATCCGAAGAACGGCCCCAGCAACTCCCCCGGCAGATCGGTGAGCGTCTCGTAATGCACCCGGGGCACCAGCAACGTGTGCCCCTTGAACAAGGGCCGCGAATCAAGAAACGCCACCGCCTCAGGCCGCTCCATCACAACATGCGCACCCCTCTCCCCCTTGACGATCTCGCAGAACAAACACCCCTGATCACCCATCCGAACCTCCACCCCAACCCAACTAAACCCCACCCCACCCCTCAACCCCCACCACCGACAAGAAGGCCAACCCCCAGCACACCGAGGCAACCGCCAGCTCACCCCGGCAAGACACCCAGAAAACCAGCGCCATACCCACCGCCCCCTCACCCCGCGCAACAACAGCCCCCACCAACCCGACCGGCCCGCCAACCACCCACCAACCGCTGCCGCGGACACCAACTGCTGTCGCGGACGGAAGGTGTGGGCGGAGGTGGTGGAAGGAGCTGGTGGCCGAAGGTGATGGAAGGAGGCCGCTGCGGAGCTGGTAAGCGAGCTTGGAGCTGGCGAGCAAGCTTGAAGGTGGCGAGCGGACTAGAGGGTGGCGAGCGGGCTCGAAGCTAGTGAGCAGCCTTGGAGCTAGTGAGCGGGCTTGAGGGTGGCGAGCGGGCTTGGAGGTGATGAGCGGCCTTGAAGGTGGCGAGCAGGCTTGGAAGTGATGAACAGGTTTGAAGCTGGTGGGCGGGCTTGAAGGTGGCGAGCAGCCTTGGAGCTAGTGAGCAGCCTTGGAGCTAGTGAGCGGGCTTGGAGCTAGTGAGCGGGCTTGAAGGTCGTGGGCCAGCTTGAAGGTCGTGGGCCAGCTTGAAGGTCGTGGGCCAGCTTGGAAGTGATGAGCAGGCTTGAAGCTGGTGAGCAGGCTTGAAGGTGGCGAGCAGGCTTGGAAGTGATGAGCAGGCCTGGAACTAGTGAGCGGGCTTGAAGCTGGTGAGCGGGCTTGAAGGTGGCGAGCAGGCTTGAAGGTGGCGAGCGGGCTTGGAAGTGATGAGCGGACTTGAGGGTGGTGGGCGGGCGGAAGTGGTGGGCGGGGGTGAAGGTCGTGGGCGGGGTTGGGAGTGGTGGGCGGGGGTGGGGTTGGTGGTTAACGGTGGGCTTACTCGTGGGCGGCTACGGTTCGGGTTTCATGCGGTTGGAAGGTGTCGCGTTTCGATATCGCCGGAAAGACCCGTGGGTGTTCAGGGACGTGACGTTGTCGCTTCCTCCCGGCGGTGTGACGGAAGTGACCGGACGCAACGGTGCCGGGAAGTCGACTTTGCTCCGAGTGATCGCCGGTTTGCGGAATCCGGGTCAGGGGGTCATCAGCGACCGGCCCAAGCGCGTGGGCTACGCGCCGGAGCGCTTTCCGGTGAACCAGCCGTTCACCGTCCGGAGCTACCTCGACCACATGGCAGCGATACGCCGCGCCCCCGCAGAATCCGTCGGGATGTGGGTCGAGCGTCTGGGACTTGATCACCTCCTTGGGGTACGGCTCCCCGAGTTGTCGAAGGGCAGCGCGCAAAAGATCGGCCTCGCACAAGCCCTCCTGGACGATCCGGGACTGCTCATCCTGGACGAGCCCTTCGCCGGTCTGGACGCGGCCACCCGCGACCTCCTGCCCGCCCTGATCTCCGAGATCGCGACGGGCGGCACCACGGTGGTCGTCAGCGACCACCAGCGCTGCATCGAGGCTCTCCCGGAAATCGACCGGCTCCGCGTGGCCGACGGAAAGGTGACCCCCCTCTCGTCCATCAAGACGGAATGGACCGTCCTGGAAATCGACGTCCCAACCGATCAGGCCGACACCGTGGAGACCAAGCTTCGCGCGGACGGCTACCGAGTGCGAAGGCCAGAGCGGTGACGGCGCTCGTCAGATTCCAGGTCGCGGGCTATGTCCGTTCCCTGCGCGTGCTGTATCCGTTGATCGTCGTAGCGCTCGTCGTGGTGCTCGTCCTCGTCCAGGGGCCCGCCGGACGGAAGGCCTCCGATCTCGCCATCGGCACCTTCGGGGACGTGGCGGCGTTCATGTTCCCCATCTGGGCCTGGGCGGCCCGCGCCCTCCTCGACACCCAGCCGGACGAACAGCGCGCGCTGACCGCCCTCGCCGCCCGGCGCCCCTCGACTCCCACATTGGCAGGACTGCTCTCGGCCTACTGCGTGAACCTCTCCCTGGGGGTCGTCGCATTGGTCATCCCTCTCTTCCAGGCGGTTCAAGTGGGGTCGCCGGGATCGGCGATCCTCGCGGGTTGTGCGCTCAACCTCCTCGTCGCCGTTCCCGGCACGCTCATCGGCGCATGGACGAGCCGAGCCCTGATCCCCGACCCCGGCGTCTCCCTGCTCGCGCTCCTCGGCACGCTCACCGCCACGACCCTCCTGGGCATTGGACGTCTCTCCTGGCTCTCTGTCCCTCTAATCGGTTGGCTCCGCGCCGCCCACGACGGCGCCAACGAATTCACCTCACATTTCCCAGAGATCGCACTGCATCTAGCCGTCTGGTCTGCGGTGGTAGGAGTCGCCTACATCACCACTGCGGTCCGCCACCGTCCCTGATCTCGCGGCACCCTGCGCACTTGCCCGGTCGAATAACCGGGCCGCGCGTCACGTGGCTTGCAGGCTCAGCCAGGATTCCTCTAAGGGGACGTTGGGGCGGGCACAGAAGTAGACGCGGCCCGGGTCGCCCCAGTACCACCCCAGGCGCTGGTCGGAGTCGAGTTGGAGCAGGAGGCTCCAGTCGTCCACGGTGCCCTCCTCATCGGGTGACAGCCTCGGGGGCTGGGGCGAGTCCAGCGCGCGGCCCGTGGAGGCGTACAGGCAGTCCGGCCCGAGGGGGCGCTGGACGAGCGTCGGCCAGCCGCCCAACTGGTGCGCGGGCATCCCGTCCGGCCAGGCGTACTGGGACCAGGCGGCATGCAACTGCTCGTAGACCGGCAGGAATCCCCGGCACGCGGCCTCCAACCGGCGCATGGGCAACTCCTGCGGCGAGGGCAGCGACAGGAACGGGCTGGCGTACAGGTGCGTCTCGCGGAAGGTCAGTGCGTCAGCGGGCGGCGTCGCGGGCCTGAGGTCGCCGCTCAGGACGCGCCAGCCGTCCCGCTGCGCCGCCTCGTCGCCCCAGGGGCGCGGCGTCGCCGTCGCGTAGTAGAAGGCGGCCCGGCCGGACGTCGGAAGACCCCGGATGTCACCGAACCCGGCGAGTTCGGCGAAGTCGATCGCGCCGAGGAAGTCGAGCGGACGGCCGTTCCAGCGCGGCCACGACACCCCACGCGGAAGGAGCGGCGTGCCGCCGAGGTGGACGGGCGCCCCACCGCCCGCGCCGAGCCTCAGCGCCGGCCTGATCAGCGGGAGCAGCGCCGCCGTGAACTCGGGGAGCAGGAAGGCCGCGAGGAGGGCGCGGAGCCGCCGGTACTGTGCCGCGAAATCGTCCATGCACGTAGCGTGACGCGCCCCGCGCCGCCCGCACACCCTCCGCCGAAATTGTGGATAACTTCGTCAGCGGCCTTCGAGGGCGCTCGCGAGCTGCACCAGGAAGCGGTCCACTTCCTGCTCGTCGTAGCCGGGTCCGAGGCGGACGACGCGGAACGCGCTCTCCCGGATGTCGCGGGCGCTGACCGGCGGGGCGGCCCCGCGCAGCCCGGCGATCACGCGGTCCAGGAAGGCGTCTACGTCGCGGACGTCGTAGCCCGAGCGCAGACCGGCGCCCGAGAAGCGGGCGTTCTGGATCCAGTTGATCAGCCAGCTGGGGTTGGCGCGCGGACGGCCGGGACGCTCCGCGATCGGCCCCCTGGCCTCGAGCTCCCTGATGCACTCGCGCACCAGCTCGTCCACGGCGCGGGGCTCGTAGCCGCGCAGGACGACGTCGAACCGCGTCGTCCGTATCTCGTCCGCGTCCATGGGCGGGCCGCCGTTCAACGCCTGCGAGATCCGCTTCAGCAGACCGTCCACCTGGCCCCGGTCGTACCCCCGCAGGACCACCGGCAGCCGCGCACTGGGTCGCACCGCGCACCGCTCCTCAGCCGTATCCCCGGCGCCCGCGGGACGACAGGGACACGCCCGCGCCGCGCTCAGTCCTTCGTCGCCGCGGCCAGCTGGCCGCAGGCCCCGTCGATCTCCCTGCCCCGAGTGTCGCGCACCGTGACCGGGATCCCGTGGGCCTCCAGGCGGCGGACGAACTCGCGCTCGTCCGACGGCCTGGAAGCGGTCCACTTGGAGCCCGGCGTCGGGTTCAACGGAATCAGGTTGACGTGTACGAGATTCCCGCGCAAGAGCCTTCCGAGAAGATCGGCCCGCCATGCCTGGTCGTTGACGTCCTTGATGAGCGCGTACTCGATCGAGACACGGCGTCCGCTACGGTCCGCGTAGGCCCACGCCGCGTCCAGTACTTCGGAGACCTTCCACCGGTTGTTGATGGGGACGAGTTCGTCGCGCAGTTCGTCGTCGGGCGCGTGCAGGGACACCGCCAGCCGTACGGACATGTCCTCGGCGGCGAGCTTCTCAATGGCCGGGACGAGCCCGACCGTGGACACGGTCACCGCACGCTGAGAGATGCCCAGTCCCGCCGGGGCCGGGTCGGTGATACGCCGTACCGCGCCCATCACCGCCTTGTAGTTGGCCAGCGGCTCACCCATGCCCATGAAGACGATGTTGGAGACGCGACCGGTCCCGCCAGGGATACGGCCACGAGCCAGAGCGCGCGCGCCCGCGGTGACCTGTTCCACGATCTCCGCCGTGGAAAGGTTGCGGGTGAGCCCTGCCTGACCGGTCGCGCAGAAGGGGCAGTTCATACCGCACCCCGCCTGGGACGACACGCACATGGTCGCCCTGTCCGGGTACCGCATCAGCACTGACTCGAACAGGACGCCGTCGAACGCCTTCCACACCGACTTGAGGGTCGTGCCACCGTCACACGTCAGCTCCCGTACCGGGGTCAGCAGCGACGGCAGCAGCTCGGACACGAGACGTTCCCGGACGGCCGCTGGAAGGTCCGTCATCTGGGCCGGATCGTCCACGAGGCGCGCGAAGTAGTGCCGGGACAACTGGTCGGCCCGGAACGGCTTCTCGCCCAGCTCGGCCACCGCCTCGCGGCGCTCCGCCGCGGTGAGGTCGGCGAGGTGCCTCGGCGGCTTGCCGCGCCTGGGCGCGGCGAACACGAGCTTCGCCGGGGTCTTCTTCGGCGCAGGGTCGGCGGGGGCGGATCGGGTGGCAGCCATGGTCCCTCCAGTGTGGCAAACACCTGGGTGTGCGTCGTCCGCCTGCGGACACGCCTTCTCGTCCGCCACGCGACATCGCTGCAGATGACCTTGTCTGCGACTAAGGTCTCGATCATGTCGGTATTGCGCAGGGGAGCGTCCCCGCCCCGGGGATCCACGGCCGCGGTCCTCCACACCGCGGCCAGCCCGTACGGCAGCCGGCGGCTCACCGTCGAGACCGACGGCGACGTTACGGCGGCCTTCCTGAAAGACGCGCGGGACTCGGTGGTCGGGGCGGTATGGGTCGCGAACCACCGCAAGGCCCCACCGGACCTGGACCGGTCCCGCCTGGACGCGGGCCGAGCGCCCCTCATGCCGGAATCCCATGTACGCCACCCGGCGGGACGCAAGGAACTGGACGTCGACGCCCTAGAAGTCGTGTGGTTCGAGGAGGGCGACGGGGTCGCCGTCCTGGAGGCGGGCGATCCGCTGTTCGTGATCCCCGGCTGGTCCGACATGGGGCGCGGCATCCCCGGATACGCCCGCGACGCCGTCCGGCAGAGCCCGTTCGCCTTCCCCCTGGAGGAGGAGATCGAGGACTTCGGACCACGCGTCGACCGGGCCCGCGAGCACTGGAAGATGTGCCGCGCGGATGGTTCCTGGGCCGAGTTCCAGCAGTCCGTGCTCGGCCACCTCCTGCAGAGGCTCGGCCCGGGTGGCCACTACTGGCACGATGTCGGACGCCAACTGGGCGGCGGCCGGACGAGCGTGGCCCCGACCGTAGGGGTCTCGGAACGTCCGGCAAGAGGCGACCGGGGATTCACCGTGCTGAGCACGGTCGGGATGTGCCGCCAACGGATGCCCACGGTCGAACTGTACGAGGACGACGTCGCCCCCTTCGGACGCATCGAACTCGCCGTAGCGAGCACCCTGCCGAGTCAGCGCGCGGGCAGCATCTTCCCCTGGCTGGCCCAGTACCCGTGGCGTTCGGTGACGTGGTTCGCCCCAGGGGACGTCGTCAAGTGGTACCACGAGGCCCGCACGTTCCCCTTGCGCAACGGCGAGTCCGCCTGGGAAGGCGTCCTTCTCCTGGACGATCCGAGCCGTCTGCCTGGCCCCGCCTCCCCCGACCTGACCGGGTTGACGCAGAACGAGGACCCCGTCCGGTGGCTGTGGCTCGTGCCCATCACCGGTGACGAACACCGCTTCGCCAAGAGCGAGGGATCGGACGCGCTCGTCCGCCGCCTCGCCCAGCAGGGCCGTTCCTGGGTCGTCTCCTAACGCCCACGCCCCAGTTCGCAGCACCCCCGCCTAGGAGCCCCTACGGGCGGCCCTAGGCGGGAACGAACAGTTCCAAGAGAAGCCACACGACGGGTGCGGTCGCGACCAGTGAGTCCAGGCGGTCCATGACGCCGCCGTGGCCGGGCAGGATCGTTCCCAGATCCTTGATGCCGAGATCCCTTTTGATCATCGACTCGACGAGGTCGCCGGCGGTCGCGGTCACCACGGCGGCGAGGCCGATCAGGACGCCCTGCCAGACGTGGCCGCCCTCCATCAGCCACCAGACGAGCCAGCCGCCGACGGCCATGCAGGTGAGGGCCGATCCCGTCACGCCCTCCCAGGTCTTCTTGGGGCTGATCGTGGGCGCCAGCTTGTGCTTGCCCAGGAACGACCCCGCGAAGTACCCGCCCGTGTCGCTCGCGACGGTGATGGCGATGAAGATGACGATGCGGTGGTCGCCGTCGTCCGGGCGCAGCAGGAGCGCCACGGTGCCGCCCATGAGGACCAGGTAACCGGCGACGAGGGCGCCCGCGGCGACGTCCCGCACGTACCCCTCGGCGCCCTCGGTCATCCGCGTCATCAGCAGCGCGAGCACCGTGAGGGACAGCGCCGCGACCGTCGCGGTCGGCCCCCACACGTAGGTCACGACGGGCGTACCGACCATGCCCGTCGCGACCGGGATGAACGGGACGCGGATGTCGCGGCTCTTGAACGCCTCGGTCAGTTCCCGCATACCGACGAACAGGAACACGACCATCACGGCCAGGAAGATCTCCTTGACCGTGTAGAGAGAGAACAGGACGAGGGCCCCGAGCCCGAGGCCCACGGAGATGGCGAGCGGAAGGTTACGGCCCGCCTTGCCTTCGCGCTTGCCGCCGGACGTCCCGTCGGCGGACGCCTCGTCTCCGGGCGTCCCGCTGCCGGACGTCGCCTCGGGGGACGTCCCGTTGTCGGAAGGGCCCGCATACGCGTGCGCGCCCGTGGAGGGGGTGGGGCCGGAGGACGAGGTGTCCCCGGTGGACGTATCCGGCGTCCGCCCGGCCATGTCGGCCTCCGGCTCATCCGGGGAGCGGGAGGGCTCCCCGGCGTCGTCGAGTCCCATCAAACTTCGAGCAGCTCAGCCTTCTTGTGCTCAAGGAGCTCGTCGATCTGCGCCACGTAGCGGTGCGTGGCGTCGTCGAGCTCCTTCTCCGCACGCCGGACCTCGTCCTCCCCCGCCTCGCCGTCCTTGGCGAGCTTGTCGAGGGTGTCCTTGGCGCGGCGGCGGATGTTGCGGATGGAGACCCGGCTCTCCTCGGCCTTGTGGCCCGCGACCTTGATGAACTCCTTGCGCCGCTCCTCCGAGAGCTCGGGGAAGACGACGCGGATGACGTTGCCGTCGTTGGTGGGGTTCACGCCCAGGTCGCTGTCCCGGATCGCCCGCTCCACCGCCTGCATGGACGACTTGTCGAAGACCTGGACGATGACCATCCGGGGCTCCGGCAAGGTGAACGACGCGAGCTGGTTGATCGGCGTCGGCGTCCCGTAGTACTCGGCGGTGATCTTGTTGAACATGGCGGGGGTGACCCGTCCGGTGCGGATGGCCTGGAAGTCCTCCTTGGCGACCGCGACCGCCTTCTCCATCTTCTCCTCTGCTTCGAGGAGGGTCTCGTCGATCACTGTGACTCCCGTGTCATCTGGTCGGCCTGGTCGGACGGTTCCGCTCCGCGCCCGGCTCCGCGTCCGGCGCCGCGACGCGTACTGCGGCTGGAGGGCTGCCGGTCAGCCCTCCTCCGGGCTGACCAGCGTGCCGATCTTCTCACCCCGGACGGCCCGGACGATGTTGCCCTGCCCCATGAGGTCGAAGACCACGATGGGGAGCGCGTTGTCCATGCAGAGGCTGATGGCCGTCGCGTCCATGACCTTCAGCCCCCGCTGTAGGACTTCACCGTAATCCAAACGGTCGAACTTGACCGCGTCAGGATTCTTTCGCGGATCGGCATCGTAGACGCCGTCCACTTGGGTGGCCTTCAGGACGGCCTCCGCACCGATCTCCAGCGCGCGCTGGGCGGCGGTGGTGTCGGTGGAGAAGAACGGCTGCCCGAGACCGGCGCCGAAGATGACGACACGCCCCTTCTCCAGGTGCCGGATGGCGCGCCGCGGGATGTACGGCTCGGCCACCTGGCTCATGGTGATGGCGGTCTGCACGCGGGTGTCGAGCCCCAACTTCTCCAGGAAGTCCTGGAGGGCGAGGCAGTTGATGACGGTCCCGATCATGCCCATGTAGTCGGCGCGGCCGCGGTCCATGCCGCGCTCGGCCATGACCGCGCCGCGGAACATGTTGCCGCCGCCGCAGACGACCGCGACCTGGACGCCGTCCCGCACTGCCTCGGAGATGGCCTCCGCCACGTGCTGGACGACCTCCGGGTCGATCCCCAGCGGGTCGCGTCCGGCGAACGCCTCGCCGGACAGTTTCAGCAGGACCCGCCTCCACCCGGCACGCGGCGCGTGCTGCCCGGGTACGGGCGACGAGGCCGCCGTCGCGCTAGTGGTCGTGTTGTCCGGCACGTCGGCGGCCTCCTCTTTGCCTCGCGTCGTCTTTCGGGTGTCCGTCTCCAGAGCGCCCTTACGCCTGCCCGACCTTGAACCGGGCGAAGCGGACGACCTTGACCCCGGCCTCGTCCAGGACCTTCGCGATCGTCTTCTTGTTGTCCTTCACGAACGCCTGCTCCAGGAGGACGAAGTCGCGGAAGTAGGCGTTCACCCGGCCCTCGACGATCTTCGGGATGGCCTGCTCGGGCTTGCCCTCGTCCCGGGTGAGCTGCTCGGCGAGCGCCCGCTCCTTCTCGACCGCCTCGGCGGGGATCTCCTCGCGGGTGAGGTACTTCGGGGCCATCGCCGCGATCTGCTGGGCGACGTCCTTGGCGACCTCGGGGTTCTCCTTGTCCAGCTCGACCAGCACGCCGGTGGTCGGCGGCAGGGACGGGTCGGACTTGTGCAGGTAGCTGGCCACGTAGGCGCCCTGGTAGTGGGCGAAGCGGCGCAGCTCCAGCTTCTCGCCGATCTTGGCGCTGTTCTCCTCGATCAGGGCCTGGACGGTCTTGCCCGGCTCGATCTCGGCGCCCAGCAGGCCCGGCGCGTCGGCGGCGCCGCTGCCCGCGGCGAACTCGACGAGGCGGTTCGCCAGCTGGATGAACTGCTCGTTCTTGGCGACGAAGTCGGTCTCGCAGTTCAGCTCAAGGAGCGCCCCGTCGCCGGAGTTCGCGAAGTACTCGGCGACCAGGCCGTTGGCGGCGGTGCGCTCGGCGCGCTTGCCGACGTCCTTGGCGCCCTTGAGACGCAGCAGCTCGGTGGCCTTCTCGAAGTCGCCGTCCGCCTCGGTGAGGGCGTTCTTCACGGCCATCATTCCGGAGCCGGTCAGGTCGCGCAGCCGCTTGACGTCGGCGGCGGTGAAGTTAGCCATTGCTCTCTTCGCTTCTCTCGTCGTCGTTGGTCGTGGGACCCGCGACGGTCCCGGCGCCGTCCGCACCGGACGGCCGGGACCGCGGGATCAGGCCTGCTCGGCCTCGGCGGGCTTCGGCGCCTCCTCGGCCGCGGCCTCCTCGACCTTGGCCTCCTCGGCGGGAGCGTCCTCGGCCGGGGCCTCCGCGGCGGTCGCGGCGGCCTCCGCCGGAGCCTCGGCGCCCTCCTCGGACGGCTTCAGCAGGTCCCGCTCCCACTCGGGAAGCGGCTCCTCGGAGACCGCGGTGGCGGCGCCCTCGGCGGGCTTCTCGTCCCCGCCGGGCGCGGCGCCCGCGCGGGCGATGAGGCCGTCCGCGACGGAGTCGGCGACGACGCGGGTCAGCAGGCTGACGCTGCGGATGGCGTCGTCATTGCCCGGGACCGGGTAGTCGACCTCGTCCGGGTCGCAGTTGGTGTCCAGGATCGCGACGACCGGGATACCGAGCTTCTTGGCCTCGTTGACCGCGATGTGCTCCTTCTTGGTGTCCACGATCCAGATGGCGCTCGGAACCTTCGCCATGTCGCGGATACCGCCGAGGGTGCGCTCCAGCTTGTCCTTCTCGCGGCGGAGCCCGAGGAGCTCCTTCTTGGTCATGCCCGAACCGGCCACGTCGTCGTAGTTGATCTCCTCCAGCTCCTTGAGCCGGGTGAGGCGCTTGTGGACGGTGGAGAAGTTCGTGAGCATGCCGCCCAGCCAGCGCTGATTGACGTAGGGCATGCCGACCCGGGTCGCCTGCTCGGCGATGGACTCCTGGGCCTGCTTCTTGGTGCCGACGAACAGGATCGTCCCGCCGTGGGCGACCGTGGCCTTGACGAACTCGAAGGCGCGGTCGATGTAGGACAGGGACTGCTGGAGGTCGATGATGTAGATGCCGTTGCGCTCAGTGAGGATGAAGCGCTTCATCTTCGGGTTCCAGCGGCGGGTCTGGTGGCCGAAGTGGACGCCGCTCTCAAGGAGCTGCCGCATGGTGACGACGGGTGCCATTGCCCGTGTTCTCCTTCTCTGGCCCTGCCGGGCCGCATTTGGTTGTCCTCTGCGCCCGGGTGCCGTCCCACCGTCGCCGCGGCGACGGACCTGGGGACGGCGCCCCACCATGTCTGCGGTGGCATGCGGGCGCGTGAAATCAGCCGCCGGGACATCCCCAGGCGGCTGTGACCCGTTTCCGGGTCTGTGACCTCGCCGCTCACCGCGGCTTCTCGTCTCTCCCCCCTGCGGACGGATCGTCGACGGCCTGGCCCTGGCCGGTGCCCTCTCGGACACTGCTACAGATTATCAGGGCGCGGGGGTGTCCGGGAATGAACGGCGGGCGAGGTTATCCACAGTTGGCGGAGCCTCTGCCGCCGCGTCCGGCGGGGCGGCAGGCTGCGATTCATGACGTTGCTGACACTGCTCCTCACCTGCACGATCGCCCTCGGGACGCCGAGTCCCGGAGTCTGGCGCTGGCCGCTCGGACCGCCCGCGCCGCCGGTCGTCCGGGGCTTCGCACCGCCCGCCTCGCCGTGGGGTCCCGGCCACCGGGGCGTCGACCTGGCGGCCCGGCCGGGGCAGCCCGTCTACGCCGCCGGTGCGGGACGCGTCTCCTACGCCCGGCCACTGGCGGGACGGGGCGTGGTCGCGATCGATCACGGCGTGCTCCGGACGACGTATCTGCCCGTCCACGCCAGCGTCCGCGTAGGGCGGCGGGTATCGCCGGGCACGCGGATCGGGGTCCTGGAAGGAGGCGTGGCACACTGCCGGGTGCCGTGCCTGCACTGGGGGCTGCTGCGGGGCTCGCTCTATCTGGATCCGCTGAGCCTGGTCCAGCGCCAGGTGCGGCTGCTGCCCTACTGGCCGAAGTCCACGGCGTCGCCTGCTCCTGCCCCGAGGGCGTCACACGAGCCCGCCATGGCGCTCCGGGACGCCACCATGGCGACGGGAGGAGCGCTGACCGGGGTGTTACTCACCCTCGCGTTGGCGTTCGTCTGGCGCCGGACCGGGCTCCGGTTCCGACTGCACCGGCGGCGCCGCCCGCCGCCGGGGGTGATCAACCTGTCCCGGGAACGCCGCCTCCGCCGCGCCCGCTGACACTCGCTCCCGCCGTCCCGCCCCCCAGACGCGGGACGGCGCACTACTCCACCACCGACCTCCGGCCACAGCCGCCAGTGCTGCCGCGCGTCCTTGCTGGCCTTGGGGATCGAGCAGGGCTCGTAGCAGCAGATCGTCCCGCTCACCAAGTCGCGCCCGCTGCCACACCCCGTTCTGTCCGGGACATGGAAGCCGCCTGATACGCCTTAGCAGTCGTAGTTGGGTGGGGGCGGTCAGGTGGGTTGGGCCCCGCGGGGGTGGGCCTGCCGATGGACGTGCTTGAGGCGTTCGGGCGACACGTGGGTGTAGATCTGGGTCGTCTGCAATGAGGCGTGGCCGAGGATCTCCTGGACGCTCCTCAGGTCCGCCCCGCCTTCGAGCAGATGGGTGGCGGCGCTGTGGCGCAGGCCGTGCGGGCTCAGGTCGGGGACTTCGCCGACCTCGTTGATCCGGTCGTGGACGATGCGGCGCGCGCTGGTCGGGTGCAGGCGTCCGCCGCGCACGCCCAGGAACAGGGCGGGGCCGCTGCTCTCGGTCGCAAGGGCGGGGCGCCCGGCCCGGAGCCAGTCCTGGACGGCCCGGACGGCCGGTTCTCCCACCGGGACGGTCCGCTCACGTCCGCCCTTGCCCAGGACGCGGACCGTGCGACGGCCGGTATCCAGGTCGTCGATGTCCAGACCGCACAGTTCGCTGACCCGGACGCCCGTCCCGTAGAGCAGTTCCAGGACGGCCAGATCGCGGAGGCCGAGAGGGCCCTGGGCGTCCATAGTTTCTAGGAGACGTGCGGCTTCTTCCTGGGTGAGTGCGGTCGGCAGGTCCCGTTGCCGTTTCGGAGTGCCGAGCAGCAGCCCGGGATCGTCTTCGAGCAGACCTCGCCGGTGCAGGTGGCGGGTGAAGGCGCGGACGGCCGCCGTCCTGCGGGCCAGGGTGGCGCGCGACCGGCCCAGCGCGTGCTGGCGGGCGAGCCAGGCGCGCAGGAGCGGGACGTCCAACTCCCCCGGTTCCGTCACGCCGACGCCGGCGGCGTATCCGACCAGGTCGTTCAGATCGCCGAGGTAGGCGCGCAGCGTGTGCGGCGAGACGTCGCGTTCCGCGCGCAGATGGCGGCCGAACTCGGAGACGGCTTCCTCCAGCGCAAGGGTCACAGGCGTCACGCTGCGCCAGACACCCGGCCGAAGCAAGGACCCGCCGCCGTTTCGCCGTGATCGTCGCGAATGTTCCCGAGGTTATCCACAATTCGCGTTCCCTCTGTCACGCGCCGTCACCGCACGGCATCGTCGAAGTCCGGAGGTGAGGCCATGAAAGCCCACATCAGCCTCGGCAGGCGCGGCGAGGACGCCGCCACCGACTACCTGCTCGGACTCGGCTGGAGGATTCTCGACCGCAACTGGCGGTGCCAGGAGGGCGAGCTCGACATCGTCGCCCACGACGGCCGCCGACACGTCGTGTGCGAGGTGAAGACGCGCGGTTCCACCCGCTTCGGCGACCCCCTCGAAGCGATCACGGCGGACAAGGCCGCCCGGTTACGGCGGCTGGCCTGGCGGTGGGCCGCCGCACACGGCGTCGGGTCGGCGACCGTGCGGGTGGACGTCCTCGGCCTGATCTCCGACGGGACCGGCTTCTCCATCGACCACCTGAAGGAGGTGTGCTAGATGACGCTCGCGAAGACCCGTTCAGTGTCGCTCGTCGGGGTGGACGGCCTCGTCGTGGACGTCGAGGCGGCCATCACCAGCGGTGTGCCCGGCCTCCACCTGGTCGGCCTCCCGGACACCGCGCTCAGCGAGGCCCGCGACCGCGTTCGGGCCGCCATCTTCAACTCCGGCGAAGATTGGCCCAACCGGCATGTCACGGTGTCGCTGTTCCCGGCGAGCGTGCCTAAGAAGGGCTCGACCTTCGACCTGGCCATCGCGATCGCGTTGCTCGCGGCGGCGGAGGCCGTCCCGGCCCGCGCCTGCGCCGACCTCGTGCTGATCGGCGAACTCGGCCTGGACGGCCGGCTGCGGCCGATCCAGGGCGTGCTGCCCGCCGTGCTGGCGGCGGCGAACAACGGCTGCCAGACGGTGGTCGTCCCGCAGGCGAACGCCGCCGAGGCGGAACTCGTCCCGGACATGAAGGTCGTGTCGGCGAGGACGCTGCGCGCTCTCCTCTGTGTGCTGCGCGACCAGCCACCGCCCATCGAAGAGGAGCAGGACGAGGGGACGCCCTCCCCCGTCGACGGGTATTCGGTGCGGCGGCACGACATCCCGCCCGACCTGGACCTGGCCGACGTCCGCGGGCAGGCGGAGGCACGCCGCGCCCTGGAGATCAGCGCGGCGGGAGGGCACCATCTCTTCTTCGCCGGGCCTCCCGGCTGCGGCAAGACCATGCTCGCGGAGCGGCTGCCGACGCTGATGCCGCCCCTGGAGCCCGACGTCGCACTGGAGGTCACGGCGATCCACTCCGTCGCGGGCACGCTGCGGCCGGGCCAGCCGCTGATCGTCCAGCCGCCGTTCTACGCGCCGCACCACTCGGCGTCCCGGGCGTCGCTGGTCGGCGGCGGGTCGGGGCGCGTCCTCCAGCCCGGAGCCGTGTCCCTGGCCCATCGAGGGATCCTCTTTCTGGATGAGGCTCCGGAGTTCTTGGCCGGAACGCTCGACGCGCTGCGTCAGCCGCTCGAAGAGGGCGAGGTGCGGATCAGCCGGATCGAGGGCATGGCGCGGTTCCCCGCGCGGTTCACGCTCGTCCTGGCGGCGAACCCATGCCCGTGCGCCGCCGCCAAGCAGATCGACTGCTCATGCGCCCCCGGCGCCCGCCGCAAGTACGCGTCCCGCGTGTCCGGCCCGCTGCTCGACCGCATCGACCTCAAGCTGGAGCTGACCCCGGCCAGCCGCGCCGAACTCCGCTACGACCTGGAGTTCGCCGAGTCCAGCAAGGTGGTCGCCGAACGCGTCCTGCTCGCCAGGGACCGGACGCTCAGACGCCTGGCGGGCACCCCGTGGAGATCCAACTCCGAGATCCCCGGGCCGGAGCTGCGCCGCCGCTTCACCCCGCCGGCGGAGGCGATGCAGGGCGCCGACCAGGCCCTTCAGCGCGGCGCGCTCAGCGCCCGCGGGCTCGACCGCGTCCTGCGGGTCGCCTGGACGCTCGCCGACCTCGCGGGCCACGACGAGCCCGGGCCGGACGACGTCGGCGGCGCGCTCGCCCTCTGGTCGGCGGTGCGCCAATGAGCGACGAGCGCACCGCCCGCGCCACCCTGACCGCCGTCGCCGAACCCGGCGACGCCTTCCTCAACCGGATCATCGACAGGTCCGGTCCGGAGCGGGCCCTCGAAGCCATCCACACCGGACGGCTCCCCGACGACGTACCGGCCAACCCGAAGGAGATCGACCGCCTGGCACACTGGCGGATCCGGCTGATCGCCGCCGAACCCGACCAGGACATGGCCGTCTGCGCCCGCTTCCACGGACGTCTCGTCTGCCCCGGCGAGCCCGAATGGCCGACGACCCTCGACGACCTCGGCAGTGGACGCCCCTACGCCCTGTGGCTGCGCGGTCCCGGCGACCTGCGCTACAACTGCCTGCGCTCGGTCGCCGTCGTCGGCTCCCGCGCCGCGTCCCCCTACGGCATGCGCGCCGCCTCCGACTTCGCCTCCGAACTCGCCGACGAGGGCTGGACGGTGATCTCCGGCGGCGCGCTCGGGATCGACGCCGCCGCCCACCGGGGCGCGCTCGCCGCCGACGGGCGCACCGTCGCGGTCCTCGCGAACGGTGTCGACGTACCTTATCCGGCATCCAACGAGGGGCTCTTCGCCGAGATGGCCCGGCGGTCCCTGCTGGTGAGCGAGTCGCCGCCCGGCACCCACCCGCACCGGCTCCGCTTCCTGATCCGCAACCGGGTGATCGCCGCCCTCTCGCGCGGGACGCTCGTCGTCGAGGCGGAGGCCCGCAGCGGCGCCCTCAACACCGCCGCCTGGGCCGCCAAACTCGGCCGCATGGTGATGGCCGTCCCGGGTCCGATCACCAGCCGGACATCGGTCGGCTGCCACCGGCTCCTGCGCGAGGAGAACGCCACCGTCATCACCCGCACCGAGGAGATCATCGAAACGGTCGGCCGCCTCGGCACCGACCTCGCTCCGCCCCCGCACACCCCGGTCTTCCCGCGCGACCGCCTGGAGCCGGTCACCCGGTCCGTCCTCGAAGCGTTCCCGTCCCGTGGCGCGGTCGGTCCCGCCCAGCTCGCCGTCAAGGCGGGGACGGACCTGCCGACCGTCAACGCCAAGCTGGGCCTCCTGGCCGCCGCGGGCTTCGTGGAACGCACTTCCAATGGCTGGCGGTTGGCGACGGCGGCGAAGTCCGCCAGCACCGCCACGCCCGCATCCCAGGGCCCGCCGGAATGAACCGCATAGGCACGGAAGGAGGGCGGCCCTTCGCAATCCGCGACTACGGGTTCCCACCGTTTTCGCCGGTCAGCCCAACACGTCAGGAGTCGAACGACCGCAGTTCTGAGGAGGTCCGATCGCTTTGGAGGAGGCCGAGTCTGTCCTGGCCAGGGGGTGGTCAGCCGCGTCCAGGCGGGAGACGGCTATTGGTCGGACGGGAGTTCGAAGTCGCTTTTGGCGAGTTCTTCGACGTTGACGTCCTTAAAGGTGACGACACGCACGTTCTTGACGAAGCGGGCGGGGCGGTACATGTCCCAGACCCAGGCGTCCTGCATCGTGACCTCGAAGTAGACCTCGCCGTTCTCGACGCTGCGCACCTGGAGGTCCACGGAGTTGGTGAGGTAGAACCGGCGCTCGGTCTCGACGACGTAGCTGAACAGCCCGAGC
This sequence comes from Actinomadura chibensis NBRC 106107, assembly GCF_001552135.1. Lineage (GTDB taxonomy): Bacteria > Actinomycetota > Actinomycetes > Streptosporangiales > Streptosporangiaceae > Spirillospora > Spirillospora chibensis. Next base: position 136,354 of record NZ_BCQP01000001.1, on the reverse strand, counting down.
ACGTCGCGGTACTCGCGATAGAGCTGCAGCTCCATCTCGGTCTCGTACTTCTCGAGATCCTCGGCGCTCACGCTCGTGCCCCTTCCGTCCGGCCCTCGCCGGGGACCTCTCCTTCGGTCTCCTCCTCCAAGGCCACCTCTCCATTGTTACGCAAGGCACGCCCAACGTTGACGTAGGAGAACCGATGCTCTGGACAGGGTCCGTGCACCGAGAGCGCCTTGCCGTGCGCGCGGGTGACGTATCCCTTGTGAAGGTCGAAGCCGTACTCCGGGTACCGCTCGTGGAGGTCCACCATGATCCGGTCCCGGGTGACCTTCGCGACGATCGACGCCGCCGCGACGCACGCCGCAACCTGGTCGCCCTTGATCATCGGGAGGCCGGGGACGTCCAGGCCGGGGACGGGGAAGCCGTCGCTGAGTACGTAGCCGGGCCGCTTGTCCAGAGCAGCCAGGGCCCGGCGCATCCCCGTGACGTTGCAGCGGTGGAGGCCGATCCGGTCGATGTCGTGGCACGGGATGACGACGGCGCTCCAGGCGTAGGCGCGCCGGGTGATCTCCTCATAGAGCTCCTCGCGGCGCGCTGGAGTGAGCATCTTGGAGTCGGTGAGGCCGTCGATCCTGCCCCGTCCGCCCTGAAGGATCACCGCGCCGACGACCAGCGGCCCGGCGCACGCCCCCCGTCCCGCCTCGTCGACCCCGGCCACCGGGCTGAACCCGGCATGCTCCAGAACGCGCTCGTACGCGTGCAACCCCGCGTCACGACGCGGCGTGAAACGAAGTGGGCGACCCTTCATGCTCCGCAGCGTACGTCCCCGTCCCCGGCCGCCGCTCGCCGATCCGCATCCTTCCCGCCATGGCCCTGATCACCCCCATCCCAGACACCTGCTCAGAGGAATCGCGATGACCGAGTACACGGAATCAGCCCCCGCCTTGACCTGCCCACATCCCCAAACCGGTAGGGCGCTACACACAACCGTCACCCAACGCGCCGCCCCAGTGCAGCAACACCACCCACCCGACGACGTGTTACGCGCAGCGCTCGACCAGAGCCCCACTCGGCCGCACCGCCCCGATTCCGCCTTCCACACCCCCGCCGATCAACGCCCCGGCCTGCCGAACCCACACCGCCGACCCGACCAGGCGCCATGCGCTGCGCATGGTCAACACCCCAGCCCAGCGGGCCCACACCACCGACCCGACCACACGCCATGCGCGGCAGATGATCAAAAGTCCATCCCAGCGGCCCCGCACCGCCGATCCGACCAGGCGCCATGCGCGGCAGATGATCAACCACCCAGCCCGGCAGACCCGCACCGCCGACCTGACCGGGCGCCATGCGCTGCGGATGGTCAACAACCCGGACCAGCGAGCCCACACCACCGAGCTATCCAGGCGCTATGCGCTGCGGGTGATCAACGGCCCGGCCTGACGGGTCCGCACCGTCGGGTCGAGCAGGCGTTATGCGCTGCGGGTGATCAACGGCCCGGGTTGGCGGGGTGGCATTGTCCGGTCGACCTGGGGTTGTGGGCCGTGGGACGGCGGCGTCGTGGGTGGGCGCGGTGGCTTCGGCTGGTCGGCCGTGTGCTGCGCGTCGCGGTCCTGTGCGGGGTCGGCCGTTGCCGTCAGGAGTCTCTCAGGCGGCGGCGACGCAGGAGGTAGGCGAGGGGCAGGGTGCCGATGACGCCCAGGGCGTACGGCGTGGCGGGAAGGGCCGCGGCGGAGGACTTTTCGAGGGCCTTCTGCTTGAACGTGTCCGGGATCGGGAGGTTGTCCATGCGGTCGAGGGGCCAGACGATGACGAAGGCGCGGCCGATCACGCGGTCGATCGGGATGGTGCCGCCGCCCGGGTCGCCGCGGTGGGAGCGGGAGTCGAAGGAGAGTTCGCGGTGGTCGCCCATGACCCACAACTGACCCGGCTTCACGGTGACGTCGAAGGGGTCGTTCGACGGCTTGTTCCGCTCGTGCGTGATCGGGTCGGTGTAAAGGTAGGAGTTCTCGTCCAGCGGGACGCCGTTGACGGTGACGCGGCCCTGGGCGTCGCAGCACTTGACGTGGTCGCCGGGGATGCCGATGACGCGCTTGATGTAGTCCTTCTCGTTGGGCGCGACGCCGAAGGCGGTGCCGACGGCGCGCAGCGCCTTGGAGACGGGGTTGCCCGGCTCCTTGACCTGGACCTCCGGGTCCCAGGAGTCGAGGCCGTTGAAGACGATGACGTCACCGCGGGCGATGTCGCGGGTGTGGTAGACGATCTTGTTGACGAGGACGCGATCGCCGACCTGGAGGGTGTTCTCCATCGAACCGGACGGGATGTAGAACGCCTGGACCGCGAACGCCTTGATGACGAGGGCGAGCACGACGGCGACGACGATGAGGACGGGGAGCTCTTTCCAGAACGAGCCCTGCCGCTTCTTCTTTTTGCCCTTGGCGTCGTCTTCGGAGTCGTCGGCCGCGTCCTCGGTCGAGTCCACGGGCTCCTTCTCTTCGGGCACCGCGCCCTCGGCTTCGGATCGCACGTCTCTCCGATCGTCCTCGTCAGTCATCAGAGCGAAAGCCTAGCGGCGCGCGGCACGCGGGACGCCGCACGCGGGCGTGTCGCCGCCGTCCTGGCCGACCATCTCCGTCCGAAACGGGCAACGCCCCGGTCACCGTCGCGGGTTCCCGGGGCGTCATCGTTCATCGGCTCAGTGGTCGCGCTTCTCCTTGATGCGCGCGGCCTTGCCGCGCAGGTTCCGCAGGTAGTACAGCTTGGCGCGGCGGACGTCGCCGCGCGTCACGACCTCGATCTTGTCGATGGAGGGGCTGTTGAGCGGGAAGGTCCGCTCGACGCCGACGCTGTAGCTCACCTTGCGGACGGTGAAGGTCTCGCGGGCGCCGCCGCCCTGGCGCCGGATCACCACGCCCTGGAAGACCTGAATTCGGCTCCGGTTGCCTTCGGTGACGCGCACATGCACCTTCAGGGTGTCGCCCGGACGGAAGTCCGGGACGTCGGTGCGCATCGCGGCCTTCTCGATCTCCTGGATCAGGGTGTGCATCGCAGCGGTTCCTCATGGTCGAACGCGGGCGTCGAGAGGCCCCGGCAGGTCTGGCGTGGGGGCGTCGCGCCGCGGAAAGTGGTCCTGGGGCGCCGTGCGGTCTGGACGCACGGACGCTCTAGTCTGCCATACGTTCGCCGTCAACCGGAAAACCGGCAGCACGGAGGACCTCCCGGTCCCGCTCGTCGAGGGACTCGGGGGCGAGGCGCGCGAGAAGCTCCGGACGGTGCCGCGCGGTGCGGCGGAGCGCCTCGTCCCGCCGCCAGCGGGCGATCGCGCCGTGGTGCCCCGACAGGAGGACGTCCGGGACGCGCCGTTCTCGCCAGACCGGGGGCTTCGTGTACACGGGGCCCTCCAGCAGCGACTCCATGGCGCCGGGCGCGAAGGAGTCGTCGGCGATCGAGTCGGCGTTGCCGAGGACGCCGGGAAGCAGGCGCCCGATCGCCTCGACCATGACCAGGACGGCGACCTCTCCCCCGGCGAGCACGAAGTCACCGAGGCTGATCTCGTCCACGGGCATGCGGGTGCGGGCCTCGTCGGCGACGCGCGAGTCGATGCCCTCGTAGCGTCCGCAGGCGAACAGCAGCCAGGGCTCGGACGCGTATTCGGCGGCCAGCGCCTGGGTGAACGGCCGCCCGCTCGGGGTCGGGATGACCAGCCGCGGGACAGCTCCAGAAGACGAGGAGGCACCCGGCGTCCGCGAGACGGAGGCAGCGGACGGACCAGGCGGGTGGAAGCCAGAAAATGCGGACATTTCGGGCGGCCCGGAAGTGCGGGGCGCGGAGCTGTCCGGTGGCGACGGGGCTGGTTCCGAGAGCGGCTCTGGGTGGTCGTCTGAGGCGGACGGTCCTGAGGGACCTGGTTCGGAAGGAGGTTGATCTTGTCCGGATGGTGGTGCGGGAGGGGCGATGGCGTCGAGGGCCTCGCCCCAGGGGTCCGGCTTCATGACCATGCCGGGGCCGCCGCCGTAGGGGGTGTCGTCGACGGTGCGGTGCCGGTCGTGGGTCCAGTCGCGGAGGTCGTGGACGTGGACGTCCAGCAGCCCCGTCCGCCGCGCCTTGCCGATGAGGGAGATGTCGAGGGCGGCGAAGTACTCGGGGAAGATCGTGACGATGTCGAGTCTCATGGGCCGTCGAGCAGTCCGGGGGGCGGGTCGATCACGAGCCGCCCCCCGGGGACGTCCACCTCGGGGACGAGCGCGGCCACGAACGGGACCAGCGTCTCCCCTGCCGGTCCGGTCACGACGAGGAGGTCCTGGCCGTGATGGAGGACGTCGGCGACGCGGCCGACATCCGCGCCGTCCGCCGTGACGACGGCGAGACCGATCAACTCCCGGTCGTGGAAGTCGTCCGGGTCGGCGGACGGGGGGATGTCGTCGGGGTCGACGACGAGCCAGACGCCGCGGAGGGCCTCCGCGGCGTCCCGGTCGCCGACCCCGGCGAAGCGCAGGAGCAGGCGTCCCGAATGCCAGCGGGCACGCTCGACGGTGAGGGGGCCGGCGGCCGCCGGGTCGGTGCGGATCTCCGCGCCGACGGCGAACCGGGACTCCGGCTCGTCCGTGCGGACGTCGACGGTGATCTCACCGCGTATTCCGTGCGGCCGTCCGATCCGTCCCACCACGAGCGGTTCGCTCATCGGGACGCCACTCAGCGGACCTCGTTGACGTCGAGGAGGTCGACACGCACGTACCGGCCCCCGGAAAGGGCGCTGATCACGGTGCGGAGGGCCTTGGCGGTGCGACCGCTGCGGCCGATGACCTTTCCGAGGTCCTCGGGGTGCACGCGCACCTCAAGGACCCGGCCGCCCCTGATCCGGCGGGCGCGGACCCGGACGTCGTCCGGGTTCTCCACGATCCCGCGGACCAGGTGCTCGAGCGCTTCTTCGAGCACGTCAGCCCTCGCTCTTAGCTTCGGTGTTCTCGGCGGCCTTCGCCTCGGACTTCTTCGGCTCGGCCTTCTTCTTGCTCCGGGTCGCGGTGGCGGCGGCCTCGTCCTCGCCCAGCGACTCCTTGACCGCGGCCTCGAACGCGGCCTTCTTGTCGGCCTTGGGCTCGGCGACCTTGAGGGTGCCCTCGGCGCCCGGCTCGCCCTTGAACTTCTGCCAGTCGCCGGTGATCTTCAGCAGGTTGAGGACGGGCTCGGTCGGCTGCGCGCCGACGCCGAGCCAGTACTGCGCCCGCTCAGAGTCGATCTTGATGAGGGACGGGTCTTCCTTGGGGTGGTAGAGCCCGATCTCCTCGATCGCACGCCCGTCACGCTTGGTGCGGGCGTCGGCGACGACGACCCGGTACTGCGGGTTCCGGATCTTCCCCAGACGCTTCAGCTTGATCTTGACTGCCACGGGTGTGGTGTACTCCAGACTTCATTACAGGGTGGACGGGCCCGTGCCAGGTGGGGAACACCGGCTCACGGCCGCCCATGGACTCCGGCCGCACAGGACGAGAGAGGGCGCCTGGCGACTCCGGGTTTCCAGCGTGTCATTCTGCCAGACGATGACGCCAAAAGCGCAATCGCGCGCTCCTGTGTCGACACCGCGGACCGGGCTCTTTCCGACACCGGCGTTCGCCCGGAGGTCAGGGCCGCTCCGCCACGTGCTGTGACGCGAGCGGACAGGGTCACCCGCGCGCCCCGCATTCCGCCGACGCAGGTGTGGTTACTTCTTCTTGCGGCTCTGGAGCTTGCCCAGATCGGGCATTTGGAAGCCGGGCGGGAGCTGGCCGCCCAGGCCCGGCGGGAGCGCGCCCGGCTTGCTGCCGGGGGTGCCGCCCAGACCTGGGGGAAGGCCCTGGGGAGCGCCGTCCGCGGCGGGCTGCTGGTCCTGGCGGGGCTTGCCGGCGGCGCGCTTGCGCGGGTCGCCGCTGCGCTGCTTGCCCTTCTTGTTCTTGGCCGCCTTCGCCGCCTTCGTGGCCTTCCGGCGGCCGCCCGGCATGCCGGGGATGCCCATGCCGCCCGCCATCTGGCGCATCATCTTCTGCGCGTCGAAGAACCGGGTGACGAGGCTGCTGACCTCACCGACGCTGACGCCGGATCCGGCGGCGATGCGGGCCCGCCGCGAACCGTTGATGATCTTCGGCTGGCTGCGCTCCTGCGGGGTCATCGAGCGGATGATCGCGGCGATGCGGTCCAGGTCGCGGTCGTCGATCTGGCTGATCTGGTCGCGGACCTGGCCCATGCCGGGCATCATCCCGAGCAGGTTCCCGATCGGGCCGAGCTTGCGGATCATCATCATCTGCTCGAGGAAGTCCTCGAGCGTGAAGTCCTCGCCCGAGGCGAACTTGCTCGACATCTTCTCGGCCTGCTCGGCGTCGAACGCCTGCTCGGCCTGCTCGATCAGGGTGAGGATGTCGCCCATGTCGAGGATCCGGCCCGCCATGCGGTCCGGGTGGAAGACGCTGAAGTCCTCAAGCTTCTCGCCCGTCGAGGCGAACATGATCGGACGTCCGGTGACGTGCCGGACCGACAGGGCCGCGCCGCCGCGCGCGTCGCCGTCGAGCTTGGTGAGGACGACGCCGTCGAAGCCGACGCCGTCCATGAACGCCTGCGCGGTGTTGACGGCGTCCTGGCCGACCATGGCGTCGACGACGAACAGGACGTCGTCGGGCTTGACGGCGTCCCGGATGTCGATGGCCTGCTGCATCATCTCGGTGTCGACGCCGAGGCGTCCCGCCGTGTCGATGACGACGACGTCGTGCTGGGCGTGCCTGGCCTGCTCGATGGACCGGCGCGACACGTCCACCGGGTCGCCGACGCCGCTGCCCGGCTCGGGCGCGAACACCGGCACCCCGGCCCGCTCGCCGACGACCTGGAGCTGCTGGACGGCGTTCGGACGCTGCAGGTCGGCGGCCACGAGCAGCGGCGCGTGCCCCTCCTGCTTCAGCCAGCGGGCCAGCTTGCCCGCGAGGGTCGTCTTACCGGCGCCCTGCAGACCGGCGAGCATGATCACGGTCGGCGGGTTCTTGGCCAGCCGGATCCGGCGCGTCTCGCCGCCGAGGATGTTGATGAGCTCCTCGTTGACGATCTTGACGACCTGCTGCGCCGGGTTCAGCGCCTGCGAGACCTCCGCGCCCCGCGCCCGCTCCTTGACCTCGGCGATGAAGTCCTTGACGACGGGCAGCGCGACGTCGGCCTCAAGCAGCGCGACACGGATCTCGCGGGCCGTGGCGTTGATGTCTGCCTCGGAGAGCCTGCCCTTGCTGCGCAGCGAGGAGAAGACCGTCGTCAACCGGTCGGAGAGCGTCTCGAACACGTGTCTGGACCGTCCTTGAAAGCTTCTGGGATCGCTTATCAGCGTATCGGGTCACCGGCCGCATCCTGCCCGTCCGGCAAAGCCCGTTCGCCAAGGGGCCCGCCCAGCCCGCCCGCCCGTCCGCAGACCGCGCCCGCTGAGCCCACCGGAACCGAGCCGCCCAACCGCCTACTCAGGCCGGGGGGGTTAGTGGAGGGTGGCTAGGACGCGGGAGCGGAGGTGGGCTAGGGCGGCGGGGTCGTTCAGGGGGAGGCCGGTCTCGTCGACCACATAGAAGACGTCGACGGCCTCCGCGCCCAGCGTGTCTACCTGCGCGGCGCGGACCTGGAGGCCGCAGGCACCGAGCGTCCGGCCGATCCGCCACAGCAGGCCCGGGCGGTCGTGCGCGCGGACTTCGACGACGGTCGCCGTGCGGGACGCGTCGTCCACGATCACCACGCGGGGCGGTGGGACGGTCATTCCGGGACGGGGCGTCCGTGCCGATCGGGCGCGGCGCTCCAGGCGTTCGGCGACGTCGAGGCGGTCCGCGAGCATGCGGCGCAGGTCGGCCTCCAGATCGGCCGGGTCCGGCGGCGTCCCGAACTCGGGGACGGCGGTGAAGTCGAGCACGGCCGTCCCGCCCGCCCGGTGTCCGCCGGGAGTGGACGAGACCGTGCGGGCCGTCTTCACCGCCAGCCGGTGGAGGGCGAGGACTCCGGCCGCGCGCCAGAGGAGGCCGGGACGGTCCGGCGCGGCGATGGTGACGCGGGGGCCGATGACGCGGACGGCGGCGCCGTCGTGGCGGGCCAGTGCCAGGTGGGCGGGGTCCAGGACGGGGGCGGGCGGCGTCCCACCGGAGAGGGCCGCGGCGGCGCGGCGGGCCAGTTCGGCGACCAGCCCGGCTTTCCACGCGCCCCAGGCGGCGGGGCCGGTGGCGGTGCCGTCGGCCACGGCGAGAGCGGCGAGGAGGTCGAGGGTTTCGCGCTCACGGCCGGGCACGGCGGACAGCGCGTCGGTCACCGAGCGGACGGTCATCGGGTCGTCGAGGTCGCGGCGGGTCGCGGTCTCCGGGAGGAGCAGGTGGTGCCGGACGACGGTCTCCAGCACGCGGACGTCGTCGTCCGGGAACCCGAGGTGGGCGGCGATGTCGCGGGCGACGGCCGCGCCGCTGACCGAGTGATCGCCGGGGCGGCCCTTCCCGATGTCGTGGAGGAGCGCGCCCACGAGGAGGAGGTCGGGACGGGAGACCTCGCGAGTGAGCGCGGCGGCGCCCGCGGCCGTCTCCACCAGATGACGGTCGACGGTGAAGCGGTGGACTGGGTTGCGCTGAGGGCGGTTCCGGACACGTTCCCACTCGGGCAGCAGGCGGACGACAAGCCCTGCCTGGTCGAGCGCCTCCCATACGCCGATGGCCGCCGGGCCCGCGCCGAGCAGCGACACGAGGGCGTCGCGCGCTCCGATCGGCCACGGCGAGCCTGGAAGGGCGGCGCCCTCAGCGAGCCGGGCGACGGTCGCGGGCGCGAGCGGCAGTCCCTCTTGGGCTGCGGCAGCGGCGACGCGGAGCACGAGCGCCGGGTCGCTCAGGTCGGCGCCACGAGCGAGGACGACCTCGCCGTCATGTTCGACGGCCCCGTCCCCCACCGGCCGCCGCTCGACTCCACCAAAACGCCCGCCACCGTCACCAAGACGGCGTCCACCCAAGACAGCACGACGCGTCCGCCCAACAAGACGACCTTCGCCCCCGGCGGCGGCTCTCTCGATGTCAGCGCGACGGTCATCGTCAATGGGGCGGCGTTCATGCCCAGCGAAACGGCCTTCGCTTCCTGCGGGGCTGCGCTCGTCGTCAGCGGACCGCCCCTCGTCCGGGACCGAGTCGCGATCGGGTCCGGCGGGACGGCGGTCATCGTCGTGACGGTCATCCCCGGCCAAGGGGTCTTTGATTCCCGCAGGACTGCGGTCGCCCTCGGCGCGCTGCCCTTCATTCCCGGCGGAGTCGCGGTCGAGCCCGGCGGGACGGCGGTCATCGTCGATGGGGCTGGGTTCGGCGTTGGGGGGATGGCGGTCGATGTCAGGGGGGCGGTGGTCGTCGCTGGTGGAGCTGGGATTGTCGCTGGCGAAGCGGTTCTCGGCCTCGGGTGGGGTGTGGTTGGCGTTGGTGGGGTGTTCTCCATCCTCGGTGGGGTCGCGGTTGAGTACGGCGAGGTGGCGGCCGTTGCCGGTGGTGGGGTGGGGGGTGGGCTTGCGGCGTTTGCGGGTGTAGCGGTCTACGCGGCGCCATAGGTGGGTGCTTGTGTAGGCGATCGTGCGGGCGGCTTCGGCGATGGAGCGTTGGAGGGCGTTCGCGTCCGGCAGGCCGAGGGCGTGGGCGACTGGGTCTTGTTCTTGGAGGACGAGGCGGTCCGAAGACCGGCCGGTGGTCTCGTGGAGGGCGTGCCGGACGTCCAGGAGGAGGTCGTGCGCGGCGCGGACGCGGGAGCCGGGCACGGACGCGACCCACGACGCGGCGACCGCGTTCATGGCGTGGACGTCCCGCAGGCCGCCGTGCGCCTCCTTCAGGTCGGGCTCCAGCAGGAACGCCAGCTCGCCCTGTGCCTCCCACCGCTCGCGGGTCAGCGCGGACAGCTCGGCCAGCCGGACGGGGGCGTCCGCCCGCCAGTCGGCGAGGACGGCGGCGCGCAGTTCGTCCACGATCGCGGGGGCGCCCGCCACGTGGCGCGCGGACAGGAGGCCGAGCGCGACCTTCAAGTCTTGGCGGGCGACGGTCCGCGCCTCGCTCACGGTGCGGACGGAATGGTCGAGCCGGAGTCCGGAGTCCCAGATCGGGTACCAGATCCGCTCCGCGACCGCCGCCACGCCGGGGGCGTCGCGGTGGAGGAGGACCAAGTCGAGGTCACCGCCGGGGGTCAGCTCGCGGCGGGCGTGACTGCCGACCGCGGCGAGCGCGACGTCCGCGGTGATGTGCCCCGCACCGTCCCTTGTGATGTCCTCCCCGCTGTTTCCCGCGACGACCCCGGTGTCGTTCCCGGTCTCGTCCGGGAGGAGGGTGGCGAGCCAGTGGTCCAGTTCGGCGGCGCGCGCGGCCCGCGCCGCCGCGAGGGCCGCGCGGGCCGCGCGCGCGTTTGCCGAGCGGGCCATGGCCGAGCTCTCCGTCACCGGACGATCCCCCGACAAGTCACCCTCCGACACGCCAGCCGCCGACATACCGCCTGACTACCGCCTGGTGCCGCCCCGCCGAGCCCCGGCCTGTCTGGGATCGGCCCGTCCGAGTCCGGCCCGACTGGGACCAGCCCGACTGAGCCCGGCCCGGCTGAGCCCGGCCCATCTGGGTCCGGCCCGGCTCGGACCGCCCCGGCTGAGCCCGGCCTGTCTGGGTCCGGTCCGTCCGACCCCGCTCGGACCGACCCGGCTGGGACCGCCCCGGCTGAGTCCGACCCATCTGAGTCCGACCCAGCTGAGTCCGACCCGACTGGGACCGCCCCGGCTGAGCCCGGCCCGGCTGAGTCCGACCCGGCTCGGACCAGCCCGGCTCGGACCAGCCCGGCCGGGATCGGCCCGGCTGGGACCGGCCCGGCTGGGACCGGCCCGGCTGGGACCGGCCCGGCTCGGACCAGCCCGGCTGGGATTGGTCCGGCTGGGATTGGGAGGTTTGGGACCTGACCGTGTGGGGTGGGTGGGGGTGGTTGGGTGGGGTAGGCATTACAGGGCCTCGGGGCCGGTTTCGCCGGTGCGGACTCGGACCACCGAGTCGACCGGGACGGCCCAGACCTTGCCGTCGCCGATCTTGTCGGTGCGGGCCGCCTTGACGATGACGTCGATGATGTCGTCGGCGTCCGCGGCCTCGACCAGGACCTCGATCCGGAGCTTCGGGACGAGGTCGACCTGGTACTCGGCGCCCCGGTAGACCTCGGTGTGGCCCTTCTGGCGGCCGTAGCCGCTGGCCTCGCTGACCGTCATGCCCCTGACGCCGAACGCCTCCAGGGCCTTCTTGACCTCGTCCAGCTTGAACGGCTTGATGACCGCCGTGATCAGCTTCATTTCTTCGCCTCAACCTTCTTCGCGGCGGTCTCGGTGGCCGTGGCCCGGACGTGCGGCGCGGCGGTGGCGCCGGGGCCCGCGCCCGAGGCGGTGCCCGCGCGGATGGAGCCGAAGTCGTAGGCCGTCTCCGCGTGCACCGTTCCGTCGATGCCCGCCGTCTCGTCGTCCACGCTGATCCGGAAGCCCATGACCAGGTCGATGACCTTCGCGATGGCGAACGTGACGACGAACGAGTAGGCGAGGGTCGCGAGGACGGCGACCGCCTGCTTGCCGAGCAGCCCGAACCCGCCGCCCGCGAGCAGCCCGTCGGCGCCCGCGCCGTTGACGGCGGTGGTCGCGAGGAGGCCGATGAGCAGGGCGCCGACGATCCCGCCGACCATGTGGACGCCGACGACGTCGAGCGCGTCGTCGTAGCCCAGCTTGTACTTGAGGCTGACGGCGAACGCGCAGACCGCGCCCGCGACGAGCCCGAGGGCGATCGCGCCGAGCGGCGTCACGAACGCGCACGCCGGGGTCACCGCGACGAGCCCGGCGACGATGCCGGACGCGATCCCGAGCGTGGTGGACGCGCCGTCCCGCACCTTCTCGACGACGATCCAGGCGACCGCGGCGGCGCAGGCCGCGGCGAGCGTGTTGACGAACGCGACGGCCGCGGTGGCGCCCGACGACAGCGCCGACCCCGCGTTGAACCCGAACCACCCGAACCACAGCAGCCCGGCGCCGAGCAGGACGAACGGCAGGTTGTGCGGCCGCATCGGCTCCCGCGGCCAGCCCTTGCGGCGGCCGAGGACGAGGACCAGCGCCAGCGCCGCGACGCCCGCGTTGATGTGGACGACCGTCCCGCCCGCGAAGTCCAGGGCGCCGAGGTCGAACAGCCAGCCGGAGCCGCCCTTGCCGTCCGTCCACCAGACCCAGTGCGCGATCGGGAGGTAGACGAGCGTCACCCAGGCCAGGGAGAACACGACCCAGGCCCCGAACTTGGCGCGGTCGGCGACGGCGCCGCTGATGAGCGCGACCGTGATGATGGCGAACGTCGCCTGGAAGGCGGCGAAGACGAGCTGCGGGACGCCGGTCCCGTCGCCCGCCGTCGCCGCCTTCTCCAGGCCGACGAGCCCGAGGTCGCCGAACCCGCCGACGAACGAGCCGACCGGGCCGCCGTCGCCGAAGGCGAGGGAGTAGCCGTAGACGACCCACGCCATCCCGACGACGGCGATGCTGACGAAGCTCATCATCATCATGTTGAGGACGCTCTTCGCCCGGCTCATGCCCCCGTAGAAGAAGGCCAGGCCGGGCGTCATGAGCAGGACGAGCGCGCTGCTCGTCAGCATCCATGCGGTACTACCGCTATCGATCTTCATCTCCGAGACAGTCCCTCCTCGCCGGAGAACACGACTGCTCAGAGATTCGGACGCGGCGGTTTCACCGGGAGGACTCGGGTGTTTCGGTGATGTGAAACCCCGTACCGGTGTGTTTCACCGGTGTTTCCGGAACCTCACAAACCGGATCTACCGAATCATCGGCGGGATTTCAGTCCCCCAGGATCGCGTCCACGAACGCCTCGGGCTCGAACGGGGCGAGGTCGTCCGGGCCCTCGCCGAGGCCGACGAGCTTGACCGGCACGCCCAGCTCCCGCTGCACCTGGACGACGATGCCGCCCTTCGCGGTGCCGTCCAGCTTGGTCAGGACGACGCCGGTGATGTTGACGACCTCGGCGAACACGCGGGCCTGCTGCATGCCGTTCTGCCCGGTCGTCGCGTCCAGGACGAGGAGGACCTCGTCGACCATGGCCTGCTTCTCCACGACGCGCTTGACCTTGCCCAGCTCGTCCATCAGGCCGGTCTTGGTGTGCAGGCGGCCCGCGGTGTCGACGATGACCACGTCGACCTTGGAGTCGATGCCCTGCTTGACGGCGTCGAAGGCGACGCTCGCCGGGTCGGCGCCCTCGCCGCGCCGGACGACCTGCGCCCCGACCCGCGTCCCCCAGGTCTCCAGCTGGTCGGCGGCGGCGGCGCGGAAGGTGTCGGCGGCGCCGAGCACGACGGTCTTGCCGTCCCCGACGAGGACGCGGCCGAGCTTGCCGCACGTGGTGGTCTTGCCGGTGCCGTTGACGCCGACGACCATCATCACGGCGGGACGCTCCCCCGGCGCGTCGGTGTGCAGCGAGCGGTCGAGGTCGGGGCCGATCTGCTTGACCAGCTCCTCCTTGAGCATCGCGCGCACCTCCTCGGGGCTGCGCGTCCCGAGGACCTGGACCCGCGTGCGCAGGTCGTCGGTGACCTGCCGGGCGACGGTCGTGCCCATGTCGGCGGTGATCAGGGTGTCCTCGATCTCCTCCCAGGCGTCGTCGTCCAGCGTGTCGCGGGACAGCAGGCCGAGGAGGGTCTTGCCGAACGTGTTCTGGGAGCGCGCGAGCCGGGCCCGCAGCCGGACGAGCCGCCCGGCGCCCGGCGGCGGCTTCTCGATCTCGACGACGGGCGGCGCCGCCTCCACGGGCGGGCGCTCGGCGACGGTCGCGCCCGCCTCCGCCTCGTCGACGGCGGTGGCGCCGCCGGTCCGTTCCGCGGGACGCTCGACGGGCGGGCGCGGCCGGGTGCGGCGGGGCCCGAGCAGCCAGACGCCGCCCGCGATCAGCGCGACGGCCGCCAGCGCGGCGATGACGATCACATATTCCATAGCGCCCCCAGTTTTACAGAAGGTGTCCGCCCGGCGGCACAGTCTGCCCCCAGGGGCGCGCCGCGCGAAACCGCGACCACGCGAAACCGCGGCCGCGAGACCGCGAACCCCAGGTCAGCGGGGCAGGGAGGACTGTTCGGACGCCTCCCACTCGGCGACGTTGCGCAGCAGGGCCTCCAGGTAGCTGCGCAGGTGGCTGCGGTAGACGTCGCTGTAGGTGCGCAGGTAGGCGACCTCGCGCTGGAGGGCGAGGCGCTCGTCGTCCGGCATGCCCCGGGCGCCGTCCGGCATGCCCCTGGTTCCGTCCGGCATGGCCCCGGCGCGGGACGCCGCGGGCGGCGGCGCCTGCTCGGCGTGCCGGACGGCCGCCTCCGCGACGGCGACGGCCTTGCGGTGCGCGTCCTCCAGCATCTGCTCGGCGCGGCCCTTCGCGTCGGACAGGATCGCCTCCCGCTGCAGCCGCGCCTCGTGGGCGAGCTCGCGGGTGTAGCGCTCGGCGTCCGCCACGTACAGGTCGGCGGTCTGCTGCGCCTGCGACAGGATCCGGACGGCCTGGAAGTGCGCGTCCTCGGGCGCCATCACGCCGCGGGTCCCCTTGGCGGCCTGGGCGCGCAGCCGGTTCACCTCGTCGGCGAGCACCGCCTGGTCGTTGAAGATCTGGACGAGCTCCCGCTCGACGTAGGCGAGGAAGTTGCGGACCTGCTCCTCGTCGTAGCCGCGGCGGCCGAGCGCCGCCCGGGCGAACACCACGGAGTGGAGCTCGCCCGGGGTCAGCCGCGTTCCCTCGGAGACGACGGGAAGGTTCGGGGAGTTCATCGCGCTCACCTCTGTGCGTCTGCGAAGGTTTCCAGCCGGATGCGGTCCCTTGGGACGCCGAGCCGCGCGAGCTGCTCGACGGTGTGCCCGACCATCGCGGCCGGTCCGCACACGTAGGCGTCGTGGCCGTCCCACGGACCGTGCCGCGCCACGACGTCCGACAGGTTCCCGTGCTCCACGCCGTCGCCCCCGTCCGGCGGCACGCCCGGGGACACGCCCGGCGGCGCGCCCGGCGGCTGGGCGCCCGGGGAGGGCGGGCCGGGGACGTCGAACCAGGACCGCGACGCGGGCTGCGCGCCCGGCGGCGGCCCGGACTGGAGGACGGTGGAGAAGCCGTGCCCGCCCGACTCGTCCGACACGGCGGGCACCACCCTGAGCCAGGGGAACCGGCCCGCCATCTTGGTCAGGTCCTCCAGGTCGTAGAGGCCGTCGCGGGTGCGGGCGCCGAAGAACAGGTGGACGCGCGGCGGGGCGGGGCGGCGGGCGATCTGCTCCAGGATCGCCTTCAGCGGGGCGAGGCCGGTGCTGCCCGCGACGAGCAGGACGTCCCGCCCGGACTCCTCGTCCAGGGTGAGGGTGCCGACGGGCGCGCCCATCCGGACGCGGTCGCCGGTCTCCGTCCCGCGCACGAGGACGGGGCTCACCGGGCCGCCGTCCACCAGCCGGACGTGGAAGTCCACGGTCTGGTCGGGACGCGGCGCGTTCGCCATCGAGTAGTACCGCCAGTGCCGCAGCCGCGACGGCACCTCCAGCGCGACCGACTGGCCCGGCCGGTAGGGCAGCGGCCGGTCCGGCTGGACGCGCAGGACGGCGATGTCGAACCGGCGCCGTTCGACCGCGACGACCTGGCCGTTCCACCAGGCGGGGCTGCTCAGCGAGTCCTCGTCGGCGGCTTCGAGCATGACCTTGGCGACCAGGCCGTAGGCGGCGTTCCAGTCGCTCTCGACGTCCTCGTTCCAGGACGTCCCGGAGAAGTGCCGCAAGGTGGCGACGAGGCTGGCGCCGACGTGCGGGTAGTGCTCGGCGATGATCCCGAACCTGCGGTGGTCGCGGCCGAGCTGCTGGAGGAACGGGACGAGCGCGGGCAGGTCGTCGACCTGGGCGACGATGGTCCCGAGGGCGCGCAGCAGCTTGTCGCGCTGGTGGCTCATCCCGATGGGGAACATGTCCCGCAGGTGCGGGTTGCGGACGAACAGGTCGGAGTAGAAGAAGAGGGCGACCGCGTCGCCCTGCTCCGCCACGCGGGCGAAGCTGTCCTTGAGGCGCTGGGCGTCCACGGCGGATTCAGACGGCCTGCTCGGCGGCCGCCTCCGTCATGACCTGGGCGACGAGGCCGTAGGCGGCCGTCCAGTCGCGTTCGAGCGCGGCGTCCCAGCCGGGGCCGGTGAAGTAGGCGAGGGTGGCGAGCAGGCTCGCGCCGACCGGCGCGTAGTGCTCGGCGGTGACGCCGAAGCCGACGTGCCGCTTGCCGAGGTCCCGTAGGAACGGGACGAGCGTGTCGGGGTCGTCGACGGACGAGACGATCTGGGACAGCGCGGCGAGCAGCACCTCGTGCTGGCGCCCCATCCCGGCCGGGAACAGCGATCTGAGCTGCGGCGCCCGCGCGAAAAGGTCGGCGTAGAAATATTCGGCGACCTCGACGCCGTTCGCGCCCACCAGGGCGAAATTGTCTTTGAGTTTCCGCGGGTCCATGGGCATCACCTCTCGGTGGTCCTCCGCACCGGGCGGGGTGTCCGGTGTGGTGGCGGGGGCGGCGGAGAACCACGGTGCACATGCGTAGTGGATGGCTCCGGGGCGCACAAGCCCGCCAGCGTCGCCGCGTTGTCACGGTCGGTGCACGGCCGTCCCGGCGATCAACCGATAACCGGCGGGAATGCGCGGAGCGCAATGCGCCATTGGCGGCCGGAAATCAACGGGAACCCGGGCCCGCGATGAGCCTGAAATGCGGAACGCCGACCGGCGGAACGTTCCGGAAAACGTGGTCCATATCACTTCGATGGAATTCACCGGACCACCCGCCCGGCGGAGCGATAGACGCCGGGCCGCCGGTCCGGCGGACCACAGGGTCGGCGGAGCGGCGGACCACAGGACCGTCGGCGGGCCGCCGGTGCGGCGGACCGCGGGCCGCCGGGTCGGCGCCCGCCCCCGGGCAGGGCGCCGGGCCCGGAGGCCGCGCGGCGCGGGACGCGCGCGGAAAACGCGCCGCCGCCGCGGCCGTAGCCGGATACGGCGAGCGGCGCGCCCGGTGCCGCGAGTTCCGCGCTCCCTTTCACGAGGAATTCCCCTCCCGCTGGTCTTGCCGTCGACCGGAGACGCTACGGGCGCGCAATTCCCGGGCCCAGGGCCCTAGGGCCCCGATTCGGGAATAGGGGGCCCTGCCCGCGCTGGTCCGGCGGGCGGCGGGACGGCGCGTGTCCGCGCCGATCTGGCCCGTGTTCTGACCTCTGGTCACCGACCGGGAAAGGCGTTAATCTTCGGCTGGCCGCCTGATCATGGTGAAAGGCGGCCGCCGGGCATTGTCCGGACACCCCGCGTTCATGGAGGCATCCCATGGCCCGACGATTCGCCGCCCATGCCGGTCACGGACCTCACGGCCTCGCCGGGACGGCGCTCGCGCTGGCATTCCTCGCCGCCGCCCTCACCGGCTGCTCGGGCGACGATTCCGGCGGCGGCTCCAAGGGCGCCGAGGCGGGCGCGTCGTCCGCCGCCTCGCCCACCGCCTCGTCCGGCGAGCCCACCGGCGCGGAGAGCTCGCCGAAGCCGGTCGAGCGCTCCACCGACCCGGCGATGCAACCGGGGATCAAGGGCGCGCGGCAGGCGCTCCAGGCGTTCCTGCGCGGGCAGGCGGCCGGGGATCCGGCGGTCTGCCGCTACGTCGCCCCGGGAGGGAAGTTCGTCCGCGGCGACGCGCTCAAGGGCAACTGCGAACGGGGGGTGCGCAACACGCCGCACCTCGTCCGCCCGGCGGAGCGCGAGGCCCTCCGCACCGTCACGGTGAAGGGCGGCCGGATCGTGGGCGAGGAGGCGGTCATCCCCTTCAATGCCCTGCACTGGACGAGCGGCTCCATGGTGGCGAGCACCCTCCAGGACAAGTTCGTCCTGCGCCGCGAGAACCAGCTCTGGCAGATCGTGAGATAGCCCCCTCAAGCCCCTGGGCTCACGGACGGTACATCGCGATCCAGTCGACCGACATCGTGACGGGCGCCGTCCGGCTGACGCCGGGCTTCGTCCGCTTGGTGAGCCCGGGGAACCAGTCGAGCTGGACGGCCTGCCCCATCTTCCCCGGCGGCAGCGCCGCGCGGTCTGAGGTGTGGAAGGTCTTCCGCCCGTCCATGAAGCCGGTCACGCCCCGCGAGTTCCACTCCACCGCGAAGACGTGCCACTTCCGCAGGTCGACGCGGACGTGCGCGTCCTTGCGCCGGTGGTCGTCCTCGGGGCCGTAGTGCAGGAAGAAGTTCGTGCCCTCGCGCAGGCCGCGGTCGCCGAAGGTCTCCATCCAGTCGATCTCACCGCCGCCGCCGCGCGGGTCCGTCCCGCCGCCGCCGTCGACCGGCCACAGCAGCAGGTTCGCGTTGTAGCAGGCGCAGCCCCGGCTCACCTTGACCCGCGCCTCCCAGCGGCCCTCCTTCTGCGCGCCGCGCAGCCAGGCGAGGCCGCCGGTGTCGCCGCCGCGCGTCCCGGTGATCCGCAGGACGCCGCCCTTCACCGTCACGGCGCCGGCGAGGCGCCGGCCCTTCCCGTTGTTACCCGGCCCCTCGTAGACCTCCCACGCGCGCCGGTCGAGCGTGCGGAACCCGTCGACGGCGATCGGGCGCCCCCACCCGTAGCGCTTCGCCGCCGTGGTCGGGACCGGCTTCTTCGCCGCCTTCGTCGCGGCGGCGCCCTCCCGGTCGCGCGGCCCCGGCTTCGTGTAGGAGACGGCCGGGGCGGAGCGCTCCAGCGCGCCGAGCGCGATCGCGCGGGACGGGTCCGGGCCCGGCGCCGACGACGACGGGACGGCGAGCGCGAGCGAGCAGCCGGCGGCCACGATCCCGCCGCCGACCGCGGCCATTCTGTTGCGCGGCGGAAAAAGCACGGTGCACCTCCGGGACGAAATGAGACGGCGGCCCGGAGAAAGGCACCGTCCGATGTGTTCACCATTCGTCCGAAAGGCTAGGGCGCGGGCGCCGGACGCGGTTAGGGCCCTAGGGCCCTAACGCCGGCGGCCCCGGGCCCCAATCGCGTACGCGCAGTTCAACCGCCCGGCGGCAGCCCGATCCAGGTCACGATGGCGGTGGCCCGGTTCGGCGCGCCCAGTTTCGCATATATGCGGTTGATGTAGTTCTTGACGGTCTTCTCGGTGAGAAATAGCTTGGCCGCGATGTCCTGATTGGCCAGACCGCGCACGATCAGTTCCATGACCTCGGCCTCGCGGGCGGAAAGGCCGTACCGCGCGCGCCGCTCCGCCGGATCGGCGGCGGGCGCCGCGGGACGCTCGGCCCGCGCGGCGTCGATGAGGGCGGCGCTGGCCGCGTGCGAGAGGGGGTGGGCCCGGTGCCGGACGGTGTCGCGGATCGCGGCGGCCAGCTCGTCCACGGTGAAGGTGTTGTGCACGAGGTACCCGACGGCCCCGTTGCGGACGGCCGACAGCACCACGTCGGGGTCGTCCACCTGGGTCAGCATGATGACCCGGCTGATCTTGCTGAGCACGGCGGCGGCGCTGATCCCGTCCACCCGGGGCATCCGCACGTCGAGCAGGACGACGTCGGGCGTCAGCCGCCACGCCATCTCCTCGGCGGTCCGGCCGTCCCCGGCCTCCCCCACGACCTCGATGTCGTCGGTCGCCTCCAGCGCGGACGTGAGCCCGGCGCGAATGAAGGTGTTGTCGTCCACGACGAGGACGCGGTAGCGCGCGTCCGGGGCCCGCGGCTCGCCCATCAGCCGCTCCCGAGCTCGGCGCGGGCGGGCTCGGCGTCCGCGCCCGCCGCCGGGACCAGCACCGTGATCTCGGTGCCGCCGCCCGGGACGGAGGCGACCGCGAGCCGCCCGCCCGCGCGTCCGGCCCGCTCGTGCATCCCGACGAGGCCGTAGTGTCCGCCGCGGGCGAGCGCGTCCAGCCAGCCGGGGTCGTCGGGGCGTCCGGGCAGCCCCCGGCCGTCGTCGCGGACGCGCACCTGCACCCCGTCCGCGACGGCGCGCGTGGCGATCTCGACCCGGGACGCCTCGGCGTGCCGCCGGACGTTCTCCAGCGCCTCCCGGACGATCGTCACGAGCTCGCGCCGCGCGGGCGGCGGGAGGTCGGCGTCCGGCGCGGCGGTGACGCCGACCGGGACGCCGGTGCGGCCCTGCCACTCGTCCGCGAGTTCCCGGACGGCCTCGGCGAGCGGCGTCCCGCCCGCCTCGTCGCGCAGCTCGGCGATCAGCGAGCGGGCCTCCCGGGTGGCGACCTGCGCGGCGGTGGCGATCCGCGCCGCCTCCTCGGCGGCCCGGTCCGGCGACTTGCGGACCCAGGCGGGCAGGCCGGTCGCCGACAGCGCGATCCCGGACAGCGTCGCGGTCAGCGAGTCGTGCATCTCCCTGGCGAGCCGGGTGCGCTCCTCGGCCGCCATGGCGAGGGCCTCCATCCGCCAGCGCCGCTCCTCGGCGGCGGCGTGCTCGTCGAACAGGCGGCGCAGGACCGTCCCGACCAGCGCGGCGACGCCGTAGAACACGGGCAGGACGAGGAGCAGCGGCATCGTGACGCGGCCGTCGTCGTCCGGGGCGTTCCGGTAGAGCGCCGTGTAGTACAGGACGGTCTGCTGCGCGCACAGCAGCGCGGTCACCTGCCACCGGTAGAGGAGTCCGGCGAGGCCCGCGGTCACGACGGTGACGAGGAAGTACGGCCCGAAGATCCCGCCGACGCGCAGCACGGCGTAGCCGATGAGGACGTCGAAGGCCAGCAGGGCGGGCTGCTCGAACAGCCGCAGGACGACCTTCTCCCATCCCGCGAGCGCGACACCCGACACCACCACCGCGAGGACCAGCACGCCGAGCGCCCACCGGTCGCCGCGGACCTGCCCGTCCACGAGGACCGTCACCCCGACGACGAGCACGCGGAGCTGCATGAGCAGAACGAACGTGGTGCCGACCCGGGTCTCGACGGAACGCCGGAGCGCGGGCGGGAGCTGAGCACCGGAGTCCGGCATCGCGGGCCCCTCCCTGTGACGGGCGCCGAACCTCATGACGCCATGGATCTTGATCTTGCCAAAGACCGCATAACGAACATTAGCCATTAGGGGACAGGAGATCGCTACGATGCCCACTAATACCCGCGTTCCCGTACACGGAAGGACACCGTTGGCGGTTCCGAGGGCGGTGCCGCAGCCGGAGGAGGCGCGCGTCCCCGCCGACCTCCTCGCTCTGCTGAGCCGCCTGCGCCAATGGTCCGGCCTGCCGCTTTCCGAGATCGACGAGCGGCTGCGCGCGGCCGGGATCACCATTTCGGACGGGGTCGCGGGAATGCTCGGCGCGGAAACGCTGCCGGACCGTGTCCTGCTGTCCGCTTTTGTGACCACATGCGGCCTCGTGCCCGAGGAGCGGGACCGGTGGCTGCGCGTCCACGACCGCCTCTGCGCACCCGCGGAACCCGCGGTCGCCGCGCCCGCGGTCGGGGCGCCGGCCGCCGTTCCGGCGGACGGCGACCGGCGCGTCGCCGGACGGCCCGCCGCGCTGAACATGGGACCGCAACCCGCACCCGAGAAGGCGGTGGAGAAAGCGAAGGAGAACCCGGCGGAAAGGCCCGCCGAAAAGCCCAGGGAGACCGGGTCGGGACGGCACGCGCGGTCGTCGTCGGCGGCGCCCCGGCACCGCCGGACGTCCCGCCGCGTCCCCGCCCCGCACCGGCGCGTGTCGCTGCTGGTGGCGGCCCCGGCGATCATCACGATCGCGGTGGTGGCCTCCACCCTGCCGGACCTCCTCGGCGGCGACGGCGGGGGCGGGCACCGGGCCGCGCCGTCGAAGGCCACGGTCCAGGCGGGCCCGAAGCCGGCGCCGCCCGCGCCCGGCTGGTACACGATCACCCCGGTGACCGACGACGAGAAGTCCGGCAACTGCCTGTCGGTCCTGCCGGACGACCGGTTGAAGCCGCAGCTCGCGCAGGACAAGTGCACCGACGACGACAACCTCCAGCGGATCAAGCTCGTCAGGGCGGGGGCCGCGGCGGGGACGTTCCAGCTCCGGGCGTGGACGCCGGCCTCGAAGCTCTGGTGCGCGACGCTCGACTCCCGCGAGAAGGACGCCGCCCTGCACATGGCGGAGTGCGGCGACGACGACGCGATGCAGCGGTTCGGGCTGACGCAGTCCGCCGGGCAGGCGAAGGCGGGGCGGGTGTTCGACATCGTCCCGGAGGCGACGCGCGCGGAGGGCATGTGCGTGGGCGTCGACCTCCGCGAGACGGGCGGGCTCCAGGCCGTCCACGCAGAGTGCGGCAAGACCGGCGTCCGCGGGTACCTGCTCAAGCCCGTCGCCGAGCCCGCGTCCTGACCGGGAGCCGCCCCGGTTCAGACGTGCTCGCGGAGCCGCTGGCTGACGACCTGCGTGACGCCGTCGCCGCGCATGCTGACGCCGTAGAGCGCGTCGGCGCCCTCCATGGTCCGCTTCTGGTGCGTGATCACGATGAGCTGGGACGACTCGCGCAGCTCCTCGAAGACGGTGATGAGGCGCTGGGTGTTGGTGTCGTCGAGCGCGGCCTCGACCTCGTCCAGGACGTAGAACGGCGACGGCCGCGCCTTGAACACGGCGACGAGGAACGCGATCGCGACGAGCGACCGCTCGCCGCCGGACAGCAGCGACAGCCGCTTGACCTTCTTGCCGGGCGGGCGGGCGGCGACCTCGACGCCGGTGGCGAGCATGTCGCCGGGCTCGGTCAGCGACAGGCTGCCCTCGCCGCCGGGGAACAGCCGGGCGAAGATCCGCTCGAACTCGCGGGCGGTGTCGTCGTAGGCGGCGGCGAACACCTGCTGGACGCGCTCGTCCACCTCCTTGACGAGGCCGAGCAGCTCCCGCTGGGTCTTCTTCAGGTCTTCGAGCTGGGACGTGAGGAAGGCGTGCCGCTCCTCCAGCGCCGCGAACTCCTCCAGGGCCAGCGGGTTGACCTTGCCGAGCTGGTTGAGCTGCCGCTCGGCGGTCCTCGCGCGCTTCTCCTGCACCGTCCTGTCGTAGGAGGCGGGCAGGGCGTCCTCGCCCTTGTCCGGGTCGGGCGGGACGGGCTGGTCGGGCCCGTACTCGGAGACGAGCGAGTCGACCTCAAGGCCGAACTCGTCCAGGGCCCGCTGCTCGTACTGCTCCAGCCGGAGCCGCTGTTCGGCCCGCGCGACCTCGTTGCCGTGCACGACGTTGACCAGCCGTTCGAGGGTGCCGGACAGCTCGCGCACCTGCGTCCGGACGACCTTCAGCTCCGCCTCGCGCGCGGCCTTCGCCCGCTCGGCGGCCTCCCGGCGGCGGACGGCCGCGGCGAGGGACAGCTCGATGCGCTCCAGCGCCGTCCGCGCGCCGCGCAGGACGGCCTTCGCGACGCGGGCCTGCCGCTCGCGGCGGGCCCGGCGCTCGGCGGCCCGCGCCCGCTCCTCCCGCTCGCGCCGGGCGCCGCGTTCGAGGGCGTCGGCGCGTCCGGCGATCGCCTGGACGCGCTCCTCCGCCGTGCGGACCGAGAGCCGCGCCTCCATCTCGACGCCGCGCAGCTCCTGGCAGCGGGCGTTCAGCTCGTCGCGGGCCTCGGTGTCGTGCCCGGCCTCGTCGGCGACCTCGGCGGCCTCCTCCGACTCGGCGAGCCGCAGGGCCAGCTCCTCGGCCGCCTCCGTGTCCCGCTCCAGGGACTCGCTCGCCGCGTCCAGCGCCTTGGTGAGCCGCTCCGCCTCGCCCCGCGCGGCGCGGGCGTCGGCCTCCAGCCGGGCGGCGCGCTTGGCCTCCTGCGCGGCCTGCGCGTCGAACTCGCGCAGCCGGGCGCGGACGCGGTCGAGCTCGGACTGCGCCGCGTTGACGCCCGCCTGCGCCTCGGTCGCGGCGGCCTCGGCGGCCTCCACCGCCGCCTGCGCGGACTGCTCGCGCTCCAGCGCGGCGGCCAGCTCGTCCCCGGCGGCCATGGCGGCGGTCTCCGCCGCCGCGAGGTCCTCGGTGGCCTCGTCCAGCGTCGCGCGCATCCGCAGAAGACTCTGCCCGCCCCCGGAAGCACCGCCCTGCGCCCAGTGCGCCCCCACAAGCTCGCCCTCACGTGTGACGGCCCGCAGAGACGGCTCCCGCCGGACGAGAGCAGCCGCAGCGGAAAGATCGTCCACAACGGCCACATCACCCAACAAATGCTGAACCGCCGGACGCACGACCTCCGGCACGTTCACCGCGTCGACCGCGTAGTCGACACCCGGAACCCGCCGCACCTCCGCGACGGGCCCTCCGCCGACCAGCAGCCCGGCACGTCCCGCGTCCCGCGACCGCAGCAGCGCCAGCGCGGCCTCGGCCGTCGCCAGCGACCCGACCGCGATGGCCTCGGCCGCGTTCCCCAACGCGGCCGCGACGGCGGTCTCGTATCCAGCCCGGACGTTCAGCAGCGAAGCAACGGTGCCGAGCACCCCGTCGAGCGAGCCGTCAGACCCCGCCGACAACAGCGCCTCGCCACCGTCCGCGGCACTGGCGAGCGTGAGGTTGAGCGCTTCGATCCGCGCCTGCAGCGCGGTGACCTTCTTCTGCGCGCCCTGGTCGGCGGAACGGGCCGCGCCGACGGCGGCGCGGGCCTCCTTGAGCGCGCGGCGCGGGCCGTCGACGGCCGCCCGCGCGGACTCGGCGGCGTCCTTGGCGGTGGCGAGCGCCTCCTGCGCGGCCTCGTGCTCGGCGGCGAGCGCCGGGTCCTCGACGACGTCGGCCTCGAACGCCTCGAACTCGGCCTGCGCGGTCCCGGCCCGCCGCGCGGCCTCCTCGCGGGCGTCGGCGAGCCGTCCGATCTCCGCCCGCCCGGCCTGCGCCTTGCTGCGCAGCGCCTCGACCCGGCCGCGCAGCCGGGCCAGCTCCTCGCGCCGGTCGGCGGCGGCGCGGGCGGCGGCCTGCAACCGGCGCTCCTCGGCGGCGAGCGCCTCCTCGGCGGCCGTCCGCTGGTCGACCGCGCCGGTCAGAGCGTCCTGAGCCTCCTCAAGAGCCGCACGGAGCATCTCCTCCTGCTCGCGGATCTCGGCGGCCTCGCGCTCCATGTCCTCGGGGTCGCGGCCGCGCCGCTCCTCCTCGCGCGCCTCGGCGGCGTTGCGGTGCCGCTCCTCGGCGAGGTCGGCGACGCCCCGCAGCCGCTCCTTGAGCGCGGAGAGCTGGAACCAGGTGTCCTGCACCTGGGCGAGCCTCGGCGCCTCGGCGGCCTCCTCGGCCTCCAGGACGCCCTCGCGCTCCTGCGCCCCGGCGAGCGCCCGCTCCGTCTCGGCGCGGCGCTCCCGGATCGCGGCCTCGTCGGCGGCCTCCTGTTCGAGCTTCGTGCGCAGCGTGACCAGGTCGTCGGCGAGCAGCCTGAGCCGCGCGTCGCGCAGGTCGGCCTGGATGACGGCGGCGCGGCGCGCGATCTCGGCCTGCTTGCCGAGCGGCTTGAGCTGGCGCCGCAGCTCGCCGGTGAGGTCCTGGACGCGGGTCAGGTTGCCCTGCATGGCGTCCAGCTTGCGGAGCGCCTTCTCCTTGCGCTTGCGGTGCTTGAGGACGCCCGCCGCCTCCTCGATCACCGCGCGCCGCCCCTCGGGCCCGGCGTGCAGGACGCGGTCGAGCTGCCCCTGCCCGATGATCACGTGCATCTCGCGGCCGATGCCGGAGTCCGACAGCAGCTCCTGGATGTCGAGCAGCCGGCACGGGTCGCCGTTGATCGCGTACTCGCTGGACCCGGACCGGAACATCAGCCGGCTGATCGTGACCTCGGAGTAGTCGATGGGCAGCGCGCCGTCGGCGTTGTCGATCGTCAGCACGACCTCGGCGCGGCCGAGCGGCGCCCGGCTCGCGGTGCCGGCGAAGATGACGTCCTCCATCTTGCCGCCGCGCAGCGACTTCGCGCCCTGCTCGCCCATCACCCAGGCCAGCGCGTCGACCACGTTGGACTTGCCCGACCCGTTCGGCCCGACGACGGCGGTGATGCCCGGCTCGAACTTCAGCGTCGTCGAGGACGCGAAGGACTTGAAGCCGCGCAACGTCAGGTTCTTCAGATACACGCGCTAGCAGCCCCCTCCTCCTCGACACGTCCGACGCACGATACCGGCCGACGCCCCGCGGAGACCGTCACGCAGCCCAAGCAAGGTCACAACCACGCCCCAGAACGGCACAAAAACACCAGAGCGCCATAAACCAAACCCGACCCGAACCTTGCCCAAACCATGACCCGCGAAGCACCAGGGGACGCCAGAAATGGCGACCGTCCCCACTTACCGCCAATCAGGGCCCGGCCAGCAACGACGCCAATCCGCAATGGCTTCTCTCGGACGGAACCTGAGCCGGGGCCACGGCTCGCGCGGCCGGAGGCGCCCCCGGCGCCGGAGGCCGCGCGAGCCGCCGACGCAGGCGACCGCAGCGACGCCCCACCCACCGCAACAGGCACAAGAAACCGCAACGGCGTCGTGAGGATCGCCTGCGTCGCGCGGGGGGTCAGGGGGGTCGCCCCCCCTCGACAAAACAAAGGGACGCCACGTCGCGGCGTCCCTGTTCACACTGGGATTTTCAGGCGCCGATCAGGTCAGCGCCGGTTCACGGTCCTTCACCGCGAGCGACATCACATCGTCGTCCGCCGCCGTCGCAAGCGCGTCGTTCTCCGCCTGGAGCCGTACGAGCTCGGCCTCCAGGTCACGTACGCGCTGCTGAAGGCGCCGCATCTCCGCGACCATCCGGGGGTCGGGACCGCCGACGTGGCCGAGTAGAGCCTTCGCCATGACTAAGGGTCCTCCACGCTGAGTAACCAGCAGGGATCGCGCACGAGAATCAATCGAAGTCGGTGCGCGTATCGTCTAGAGTCGCACCGGCCGCTGTCCTGGTCAAGACGCACATCACAGGCCGGTAACAACCTTCCTCTACTAGTTTAGCAGGTATAAACCAGAACTCCCTACCCGGTCAGCGCTCCACGAAACCCCGGGCCTCGCCGCGGGCCCCGCTCCAGCGCTCCGCGACGCCCGTCACCTTCCCTGGCCGGGCCGTCAGCGCGCCGCTTCCGGAGTCGTCGCCGGTCAGCAGGTCGAGGAGGCGGCGGCAGCGCTCCCGCGGCCCCTCCGCGACGACCTCGACGCGTCCGTCGGACAGGTTGGTGGCGCTGCCGACGAGGCCGAGTTCGAGCGCCCGCGCCCGCACCCACCAGCGGAACCCGACGCCCTGCACGCGGCCCCGCACCCACGCGGTGAGCCGCACGACCTCGTCGCCGCCGTCACTGTGCGCGTCCGTGCCCGCGTCCATGCCCGCGTCCATGGTCTCCCCCGTTCCGCTCATCGGCTCACCGTCCGTCCACGCCCCGCCCTAGTACCGTGCCCGCCGGGGCCGGGGCTGGCACGTCGGGCAGCTGTAGGACGACCGGTTCATGAACTCGTCGCGGCGGATCGGCGTCCCGCAGCGGCGGCACGGCTCGTCGCGCCGCCCGTAGGCGTCGAGGGAGCGCTCGAAGTAGCCGCTCTCGCCGTTCACGTTCACGTACAGGCTGTCGAACGAGGTCCCGCCGACGGCGAGGGCGGCGCCCATGACGTCCTGAGCGGCCGCGAGAAGGCGCGCCGCCTCCGCCCGCGTCATGGTCTCGGTCGGGCGCGCCCAGTGCAGCCTGGCGCGCCACAGGGCCTCGTCGGCGTAGATGTTGCCGACGCCGCTGATCAGTGACTGGTCGAGCAGGGCGCGCTTGACGCCGGTCTTGCGGCGGCGGAGGGCGCGGTAGAACGCGTCGGGGTCGAAGCCCTTCTCCAGCGGGTCGGCGGCGATGTGCGCGATCGGCTCCGGGACGAGCCCCGGGCCGTCCGGGCCGCCGACCGCGTCCGGGACGAGGTCGGCGACCATCAGGTGACCGAACGTCCGCTGGTCGACGAAGCGCAGGTCGTGACCGCCGTCGCCGAACTCGACCCGGACCCGCAGGTGCTTCTCGCGCTCGCGGTCCGGCTCGCCGACGAGGAGCTGCCCGCTCATCCCGAGGTGGGCGAGCAGCGCCTCCCCCGGCTCCGCGCCGTCGGCGTCGGCGCGGAGCGGCAGCCACATGTACTTGCCGCGGCGGCGCGGTGTCAGCACGGTGCGCCCGGCGAGGCGGCCCGCGAAGTCGGCGGGCCCGGCCTCGTGGCGGCGCACCGCGCGCGGGTGCAGCACCTCGGCGGACGCGATCGCGCGACCCGTCGTCCAGCGTTCGAGGCCGCGCCGGACGACCTCGACCTCGGGCAGCTCAGGCACCGGCCTGCGCCGCGTGTCCGGCCTGCTCCTGACCCGCGGGCCCGCGGCCGTCGACAGGCGCCGCCGCGGCGGCGGCCGCGCCGTCCTGCGCCGCGCCGTCCTGGGCCGCCGCCTCCCGCCGCACGACGAGCGCGCGGATCTCGTTCCAGGCGGCCTCGGCGGCGTGCTGCTCGGCCTCCTTCTTGCTGCGCCCCTCGCCGGACCCGTACGTCTGCCCGCCGACCCGCACCGACGCGCGGAACGTCTTCTGGTGGTCGGGGCCGCTCTCGGCGACGTGGTACTCGGGGACGCCGAGCTCCTCCACGGCCGTGAGCTCCTGCAGCGAGGTCTTCCAGTCGAGCCCGGCGCCGAGGCTCGCCGACCGGGTGATCAGCGCGTCGAACAGCCGGTGGACGAGGGCGGACGCCTCGTCCAGCCCCCGGTCGAGGTAGACGGCGCCGATCAGCGCCTCCAGCGTGTCGGCGAGGATGGACGCCTTGTCGCGCCCGCCGGTGCCCTCCTCGCCGCGGCCGAGCCGGATGTGCGCGCCGACGCCGAGGCCGCGCGCGACGCCCGCGAGCGCCCGCATGTTGACGACGGCGGCGCGCAGCTTCGCGAGCTGCCCCTCGGGCAGGTCGGGATGGCCGCGGAACAGGGTGTCGGTGACGACGAGCCCGAGCACCGAGTCGCCGAGGAACTCCAGGCGCTCGTTGGTGGGCAGGCCGCCGTTCTCGTAGGCGTACGAACGGTGCGTCAGCGCCCGTTCGAGCAGTTCGGCGTCCACCTCGACGCCGAGCGCGCCGGTCAGCTCGGCGCGCTCCGGCGCCGGATCGTTCTTCTTGCCGCTCACAAGCCCTCCTCACAGGCTGCGCCGCGCAGTGCGCGGACGCGTCTGCGGCGCGCGGCCGATGGGCCGGACGGCGAGGACGCACGGCGGGGAGGGGTTGTCCGCGAAGACGAGGTGCGCGCCGGTCGGCTGATCCCGGCGTGCACCACGGCTCCGGGCGCTGTGAGCCGCGGTGGACCGCTGCTCGTTCCCGCGCCGGTCACCACGCCGACATCGCGCCGGGGTGGTCGGGTGCCCGTCCTGCCGCATCGGGGGGCGGTCGCGCTGGATCAGTGCGGGGGGCGACCCCCGCACCCCCGAAAGGGTCCTACGCGCGGATCCGCCCCCCGGATGCGAGAAGACTCAGGACGACGGGGCGATGACCTGCCGCCGGTCGTAGGTTCCGCACGTCGCGCACGCGGTGTGCGGCAGCTTCTGGTCGCGGCACGTCGGGCACTCGACCAGCGTCGGCGCCGATGCCTTCCACTGCGCGCGACGGTGCCGCGTGTTGCTGCGCGACTTCTTCCGCTTCGGGACGGCCACGTCAGCCCTCCTGCTTTCGTTCTCGTCGGTCGGCTGTTCCACGGGAGCCGTTGCTCCCGTTCCCCCGGTCGGGCCCGGCGGGCGTGTCGCCCTCAAGGCCCTGCAGCGCCGCCCACCGGGGGTCGACGGCGTCGTCGTGGCGGTGGCCGGGCTCGGCGTCCGCCAGCCGTACACCGCAGTCCGGGCAGAGGCCCGGGCAGTCGTCCCGGCACAGCGGGGACAGCGGCAGCGCGAGGACCACCGCGTCCCGCAGGACGGGTTCGAGGTCGATCAGGTCGCCCTCGAGGCGGAGCTCGTCGTCTGCGGCGTTCCCGCCGGAGCGGGTGTCGTCGTAGACGAAGAGTTCCTGGAAGTCCGCCTCGAAGGTCGAGGCGATCGGGTCGAGGCAGCGCGCGCACTCCCCCTCAAGGGGGACCGTCGCGGTGCCGGTGACGAGCACCCCTTCGAGAACCGCTTCGAGCCGGATGTCCAGCTCGATCGCGGCGCCCGCCGGGACGCCCACCATCTCGACGCCGAAATCCTCCGGTGCCGGCGCGGACAGGCGCTCCTCCCGCGACGACCCGGGTTGCCTGCCCAGAGCTCGGGTGTCGAGCACCAGCGGGGCGTTGGGGTCGAGGCGTGTCAGCGGATTCCTGCTTTCGTGCGGCATGAGAATGACGGCCGTGACTGATGGCCGATGTCCCAGGGTACCGAAGACCCGGGCGAGGTCCCAACTCGCGGCCGTCCGACCAGGGGCGGCGGCGCCGCGCGGCCGCGCCGGGTCAGTCCTCCTTGAGCCGCTTCACGAGCCGCTCGTGGACGGTGTCGGGGACGAGCCCGGAGATGTCCCCGCCGAACTTCACGACCTCTTTCATCAGGCTCGACGACAGGAACGCGTACTCGGGGTTCGTCGCCATGAAGAGGGTCTCCACGCCCGCGATGCGGTGGTTCATCTGGGCCATCTGGAGCTCGTACTCGTAGTCGCTGACGGCCCGCAGCCCGCGGACGATCACCGGGATGTTCTGCTCGCGGCAGTAGTCGACGGTGAGGCCGTAGAACTTGTCGACCTTGACGTTGCCGTACTCCTCCGTGACCTCGGCGATCATGTCGGCGCGCTCGTCCACGGTGAACAGGCTCTTCTTGTTCTTGTTGATCAGCACGGCGACGACCACCTCGTCGTAGAGGCGGGAGGCGCGGCTGATGATGTCGAGATGGCCGTTGGTGACGGGGTCGAACGATCCCGGACAGACGACACGGCGCACGGCGCGAACCCCTTCGGTCCCGGTTTCTGACCTGCGGCGCGAACGTACCAAATCGCGTTCGGCCCGCTTCCACCCGGGCCCTCGAGTCGGTCCCCTCAGGACCCGAGCGCGTCGATGATCTCGGCGGCGACCGGCCCCGACTCGATGCCGTAGCCGGGCGCCTCGGTCATCACCGCGACCGCGTACTCCGGGTCCGAGCGGGGCCCGAACCCGATGAACCAGCGGTCGTTGTAGGAGGCGCCCTCGACGTCGGCGGTGCCGGTCTTGCCGCCGAGGACGGACGTCCCCTTCAGCGACTTCCCGGTGCCGCGCTCGACGACGGCCCGCATCATGTCGCGCATCTGCCGCGCCTGGTCGGCGCTCATCGCCCGGGACAGCTCGGCCGGCGAGAACCTCTCGACCGTCCGGCCGTTCGCCGCGCGGAGCCGGTCGACGAGGCGCGGCTTCATCACGACGCCGTCGTTGAGGATCCCGGCCGCGACCATGGCCATCTGCAGCGGCGAGGCGACCGTGCTGCCCTGCCCGATGGAGCCGAGCGCGCTGAGCGACGGCTCGCCGGTCTCCGGGAACGAGCTCGCGGCGCCGCGCAGCCCCGGCGCGTACCCGATCCGGTCGCCGAACCCGAACCGGGACGCCGCCTCGCGGACGCCGTCGTTGCCGGGCTTCTCCGCGCCCATGAAGGCGAACGTGGTGTTGCACGACTGCGCGTACGCCTCGGCGAGCGGGATCCGGGGCAGGTCGCAGGACCCGCCGATGTCGCCCGCGTCGTTGGCGATCGCCTGCCCGGCGCGCGGCGGCTTGTAGCTGCGCCCGGCCCTGACCTGGGTGTTCTCGCTCGCGCCCGCCTCCAGCGCGGACGCGGCGACGACGGTCTTGAACGTGGAGCCGGGCGGGAACAGCTCGTTCGCCGCCTTGTTGAGCAGCGGCTTCATCGGCTGGTCACCGAGCCGGTCGAACGCCCGCACGGCCTTCTGCCGGTCGAGCGTGGACACCTCGCCCGGGTCGTAGGACGGGGTCGAGGCCATCACCTTGATCGCGCCGGTCTTCGCGTCGAGCACGACCGCCGCCGCGCGCCGCGCGCCCGCGCCGCTCAGCGCGTCGTAGGCCGCCCGCTGCGCCTTCACGTCGACGGTGGACTCGACCGTCCCGCCGGGGACGTGCTTGCCGATGAGCCGGTCGACGAGGTCGGTCGTGGCGAGGCGGGCGTCGCTGCCGTCCAGGAAGTGGTTCTCGGCGTCCTCCAGGCCGGTCTGGGCGAACACGGAGAAGTAGCCGGTGACGGGCGCGAAGACCGGGCCGTCCTTGTAGCGGCGCTGGTAGCGGCCGCCGCCGACCTCGTCCGACCAGGCGAGGCGCTCGCCGTCCGCGACGATCGGGCCGCGGTCGGTCTTGAAGCGGTCCTCGAACTGGCGGGCGTTGAGGGGGTCGTCGCGGAGGTCCTGCGCCTCGAACCCCTGGACGTAGGTGACGTTGGCCATGAGGGCGCCCGCCATCAGGAGCGCGATGATCCAGGTGCGCCCGACGGCACGGTCGATGCCGGGCTTCATGGGGTGGCCTTTACCCGGAGGGCGCCTTCCTCAACGGCCGATCGCGCGTCCGTACCAGAACACCGCCTCTCCGTAACGCCGCTCCCGTTCGGCTTCGTATCCGTCCGGCCATGACAACGACCGGCCGCGGGCCGCGCGTTCCACGACGACCAGCGCGTCCGGCGCCGTCCAGCCGTTGTCGCGGAGGTCGTCCAGGAGGGCGGTGACGGACGCGTCCGCCAGCGCGTAGGGCGGGTCGGCGAAGACCAGGTCGTACGGCTCGTCCGGCGGGCGCCGCACCAGCCGCTCGACCTTCTCCGCGCGCGGGACGGCCCCCGGCAGCCCGAGCGCCGCCGCGTTCCGCCTGATCACCGCCAGCGCGCGCGGATGCGACTCGACCAGCAGCGCGTGCGCCGCGCCCCTGGACAGCGCCTCCAGGCCGACCGCGCCGGACCCGGCGTAGAGGTCGGCGACGCGCAGGCCGTCCAGCGGTCCGAGCAGGGCGAGGACGGTGCCGAACAGCCCCTCCCTGGCGCGGTCGCTGGTCGGCCTGGTGTCGCGCCCCGGCGGGACGTCGAGCCGCCGTCCGCCCGCGCTGCCCGCGATGACCCTGGTCATCCCCCCAGTATCGGGGCGGCGCGGCGGCGGCGCGCCGCGGGCTCCGAACGCGCGTCCCGGCACCCCGATAACGGGCGTTTTCCAAAAAGATCCACAACCTGGGCGGCGCTCTCTTGTGAACCTCCACCCAAATGGGCCGATCGCTGTTCACAACGACTACGGGACGTGTAAACGTGCTCGCAGGTTGTGCAACCAAACCCCTCAGGAGAACCCTGTGCATAACGGTAGGAGACTGGCGGTGACGGCGGGGGCGGCGGTTCTCGGCATCGCGGCCATGAGCGGCGTGTCGCACGCCGAGACCTCCCAGCCCCTCGCCAAGCGGACCGCGCGTCCGCAGACGGCCTCGCCGCTTCTCGGGCTCCGTCTGGACGCGCCGGTCAAGCACGACAAGCGCACGCGCACCACGACCGCCGGGCTGGACCTCGGCGTCGGGGTGAACACGCCCGTGGTCGGCGCGGACGTCCGGCTCAAGGCGCGGGCGTCGGCCGGGCCCGGCGGCGTGAAGGCGGGCGCGCGCGCCGACGCCGGGGTGACCACCCCGGCGGGCGGCGGACAGCGGACGCTCGCCGCCGGCGACCCGAAGCTCCTGGACGTCGGGGCCGGGGCGGGCGCGTCGCTGTCCCCGGGGAGCTCGACGCCGCTGACGGCGAACCTGTCGGCGCACGCCTGCGTCGGCGGCTGCGCCGCCCCGACGCCGCCCACCCCGCCGACTCCCCCGGTCCCGCCGTCGCCGCCGACCCCGCCGGACACGCCCCCGCCGGGCACGCCGACGCCGCCCGGACCGCCGTCCTCGCCGCTGCTGCCGGAGCTGCCGTCCACCCCGGGGATGGGCGCGGGCGCCGTGGCAGCCGAGATCACCCCGCCGAAGGGGCTGCCGTTCACCGGCGCGGACTCGCTGCCGCTGCTGGCGCTCGGCGTCGCCGCCGTCGCCGCGGGCAGCGCGGCGGTCGCCGCGACGCGGCGGCGCACCGTCCGCGAGTCCTGAGCGCTCCGCCCCGAGAAGGGCGCCTTCCCGCGGGGAGGCGCCCTCTCGGCGTCTAGAGGGTCTCGGAGCTGACGACCTTCCAGCCGCCGCCCGCGCGCTGGAGGCCGAGCCGCCGGAACGCGACCCGGTCGGCGTCCGTGCAGCCGTCCTTGCAGGCGCCGAGCGTGACCAGCGCCGTCACCCGGTCGGCCGCGCCGCCCGAGCGGAGGCCGATCTCCACCGGCGTGCCCGCCGCGACGGACGGGTCGCGGGAGACCGCCTCCAGCGCGCCGCGCGCCGCCGTCCCCGGCCACGGCGAGCCCGCCGTGTCGGCGCGGGACGAGCCCGCCTTCAGCGAGAACAGGCTGTCCAGCAGCCAGCCCGCGCCCTGCTTGACCATCGTCGCGCGCATCGGGTCCTGGAGGCGGCTCGGGTCGGCGTTCTCGGCGCGGACCGTCCGCTTCACGTACGCGAGGACGGTGACCCTGCCCGGCGCGGCCGCCACCACCGCCGAGTCGACGACCTCCGTCGCCACCGACCCCTTCTTCTCCTTCAGCTGCTCGCGGTAGTCGCGGGTCGCGAGCTGGCGGTCGTACTCCGTCCCGTACCGGGGCGTGGACGCGCGGTGCGCCGCCGCGACGTCCCGGTCGAGCGTCGCGTGGTCGAGGCTCAGCACCGTCCTGATCGCGTGCGCGGCCGGGGCGACCGCCTCCGCCGCCGCGGCGGGCGGCTCGGCCGGGCCGGTGTCGGCGGTGGCGGGCCTCTCCCCCGAGCCGTCCGACAGCAGCGCCCACGCCGTCGCGCCGACGGCCGCCGCGACCAGCAGCGCGACCCCGGCCGCGGCGAACCCGAGGCCCCGCCGCCGGCGCGGCGGCGGGCCGGTCGGCGGCTGGTACGGCGGGACCGTGCCACCCGAGTCCGTCCCCGTCAGCGTGCCGGGACGGCCGACGGTCGGCGGGTTCGGCGGCGTGCGCTCGTCCCCGGCGAGGTGCGCGCCGGTGCTGAGCGTGTCCTGGACCGGGAGGTCGTCCGGGACGTCGCCGCCGATCAGCCGCAGCAGCACGTGCTGCGCCTCCGGCCGCCGCGCCGGGTCCTTCGCCAGGCACGAGGCGACGACGCCGCGCAGCGAGTCCGGCAGCGCCGACAGGTCGGGCTCGTAGTTCAGGATCCGGTGGAACACGGCGGAGATCGTGTCGTTGCCGAACGGGTGCCGCCCGGTCGCCGCGAACAGCATCGTCGCCGCCCACGTGAACAGGTCGACGCCCGTCCCGAGGTCGGTGTTGGTGACCTGCTCCGGCGCCATGTAGGACGGCGTCCCGACGACCCCGCTGCCCTTCTTCGCCGCCGTGCCGAGGACCCGCGCGATGCCGAAGTCGATGACGCGCGGGCCGTCCGGCCCCATCAGCACGTTGGACGGCTTGAAGTCGCGGTGCAGGATGCCCGCCCGGTGGATCGCCGCGAGCGCCGTGACCGTGCCGATCGCGAGGCGGTCGAGGTTCGTCCCGGTGCGCGGACCCTCGTCGGCGACGAGGCCGCTCAGCGACGGGCCCGGCACGTACTCGCTGACGACGTACGGCAGGTCGCCGGAGATGTCGGCGTCCAGGACCTGCGCCGTGCAGAACCCCGCCACCCGCCCGATCATCGCGAGCTCGCGCTCGAACCGCGCCCGCCACTCCGGGTCGCGGACGTACCGGTCGCGCAGCAGCTTCACCGCCGCGCGGCGGCCGTCGTCCTCGTGGCGTCCGA
The DNA here is from genome assembly GCF_001552135.1 of Actinomadura chibensis NBRC 106107. Taxonomy (GTDB): domain Bacteria; phylum Actinomycetota; class Actinomycetes; order Streptosporangiales; family Streptosporangiaceae; genus Spirillospora; species Spirillospora chibensis. Next base: position 100,761 of record NZ_BCQP01000001.1, on the reverse strand, counting down.
GGAAGACGATGCTCTGCCCGCCCTCGCCGATCCGTCCGACCAGCTCGTACCGCCCCAGCCTGGCCGGGTCGTTGGGGAGCAGGGGGCCGACCGCCGTCATTGGGAGCTCCTCCGTCGCATGCGAACCCGCGCTACATGTCAGACGTCCGTGATCAACCGTGTGTTCTCAGTATCCAACGGGGGGAACGCCCCAGAGAACCTTCCGGGCGCGCCATTCGGCGCCGGTGTCAGGTCTTTTCGAGGAAGTCGGCGCGCTCCTCGTCCAGGAGGGACGCGAGGACGGTCGCCAGGCCCGGATGGTCGGCGAGCTCGGGATCGGACTCGACCAGCGCGGTCGCCTCGTCGCGGGCGTCGCGGATGACGTCCTCGTCCTTCTGGAGCGTGAGGAGGCGCAGGCTGGACGTGCGGCCCGCCTGCGCCGCGCCGAGCACGTCGCCCTCCCGGCGCTGCTCCAGGTCCAGGCGGGACAGCGCGAAGCCGTCCGTCGTGGACGCGACCGCCGCGAGCCGCTCGCGCGCCTTGCTGCCGGGCTCGGCGTCGGTGACGAGGAGGCACAGGCCGGGGAGGGTGCCGCGCCCCACTCGGCCGCGGAGCTGGTGGAGCTGGGAGACGCCGAACCGGTCGGCGTCCATGATGACCATGACGGTGGCGTTGGGGACGTCCACCCCGACCTCGATCACCGTGGTGGCGAGCAGGACGTCCAGGTCGCGGTCGGTGAACCGGCGCATGACCGCGTCCTTCTCGTCGGGGTGCAGCTTGCCGTGCAGGACGCCGATGCGCAGCCCGGCGAGCAGCTCCTCCAGCTTCGGCAGCACCTCCATGATCCCGAGCGGGGAGCGGCGGCCCTCCTCGTCCGCCGCGACGGCGTCGCCCTCGTCGCCCTCCTGCTCGCCGATGCGCGGGCAGACGATGTAGATCTGGCGGCCCCGCGCGGCCTCCTCCTTGATGCGCTCCCAGGTGCGCGCGAGGAACGCGGGCTTCTCCGGCGGCACCACGTGCGTCCGGATCTCCGACCGGCCCGCCGGGAGCTGCCCGAGGACGGACGTCTCCAGGTCGCCGAACACCGTCATCGCCACCGTGCGCGGGATCGGCGTCGCCGTCATGACGAGGACGTGCGGGCGCCCGCCGCCGGTCTTCTCGCGCAGCGCGTCCCGCTGCTCGACGCCGAAGCGGTGCTGCTCGTCCACGACGACGAGGCCGAGGTCGGCGAACTGGACGGTCTCCTGCAGCAGCGCGTGCGTGCCGACGACGATGCCCGCCGCGCCGGACGCCGCGTCCAGCAGGGCGGCCTTGCGCGCCTTCGCGCCGAGCGACCCGGTGAGCAGCGCGACCCGCGTCGCGTTCTCCGCGCCGCCGATCTGCCCGGCCTCGGCGAGGTCGCCGAGCATCCCGGTGATCGACCGGTAGTGCTGCTGGGCGAGCACCTCGGTCGGCGCGAGCAGCGCCGCCTGCCCGCCGCCGTCCACCACCTGGAGCATCGCCCGCAGCGCGACGACCGTCTTCCCGGCCCCTACGTCGCCTTGGAGGAGGCGGTGCATGGGGTGTTCGACGGCCAGGTCGGCGGCGATCTCGTCGCCCACCTCGCGCTGGCCCTTGGTCAGCTCGAACGGGAGACGCGCGTCGAACTCGGCCAGGAGGCCGCCGAAGGACGGCGGGCGCGGGGTGGCCGGGAGCGCGGCGGCGGCGAGGCGGCGCTGGGCGAGGGCCACCTGGACGACGAACGCCTCGTCCCATTTCAGGCGGGCCCTGGCGCGGCCGAGCTCGTCCCAACTGCGCGGGCGGTGGATGCCCTCGTACGCCTCGCGCAGGCCGATCAGGTGACGGCGGCGCAGCAGCGCCTCGGGCATCGGGTCGGCGGGCAGGGTCAGGTGGTCGAGGACCATGCCGACGGACGTCCCGATCGTCTCGATCGGGAGCGTCTTCGTGGACGGGTAGATCGGGATGATCTCGTCCGCCCACTCCTGCGCGGCCTGCTCGGCGCCCTTCTCGTGGACGACCTTGTACTGCGGGTGGGCGAGCTGCCGCACCGGGCGCCCGCTGCGCGGCCGGTAGGTGCTGATCTTCCCGGCGAACAGGCCGCGGGTGCCGGGCGACAGGTCCTTCTCCGGGCGGTAGGACCCCTTGCGGCCGAAGAAGCTCAGCTTGAGCTCGCCCGTCCCGTCCGTGACGGTGATCTCCAGGACGTAGCCCGGGCTGCGGTTCAGGCTGCGGCCCTGCACCTTCACGACCTCCGCCATGACGGTGACGTGCTCGCCGTCCTCCAGCCCGCTGAGCTGGGTCAGCTCGCCGCGGTGCGCGTAGCGGCGCGGGTAGTGGTGCAGGAGGTCGCCGACGGTGCGCAGGTCGAGGCCCTTCTCCAGGGCCTTGGCCGTCTTGTCGCCGAGGACGTCGCGCAACGGCTCGTCGAGGTTCGCCACGCAGTCTTTTCTAGCCCAAAGCGGCGGCGCGTATCACTCCACGCCGACGAGGAGCGGGTATTTCTCCTGCCCGCCGTCGTAGACCCCGGCCTCCACGTCGGGATGGACGCGGCGCAGATGCCCGTCGAGGACGGCGGCGAGGCCGGGCGGCGCGTCCCGTCCGACGACCAGCGTGACCAGCTCCCCGCCGCCGGACAGCATCCGGTCAAGGACGTGCCGGGCCACGTCTTCGACGTCCGCGCCGATCGTCGCGACGTCGCCCTCGATCAGCCCGAGGACGTCGCCCGGCCGGCACAGCCCGACGCTCGTCACCGCCTCCCGGTCGGCGACCTCCAGGTGACCGAAGCGCGTCGCCCCGGCCGCGCGGGTCATCTCGATCACGTCCTCGCCGAAGCGGCGCAGCGGGTCGTGCACCGCGAGCGCCGCCAGCGCCTGGACGGACGCCTTCGCGGGCACGACCTCGATCCGCGCGCCCGCGTCCCGGGCCCGCTCGGCGGCGGCCTCGGCCAGGGCGAGGACCTCCGGCCCGTCCGGCAGGACGGCCACCTCGCCGCCCGCCGCGAGGATCGCCTCCGCCAGCACCGCGAGCGGCGGCACGGCGTCCGGCGGGCGGCGGACGACCCGCGCGCCGCTCTCCTCGAACAGCGCGGCGAGCCCGGCGGCGGCGGTCACCGCGACGACCGCGCGGCCGGTGCGCGGCGCGTGCGGCCCCCCGGTCGGGGCGTGCAGGCAGGTGACGCGGATCCGGTGCGGACGGCCCGCGCCGAGCCCCGCCTCGACGGCGGCCCCCGCGTCGTCCACGTGGACGTGGACGTTCCACAGCCCGTCCCCGCCGACCACGACGAGGGAGTCGCCGAGGGCGTCGAGCCGTTCGCGCAGCGGGTGGACGGCGTCGTCGGGCGCGTCCAGCAGGTACATGACCTCGTAGCCGGGTCCGGACGGCGCGGCGGGCGCCGGGGCCGGGGCGCCGGGCGCGCGGGCCGGGACCTCGTAGCGCTCCGGGTACTCGTCGGTGAGCACGGCCGCGAGCGCGTCGAGGACGACGCAGAGCCCGGCGGCGCCCGCGTCCACGACGCCCGCGCGGGCGAGGACGTCGAGCTGCCCGGTCGTGGCGCGCAGCGCGCGGCGGGCGCCGCCCGCCGCCGCCCGGGAGACGCCCGCGAGGTCGTCGGCCCCGGCGGCCGCGCCCGCGGCCGCCGCCGCGGCGAGCACGCTCAGGATCGTGCCCTCGACGGGATGCTCGACCGCTCCCCTGGCCAGCGCGGACGCGTGCCCCAGCGCGGCGGCGAGCGCGGCGCCGTCGGGCGGCGCGTCCAGCGGGCCGAGGACGTCGGCGAGCCCGCGGAGCACCTGGCTGAGGATCACCCCGGAGTTGCCCCGCGCGCCGAGCAGCGCGCCCCGCGCCAGCGCCCGCCAGGCATCGGGGGCGCCCGCGCCGGGCGGGAGGGCGTCCAGCGCGTCCGCCGCCGCGCGGACGGTCAGGTGCATGTTGGTGCCGGTGTCGCCGTCCGGGACGGGGAACACGTTCAGCGCGTCGATCTCCGTCCGGGCGCGGGCGAGCGCGTCCGCCGCGACGCCGCACCACCGGCGCACCGCCGCGCCGTCGAGGACCTCGCCCAACGCCCGCCCCCTCACCGCCGCTCCGGCCGCGCGTGCGGCCGCGGCCGATTCGCCTACCCGACGCGCCGTCGGCTACTCTGATCCATGCGCCTCGTCCGGGGCGCTCGTCAGTGAGCACCCATGATGCCCGGTTCGCCCGCCCGCGGCGGCCGGGGCGGCGCTCCGTCAGAGCTTCGACACCACTTGGAGTTTCCCGTGGCTTCCGTCTGCGACGTCTGCGGCAAGGGACCCGGTTTCGGCATGCGCGTCTCCCACTCGCACCGCCGCACCCCGCGCCGCTGGAACCCCAACATCCAGCGCGTGCGCGCCGTCGTGAACGGCGCCACCAAGCGGATCAACGCCTGCACGTCCTGCATCAAGGCCGGCAAGGTCGTCAAGCCGACCGTCTGAGGTCCGGCGCGGCCGGTCCTCCGCAGCCAGTCCATCGGAGCATCCGGTGGACTGGCTTTCGCATGTCCGGGGCCCGGGGACGCCCGGTCAGCCGCGCCAGCGCCAGCCGTGGTCGACCGGGCCGATGCCCGCGCCGAGCGGGAAGCCCGCCGCGATCGCGCCGGTCACGTACTCCTTCGCCGCCGCCACCGCCGCCGGGACGTCGTCGCCGAGCGCCAGCCGGGACGCGATCGCCGAGGCGAGCGTGCAGCCCGTCCCGTGCGTGTGCCGGTTGTCGTGCCGGGGCGCGGTGAAGCGGTGCTCGCGCTCCCCGTCGAACAGCAGGTCGGCGGGCTCGCCCGGCAGGTGCCCGCCCTTGATCAGCACCCAGCGCGGGCCGAGCGCCTTCATCGCCTCGGCGGCCTCGCGAAGGCCCGACTCGTCCACGACCTTGACGCCGGTGAGCTGCTCCACCTCGTAGAGATTGGGCGTGACGACGGTCGCGGCCGGGATCAGCGCCGACCGGACGGCGTGCACGGCGTCCGGCGCGAGCAGCGAGTCGCCGTGCTTGGACACCCCGACCGGGTCGACGACGGCGGGCGCGTCCGACGCCGCCAGCGCCTCAGCGACGATCTCGACCAGGCCGCTCGACGCGAGCATCCCCGTCTTGATCGCGTGCACGCCGATGTCGGACAGGACGGAGTCGAGCTGCGCGCGCACCGCCTCCGGCGGCAGCTCCCAGTACCCCTGGACGCCGAGCGAGTTCTGCGCGGTGACGGCCGCGACGACGCTCATCCCGTGGACGCCGAGGGCGAGCATGGTCTTCAGGTCCGCCTGGATCCCGGCGCCGCCGCCGGAGTCGGACCCCGCGATCGTGAGCACGAGCGGCGGGGCCTGGACGGGCGCGGCGGACGGAACGGGCGAGGTGGACGTCATGGCGTCCACTTTATGGCGTTACGAGTATCCGAACCGCGCCGGGCGATCTCAGATCATGACGCAGGGGCGGCTGTTCATCACGCAGGTCGACGGCTTCGCGGGCGTCCCCCGCGCGGCGAAGACGACCCGCACGGTCGCGCCGGGCGCGATCGCCGCGCGGCCGCGGACGAACGGGACCTTCCCCGTCCGGACGACGGCGGCGCCGCTCACCGCCGTCACCGAAGCGCTGTCGATCTTGAAGGCGAGCGCCCACGCGGCGACCGGCCGCGGGCCCTTGTTCGCGATCGTGGCGGTGAAGGCGAACCCGCCGGGCTTGCGGGACGCGACCCGGAACGCGACGACGAGCCCGTCCGTCCGGCCCGCGCCGCGGCTGGCGCGCTCGCCGGGCCCGCGCTGGGACACCTGGTTGTCGCGCGGGTCGGGCTGCGAGTCGCGGGCCGGGGCGCCGCCCGCGAAGTTGAGGGAGATCTGCTGCGTGCTCAGCGCGTAGGCGACGATCCCGACCGCGATGACGAGCGCGACGATCGGCAGCATCGGGACGGGCAGCACCGAGAGGAGCTTGAGCCGCCCGCGCCCGCCCGGCTTCTCGGACGGGTCGGTCCACGGGTCGGGAGGGTCGGCGGGATGGGCGCCGGAGGCGTCGGGGTAGTCGCCCGGGAGCGGCTCGAACCGGTAGTCGTAGGGCGGGTCGTCCGGGTATCCGGGGTGCTCGGAGTATTCGGGGCCGGGCGCGGGTCCCGTCGAGGTGGTCTCGTGCGGCGACACGTAGAGCCGGTCGTCGGCGGGGCCGGAGTAGGCGTCGAAGGGCGGTGCGGGCGGAGCGCCGTAGTACGGGCCCTGGGACGCGCGGGCGTCCGGTGCGGGCTCGTCATCCGGTTGACCGAGCTTGGTGTGTCGTCCCATCCCATCCCTCTTCGATCACACGGATGTATACCAAACCCTCACCAACCATGCCTACAAGACGCGTCAACGCGCACGTAAGGGCGTGCGCGGCGCGGCGCCTCTCACGTCGGGAAATGATCCCACGCGCCGGGGGGCGGCTCGCGCCCGTCCACACGGACACCTGTCCCTTCGGTGACGGTCCCGATCCGCGTCCAGGACGGGGGCAGGGCGGCCCCGGCGGGGAACGTCGCGGCGAAGGCGTGGTCCTCGCCGCCGGTGAGGGCGTGCCGGAGCCCGTCCGGCCCGAGGACCGCCGGGACGGGCACCGCCGCCGAGTCGACCTCGACGCGGACGCCGCTCGCCGCCGCGATGTGCCCGAGGTCCTGGACGAGACCGTCGCTCACGTCCAGCAGCGCGGTGGCCCCGGCCGCCCGCGCCTCCGCCCCCGCCGCGTACGGGGGGCGCGGCCGCCGGTGCGCCTCGGTCAGCTCGGCGGGGCCGTCGCGTCCGGCGGCGAGCAGCGCGAGGCCGGCCGCGGCGAAGCCGAGCCGCCCGCGCACGGCCACGGCGTCGCCCGGCCGCGCCCCGGCGCGGGTGAGCGGCGCCGCGCCGCCGAGGTCGCCGAGCGCGGTGACGGCGAGGGTGACCTCCGGCGCGCCGACGACGTCCCCGCCCGCGACCGACGCCCCGGCCGCCCGGCACTCGTGCGCGAGCCCGTCGTAGAGCCGCTCCGCCCATTCGACGTCCGTCGCGGGCGGCGCGGCGAAGCCGACGAGCAGCGCGGTCGGGCGGGCGCCCATCGCGACGACGTCGGCGAGGTTCTGCGCGGCGGCCTTGCGGCCGATGTCGTAGGGGCCGGACCAGTCGCGGCGGAAGTGGCGGCCCTCGACCAGGACGTCCGTCGTGGCGACGACACGCCCGTCCGGCGCGGCGATCACGGCCGCGTCGTCGCCCGGTCCGAGCCGCACGTCCGGGCCCTGCGGGAGCCGCCGGGTCAGCCTGGCGATCAGCGCGAACTCCCCCAGGTCACCGATCGTCCCCATCCCGCCGATTTCCCCCTGTTCCACGCGTCCCGGACGCGGCCGTCCGGCCCGCGCGCCCCCCGCCGCCCGCGGCGGCGCGTAACACGATACGGTGAACCGTCCGACGTAGATTCTCCGCCCGGGGAGGACGTGATGGTGCAGGCCTACATCCTCATCCAGACCGAAGTCGGCAAGGCGGCCGAGGTGGCTGGCCACATCTCCGGCATAACGGGCGTCAGGCTGGCGGAGGACGTCACGGGCCCCTATGACGTGATCGTCCGAGCGGAGGCGCGCAATGTGGACGAGCTGGGCAAGCTCGTCGTCGCGCAGATCCAGTCGGTCGAAGGCATCACGCGCACCCTCACCTGCCCGATTGTCCACATCTGAGGCGTCGTCCCGGCGGCTCGCGCCGCACGGGCGCGCGGCGCGGGCGGCGGCCGTCCTCGGCGCGCTGGCGCTGCTGGCCGCGGCGTGCGGCGAGGGCGCCGTGCGGGTGCCCGTCCCCGGGCCGGACGCGGCGACGCGCCGCCTGTGCGAGGGCCTCCGGCTCCCCGAGAAGGTGCGCGGCCTGGAGCGCCGCGACACCTCCCCCGACTCGCCGCTGACCGCCGCCTGGGGCTCCCCCGCGATCGCGCTGCGCTGCGGGGTGCCGCGTCCGGCCGCGCTCCGCCCCGACGCCCAGCTCGTGACGATCAACGGGATCGACTGGTTCGGGCAGCCGACCGACCGCCCGGTGACGTTCACCGCGGTCGCGCGGCAGGCGTACGTCGAGGTGACGGTGCCGCCCAAGTACAACCCGGCCGGGGACGCGCTGATCGAGCTGGGCCCGTCGATCAAGGCGACGATTCCACAGAAGCCCGAAGGCCAGATCTGAGCGTCCGCACCGTCATCCGGTGGGGGCGGGCAGGATGAGTTCCGCCGTCTCGGCGAGACGGTCGGCCATGCGCGCGTAGGACGCGCACCCCATCCCCGCGTGGACGAGCGCCCCGGCGCAGGCCAGTTCCAGCGCGCCGAGGAGGTTCGGGGAGTCGTGCTCGCCCAGCGCGGCCCGCAGCCGCTCGCGGATCGCGGCGCCGATCCGCGTCCGCAGCTCGCGGACGTCGGGGCCCGCGCCGAGCAGCGCGGCGGCGCAGGCGGCGGCGAGTTCGGGCTCGTCCGACACCAGCAGCGCGATCTCCCGCAGCACGCCGGTCACGCGGTCGCGGGGCGCGCCGCCGGGCGCGACGGCGGGCAGCGCGGCGAGCCGCCGCCAGAGCACCTCGGCGATCAGGTGGTCCTTGGACGCGAAGTAGGTGTAGGCGGTGGCGGGCGCGACCCCGGCCCGCCGCGCCACGTTCCGGACGGTGAGCCCCGCGAACCCGGTCTCGCCCACCTCGGCGACGGCGGCGCCGGTGAGCCGCCGGACCGTGTCGGCCCGCCGCCCGGTGAGGCGGCGCCGGGTGGCCTCGACCTCCGGAGACTCGTCCTTGGACACGTGTCCAGACGCTAGTTCGGCGAGGTCGCCGCCGCAAGCGGGTGGGGCGGGTGGGAGTCGAACCCACTCAGCGCGTGGCACCTGGGTTACAGCCAGGCCCGACTCTCCGGCGTCGGCGCCGCCCCATGCGCGGGGCCCCCGGGACCCGCGCCGTACCTCCGGAGGGATTCGAACCCCCACCACACGGCACCTCATGCCGCTGTCTCTGCCATTGGACTACGGAGGCGTGCGTACGGCCCCCGGGATTCGAACCCGGAACAACCACTTCCTGAAAGTGGCCTCTCTGCCAATTGGAGTAGAGCCGCGTGAAAGCGATTCGCATGAGGCGGCGTCACTCGCGGCGGCTCGGCCGGGAACGGCCTCTAGGAGGCGGGATACCGGCCGGGGCGGGCGTGCGACGCCGAGGGCAGTCTAAGTCGGTACTGCTCCAGAGCCATGGCCGGTCCTCCTCTCGGAGCCTCGTGTTTCGGGCTGACGTCGTCCACGATGCCATCGCCGCGCGAATGGCCGCAACGCAATTTCCGGCGGTTCGCGGGAGCGGGCGCGCCGCGCCGCCGGGCGGCGGAACTCCGGGGGCGGTATGGCGGGGAAAGTCGGCCAAGAGAGGATGGCGGCGGTTGTCGGCGGAGGAGAGGCGGACCGTTCATGGCAGTGGGGTTCATCGGGCTGGGGCAGATGGGCGCGCCGATGGCGGCGCGCCTCGCCGGGCGCGGCCTCGTCGTCTACGACGCCCGCGCGGAGGCGATGGCGCCGCTCGCGCGGGCGGGCGCGCGGGCGGCGCGCAGCGTCGCCGACGTCGCCGCGCACGCCGACCTGGTGTCCGTCATGGTCCGGGACGACGCGCAGGTGCGCGAGGTCGGAGACGAGGTGCTGGCGAGCGCGCGTCCTGGAACGGTCCTCGCGATCCACTCGACGATCCGCGCGGCGACGGCCGAGGAGCTCGCCGAACGCGCCCTCCGGTACGCCATCCACGTCGTGGACGCCCCGGTCAGCGGCGGCTCCGCGGGCGCGGACGCGGGCGCCCTCGCGGTCATGGTCGGCGGGACGGACGAGGCGTTCGAGCGCTGCCGCGAGCCGTTCGGCGCGTGGGCGGACCTCGTCCTGCACATGGGCCCGGTCGGCGCGGGCACCCGCGCGAAGATCGCCCGGAACCTGCTGCACTACGTCGCGTACACGGCCGCCGCGGAGTCGCAGCGGCTGGCGGAGGCGGCCGGGGTGCCGCTGCGCGACCTCGGGCGGATCGTCCGGCACACGGACGCGATCACCGGCGGGCCCGGCATGCTCATGCTCCGCGACACGACCGCGCCGCTGAAGCCGGACGGCGACCTCCACGACACGATGCGGCACGTCCGCGACCTCGGTGAGAAGGACCTCGCGCTCGCCCTGGAACTGGCGGACGAACTGGACGTCGACCTCCCGCTCACCCGCCTCGCCAGGGAGAACCTGTCGGCCGGACTCGGCCTGCCAGATACATCCGACTAAATCCACCTAAAGGGGAACCTGGGCGGGTTCGCAGGCGTCCAAGGTCCATGCGTGGACGCACACTCGCATCGTCCGTGACAGCGCTCGCCCTGGCCGGGACGGCCGGATGCGGCGGCTCGCCCGGCGCCGCGCCCCGTCCCACCCCGTCGGCGAAGGAGATCCGGCTCGTCGCCTACGACGGCTGCGACGCGCTCCTCGACGGCCTGCGCCGCGCGACGGCGGACCGGGTCGGCCCGTACGGGCTGGGCGGCGTCCCCGGCCTGGTCCCGCTGGAGGGCGACACCGCGCTGCGCAAGGGCCCGCAGGCTGCGCAGCCGGGCGCCCCGGGCGCGGCGCCGCCGCCGGGCACGCCCGAGCACTCCACCACCAACTCGCACGAGCCGGGCGCGGACGAGCCCGACCTCGTCAAGACCGACGGCCGCCGCATCGTGACCGTGACCGGCGGCGAGCTGCGCGTCATCGACCCGGCGACCCGCAAGGTCGCGCACACCATGGACCTGCCGGGCGCCGGCGGCGCCTTCCGCGGCGGCGACGCGCAGCTCCTGCTCAGCGGCGACCGCGCGCTCGTGACCACCGAGCAGCCGACGATGCTCCCGATGGAGCGCCGTCCCGTCCCCGGCCCGGGCGGGTTCGACGACCTGCCGACGCCGCCCGCCGCGCCGACGACGCGGCTGACGCTCGTCGACCTGTCCGCCGCGCCGAAGGTCGTCGGCACGATGACGACCGACGCCGCCTACGTCGACGCGCGGCAGACCGGCTCGACGGTGCGGGTCGTCATGCGGTCCACGCCGCGGATCGAGTTCCCCGGCGGGACCGGCGGCAAGGGCGAGAAGCACGCGGCCGAGGCGAACCGCGCCGCCGTGCTGAAGGCGCCGCTCGACGCGTGGCTCCCGTCCTTCCGGACCGACGACGGAGGCGGCGGCCACGCCGCGACCTACCGGAGCCCGTGCGACCAGGTGAGCCGTCCGTCCTCCTACGGCGGGTCGTCGCTGCTGTCGGTGCTGACGTTCGACCTGGCGAAGGGGCTCGGCGACCCGAAGGCCATCGCCGTCGCCGCCGACGGGACGACCGTCTACGGCAACGGCAGGAGCCTGTACGTCACCGGCACTCCCCCGACGCCCTACCGGTGGAACGCGCCCCAACGCGTCCCCGAGCCGCGCACCGACGTCTACAAGTTCGACGTCGCCGGGACCGGCCGCCCCCGCTACGTCGCGGCCGGATCGGTGAAGGGCTTCCTGCTCAACCAGTACTCGCTGTCGGAACTGGACGGGAACCTGCGGCTGGCGACGACCACCAGCCGGATCGACGCGCGCGAGCGCACGTCGGAGAGCGCGGTGTACGTGCTCGGGCAGCACGGCGGACGCCTCGACGAGATCGGCCGCGTCGGCGGGCTCGGCAAGGGCGAGCGGATCTACTCCGTCCGGTTCCTCGGGACGACCGCCTACGTCGTGACGTTCCGCCAGGTCGACCCGCTCTACACGGTCGACCTGAAGGACCCGAGGCGGCCCCGGATCGGCGGCGAGCTGAAGATCACCGGCTACTCCGCGTACCTGCACCCGCTGGCGGACGGGCGGCTGCTCGGCGTCGGCCGGGACGCCGACGCGTCCGGCCGGACGCTCGGCCTCCAGGTCTCGCTGTTCGACGTGTCCGGCGCGCGACCTCGCAAGGTCGCGTCCTACCGGCTGGCGGACGCCTCGTCCCAGGCGGAGTTCGAGCCGCACGCGTTCCTGTACTGGCCGCCGTCCGGCCTCACCGTCATCCCGGTGATGAACCCGGGCGGCGGGACGAGCGAGGCCCTCGTCCTCAAGGTCGGCGGGACGTCCATCACCAAGGCCGGGGCCGTCCGGCATCCGGACACCGAGCGGTTCGGCAACGGCGTGCGGCGCTCGCTCATCGTCGGGACCACCCTCTGGACGTTCTCCGACGACGGCGCCCGCGCCACCGACGCCGCCACGCTGAAGGACGCCGCGTGGCTGCCGTTCCGGTGACGGGTCAGCGCAGGCCGGTGGAGCGGCCGAGCGCGGTCTGGATGAGCCGGTCGACGAGCGCCGGGTAGTCGAGCCCGGTCGCCGCCCACATCTGCGGGAACGCCGACGCCGGGGTGAAGCCCGGCATCGTGTTGATCTCGTTGAGGACCCAGCCGCCGTCCGGCGTGTGGAAGAAGTCGACGCGGGCGAGGCCCTCGCAGTCGAGCGCGTCGAACGCCTGCACGGCGATCCGGCGGACCTCCTCGATCGCGGCGGGCGGCAGGTCGGGCGGGATCGCGAGGCTGGTGGACCCGTCGAGGTACTTGGTCTCGAAGTCGTAGAAGTCGTGCGCGTCCGCCATCTTGATCTCGGCGGGCAGGCTCGCCTCGGCCGGGCCGTCGTCCACGCCCTGCAGGACGCCGCACTCGATCTCGCGCCCCTCGACCGCCGCCTCCACGATGACCTTCGGGTCGTGCTCGCGGGCCGCGTCGACCGCGGCCTCCAGGTCGGCCTCGGCGGTGACGCGGCTGATGCCCATGCTCGACCCGGCGCGGGCGGGCTTGACGAACACCGCGCGGCCGTCGGCGAGCCCCAGTTCCTTGATCTCGTCGATCTTGCGCTTGCGCTCGCGCCGCCACTCCCGGTCGCCGACGAGGACGTACGGGCCGACGGGCAGGCCGCGCGCCTGCCAGACGAGCTTCATGAACCCCTTGTCCATGCCGACCGCGCTCGCCAGCACCCCGGCGCCGACGTACCGGACGCCCGCGAGGTCGAGGAGGCCCTGGATGGTGCCGTCCTCGCCGTAGGGGCCGTGCAGCAGCGGCAGGACGACGTCGACGTCGCCGAGCGTCGCGGGGACCTTGCCCTGCTCGACGACGATCAGCCCGCGGCTGTCCGGGTCGAACGGCAGCGCGAGGACGCCGCCGGAGCCCGTCACCTCGGGCAGCCGCCCGTCCTCGATGGCGAGCCGCAGGTCGGCGGGCGGCAGGACCCAGCGGCCGTCGCGGGCGATGCCGATCGGCACCACCTCGTACCGGTCCCGGTCGATGGCGGCCATGACGGCCCCGGCGGTGACGCAGGAGATCGCGTGCTCTGAGCTGCGTCCGCCGAAGACGACGGCCACGCGCGTCTTTGAAACCTGGGACATGAGGCCCGACCCTACCGGTGATCAGTCCGCGACGGCCATGAGCGGGCCGCCCGCGCCCCCGGGCCGCGGCGGCCGTTCACACCCCGTACCGCTCGGGCTTCGGGGAGCGCGAGATCAGCGAGATCGCCGCCTCCTTGATCGGCATGCCGTGGTGCAGGACGGCCGTGACCGCCTCCGTGATCGGCATCTCCACGTTGTGCTTGCGGGCGAGCTCCAGCACCGGCTCGGACGACTTCACGCCCTCCGCCGTCTGCTTGGTGACGGCGATGACCTCCTCCAGCGTCATGCCGCGGCCGAGGTTCACGCCGAACGTCCGGTTGCGGGACAGCGGCGACATGCACGTCCCGACGAGGTCGCCCATCCCGGCGAGGCCCGCGAAGGTGTGCTCGTCCGCGCCGAGCGCCGCGCCCAGCCGGGCGATCTCGGCGAGCCCGCGGGTCATCAGCACCGCCTGCGTGCTCGCGCCGAACCCGAGCCCGGCCGCCATCCCGACGCACAGCGCGACGATGTTCTTCACCGCGCCGCCGAGCTCGCAGCCCACCACGTCCGTGGAGGTGTAGACGCGGAAGTACGGCGTCATCGTCGCGGCCTGGAGCCGCTGGGCGACGGCCTCGTCCGCGCAGCCCGCGACGGCCGCGCCCGGCTCGCCGGTCGCGATCTCGCGCGCCAGGTTCGGCCCGCTGAACAGCGCGACCCGGTCCGCGGGGACGTCGGCGACCTCCCGGATCACCTCCGACATCCGCCGCGTCGTGCCGAGCTCGACGCCCTTCATCAGGCTGACCAGGACGGCGTCCGGCGGCAGCAGCGGCACCCACGCGGCGAGGTTCCGCCGGAGCGTCTGCGCCGGGACGGCCAGCGCGACGAAGTCGGCGCCGCGCAGCGCCTCCGCCGGGTCGAGCGTCGCCCGGACGGCCGCGGGCAGCGGCACGCCGGGCAGGTAGTCGGGGTTCTCGTGCCGCTCGTTGATCGCCTCGACGACCTCCGGGCGGCGGCCCCACAGCACGACCTCGCCGCCCGCGTCGTTGAGGAGCTTCGTGAACGTCGTCCCCCAGGAACCGGCCCCCATCACGGCCGTGCGGAACGTCACGAGCCGTCCGCCTTCCGCTCGGCGGCGGTCTCCCGGCCGGGGGCGGCCTGCTCCGGCACGGGGGGCCTGAACGCCTCGGCGGCCGCGCGGCGCCGCTCCGCGAGGACGCGGTGGTGGTCGTAGCGCTCCTTCGGCGGCTGCTCGCCGCGGATCCCGGCGAGCAGGGCGGTGATCGCGGCCATGACCTCGTCGGTGGCGGCGCGGAGCGTCTCGCGGGTGAGCGGCCGCCCGGCGTACCGCGACAGGTCGACGGGCGGACCGGCGACGACCGTCATCGTCTTGCGGGGGAACGGGTGCGGGCCCTTCCTGAGGCTCCCGGCCAGGCCCGTCTGCTCGCCCTTCTTGTAGGGCAGCAGCTCGTGGGCGCCCCAGGTCGCCACGGGGACGACCTTCGCGCCCGTCGACAGCGCCATCCGCGCCACGCCCGTCTGCCCGGTCATCGGCCACAGCTCGGGGTCGCGGGTGCAGGTGCCCTCCGGGTAGAACACGAGGCACTCGCCGTCCCGCAGGGCCTGCTCGGCGTCCTTCAGGGCGAGCGCCGGGTCGGCGCTGTCGCGGTGGACGGGGATCTGCCCCGTGCCCCGCAGCATGTTCTTGACGACCATCGTGTCGAACAGCGTCGACTTGGCCAGGAACACGGGGAAGCGGCCGGACTCGTACACGAAGTGGGCGAGCGCCAGCGGGTCGGACTCGGAGATGTGGTTGGCGGCGATGATGACGCCGCCCTTCCCGGGCACGTTCTCCCGGCCCCGCCAGTCGCGCTTCAGCAGGCCGAAGAGCAGCGGGCGCAGGATGCCGACCGTGAGCCCGCGCCAGGCGGGCGAATATCCGTGGCTCATGCCCCCTCCTCTTTCACTCCCCGCGTCCCGCGGCGAACGCGGGGTGTCCTCAAGTCTCGCGGTTATGTGCGCATAGTGTCGAGTTGCCATGTCTACCGCAGCGCGCAGCGCGCTTGATCTCCAGTGGTCGCTCGTGGTGCCGGTCAAGGTGCTGGCCAGGGCGAAGACCCGCATGTCCGGAGCGGCGGGGCCGCTCCGCGAGCCGCTCGCGCTCGCCGTGGCGACCGACACGGTCGCGGCGGCGCTGCGCTGCGACCGGGTCCGCACCGTGATCGTCGTCACCGACGACCCCCTTCCCGCCGCGGACCTCGCCGCGCTCGGCGCCCGCGTCGTGCCGGACGTCCCGGACGCCGGGCTGAACCCGGCGCTGGTGCACGGCGCGGGCCGGGGCCGCGAGCTGGCGCCCGGCGCGGGCGTCGGCGCCCTCTCCGCGGATCTGCCCGCTTTGCGCCCTCTTGAACTCGCCCGCGTGCTGGACGCGGCGGCGCGGGCGCCGGAGGCGTTCGTCCCGGACGCGGCCGGAACCGGGACGACCCTGTACACGGCGCGGCCCGGCGTCCCGTTCGCGCCCGCCTTCGGCGCCGACTCGCGCGCCGCGCACCGCGCCCGCGGCGCCCGCGAGATCCTCCTGCCGGGGACCGACAGCGTCCGGCGGGACGTCGACACCCTCGACGACCTGCGCGCCGCGCTCGCGCTCGGCGCGGGGCCGCGCACGTCCGCGGTCGCGGCGCGGCTACCCGCGCTGGCCTAGCATTCGGCTCATGCAGGCGACGGTGAAGGCGTTCGACGCGGACACCCGGTCGGGCAGCGTGCTGCTCGACGACGGGACGGAGCTGCCCTTCGACGCGGACGCGTTCGCGGCGGGCGGGCTGCTGCGGCTGCGGTTCGGGCAGCGGGTGAACCTCGCGGTGGACGGCGGCCGGATCGCGGCCGTCACGCTCTCGACGTTCCCGCTGCCGTCCCACTGAGCCGTCCCGCTGAACGGGGGAGCCGGAAACGCGGCAGCGCCCGGGTCCCGTCAGCACGGGCCCGGGCGCTGGCGCGGCGAGCTACTTCTTGCCGGGCTACTTCTTGCCGGCCACCAGGTTCTTGAAGTCGGCGCCCGCCTTGAACTTCGGCACGGACGTCGCGGGAACCTCGATGGTCTTGCCCGTTGCGGGATTGCGGGCCGTGCGGGCAGGCCGGTCGGCCTTCTCGAACGAACCGAACCCGGTGATCGCGACCTTGTCGCCCTTGGCGACGGCGGTCTGGATCGCCTCCAGGATGGCGTCGACGGCCTCGGCTGCGGCCTTCTTGCTGCCCAGCCGGTCAGAGATGGCGTCGACCAGCTCACGCTTGTTCATGGGTTACTCCTCTAGTTCCCCCCTTGCCCGAACGAAACTAAGGGACCCTCAGCATGGACACAATCACCTGCACGCACGAGTTGGCGTGTCGCTGGCGTTTTTGTCGGCCTCGCCCCCGTCTCGCCGGGTGACCGGACCGGATCCGGCCACTGCGCACGCTAACCGACGTCGGGGGCCTCGTGGAAATCGGCGAGGAACGTCTCCAGCCTCCGGGAGGCCAGTTCGGGGTCCCGTTTCGCCAGATCGGTGATCGCCAGGAGATGGCGGATGAGCCGCCGCCGGTCGTCCGGCGGCAGCGGCGCCACGGCCCGGTGGGCGTCGCGCAGCCGCCGCGCGAGCTCGGTCAGGGCCGGGTCGTCCCACTCGGGCTCGGTCCGTGGGACCGTGCTCAATTCATCCCCCCAAACGGTCGGACGGTGTGTTCGCACTAAGGGAATTCTCCCCGCTCGACATCGCCGATCGTCCACCAGGGGCGGAAACGGGCCCGGCCCGCCGTCGCGGAGGACGGCGGGCCAGGCGGAACGCGCTACGGCGGAGGCGCTAGAGCGTGACCGGAAGCCAGGGGGTGCGCCCGGCCTCGTAGTCGTTGATCGCGTCGGCGTGGCGGAGGGTGAGGCCGATGTCGTCCAGGCCCTCCATGAGCCGCCAGCGGGTGTAGTCGTCGATCTCGAAGGCGGCGGTGCGGCCGTCCCAGCGGACCTCGCGCTTCTCCAGGTCGACGGTGACCTCCAGCGCCGGGTCCTTCTCGACGGCGGCCTGGAGCTCCTCGACCTGCTCGCCGGCGAGCACGACGGGCAGCAGCCCCATCTTCGTGGAGTTGTTGCGGAAGATGTCGCCGAAGCGCGGCGCGATCACGACGCGGAACCCGTACTGCTGGAGCGCCCAGACGGCGTGCTCGCGGGACGACCCCGTCCCGAAGTCGGGCCCGGCCACCAGGATCCCCGCGCCCTCGTACTGGGGCTGGTTGAGGACGAACTCCGGGTCCTCGCGCCAGGCGGAGAACAGGCCCTTGTCGAACCCGGTGCGGCTGACCTGCTTCAGCCAGACGGCCGGGATGATCTGGTCGGTGTCGACGTTGCTGCGGCGCAGCGGCACCGCGCGCCCGGTGTAGGTGGTGAAGGCTTCCATGGCTCGTGTCCTCAGAGGTCGGCGGGGGCGGTCAGGCGGCCGGTGACGGCCGTCGCGGCGGCGACGGCCGGGGACACCAGGTGGGTGCGCCCGCCGGGGCCCTGCCGTCCCTCGAAGTTGCGGTTGGACGTGGAGGCGCTGCGCTCCCCCGGGGTCAGCTTGTCCGGGTTCATCGCGAGGCACATCGAGCAGCCCGCCTCCCGCCACTCGGCGCCGGACGCGGAGATGACCTCGTCCAGGCCCTCCTCCTCGGCCTGCTTCTTGACCCGCATGGAACCGGGGACGACCAGCATGCGGACGCCGTCGGCGACCGTGCGCCCCTTCAGCACCCCGGCGACGGCGCGCAGGTCCTCGATGCGGCCGTTGGTGCAGGAGCCGACGAAGACGGTGTCGACGGCGATGTCGCGCAGCGGCGTCCCGGCGGTGAGGCCCATGTACTCCAGGGCCCGCTCGGCGGACTGGCGCTCGACCGGGTCGTCGAACGACGCCGGGTCGGGCACGGACTCGCCGAGCGGCAGGCCCTGGCCCGGGTTCGTGCCCCAGGTGACGAACGGCGTCAGCTCGGCCGCGTCGATCACGACCTCCTTGTCGAAGACGGCGTCGTCGTCGGTGCGCAGGGACGTCCAGTACTCGACGGCCTTGTCCCAGTCCTCGCCCTGCGGGGCGTGCGGGCGGCCCTTGAGGTACTCGAAGGTCGTCTCGTCCGGGGCGATCATCCCGGCGCGGGCCCCGGCCTCGATGGACATGTTGCAGACCGTCATGCGGCCCTCCATCGACAGCGACCGGACGGCCTCGCCCCGGTACTCGATGATGTGCCCCTGGCCGCCGCCGGTGCCGATCTTCGCGATGATCGCGAGGATCAGGTCCTTGGCGGTCACGCCCTCGGGCAGCGCGCCGTCCACCGTGACGGCCATGGTCTTCGGCTTGATCTGCGGCAGCGTCTGCGTCGCGAGGACGTGCTCGACCTCGCTCGTGCCGATGCCGAACGCGAGCGCGCCGAACGCGCCGTGCGTGGACGTGTGCGAGTCGCCGCACACGACGGTCATGCCCGGCTGGGTCAGCCCGAGCTGCGGCCCGATGACGTGGACGATGCCCTGCCCGTCGTCGCCCATCGGGTGCAGCCGGACGCCGAAGTCCGAGCAGTTCTTGCGCAGCGTCTCGACCTGGGTGCGCGACACCGGGTCGGCGATCGGCTTGAGCAGGTCCGTGGTCGGGACGTTGTGGTCCTCGGTGGCGATCGTCAGGTCGGGGCGGCGCACCGGGCGGCCCGCCATCCGCAGCCCGTCGAACGCCTGCGGGCTCGTCACCTCGTGGACGAGGTGAAGGTCGATGTAGAGGAGGTCGGGCTCGCCCTCGGCTCGCCGTACGACGTGCGCGTCGTACACCTTCTCGGCCAGTGTTCGGCCCATCGCTCCCACCTCGTCCTCGATCGTCGCGTGCGTCGTCGCCCGCTGCGGCACGGGCGCTCCGGCGCGCCCGCGGTTCCGGTCTCCTCGACTTGCATCTCAAATTACGAGACGGCAATATCAAGACATGGACAACTCTAGCGGAGTCGGCGTACTTGACAAAGCCGTTCTCGTGCTGAACGCGCTGGAAGCCGGGCCCGCGTCGCTCGCGCAGCTCGTCCAGACGACCGGGCTGGCCCGCCCCACCGCCCACCGGCTGGCCGTCGCGCTGGAGCACCACCGCCTCGTCCACCGCGACACGCAGGGGCGGTTCATCCTCGGCCCCCGGCTCGCCGAGCTCGCCGTCGCCGCCGGGGAGGACCGGCTGCTCGCCATCGCCCAGCCCGTGCTCGCCCAGCTCCGCGACGCCACCGGGGAGAGCGCGTCGCTGTTCCGCAGGCAGGGGGACGTCCGGGTCTGCGTCGCCGCGGCGGAGCGCACGAGCGGCCTGCGCGACACGATCCCGGTCGGCGCGGCGCTGCCGATGACCGCCGGGTCCGCCGCCCAGATCCTGCTCGCCTGGGAGGAGCCCGACCGGCTGCACCGGGGGCTGCGCGGCGCGAAGTTCGAGGCGGCGACGCTCGCCTCCGTCCGCCGCCGGGGCTGGGCGCAGAGCGTCGGGGAGCGCGAGCAGGGCGTCGGCTCGGTGTCCGCCCCGATCCGCGGCGCGGGCGGCCGGGTGGTCGCCGCCGTCTCGGTGTCCGGGCCGCTCGAACGGCTGACCCGCTCGCCCGGACGGCTGCACGCCGCGCCCGTCGCGGCCGCCGCCGAGCGGATCTCCGAGGGGATGCGCCGCACCGCCTCCTGACCGCCGCCTCCGGACCGCCCGGGCGCGAATTCCGCCGGTTGCCGACGTTCCACCGCAAGTCGGACGCCCGAGCGAAAGCCCAGGTATCGGCACAGCAGGTGCCGATAGCGTTGACCTCCGGCAAAGGGGGTGCGGCGGTGCAGATCTCCGAGCTCAGCGATCGGAGCGGCCTCACGGTGCAGACGATCAAGTTCTACATCCGGGAGGGCCTCCTCCCGAAGGGCTCGGCGGTGAGCGCCACGCGGTCCGAGTACGACCGCCGCCATCTGGAGCGGCTGCGGCTGATCAGCGCGCTGCGCGACGTCGGCGACCTGCCGGTGTCGGCGATCCAGCAGATCATCGCCGCCATCGAGGACGACGGGACCAGCCTGCACGCGCTGTTCGCCACCACCCAGCACGCGATCGGCCCGCACGTCGCCGCCCCGCACGACCCGCACTGGCGGGCCGCCCGCGAGGACGTCGACGCCCTCGTGCGCGAGCTCGGCTGGCACGTCGGCGAGCGCGCCCCGGCCCGCGACCTGCTCGCGCACACCTTCGTCGCGCTGCGCCGGCTCGGCTTCCCGATCACCCTGCGCGACCTGCGGCCGTATGTGAACGCCGCGAGCGAGGTCGCCGAGCACGAGATCGGCCGGGTCGCGGACGGGACGCCCCGCGCCCGCGCCGTCCATTCCCTGGTGGTGTCGACCGTGCTCTACGAGCAGGTGCTGACGGCATTGCACAGGCTCGCCCAGGAAGACGCGTCCGCGCGGCGGTTCGGCCCGTCCTGACCTGGGACGTCCCCCCAATTCCGGGATGATAGATCGGAATTGGCCATTCATATCCCGGTAATTGAGGATTTGCATCGGGCGCCTAATATGAATGTATGAGACAGCGTTCGGCCCTGCCGCAGGGATTTCGCAGAGTGATATGCCGGTGACCGCCACGCAGCGTCCGGAGGCCGCGGGCGACCGGTGGACCGACCGCCTGCTCGCCGAGGGCGAGGACCCCGACCCCCGTTTCTCGCTGGCCAACGAGCGCACGTTCCTCGCCTGGATCAGGACCGCGCTCGCGCTCATCGCGGGCGGGATCGGAATAGCGCTCGCCGACAGCCTGATCGAGACGCCGCTGCGGGCCGTGCTCGCGGTCGGCTTCAGTTCGGCCGGGGCGCTGGTCGCGGTGCTCGCGTTCCGCCGCTGGCTGCGCACCGAGCGGGCGCTGCGCCGTGCCGAGACGCTGCCGCTGCCCGTGCTCGCCCCGGTGATGGCCTACGGCCTCGCGGGCACGGCGCTCGCCCTGCTGATCGCCGTCCTGCTGACCCGGTGAAGCTCGCCGACCCGGGCGCGCAGCCGGAGCGGACGGCGCTCGCCTGGTCCCGCACCACGCTGGCGCTGATCGTCGCCGGGTTCCTGTGCGTGCGGCTCGCGCCGACGTCGGCGGGCGCGGCGCTGGCGGGCGCCGTCGTCTGCGGCGGCGCGGCGCTCCAGATCCGGCGCGCCAGGGCGAACCTGCGCGCCCGGCGGCGCGGGGTGGCGCGGGGCGAGGGCGCGGCCGACCCCGGGTCCGTGCTGTTCGCGACCGGGCTGACGGTGCTGCTCGCGGTCGCCGCGGTGCTCCTCGCGCTGCACTGAGGTATGCGCGCCGCGCATGCCGGGCGTGCGAAGTCTTCGCTGGTGGCATGGCCGCCGGGCGCCTAGCGTCGGTCGCGCCATGACACGGATCGCTTCTCTCGGACTCGGGCGCATGGGCGCCCCCATGGCCGGACGGCTCCTCGCCGCCGGTCACGACCTGGCCGTCTGGAACCGCACGCCCGCGTCCGGCACGGCGGCCGCGACCTCACCGCACTGCCCGACCACGTCAGGAGGACCGCGCCGATGCGCGTCACGTTCGACAATCCCGCGACCGTCCCCGCCCCGCCGAACCCCGCCTACTCGCACACCGCGCGCGTGACCGCTGGCCCGATGCTGTACGTGTCGGGGCAGATCGCCCTGGACGAGAACGGCGAGGTGGACGCGCCCGGCGACATGACCCGCCAGTCCGAGGTGGTCATGTCGCTGCTGGAGCGGATCCTCGCCGCGCACGGCGCGGGCTTCGCCGACGTCGTCACGATCCGGACGTTCCTCACCGACCTCGACCGGCGCGCCGAGTACGGGGCCGTCCGCGCCCGGTACTTCACCGGCCCGCCGCCGACGAGCACGACCGTCGAGGTGCCGCGCCTGTTCCACCCGGACGCGCTGCTGGAGGTGGAGGTCGTCGCCGCCCTCCCCTAAACCCGCCGGGTCCTCTAACCCGCCAGGTCTCCGGCCACGTCGCGCAGGACGGCGAGGAACGCGGCGACGGGCGGCGACCTGCGGGCGTGCCGCCCGACCGCCGCGTACACGGCGCGGCGGGCGGGCGCGGGGGACGCGACCGGGCGCAGCACGACATCGTCCCTGGACATGGCGGCGGCCGCGAGCGCGGGCACCAGCGTCACCCCGAACCCCGCCGCGACCAGGCCCAGCTTGGACACCCACTCGGCGGCCCGCAGCGGCGTCCGCGGGACGAACCCGGCCGCCTCGCAGCGGGCGCGGAGCGCGGCGAGCGCGTCGGGCTGGTCGGCGACGATCCACGGCTCGTCGGCCAGCTCGCCGAGCGGGACGCGGTCGCGCCCGGCGAGCCGGTGCCCGCCCGGCAGCGCGACGAGCAGCGCGTCGTCGAGCAGTTCGACGAGGTCCCCGGCGGGGATCGACGGCAGCTTGTGCGTGCTGACGACGGCGAGGTCGAGGTCGCCCGCCTCCAGCATCGGCAGCAGGCGCTCGGTCGTCCCCTCCCGCAGCTGCGGCCGGACGCCCGGGTGCCGCTCCCGGAACCGGGCGAGGGCGCGCGGCACCAGCGCGGCGTTGGCGGTGGGGAACGAGCCGAGCCGCAGCGTCCCGGTGTCGAGGCGGCGCAGCCCCTCCAGCGCGCGGGCGGTGTCGGCGAGCCGGTCGAGCAGGCCGCGCGCGTGCGGGAGGAGGTGCTCCCCGGCCGGGGTCGGGCGGACGCCGCGCGCGCCGCGCGCGAACAGCTCCACGCCGCACACGTCCTCCAGGGCCGCGATCTGCCGGGACACGGCCGACTGGGTGTAGCCCCCGGCGGCCGCGGCGGCGGTGAACGAGCCGAGGTCGGCGACGGCGACGAACGTCCGCAGGAGCACGGGGTCGAGGGCCTCTGCGCGCATCCCCGCAGGATACGGCCGCCTCGCCGGAGCCCCGGACACGCCGCCGGATAGGGTCGCCGCATGCCCGACAGCCGCGCTTTCGTCAGCCTCGCCACCGACTTCGGCGCCGCGTACACGGGGATCTGCGCGGGCGTCGTGCACCGGATCGCCCCGGCGGCGACCGTGCTGGTGCTGACCGACGAGATCACGCCGTTCGACGTCCGGGAGGGCGCGATGCTGCTGCGGCAGGCGCTCCCGTACCTGCCGGTCGGCGTGCACACCGGGATCGTCGACCCGGGCGTCGGCACGCCGCGCCGCCCGGTCGCGATCGAGACGGGGCGCGGGGACGTGCTGGTCGGCCCCGACAACGGCCTGCTGGTCCCGGCGGCGGAGGCGCTCGGCGGGATCGTGCGGGCGCACGTCCTGGCGGAACCGGCGTACCGGCTGCCCGAGGTGTCGGCGTCCTTCCACGGGCGGGACGTCTTCGCCCCCGCCGCCGCGCACCTCGCCACCGGCGTGGACGTGGCCGCCCTCGGCGCGCCGGTCGAGCCGCTGCCGCTGGACGTCCCGCCCCCGGCGGTGCGCGACGGCGCGCTGGCGGCGCCCGTCCTGTACACCGACCGCTACGGCAGCCTGGTCCTCGGCGCGAACCCCGACGACCTCGCCGCCGCGTTCGGCTCCCTGCCGCACGGCGCCGTCCTCGCCCTGGCCTGGACCGACCCGGACGGACGCGAGCACTCCGCCCGCGTCCCGTTCGTGGAGACGTTCGGCAGCGTCGCGGTCGGCGAGCCGCTTCTCTGGGTGGACTCGTCCGGCTGGCTCGGCCTCGCCGTCAACCAGGGCTCGGCGGCCGCCGCCTTCCGCGTCGCCGGGACGCTCACCCTGCGTGTAGCAGACTGACCGCCATGACCGATCTCGACGTGGTCGCCTGGGTCCAGGTGTCGGACGGCCGGATGCTCGCCGTCCGCTCCCGGGGCCGGGATCTCCTCTACCTTCCCGGCGGCAAGCGCGAGCGGGGCGAGGACGACTGGACGGCCCTGTCCCGCGAGGTCCGCGAGGAGCTCGGCCTCGAACTGGACGAGGCGTCGTTCCGCGAGCTGGGCGTGGTCCGGGCCCCCGCGCACGACCAGCCCGACTACGCGCACGTGCGGATGGCCTGCTTCACGGCGTCCTACCGGGGCGCGATGTCCGCGGTCGGGGAGGTGGACGAGTACGTCTACATCGCCCCCGCCGACCGCCGCCTCCTGGCCCCGGCCTCCCAGGCGGCCCTGGACCTCGCGCACCGGAACGGCCTGCTTGACTGAGCCTTCCTCCGTTTCAACGGTGGATCAGACGCGCGTACCCCCGAAGCGGACGACCGGATCGCCGATAATGGCCGCATCCGGCGCTGATTCGCCGTTTGAGCAGGTCATCCGGCTAAGATCCCCTCGACCGCGTCGCGTGAGAAGCCGGGGGATCCGATGGCGGAGGTTGACCATTTCTCCTACGGGGTGCTGACGCCCGTCCTGGCCTACCTCATGTCCGTCACCGGCTCGCTGCTCGGGCTGCTGTGCACGGCACGGGCGCGGGTCTCGGCCGGACGCGCCCGCGCCGCGTGGCTGGCGCTCGCGGCGCTCGCCATCGGCTGGACCGGGATCTGGGTGATGCACTTCATCGCCATGCTCGGCTTCAGCGTGGGGGGCGCCGAGATCCGCTACGACGTCCCGCGGACCATCCTGAGCTGCGTCATCGCCGTCGTGGTGGTGGCGGCCGGGCTGTTCCTCGTCGGCTTCCGCGAGGCCGGGCCCCGCCACATCGTCACCGGCGGCGTCGTCATGGGGATCGGCGTGGCGAGCATGCACTACCTCGGCATGGCGGCGATGAACATGTCCGGGCACATCGGCTACCGGCCGGAACTCGTCGCGCTGTCGGTGGTGATCGCCGTGGTGGCGGCGTCGGCGGCGCTCTGGTTCGCGCTGCGCGTCCGGGGCGCGTGGGCGACCGCCGGGGCCGCGCTGATCATGGGCGTCGCGGTGACCGGCATGCACTACACGGGCATGGCGGCGATGCGCGTCACCATGCACCACGACATGGCGCCCCCGACCGGGGCGACCGCGACCGACTTCCTCGTGCCGCTGATCGGCGCGATCGGCGTCGTGTCGATCATCCTGCTGGCGATCGTCGCGATGGCCCCGAGCGAGGACGAGATGCGCATCGAGGCCGAGCTGCGGGAACGGATCCGGGCGCGGCAGGAGATCCGGCCGCCCTACCCGCGCCGGCCGCCGACGGAACCGTCGCCGACCCGCTCCCCCGCCGAGTGGTTCGACGGCTGACCGCGCGGCCGCCCGGTCAGGCGGCGAGCGCGATCCCGCTGCCGACGCCGAGCGCCAGCGAGCAGGACGCGGCCACGACCGCGACCGCCAGCGTGGCCCGCGCCGGCGGCGGGCGGCCGTCCGACCGTCCGAACAGCGGGACGATCCACCGCAGGTAGTAGAAGACGCTAGCGACCGTGTTGACGGCGGCGACGGCCGCGAGCCAGGCGTAGCCGCCCTGCAGCGCCGCGCCGAACATCAGCACCTTCCCCACGAAGACGGCGGTGGGCGGCGTCCCGACGAGGCCGAGCAGGCAGACGACCAGCGCCAGCCCCGCCGCCGGGGACCGGTGCAGCAGCCCGGTGTACCCGGCGAGGTCGTCCCGGCCGCAGGCGAGGACGACGGCGAACGCGCCCGCGTTCGTCACCGCGTACGCCGCGACGTAAAACAGCAGGGCGGGACGGGCGAGGTCGGCGCGTCCGGCCATGGCGACCGGGACGAGCAGGTACCCCGCCTGGCTGACGGTCGAGTACGCGAGCAGCCGCCGGACGTTGTCCTGCCCGAACGCGGCGAGGTTCCCGAGCGTCATCGTCGCCGCCGCCACCACGGCGACGAGCGGCGCCCAGCCGCCGGGCGCCGCCTCCGCGCCGAACCGGAACAGCGCCGCGAACGCGCCGATCTTCGGGACGGTGGTGACGTAGGCCGCGATGGCGGGCGGCGCGCCCTCGGTCACGTCCGGGACCCAGAAGTGCCCGGGGACCGCCCCCGCCTTGAACAGCAGCCCGGCGAGCAGCGCGACGACGCCGGCGGCCATCGCGGCGGGCGGGGCGTCCGCCAGCCCGGCGCGCAGCACGTCGTAGGCGGTGCCGCGCCCGACGCCGTAGAGCAGCGTGACCCCGGCGAGCATCACGACGCCGAGGAACGCCCCCATCAGGTAGTACTTCAGCGCGGCCTCGGTGCCGGGCGCGTCCTTGCCGAACCCGGCGAGCGCGTACGCGGGGATGCTCGCCAGCAGGTACGCGCCGACGAGCACCAGCAGGTCGGACGTCGCGCCCAGCACCACCGCGCCGAGCGCCGACAGCAGGATCAGCGCGTAGTGCTCGCTCTCGCGCGGGTGGCCGCGCACCTCCCCGGCGGCGAGCGCGAGGACGAGCAGCGTCGAGCCGAGGACGGCGATCCGGGTGACGTGGGTGACCGGGTCGACGGCGAACGACCCGAACGCCACGAGGTCCGGCCGCGACGCCGCGACCCCGGCGGCGGCCAGCCCGAACACGAGCCCCGCGGCGCAGACGACGGCGACGCGCCACTGCTTCGTCCGGGGCAGGAACAGGCCGTTCACCAGGCCGAGCACGGCGGCGAGCAGCACGCACAACTCGGGCGCGAGATCCGCCGGGTTCTCGTTCATCCCCGGCATCAGCGGCCCACCAGCGCGACGACGGCGGCCGACAGCGGCTCGATCGTGTCGAGCAGCGCCCGCGGCGCGACGCCGATCAGCAGCGACAGCGCGAGCAGCGGGACGAGCGCCGCCCGCTCGGGCCGCCGCACGTCGGTGACCAGCGGCGTCAGCTCACCGGGCGGACCGAGCACGACCTTGTGCAGGACGCGCAGGAACAGCGCCGCCGTGATGAGGATGCCGGTCACGGCGAGCGCGCCGGCGACGGCGGTGGCGGCGGCGCCGGTCCCGATCGTCCCGGCGAAGATCTGGAACTCGGCGATGAACCCGGACAGCCCGGGCAGCCCCAGCGCGGCGAACGACGCGACCGCGAGCAGGCCCGCGAACACGGGCGCGCCCCGCGCGACGCCGCCGAACCGTCCGATGTCGTAGCTCCCGGCGCGGTCGCGCAGCACCCCGCAGAGCAGGAACAGCGCGCCGGTGACGAGGCCGTGGCTGACCATCTGCGTCACCGCGCCGGTCACGGCGAGCCGCCGCGCGTCGGCGCCGCCCGCCGCGTACCCGGCCGCGCCGAGCGCGAGGACGATGTACCCCATGTGGTTCACCGAGGAGTACGCCACGAGCCGCTTCACGTTGTCCTGCGCGAGCGCGACCAGCGCCCCGTACAGCACGCTGACCAGCCCCACGACGAGGAACACGAGGGCGTAGCGGCGCCAGGCGTCCGGGAGCATCGGCATCGCGATCCGGACCAGCCCGTACGCGCCCATCTTCAGCATGACGCCCGCGAGGATCGCGGACCCGGCGGCGGGCGCGTCGGTGTGCGCGGGCGGCAGCCAGGTGTGGAACGGGACGACCGGCGTCTTGATCCCGAGCCCGGTCCCGACGGCGAGCAGCGTCAGCCCGGCGAGCCCCGGCGACCCGGACAGCGGCGGCGTCCGGGTCAGGTCCGCCATGTCGAACGTGTGCGGGTCCGCGCCGAGGTAGAGGCCGATGAACCCGAGCAGCAGGACGAGCGACCCGAGGAAGGTGTAGAGGAAGAACTTCAGCGCCGACCGCGCCGGATCGCCGTGCCCCCACACCAGGATCACGAAGTACATGCCGACGATCGACAGGTCGAAGAACACGAAGAACAGGAGCAGGTCGAGCGCGGCGAACAAGCCGAGGCACACCGTCTCCAGGAAGAGGAACAGCCCGGCGAACTCCCGCACGCGGTGCGTCTGCCGCAGCGAGTACACCGCGCACGCCGCGAACAGGACGGCGGTGAGCGCGAGGAGCGGGAGCGAGAGCCCGTCCACGCCGACGTGGTATCCGGCCCGGACGGACGGGATCCACCGCGCGTCCGTCTCGAACGAGACGCCGCCGCCCGTCCCGTGGACGGCCCACATCCCGGCGACGAGCGCGACCTCGGCGAGGGCGGCGGCGGTCCACGTCCAGGGCACGGCGCGGCGCGGGACGGCCGGGAGCACGGCCGCGACCGCCAGCGGCAGGAAGATCACCAGGGTCAGCACGGCGTCACCCGGCGGCCAGGACGGCGACGGCGACGAGCACCGCGAGCACCACCGCGGCCTGCGCGTAGTACAGGTGGAGCTGCCCGGTCTGCGGGCGCCGCGCCAGCGCGGCGAGCCACCGGGCGGCCCGCGCGACCAGGCCGACGGCGCCGTCGAGGCGGATCTCGACGCGGCGCCCGGCGAGCGCGGCCGTTCCGCGTCCGGCGCGGGCGACGCCGCGGACGGCGCCGTCCACGACCCGGTCGTCGAACCGGTCCAGCGCCCGCGCGAGCGCGAGCACGGGACGGACGACGCCCGCCGTCGCCGCCCGCTCCAGCAGCAGCCAGTCCAGCGCCCACCCCGGCTCCGGTACCCGCCGCGCCAGCACGACCGCGCCCACGGTGACCACGGCGACCACCCCGGACAGGACGAGCATCCAGGCGTCGGGCGTGACGTCGCCGGTCGCGCCGAGCAGTCGCCGCCACTCCCCCGCGACGCCCGGCAGCCCGAGCGCGCCGAGCCCGCAGGCCGCCACCGCGAGCCCCGCGAGCGGAACCCGCTGCGACAGCGCCACCGGCGCGGACCCGGCCGGACGCAACACGCGCAACAGCGCCTTCCCGGCGTAGCCGCCCGACAGCGCCGACGCCGCGAACGCCACCGCGAGCAGCGCCGGGTCGCCGACGCCCGCGAGCACCTCGTCCTTGGTCACCCACAGCGACAGCGGCGGGACGCCCGCCAGCGCGAGCGCGCCCGCGCCGAACGCGGCGTCGACGAGACGGCGGCTGCCGTCCCTGGTCAGCCACACCCCGGCGCACAGGAAGAGCAGGCTCTTCACCGCCGCGTGGGCGACCAGGTGGGCCGTGCCGCCGCCGACCGTCCCGGCGCCCGCCGCGAGCACCATGAACCCGATCTGCGCGCAGGTGGACGCCGCGAGGAGCTGCTTGAGATCCCGCTGCGCGAGCGCGACCGCGCCCATCAGCAGCGCGGTCAGCGCGCCCGCCCACGCCACGAGCGTGCTCGCCCAGCCGGTCGCGTCCAGCAGGGGATGGAGGCGCATGAGCAGGTACGCGCCCGCGACGACCATCGTGGCCGAGTGCAGCAGCGCCGACACCGGGCTCGGGCCCGCCATCGCCCTCGACAGCCAGAACGAGAACGGCAACTGCGCCGACTTGCCCAGCGCGGACACCACGACCCCCGCCGCGATCAGGTCCCGCCAGGGGGCGTCCGCGTGCGCGAGCGCGTCCAGCCGGAGCGAGTGCGCCCCGGCGACCGCGAAGCCCGCCGCAGCGTAGAGGCCGAGGTCGGCCGCCCGGGTGGTGAGGAACGCGGTGTCGGCGGCCCGGACCCGGTCGGCGTCCCGCCAGAAGTAGCCGATGAGCGCGTACGACATCGCGCCCATGACCTCCCAGCCCATCAGCAACAGCAGCAGGTCGGACGCGGTGACCGTGACGGCCATCGCCGCCGCGAACAGCAGCATCAGGACGAAGAACCGCGGCCCGTACCCCTCGCGCGCCGAGTAGGCGAGGACGGCGGCCAGCACGACCGCCAGGGTCGCCAGCAGGACGGCGCACAGCCCGTCCACCGCGAGCCCGCCCGGCCACCCCGGCAGCATCATCCGCGCAGATCCCCCGCGTCGTCGGTCATGTCCACGTCGCGGGCCCGGAACAGCGCGGTGACGACGGCGAAGCCCATCGCCATCTCCAGCGCCATCACCGTGATCGCCACGAGGACGAGCACCTGCCCGTCCGCCGACCCCGGCGACACCCAGTGCCAGAACCCGGCCGCCGCGACCACCACGCCGTTGACCATCAGCTCGATGCCCATCATCAGCATCACGACCGACTGCTGGGACAGCGCGCCGTACAGCCCGACGCAGAACAGCGCGGCGGCGAGGAGCAGGAACGTCTCAAGCGTCATAGCGCCCCCGGTGCGTCGCGAGCACCACGGTCGCGATCATGGTGGCCAGGATGGCGACGCCGATCACCATCATGACCAGCATGGACGACCCCATCACCGCGTCGCCGAGCGCGACCGTCGGGTCGCGCGGCGGGCGGCCCCGCCGCTCCGGCCACGGCACCGCGAGGATCCCGGCGGCGAGCGCGGCGAACGCGCCGCCCGCGACGGCGAGCGCGCCGCGCCGGTTGTGCGTCATCGACATCGGCATCAGCCCGGCCGGGTTCATCATGTACATGACCATGAAGACGGCCATCACCAGCATCTCCATGATCATCATCAGCACCACCAGGACACCGAGGTAGCGCAGCCCGACGAGCAGCAGCTCACCGCCCGCGCACAGGAAGGACGCGAGCAGCGAGAACGTCGCCCGCGCCATGGAGTCGACGACGAACACGGCGGCGCCCGTCCCGACCGCGCCCGCCGCGAGCACCCAGAACACGACCGCTTCCACCCGCACCCACCTCCTCCTCAGACGACGACGATCGCGACGACGAACATCTGCAGCAGCACGGCGGGGATGAGGACCGTCCACGCCGCCGTCATGAACCTGTCCATGCGCAGGACCGGCAGGCCGTGCCTCGTCCACACCAGCAGGGACAGGACGGCGCACGTCTTCACCAGCGACCACAGCCAGCCCGGCAGCAGCGGCCCGGCGCCCCCGCCGAGGAACAGCGGGACGGCGGCGCCCGCCGCCACGGCCAGCAGCCCGTACCGCCCGGCGAGGAGGACCAGGCGGTCGGGGCCGGACAGCTCCAGCGCCGCGCCCCCGGCGAGGTCCGCGCCGAGCGGATGCCCGAACGGCCCCCAGAACGCCATCGCCAGCGCGGAGACCAGGTAGACGGCGAACGCGACCGGCATCCACACCGCGTACCAGAGGCCGCCTTGCGCGCCGCCGATCACCCGCAGGTCGAGCGAGTGCGCGGCGAGCGACGCCGTGATCAGCGCGAACATGTGCGGCAGCTCGTAGGCGAGCCCCTGCGCGACGAACCTGTACCCGCCGACCAGCGCGTACGCGGAGTTGACGCCCCACCCGACCAGCCACACCGAGGCCCAGGCCACGACCTCCATCGCGTTGAACCAGACGACGCCGACCGACGTCGACAGCGCGGCGCGCCCGCCGAACGGGACGACCAGGGCGGCGAGCGCCGCCGCCAGCGGCAGCGTGACCACGCCGATCCTGGTCAGCGGGACGTCCGCCCGGACGGTCCGGCGGCGCTGCGCGGTCAGCAGCCGCGCGGCCTCCCGGAGCGGCGCGGCGGCCGGGCGCCCGGCGAGCGTCCCGCTCAGCGACGCCGCCGCCACCGCGAGGGCGCCGAGGACGAGCACCTCAACCATCGGCGGCCGTCCCGAGGTCGGGGTCGAGGCTCGCCACGATGAGCCGCGCCTCGCCCAGTTCCCTTCCGGCGAGGGACGCCGGGAGGGCGTCGAGCGCCGCGCGCCACGGCGGGCGCGGCGGGACGTCCCGTCCTTCGAGCGCCGCCCCGACGTCGCGCAGCCAGGTGTCGAGCGTTTCGCGGACGCCGCCGACGTCGCGCGTCATCCAGCGCAGGAGGCGCGAACGCCCGACCCCGCGCGCGAACGGGCGGAAGCGCCGCGCGAGCGTCCGGTCCGGGACGGCGCCCGACAGCGCGTCGTCGCGCAGCACCGCCGCCCGCTCGGCCGCCGCGTCCCAGCCCGCGACGCGCAGCAGCCGGGCGAGGCCGTCGAGCCGGGACGCGGCCGGGCGCCCGCGCCAGAACGAGCCGTCCGCCGTGTCGACCGCCGTGGCCTCCGCGTCCTGGACGACGTCGCCCTGCAACACCAGGTCGACCCGCAACCCGGCTGGCCAGTCCGCGAGGACGGGGCCGAGCGGCACGTGCAGGACGTCCAGCCGCAGCCCGTCGCGGTCGTCGGCGCGGTCGGCCATCGGGACGTCGTCCAACTCCAGCGGAGCCCTGGGCGGACCTTCCACGCCTTCGAGATCGGCGGAGGCGCGGACGCGCGGCTCCGGCATGTCCCGCCACACGGTCTCGACGGCCTCGGCCAGCGCCGCCCCCGGCGTGCCGCACACCACGAGCGTCCCCGTCTCCGCCGGGGAGAGGGCCGGGCGCCAGCCGCGCCGCCGCAGCTCGGCCTCCACCGCGAGCCGGTCGGCCGTCCCGTCCGCCGCCGACACGACGAACGGGCGCGGCGCCGCGAACCCCCTCGCGACCTCCCTCGCGACCCCCCTCAGGCCCATCGCAGCGCCCCCTCGCGCCACGCGTACAGGACGCCGACCATGATCAGCCCGAGGAAGAGGAACATCTCGACGACCGCCTTCACCCCCACGGACGCGACGACGAGCGCCCACGGGTACATGAAGACCATCTCCATGTCGAAGGCCAGGAAGACCATCGACACCGCGTACCACCGCACGTGGTACCGCGACACCGCGTGCTCGGCCGGACGCCCCCCGGACAGGTACGGCCCGGCCTCCGCCCCCGGCGGCGTCAGGGCGTACGAGACGGCGTAGACGGCCGCGACGAGCGCCGCGACCAGCCCCACGACCGAGAGGACGACCAGGTACGGCGCCATTGCCCCTCCGGGGTACGGGTCACCTGTTCCACCCGTCCTCTACCTGATCAGGCACCCCGGAAACCTGGGGGACGGCGGCCGGGCTAGCCGTCCAGGCGGTTCCGGCGCCGGTCGGCCGCGGCGGCGGACAGGATCATCTCGTCCACGACCCAGCGGGCCTCCGGCGACAGGTCGACGAGGGCGCGCAGCACCTCGGGCCGGATGACGCCGCTCTCGACGTCCCGGCGGATCGCCTTCAGCGTGAGGTCCTCGCCGATCGGCTCGGCCTCGCTCGGGAAGCCGAAGAACCCGATCGGCACACCGAAGAAGGTGGCGAGCGCGGTGAGGGTCTTAAGCTGCGGGTTCTCCTGCCGTCCGGTGCGCAGCTTCCACACGGTGGTGGACGAGATGTCCTCCCCGGTGGCGCGCGCGACGGCGGCGGCGGCGTCCACGTTGTTGCGCGGCGGCTCCGCGTCCGCGGGCCACAGGTTCTGGATCAGCCATTCGACCTTCTCCGCGAGCGACGCTCCCGGAGACACCTCGTGCAAGCGCTCCCGCATCATGCCCCTCTCTGAGTGATTTTAGTTGACCACATACGCCGTGCTCAGCCAACCGACGCGCGCCCCCTCCGAAAGTCGCGCCGTGCCCGCGACCTTCGGCGGCGGGCCCGTCCGTTGTGCGCTGCCGCGCGCGCCGCCCCGTCCGCTGCAATCGAGTACGACGAATGAGAGGGGCACGGACGTGACAGAGTTCGCAGCGCGCGCCGAGGACGTGCGCAAGACCTACGGGACGGGCGACACCCGCGTCACCGCGCTGGACGCGGTGACCGTCGCCATCCCCCGCGAGCGCTTCGTCGCCGTGATGGGGCCGTCCGGCTCGGGCAAGTCGACGCTGATGCACGTCATGGCGGGGCTGGACGCCGCCGACTCCGGCCGCGTCCACGTCGGCGGCATAGAGATCACGGAGCTCGGCGACCGGGCCCTCACCAAGGTCCGCCGCGACCGGATCGGCTTCGTGTTCCAGTCGTTCAACCTCGTCCCGACGCTGACCGCGCTGGAGAACATCACGCTTCCCGCCGACATCGCCGGGCGCTCGCTCGACCGCGCCCGGCTGGACGAGGTGATCGACGCAATCGGGCTCCGGGACCGGCTCGGGCACCGCCCGGCCGAGCTGTCCGGCGGGCAGCGGCAGCGGGTGGCCTGCGCCCGCGCCCTCGCCGGCCGGCCCGAGCTGATCTTCGCGGACGAGCCGACCGGCAACCTCGACTCCCGCTCCGGCGCCGGGGTGCTCGCCCTGCTGCGCCGCGCCGTGGACGAGATGGGCCAGACGATCGTCATGGTCACCCACGACCCGTCCGCCGCCGACCACGCCGACGAGGTGATCACGCTGAGCGACGGCCGCGTCCTGTCCCGCTGAGCGGCCGCGACGTCAAGCGCAGGCGGCGCTGCCGGTGGACGCGTCCTCCGTCCGGTGCGTCAGCGTCCCCGCTCCGGCCCGGGACGCGGGGCCTCGGTCGTGGTGGCCCGCGCGGCGCTCGGCAGCGGAGCCGCGAGAGGTCGGCGCCGCTCGAACGGAGCCGCCGCGACCAGCCACGCCAGCAGGACGGGTCCGAGCGCGAGGCTGAACAGGACGTCGGTCAGCCAGTGCTGGTCCGACACCGTGAGCGCCGCCGCCGTGACGACGCCCGCGACCAGGGCGGCGCGGTGGCGGCGGCGTGCCGGGAGGACGCCGTCCACCGCGGGCAGGGCGGCGGCGAGCAGTTCGAGGACGACCCACACCAGCAGAAAACCGTTGAGCGTGTGACCGGACGGGTACGCGTCGCCGTACCGTCCGACGACGTCCACGTCCCCGTACGGGAACGAGCGCGGGATGACCGACTTCAGCCCCGTCTGCGACAGCGACAGCGCGTACGCGATCGCGATGCTCAGCACGGGGTAGCGCGGCGAGCGCCGACGGACCGCCGCCAGCACCGACAGCGGGACGATGACCCGCACCAGGTACCCGCGCTGGCCGAGCTTGCTGACGCCGCGCGTGAACTCCAGCGCGCGGCCCCGCACGTGCGCGTCGCAGAACCCGTGGACGGCGTGGTCGAGCTGCCGCAGCGGGCCGTCGGCCATGACGTCGAGCGTGACCAGCACCATGACGGCGGCCAGTGAGCCGTACGATCTCCACCCCACGACCGGACCATTCCCCGCCGGGCGGCGTTCACCGGGACAGGACGTGAACGAGAATGGGCCTCCGCCGGACGGGGGGACCCGGAGATGCGACTCGCCCTGATCACGATCGTCGTGGACGACTACGACCGCGCCATCGACTTCCTCACCGGTGCCCTGGGGTTCGAGCTGGTCGAGGATTCGCCCTCGCTGACCAACGACGGCCGTCCGAAGCGGTGGGTCGTCGTCCGGCCGCCGGGCGCCGAGACGGGGATCCTGCTGGCCCGCGCGGACGGCGACCGGCAGGCCGCCGCCGTCGGCGCCCAGGTCGCCGGGCGCGTCGGCTTCTTCCTCGACGTCGACGACTTCGAGGCCGCGCACCGGCGCATGGCGGCGGCGGGCGTCGAGTTCGTCACCGCGCCGCGCACCGAGCCCTACGGCGAGGTCGCCGTCTTCCTCGACATCGCCGGGAACCGCTGGGACCTGCGCGGCCCGGCGTCCGGTCCATGAAAGCGTTCGGGCCAGGGTTCCAGGAGGGCTAGGGGTTCCAGGAGACGGTGACGTCGGTCTGGTCGAAGCGGCGGGCGGCGAGGTCGGACCGGCGGACGGCCCAGTGGACGGTCGCGCCCTCCCGTCCCTTGATGTCGGTGTACCAGTCGGCGAGCAGGACCCAGTCGTCGGCCTGGCGCGCTTCGTCCGCCGGGAGGACGGGGTCGATGTCGGCGCACTCGTCGGAGGCGTATCCGCCGATCTGCAGTGCGCCCCGTCCGGCGATCTCGTCGGCCGTGTCGAGCCACGCGTCGCGCAGTTCCTCGGAACGGGGATGGCCGGGGAGGGGCTCGACGTAGGGAGGGTCGGGGACCTCCACCCAGCAGTGGTACGGAAGCGACACGTCGACGGACAGGTGCAGCGGGCCCTGCGGGAAAGCGGCGGTGACGTCCGCGTACGCCTCGGCCTCGAAGTAGGGGTTGCGCTTCCGTTCCTCGACGGCCGTTCCCGCCGGGACGTACACGGCGCTGCCGCCCGACTCCGTATCGGGATAGGCGAACAGGAGCAGCCGTCCGTCGGGCGGGAGCGGCAGGTCCGTCGCGTCGGCGGGCAGGGCGGCGAGGTCGATCGCGGCGACGAGGGGGTACCAGGGGTCGGGGGCCTCGGGCGGGAGCGATAACGGCCCGCCGAGGACGCCGACGACCGGACCGTCGCCGTGCCGGGCCAGTGTCGCGCACGGCCGGGCGGTGCCGATCCACCGCTCCACGTCGGCGGGCGGGATGCCGCGCGCGAGCGCGGCGGCACGGAACGGGGCGAGCCTCTCCACCATTTCGATCTTCATGCGGGCACCCTAATGCGGGGCCATGACGATGGAGGGGGAAAAGGAATGTGTACCCCCGAGCGGATTCGAACCGCCGTTACCGCCTTGAGAGGGCGGCGTCCTAGGCCACTAGACGACGGGGGCCGGACTGTGCGCGCCTTCGCGGTCTCCCGCTCCGGCTTCCACCACTGTACTGGACGGTCTTTCTCCGCCTCGACCCATTTCCCACTCCCCGGGCCCGCCAGGGGCCACCGGGAGGAAGGTCATGGGCGTACCCCCGAGCGGATTCGAACCGCCGTTACCGCCTTGAGAGGGCGGCGTCCTAGGCCACTAGACGACGGGGGCGTGTGTCCGTGGTGAGCGGACGCAGCTGGGGTACCAGGACTCGAACCTAGACTAAGTGAACCAGAATCACTCGTGCTGCCGATTACACCATACCCCAGGGAGGTACGGACGACCTCGCCGTTTCCAGCGGGTCGCTCGCGCCTCGATGAGCTTACAGGACGCCGGGACCGCGACCAAAACGGTTCCCGCGACCGCGTCCCGCCGTCTCGAACCGGGCGGCCGGGAGGCGGCCCGGACGGCGTCAGCGGGTGAAGTCGGGCGGGCCGAGGTGCCGCCGCCCCCACTCGACCAGCGGGCGCAGCCGCCGCCACGACTCGCGGACCCGTGCCACCGCCTCCGGCGTCGCCATCCACGGGTCGGCC
This sequence comes from Actinomadura chibensis NBRC 106107, assembly GCF_001552135.1. Lineage (GTDB taxonomy): Bacteria > Actinomycetota > Actinomycetes > Streptosporangiales > Streptosporangiaceae > Spirillospora > Spirillospora chibensis. Next base: position 63,813 of record NZ_BCQP01000001.1, on the reverse strand, counting down.
GGCCACCCCTCGCGGGCGTAGAGCGACCGGTGCCGCAGCAGGTCGAGCCGGGGATGGTCCTCGGGGGTGCCGCGCGGACGGGTCTTGAGCCGGTCGCCCGCGATCTCCATCCCGGCGGAGCGGAGGTCGTCCACGATGGCCTGGAGCTCGCCGCCGAACGTCTCGGACCCGGCGGCCTCGCGGTAGGCGCGCAGCTGGTCGGGCGTCGGCGCGTACATGCCGCCCGCCGCCATCAGCCCGTCGGCGTCGATCTGGAGGTAGAAGCCCTCGCTCGTGTGCCCGCCCTGGTGCGTCTTGTAGGGCGTCTTGTCCTTGCTGAAGCGGACGTCGCGGTACGGGCGGAAGAGCCTGACGGCGCCGAACTCGTCCTCGAGCTCGGCGCACAGCTCCATGAGGGGCTCGCGCACGTGGCGTTCGTAGACGTCCTTGTGGGCCGTCCAGTACGACTTGGTGTTGTCGGCCTGGAGCCCCTCGTAGAACGCGAACGCCTCGTCGGTGAAGCCGCTGAACGCCATGGCGCGTCCCCCCTCGGTCGTCGGCGCGGTCGTCGGCGCGGTCGTCAGTCGCGGGCGATGACGCGGTTGGTCAGGCTCCCGACGTTCTCGATCGTGACGGTCACCTCGTCACCGATCTCCAGCGGGCCGACCCCGGCCGGGGTGCCGGTGAGGATCACGTCGCCGGGCAGCAGCGTCATGACCTGGCTGACGTACTCGACCAGCGCCGGGACGTCGTGCAGCAGCAGGGACGTGCGGGCGTCCTGCTTGACCTCGCCGTTCACGGACGTCGTGATCGCCAGGTCGGCGGGGTCGGCCTCCGTCTCGATCCACGGGCCGAGGGGGCAGAAGGTGTCGAAGCCCTTGGCGCGCGTCCACTGGGCGTCCTTCGCCTGGAGGTCGCGGGCCGTGACGTCGTTCGCGCACGTGTACCCGAGGATGACCTCGGCGGCGCGGGACGCGGGCACCTCGCGGCACATCCGGCCGATGACGACCGCCAGCTCGCCCTCGTAGTCGACCCGCTCGGACAGCTTCTGCGGGTAGGCGACCGCCTCCCCCGGCCCGATCACGGCGGTGGACGGCTTGGCGAACAGCACCGGCTCGGCGGGCGGCGCCGCGTGGCCCATCTCGCGGACGTGGTCCGCGTAGTTCTTCCCGATCGCGATGACCTTGCTGGGCAGGATCGGCGCGAGCAGCCGGACGTCGGCGAGCGGCAGCCGCACCCCGGTGAACGTCAAGTCACCGAACGGGTGGGCCGCGATGGCCGCGACGGTGTTCTCCTCCACCACGCCGAAGGACATGCCGTCGTCGGTGGCGAACCTGGCGATACGCATGGTCGAGAGCCTAGCCCTTGCCCCGGACACGCCCGGGACGCGCCCGGCACGGTGCAGGCTCAGCGCGGGGCGAGGGTCAGAAGCCGCAGGGCTTCCCGTTCAGCTTGCAGCCCTTCGGCGTGGCCGTCGCGCCCGCCGCGCCGAACTGGACGTCCCAGGTGCCGCCCGGCGGGATCGCGGGCGCGCCGTCCAGGTTCCTGATCTCCGCGGTCGCGCCGCCGTGCACGAGCCGCGCGCCCCAGATGTTCTTCACGTCCGCGCCGGGGGTGCGGAACGTCAGCCGCCACGCCTTCATGGGCTTGTCCGTGCGGTTGGTGATGACCAACCGGCCCTCGAAGTAGCCCTCGTCCCGCTGGACGAGCTGGTAGGTGATGCCGTCGCCGTCCATGACCGGGCCGATCGGCGCGGTCGAGGCGGGCGGCGCCGGGGACGCGGGCTGCCCCTGCGGCGGCGCCCCGGACGGCTGCGGCGTCGCGGGCGCCCCGCCCGGCGACGGCTCGCCGGACGCCGTCGGCGCCGCACCGCCCGGCGGCGCCTGCGACGCGGGCGCGGTCGGCGCCGGGGACGCCTCGTCCCCGCCCTTGGAGTCCGATCCGCCCGCGAGCAGGAACACCACGGCGGCGGCGGCGAGGAGCAGGACCACGCCGATCACCGCGCCGAACAGCAGCGGGCGCCGCGACCGGCCCGTCCCGGACGGCGGCGGGCCGGGCGGCACGGGCGACGCGGCGGGCTGGGGCGGCGGTGGCGGGGACGGCGTGTACACGGGCGCGCCCGCGCCCGGCCGCGTCGACTCGGCTCCGGCGCCGAACTGCTCCGTCCAGGGCGCCTCCCCGACGACCGGCCCGGCGGCGGGCGGCGGCGCCTGTTCCCGCATGGCCGCCTGCTCGACCACGGAAGCCTCGGAAGCCACGGGAGCCTCGGCGGCTTCAGCAGGCGCGGGCATTTCGAACCGCACGGCCTTCGGCCGGACGGGAATGTCCGAGACGGTCACCGACGCGCGGTCGTCGTCCGCGGCGTCCATGACGGTCGCGTCCGCCAGGTCGCCGGCCTCGTCCTCGGGATCGTCCTCGACGTCGTCTTCGGGGTCGTCGACCGGAGCGTCCTGGAAGGTGACGCCCGGCGCGTCGTCCTGCGGGACGTCCTGGAGCGTCGCGGCCGGATCGAGGGGCTCGGCCAGGTCGTCCGAGGGCTGGTCCACGATGGTCGCCTCGGGGCCGGGCACGGTGTCCGCGGGCTCCGCGCGCCTGCGCGGGGCGCGGAACTCGGCGGTCGTCTTGTGGTCCGGGGGAACGTACCCGGGCTCCTCGCCGCTCAACTCGCCCACCTTCCAACGTCGTCGTTCTCATGGAGTCCGACGACGAAGGGCGCGAATCGGTTCATAACGAACCGGGTGGGGGCGGCGCGCCGCGTCAGCCCGCGGAGGCGGGCTCCAGGCCGCGGCGCGCCGCCTGCCGGAGCTGCCGGTTGAGCATGTCGGTGATCAGCTCGATGGCGTCCGGGGTGGTGGTGGCGTGGGCGCCGCTGAGCCAGCGGGTCGCCTCGGCGAGCAGTTCCTCGGCGGAGTCGGCGGCGGAGCCCTCGTCCGCCATCCGGCCGAGCAGGGCGCCGAGCCGCAGCGCCGCGTCGGCGCGGCCCGACTCGGCCGCCCGCCGGTACCAGTCGGCGGCCCGCTCCAGGTCGCCTTCGTGCTCGTACAGCTCGCCCAGGCCGAAGGCCATGTCCGCCCACGTGCCGTCCGTCGGACGCCCGAGGTCCGCGGGGCTCCAGGGTCGGACGAGCATGCGATCACTCCGGTGGGTCAGTGCGCTGAGAACGAAGGCGCGCGGATGCCTCACGCGCGCCGTGCCGCCCTCATAGTGGACGCCCCACCCCAAATCCGCCACCGGTTTCGGGGTTTTCGACGAAATTTCTCCATGACCGAGCCGATGCGGGCGGAAGGACGCCCGTTACGCAGCCGTGCCGGACGGGGCCGTGCCGGACGGGGCCGTGCCCGACGGAGTCGCACCGGACGGGGCCACACCCGAAGAAGCCGTGCCGGACGGAGTCGCACCGGGCGAAGGCGCGCTCGCGGGGGGCGGCGTCGGGCGCGGGCGGTCGGTGGGGACCGCCACGTTGATCAGCGCGCCCCGCCGTCCGACCGCCGACGTGGGCGTGGGCATCCGGCTGCGGAACTGGAGGTCCCTCGTGCGGTAGCCGAGCAGGACGACATAGAGCGACAGGAACAGGAACAGTGCCGCGGGACCGAGGATCCACAGGTACAGGGTGAGCTCGCCGGTCATTCCAACGCTCCTCTCCGCGGGGTGCAGAGGGTGAACCCGATCAGGCCGCTCATCTGAGCCGATCTCTGGAAACTCCCATGATCCGCCCGGTACCATCGGGCTGTTCAAGCCGTCTGGTTCAGCTCTCTCGGCTTCGGTCCTACTAAAGGTGTAACCCATATCAAGTAGGTCAAAACCCGATCGTTGGAACCAAGCAATCTGATTGCAATGAGAGGTCGCGATGGCGGACCGGATCCCGAAGTACGTCGAGATCGCGCAGGACCTCCGTGCCCGGATCGAGGACGGGACCCTCCCGCCCGCCGCCCAGCTGCCGACGGAGAAGGACCTCGTCGAGCACTGGGGCGTCTCGGCCAACACGATCAAGAAGGCCGTCAACGAGCTGCGCCAGCAGGGTCTCGTCGAGACCGTCCCCCAGAAGGGGAGCTTCGTCGCCGAGCCGACCGCGCCGTTCGTCATCACGCTGAACCACATGGACCTGGGCGAGGAGAACCCGCCCGGGCGCGGCTTCGGCGGCGGCGAGGGCAAGGCGTTCATGGCCGAGGCGCGGCGCCAGAACCACGCGGCGCACTCCTCGAAACCCGAGGTGAAGGTCGAGGACGCCGAGGAGCCGCAGATGAAGGCGCTCGGCATCGCGCCGGTCGCGCCCGGGCAGCCGCGGCCCCAGGTCGTCCGCCGCTCCCAGCAGCGGTTCGTCGACGGCAAGGCGAACTCGCTCCAGCACTCCTACTTCAAGCTGGAGCTGGCCATCGAGGCGCAGGCCCTCCTCAAGTCGGCCGACATCGAGGAGGGGACGGTCGCCTACCTGCAGAGCTGCGGCCACGTCCAGACCGGCTACGAGGACGTGTTCGACGCCAGGCAGCCGTCGGAGGAGGAGCTCAAGTTCTTCGGCCTCTCCCGCGGCAGCCTCGCCGTGATCGAGCACCGGCGGACCGCCTACGACCAGAACGGCGAGCCGTTCCGCCTCACGGTCACCATTTACAAGCCGGGCACCAATAGGATCCGTTTCATCGCCGGAGAGGTGCCCGTCGAGGTGTGGGAACGCGGTTCCTGACGCACCAGCGCATCTTCGCCATCAACGACACCATTAACCGTAAAAGGACCGAGATGTCCATTTCTCGTATGCGCGCGCACACGCCCGCGCACCACCCGGACCCCGAAGTCGACGCCGCGCACGGCTACATCACCGCCGTGGTGGAGGCGCTCAGCGGCCGCGGCATCCAGGTGGACCGGAGCTGGCTCGACCCCAAGGGCCCCGTCGACGCGACCATCGTCACCGGCGACAACGCCCTGGTGTGGGACGAGTGGACCGGCTGCACGTTCGGCCTCTACGTCTCAGGCCGCCAGGGCGAGCGGACCGTCCTCAAGGACGAGCGGCCGCTCGGCGGCGGCGTGCTGGTGCCGCCGGCCGTCCTCGCCCGGCTGGTCGAGACCGGCTCGTCCCTGCCGCCCGCCACCCGCGAGCCCGGCGCACGCGACGGGCTGTTCGACGCCCTGCGCGACCGCTGAGCCGCTGACCCGCCAAGCCGCCGACCCGCTGAGCCGCCGACCCGCCGCGCCGCCCGGTCGTGGCCGACGACGAACGGCCACGACCGGCCCGGCGGGCGGCGCGACACGCCCGGGCGGCTACGGCGCCACCACGTCGCGGTAGTCGGGGTGGCGCTGGATCCAGCCCTTGATGAACGGGCAGAGCGGGAGGACCGTCCGGTTCTGGGCGCGCACGTCGTCCAGGACGCCGCGGGCCAGCGTCCCGCCGACCCCCTTGCCCTCGAAGGCGGGATCGACCTCGGTGTGGGTGAGGACGAGCATGCCGCCCTCGGCCGGCTCGTAGTCGGCGAAGCCGGCCAGCTCGCCGTCCAGCCTGATCTCGTAGCGCTTCCGCTCGGCGTTGTCGGTGATCTCGGTGCTCATGCCCCCGATAATGCCCAGCGGGCCGCGCCCATTCCCCGCCGGGGCGCCCGCCGGGTCAGCCCGGCTCGTGGCCCGCGCGGAGCAGGCAGTAGGAGACGGCCTCCTCCAGGGCCTGCCAGGACGCGGCGATGACGTTGTCCTCGACGCCGACCGTGCCCCACTCGCGCTCGCCGTCCCCGGACTCGACGAGCACCCGCGTCCGGGCGTCGGTGCCGTGCGCGCCCTCCAGGATGCGGACCTTGTAGTCGACGAGCTCCAGCCGCGCGAGCTCCGGGTAGAGCCGTTCGAGCGCGAGGCGCAGGGCGTTGTCCAGCGCGTTGACCGGGCCGTTGCCCTCGCCGGTCGCGATGATCCGCTCGCCCTTGGCGTGCAGCTTGACGGTCGCCTCGCTGACCATGGAGCCGTCCGGGCGCCGCTCCACGATCGACCGCCACGACTCGACCTCGAAGTGCCGCTGCCGGACGCCGGTCAGCTCCTCGCGCAGCAGCAGCTCGAACGAGGCGTCCGCGGCCTCGAAGGTGTAGCCGGTGGACTCCAGCTCCTTGACCTTGTCCACGACGGCCTTGGCCTTGTCGCCGGACAGGTCGTAGCCCAGTTCGCGCCCCTTCAGCTCGATGGACGCGCGTCCCGCCATGCTCGACACCAGCATCCGCATGTCGTTGCCCACGCGGGCCGGGTCGATGTGCTGGTACAGGTCGGGGTCGACCTTGACGGCGGACGCGTGCAGCCCCGCCTTGTGCGCGAACGCCGACAGCCCGACGTAGGGCTGCTGCGAGCTGGGCGCGACGTTCGTGACCTCGGACACGGCGTGCGCGATCCGGGTCATCTCGGCGAGCTGCGCGTCCGAGACGAGGCTCATCCCGCGCTTGAGCTGCAGGTTGCCGACGACCGTGAACAGGTTGGCGTTGCCGCTGCGCTCGCCGTACCCGTTCGCGCACCCCTGCACGTGGGTCGCGCCCGCCTTCACCGCGGCGAGCGAGTTCGCCACCGCGCAGCCGGAGTCGTCGTGGCAGTGGATCCCGACGCGGACCCCCAGGGAGGCCACCTCGTGGACGACGTCGGCCAGCTCGTCCGGGAGCATGCCGCCGTTGGTGTCGCAGAGCGCGACGACGTCGGCGCCCGCCTCGGCGGCGGTGCGGACCGCCTCCAGCGCGTACGCGCGGTTGGCCTTGAAGCCGTCGAAGAAGTGCTCGGCGTCGAGGAAGATTCGTTGGCCCTCCGCACGCAGGTGGGAGACCGTGTCGCGGATCATCGCGAGGTTCTCCTCAAGGGTGGTGCGGAGGGCCAGCTCGACATGCCTGTCATGACTCTTGGCGACAAGGGTCACGACGGGCGCGCCGGACTCGCGCAGCGCGGCGACCTGGGGGTCGTCGGCCGCCCGCACACCGGCCCGGCGGGTCGCGCCGAACGCGGTGAGCTGCGCGTGCCTCAGGTCGAGCTCTGTTCGAGCCCGCCTGAAGAACTCGGTGTCCTTCGGATTGGCGCCGGGCCAGCCGCCCTCGATGAAGCCGACGCCGAGATCGTCGAGGTGCCGCGCGATGGCGAGCTTGTCGGGCACGGAGAGGTTGAGCCCCTCCTGCTGCGAACCGTCGCGCAGGGTGGTGTCGTAGACGTGGAACGCGTCGCCTTGCGTAGATGGGCCGTGCATTGGTGTAACCCCCAAGGGGCTGCGCCAGGACACAAAAAAGACCCCTCACGGACGTGAGAGGTCTGCGCGCCGGCGCTGTCCCGTTAGCTGCTGCCGGCGCGCCTGCCGATAATCACGAGGCTGTGGCGCATGACGCGGACCAGTCTGCCACATGGTCCGCAACGATGGGACATCCGTCTCAGATGGCGAGACGCCACCGCCCCGGCGGTCCCGCCGCCGGGGCCCGACGACGCCGCGGAACGCCCAGGTCGGACGCGGCGGCCAGGATCACCCCGGTCAGACGATCTTGTGAACCCAGCCGTAGGGGTCGGGACGCGTCCCGTACTGGATGCCGACCAGCTCCTGGCGCAGCCGCATCGAGACCTCGCCGGGCTCGCCGTCGCCGATCGTCCAGGCGCGGTCGGCGCCCTTGACCGAGCCGACCGGGCTGATGATCGCGGCGGTGCCGCAGCCGAACACCTCGGTGATCTCGCCGGACCGGCAGCCCTCCTCCCACTCCTCGATGCTGATCTTGCCCTCCTCGGCGGGGATGCCGAGGTCGGGGGCGAGCTTCAGCATGGAGTCGCGGGTGACGCCGGCGAGCAGCGTCCCGGTCAGCGCGGGGGTGAGCAGGCGCGCCCGCGAGCCGGACCCGTAGACGAACATCAGGTTCATCGAGCCCACCTCCTCGACCCAGCGGTGCTCGACCGCGTCGAGCCAGACGACCTGGTCGCAGCCCTCCGCGACGGCCTGCTTCTGCCCGGCGAAGGACGCCGCGTAGTTGCCGCCGAACTTGGCCTCGCCGGTGCCGCCCGGCGCCGCGCGCGTGTAGTCCTGCGACAGCCAGACCGAGACGGGCTTGATCCCGCGCGGGTAGTACAGCCCGGACGGGGACGCGATGACCATGAACAGGAACTCGCTCGCCGGGCTGTTCACGCCGAGCGCGCGGGTCGTGGCGAACATGAACGGGCGCAGGTAGAGGCTGTGGCCCTCGGTGTCGGGCACCCAGTCCTTGTCGGTGCGGACGAGGAGCTCGACGGCGTCGACGAAGAGCTGCTCGGGGATCTCGGGCATCGCCATCCGGCGGGCGGACCGGTTCATCCGGGCCGCGTTCATGAACGGGCGGAACGTGACGACCGAGCCGTCCGGCTGCTTGTACGCCTTGAGCCCCTCGAACAGCTCCTGGGCGTAGTGGAACACCTGGCTGGCCGGGTCCATGGGCAGCGGCCCGTACGGTTCGAGCTTGGCGTCGTGCCAGCCCCGCTCCTGCGAGTACCGGATCGTGATCATGTGATCGGTGAAGTACCGCCCGAAGCCGGGGTCGGCCAGGACGCGCGCGCGGTCCGCAGCGGTCGCCGGTCGCTCGGTGCGGGTGATCTCGAAGTCCAGGGTGTCGCTCATCGCGGTTCGTCCTCTCGCCGGATCGCCGGGGCGGCCCCATCGCCACCACGGCTTCCTTAGTCCCTATTGTCGTACTTCGTCCAGACCTACTCCTCCGGGAGGACGCGGCGCACGCGGAAAACCGGGCGCGCCGCGCGGGCACGCCCGGAGTTCCCTGTACTGGCCAGAGAGGCGTGCCCCTAGCCGGATACTCGCTTCGCGATCGCGTCGCCGACCTGGGACGTGGACCGCTCGCCGACGGCGGCGCGCTCGGCGAGGTCGTCGGAGACGGCCCGCTCGACGCGGCGGGCGGCCTCGCCCTCGCCGATGTGGTCGAGCAGCATGGCGACGGACAGGATCGTGGCGGTCGGGTCGGCCTTGCCCTGCCCGGCGATGTCGGGCGCGCTGCCGTGCACCGGCTCGAACATCGACGGCGCGGTGCGGTCGGGGTTGACGTTCCCGGACGCGGCGAGCCCGATGCCCCCGGCGATCGCCGCGCCGAGGTCGGTGATGATGTCGCCGAACAGGTTGTCGGTGACGATCACGTCGAACCGGCCGGGGTTGCCGACGAAGAACATCGTGGCCGCGTCGACATGGCAGTAGGCGGTCGTGACCTGCGGGTACTCCTCGGCGACGCGCTTCAGCACGCGCTGGTAGAGGTCGCCCGCGAAGGTGAGCACGTTGTCCTTGTGGACGAGCGTCAGGTGCCTGCGCGGCCGCGCCGCCGCGACCTCGAACGCGTACCGGACGACGCGCTCGACGCCGAACGCGGTGTTCACGCTCTCCTGAGTGGCGACCTCGTGCCGGGTGCCCTTGCGCAGGACGCCGCCGACGCCCGTGTACGGGCCCTCGGTGCCCTCCCGGACGACGACCATGTCGACGTCGTCCGGAGTGACGCCCGCCAGCGCGGTCGGGACGCCGGGGAACAGCTTCACCGGGCGCAGGTTGACGTAGTGGTCGAGCTCGAAGCGGGTGCGCAGGAGGAGGCCGCGTTCGAGCGTCCCGCTCGGGACGCTCGGATCGCCGACGGCGCCGAGCAGGATGACGTCCTGCTCGCGCAGCTCGGCGAGGACCGAGTCGGGCAGGACCTCCCCGGTGCGGTGCCAGCGGGCGGCGCCGAGGTCGTAGGACGTCCGCTCGAACGTGAGATCACCGGACACGGCGTCGAGGACCTTGAGGCCCTCGGCGACCACCTCGGGGCCGATCCCGTCGCCCGGGATCACGGCCAGACGAACACTGCGCGATGCCATGCGCGCACTCTACTGCAAACGTCTCATTGATTGGGCATTCGTCTCACGTCTCGGGACGGCCGTCTCGTTCCCGCAGGCCGCAGTCGCCGCACAGCCCGCCGCCCGGCACGCGGTAGTACAGGCAGCAGTTGCGCCGGCGGAAGCCGCCGGGGCCGGGCGCCCACGTCCCGGCGAGCGGCGGGCGGCCGAGCAGCTCCCGGACGACCGCGCGCCGCGCCGGGTCGGGCGGGCCGACGTTCAGGCTCCCGGCGAGCGCGGACGCGGCGTTGCCCCAGAGCAGGCCGTCGGCGAGGGAGACGAAGGTCAGCATCGCCGCGCGCAGCGGCCGGAGCCGGTCGGCCACCACCATCGGGAAGATCAGGTCGGCGGCCCGGACCGCGTCGGCGACGCGATGCCCGCGCGGCTCGGTGAGGCGGAGGGCGATCGGCTCGCCGGGCGCGCCACGCCACCGCAGGCCGGACAGGTCGGGGACGATCCCGCGCGCCGCCGCCGCGACGACCGGGGACCACAGCCGCGCCGCGAGCCCCTGGAACAGCAGCGACGCGGCCACCCTGCGCTCGCCGGCGCCGAGCCGTTCGGCGTGGTCGGCGGTCAGCGCGGCGAGCGCGGCGGCGTCGCCGGGGAACGGGCGCCATCCGCCGTCCCCGGCCGGGCCGGTGCCGATCTCGAAGTACGGCCCGAGCCGGGCCGTGTCGGCGAGGAGCGCGGCGACCTCGCCGGGCGGGACGTCGGGCGGCATGCGCCCCAGTCTCGCACCGCCCGGTTACGGGAGTGGGTCAGGACCGTCCGCCGTTGTCGCGGCGGTCCAGCGCGGTCTGCAGGGCGCGGGCCGCCTCTTCCTGGGCGTCGTCGGCGGGTGCGTTGTCGCGGGTGTCGTCCATGATGGTTCGCTCCGATCGCTGTGTTCTGGCCGGTGGGGCCGCCGGGGAAGGCCGTGGTTCGCACGGTCCGGCAAGAGAGGATCGGACTCACGGCCAGGCAGAGCCTCCGCAGCGGGTGCCGGCCTGCCGATGATCAGGCCCCGCTGCGGCAGCGAAGGATTACCACGAAGCGCCGCATGACTACCTGGGAGATTACCTCTGGTCAAGGGGAGTTGTCCCGACCCGTGGCGGAAAATCTCAGCATATGAGATGGCAAGGGTCCGCCACGGGCACGGGACGGACGGCCTCGGCCGTCCGGGACGGGCTCAGCCGTCCAGGTCGACCCGGCGGCCCATGTCGGCGCCCACCTCGGCGGTGATCGCGTCGACGAGCTGCGGCGGGATGGCGGAGTCGACGGTCAGCGCGATCAGCGCGCGGCCGCCCTTGGCGTCCCGGCCGACCTGCATCCCGGCGATGTTGACCTCCGCGTCGCCGAGCAGCTTGCCGACCGCGCCGACGATCCCCGGACGGTCGACGTAGGAGAAGAACGCCATGTGCTCGGTCGGGACGAGCTCCATGTTGTAGCCGTTGATCTCGATGAGCCGCTCGGCGTGCTTCGGGCCGGTGAGCGTGCCGGACACCGACACGACCTCGCCGCCCGCCATCGTCCCGCGGACCTGCACGACGTTGCGCCAGTCGGGGCTGTCCTCGCTGGTGGTGAGGGTGACCTCGACGCCGCGGTCGCGGGCCAGCAGCGGGGCGTTGACGAACGTCACGGCCTCCTCGGTCACGTCCACGAACACGCCCTTGAGCGCGGCGAGCTCCAGCACCTTGACGTCGTGCTCGGCGATCTCGCCGCGGACGACGACGTCCAGCCGGACGGGGACGCCGCCCGCGAGCGCGGTGAAGATGCGGCCGAGCTTCTCGGTGAGCGGCAGGCCGGGCTTCACGTCCTCGGCGACGGCGCCGCCCTGCACGTTGACCGCGTCCGGCACGAACTCGCCGGACAGCGCGAGCTTCACCGACCGGGCCACCTGCGTGCCCGCCTTCTCCTGCGCCTCGTGGGTGCTGGCGCCGAGGTGCGGGGTGACCACGACGTTGTCGTGGTGGAACAGCGGGCTGTCGGTCATCGGCTCGGAGGTGAACACGTCGAGCCCGGCGCCGGCGACGCGGCCGTCCTTCAGCGCGAGGTCGAGGGCCTCCTCGTCGACGATCCCGCCGCGGGCGGCGTTGACGATCCGCACCTCGGGCTTGACCAGGCGCAGCTCGCGGTCGCCGATGAGGCCGAGCGTCTCCGGCGTCTTCGGCAGGTGGACGGTGATGAAGTCGCTGTCGGCGAGCAGCTCGTCGAGCGTGACGAGTTTCACGCCGAGCTGCGCGGCGCGGGCCGCCTGCACGTACGGGTCGTAGGCGATCACGTTCATGTCGAAGGCGGCGAGGCGCTGCGCGACGAGGACGCCGATGCGCCCGAGGCCGAGCACGCCGACCGTCTTGCCCTGCAGCTCGACGCCGGTGTACTTGGACCGCTTCCACTCGCCCTTCTTCAGCGCGCCGTGCCCCTGCGGCACGTTCCGGGCGGTGGCGAGCAGCAGCGCGATCGCGTGCTCGGCGGCGGTGACGATGTTGGACGTGGGCGCGTTGACGACCATGACGCCGGCCTTGGTGGCGGCCTCCACGTCGACGTTGTCGAGGCCGACGCCCGCGCGGGCGACGACCCGCAGCTTCGCGGCGTGCTGGAACACCTCGGCGGTGACCTTGGTGGCGCTGCGGACGATCAGCGCGTCGACGTCGGCCACGGCGGGCAGCAGCTGGGCTTTGTCGCTGCCGTCGACGTGGCGGACCTCGAAGTCGGCCTCCAGCACGGCGATGCCGGCCGGGGAGAGTTCTTCAGCGACGAGGACGACGGGCATGCTCAAGGAAGACAGTCCTTCGGGATGTGGATGGTGTGTGATCTGTGCAGGTGAAGTCGCGGGTCACCTCGTCGTGCCCTCGCCCCTCCGCGAGTCTATCTCCCGCGGGGTGGAGCGGTTCGCGGCAGGGAGACACCCACCGGTAAGTCCCGCTTCGTCCGCCTCATGGCCCCTCCGCACGTCCTGGGGCAGCGCGTCCCGCGACGGGTTCAGGCCGCGTTGGGCTCCGGCACCGCCGCCAGCACGGAGGCGACCCGCTCGGCGTCGGCGACGTGGACGTGCGGGACGTCCACGTACACGCGCAGCGGACCGGCGGGCAGCCCCAGCGCCTCGGCGACCTGGACCTGCACGTCGCGCAGCGGGATGTAGGTCAGGTACCCGCGGTGGACGTCCTGCGACCGGAACATCGCCGTCATGATCAGCCGGTAGCCGCGGATGCGGAAGGACAGCGCCGTTAGGCACGGCAGCCCCTCCGCCGGCTCGCCGGGGACCGTGAGCGAGATCCACGCGCTGGTCGTCCACGGGCGGGCGCGCAGCAGGTCCACGACCCAGCGGATCTGGTCGTTGCCCTGGAGGTCGTGCAGCCGCGGCCAGTACCGCCCGCGGACCGGGCGGCGGGTGCGCTCCTGCGCCCGCCGGACGAGCCGCGCGCGGTCGCCGTGCTCGTGCAGGATCGGGTCCTCCCAACTGAGCGAGGCGACCTCGAACAGCAGCGGCGGGCCCTCGATGATGGGGCCGCCGTCCTCAAGCCCGGCCTCCCCGGCGGCCCAGACGTGCCGCAGGACGCCGATCCACGCGTGCCCGCACGTCTCATAGCGCCGGACGTCCTTCTCCTCCGCCGCCGGCACGTCACGGCTCCCGGCCGTTATTTCGGCGGCCATCGCGATTTCGCCCGCGGCAATTGCCCGGCCGCGCGTGCGCCGCGCGGGAGGCGAATTCCGCCGTGCCGCCGGCTCTCGGCTCTCCGTCGTTCCCGACCTTCATCACACCAGTCATGCGCCGCGCCCCTTTGCCGCTCCGGCGGCGGTCACACGAGTTCAGCGCGGGGAGTCCCGCATCGGCCGCGGCCGTCACGGCTTTCCTCAAGTATCAGGCAAAGTGCGCCAAAACTACAGGGGATTTTGTTCAAATCGTGCCTTCACCTGCATTCTGACGGGTGGCGTGATGATCGGTCACCTGGCCAATCCGTCCAAAAATGCGCGATCAGGGCTCACCACGGCGGGGCTCACCACGGGTCGGGGCCCGGCCGGTACAGCACGACGTACCCCGCCCGCCGGAACACCTCCCGGTACCCCTCGGCGGCGAGTTCCTCGACCCGGCGGCGCTGGTCGGCCACGCCCGCGAAGGGGAACTCCTGCCGCCCGACGTAGGCGAGGACCCACGGGGCGCCGCGGGAGCGCTCGTCCCACAGCAGGACGCGGGCGCGGGTCGTGAGCGCGGGGCCGACGCCGTTCGCCGCCTCGACCAGCGCGCCGTCCGGGATCCGCGCCGCCGCCGCGGCCGCAGCGCGGGCCCGCTCGTTCGGCCGCCACAGCGCCGGGTCGGCGAGGTGCCGGTAGGTGAAGAACGGGACGCAGGCCAGCATCGCGGCCAGGATCGCGGCCCCCGGCAGGGCGGGCGGCCACCCGCGCGACCTCCGGACCCTGCCGCGCAGCCGGGCCGCCCCGTCCACCGCCGCGAGGACGAGCACGGCGATGATGAACGCGTTGTAGTGGTAGTGCGGCTCCCACCAGTTGTCGAAGCGGCTGTTCAGCATCCGCTCGGCGAGCAGCGGCAGGGCCGTGAGGGTCAGCGGCGAGGCCAGCGGCAGCAGCAGGAGCGGCAGGACGACCAGCGCCATCGTCAGGATCTTCTGCGGCGGGGTGGCGAGGACGGCGGCGGCGTCCCACGGATGGGTCAGCGCGTGCACGGCGGCGTGCGGCAGGTCGGGGCCGAGCGAGCCGTACGCCCAGTAGTAGTCCTTGTCGCCGCCGAACGCGGCGGTGACGACGCGGGAGCAGACCCAGGTCGCGACGAGCCCGACGACGATGTAGGCGAGCCCCGCGCGGCGGTCGTCCCGCGACCCGCGGCGGGTGGCGAGGAACATGCCGAAGCCCACGAGCAGCAGGCCCATGTCCTCCTTGACCAGGAGCAGGGCGAACGCCGCCAGGGCGGCCTGGCCGCGCCGTCCCGCGTCGTGCCGCTCGACCATGAGCGCCGACAGCAGCGGGACGAACGCCACCTCGTGGAAGTCGAACGCGAGCGCCTCCGCGACCGGCCACGACAGCGCGTAGCCGCCAGCCGCGCAGTACGCCGCCGCCGCGCCGAACCGCCGCTCGGTGAACCGCCACACCGGGACGATCGCGAGCGCGAGCAGCACCGCCTGCGCGAGCAGCAGCGTCGCGGGCCCGTCGTGGATCCAGTACAGCGGGGCCAGCAGGGCGAGGATCGGCGAGAAGTGGTCGCCGAGGATGGAGAACCCGGGCCCGAACCCGTTGTGGACGCCCTTCACCATCGAGACCGGCGGCTCGAACCGGCTGTAGGAGCGGATCGCCTGGTCGAAGATGACGAGGTCGTAGCTGCCCGCCCGGAACGCGCGCAGCCGCAGCAGCGAGTACGCGCCGTAGAGCGCCGCGCCGCCCGCGACCAGCGCCGCGAGCGCGGCGCGCCGCCGCCGGGACGGCCGCGCGGTCGGCGCGGCGCCGGCGCGTCCGCCAACCGCCACCGCCTCAGCCACGCGCCGGACGCTACCACCGGCTCCGGCGCGCGGCTGAACCGGCGCGGCCGGTCCGGCGGGGCCGGACCGGCGCACCGCTACCCGGCCGCGCGGCGGGTCATCGGCAGCCGCCCGGCGGTGAACGCCCCGGCGGCGAGCGCCGCGACGAGCGGGACGACGACCCCGACGGCGATCAGCAGCAGCCACGGGACGTCCAGGATCGCCCCGTGCGGTGGCACGCTCTCGTCGGACGCCTCAAGCTGCCCGGTGAGCGGGCGCGTCACCGCGAAGCCGGGGACGAGCCCGCCCGCGATGCCGAGCCAGCAGCCGATCCCCGCGACGACCACGGCCTGGGCCATCGTCAGCACCCGCCGGGTCCGGGGCCGCGCGCCGACCGCGGCGAGGGTGGCGAGGTCGGGCCTGGCGTCGGCGGCGGCCAGCCCGGTCGAGATCAGCGCGCCGCCGAGGACCAGCGCGGCGGCGACACCGGCGAGCAGGAGCAGGACGCCGTCGAGCGATTCGGTGAAGCCCCGCTCGACGTAGACCAGTTCGCTCTCCTGGGTGAACCGGGAGATCGCCGTCTTCAGCCGGGACTCCTCGGCCTTGGTGACCCGGTGGTCGGCCCGGTCGACGCCGTACGCCTCGGTGCGCGGGGGCAGCCCGGTCCGCGCGGCGACGGCGGGCGGGATGATCGTCCGCACGTGCGGGTCCCCGGCGGCGGCGACGGCCGGGACGTCCCTGATGACGCGGCCCTTCCCCTGCCCTTCCCGGAAGGAGATCCTCAGGGTCGTCTTCCCGCTCGCGGGCGGCCGCGACCGGAACAGGACGACCTTGCCCGCGCTCAGCGCGGCGGAGACGGCCGGGTCGTCGCGGCCGAGCAGCAGGCGCGCCTCGCGGGGCCCGCCGACCACGTTGTCCAGGAGGACGAGCCGCATGCCGTCGTCGTCCTTGCCCGCGACGCGCACCGAGGGGCATCCGGGAGTGGCCGCGCTGTCGCAGGCCCCCTCCACGTAGGGCAGGACCTTCAGGGCCTGGACGGGCACGCCGGGCAGGGCGTCGCGGACGGCCCGGTCGACCTTGTCCGCGTGCTCCATCGGCAGGCGGACGAGGGTCGTCCCCATCGGCAGCTGCGGCCGGTACTCGATCTCCCGCTGGCGGAAGTCGCTGGCGCCCCCGATGGCCAGCGCGGTGACGGCGGCGACGGCGGCGGTGATCGCCGCGACGGCCGGGGCGGTGCGGGCGCGGTTGCGGGCGGCGTCCCGGACGGCGAGCCGCAGCGGCAGCGGGAGCCGGGACGCGGCGCGGCCGGACGCGCCGACGACCGCCGGGCAGACCATCACCAGCCCGATGATGATCGCCGCCGCGCCGAGCGCCGCGCCGAACTCGCGCATGACCCGCACGCCGACCAGCGAGATCACGACGCCCGCGACGATCAGCGCGGCGCCGAGCAGCGGCAGCCCGCGGCGGGCCCGGCCGGGCGGGTCGCGGCGCCCGGCGAGGGCGGACACGACGTCCATCCGGGCGGCCTGCCGGGCGGGGATGAGCGCGGCGAGGACGCCGCTGCCCGCCGCGACGAGCATCGTGACGAGGACGAGGGTCCACGGCACCCGGAACGGGCCGAGCCTGTCGTCGCCCACGGCCTCGATGACCGGCTTCGCGACCGCCGCTCCGGCGATCCCGAGCGCCGCCCCGCCGAGCGCGGCGGCCCCGCCGATGACCAGCCCGCTCGCGAGGACGACGGCGCGCAGGTGCCGGGCCTCGCCGCCCGCCGCCGCGACGAGCGCGAGGTCGCGGCGGCGCCTGCGGACGTCCACGACGAACGACGGCCCGGCCAGCAGCACGACCTGCAGCACGATCATCGTGACGACCAGCGCGCCGATGGCGGTCTCGGCGGCGGCCGCGCCCTCGGAGACGGCCTCGCCCTCCCCCGCGGCCTGCGTGGGCTCGGCCGTCTTCACCAGGACGGCCAGCATGACGATCAGCGTGGTGGGGAGCCCGATCATCGCCAGGACCAGCGCGGTGCGCCCCTTGGCGCGCGCCGCGTCCCGCGCCGCCATCCGCAGCGCGCAGAGATACCCGCTCACGGGGCCTCCTGGAGAAGGCTCTCCGGACCGGACGCGGCGGGGGTGGCGTCGACGACGAGGCCGTCGCGGAGGAAGACGACGCGGTCGGCCCAGGCGGCGTGCCGGGACTCGTGCGTCACCATCAGGCAGGACGCGCCCGCGTCGCAGCGTCCCCGCAGGACGCGCATGATGTCCTCGCCGGTGTTGCTGTCGAGCGCGCCGGTCGGCTCGTCGGCGAGGACGAGCCGCCGGTCGCCGACGAGCGCGCGGGCGATCGCGACGCGCTGCTGCTGGCCGCCGGACATCTCGTCCGGGTAGCGGTCGGCGAGTTCGGCGACGCCGACCTCGGTGAGCGCGTGCGCCGCCTCGCGGCGGGCCTGCCGGGCGCGGACGCCGTCCAGCTCGCGGGGCAGCATGACGTTCTCGGCGGCGGTCAGGCTCGGGATGAGGTTGAGGTCCTGGAAGATGTAGCCGACGCTGCGGCGGCGCAGCGCGGACCGTCCGGCCGCGCCGAGCGCGCCGAGGTCGGCGCCGTCCACGACGACCTGCCCGGACGAGGGCGTGTCGAGCCCGCCCGCGAGCGTCAGCAGGGTCGACTTGCCGGAGCCGGACGGCCCCATCACGGCGACGAACTCGCCGGGCGCGACGTCCAGCGTCACGTGCCGGAGGGCGTGGACGAGACCGGCGCCGCTGCCGTGGTCGCGGCAGACGTCGCGGAGCGCGAGCAGGCTCATCGCCGCGCCTCCTCGTCGGCCTCCGCCGGCGCGCCCGCCGGGTCGGACGCGGGAGCGCTCGGCGCCGGCGGCCCGGCCTGCGCGATGAACGTCTCGCAGTGGTCCAGCCAGCGCACCTCGGCCTCCGCCTGGAAGACCATCGACTCCAGGACGAGCCGCCACGCGCGGTCGCCCTGCTCGGCCGGCGCGGCGGGCGCCGCCATCTTCAGCCGGGTGAGCTCCTGGAGGCCGCGCAGCGTGGCGGTGCGCTGGGCCTGGACGACCCGCGCGACGTCCACCCCCGGCGTCGTCACGGCCATCGCCAGCTTGATCGCGAGCTCGTCGCGGGGCCGGTCGGTGCGGGTGATCGGCGTGCCGAACCAGCGCCGGACCTCCGCCTCCCCCGCCGGGGTGATCCGGTAGACGAAGCGGCCCTCGTCGTCGGCGCCGACGCGGGCGACGAGGTCGTCGCGTTCGAGCCGGGACAGCGTGGAGTACACCTGCCCGATGTTGAGGGGCCATGTCGCGCCGGTGGACGACTCGAACTCGGCGCGGAGCTGGTAGCCGTAGCGGGGGCCCTGCGACAGCAGGGCCAGCAGGCCGTGACGTATGGACATGCCTACCAAGTATGCATACCGAGTATGCTCATGGCAATGCCGGGCCCGCACCCGCCGTCCGGAAACGACTGCGGCGTGTCACCCCCCGCCGGGGGCGACACGCCGCAGGGTGCTGCTCAGTCGTTGAGCCAGCTCATCATCGGGCGCAGCTCCGCGCCCGTCTTCTCGATCGGGTGCCCGGCGAGCTCCTCGCGGTACCGGCCGAACTCCTTCTGGCCGCCCTCGAACTCGTCCACCAGCTCCTTGGCGTACTGCCCGGACTGGATCTCGCCGAGGATCTTCTTCATCGCGGCCTTGGTCTCCGGCGTGATCACGCGCGGGCCGCGGGTGTAGCCGCCGTACTCGGCGTTGTCCGACACCGACCAGTACATCTTCGAGATGCCGCCCTCGTAGATCAGGTCGATGATCAGCTTCAGCTCGTGCAGCACCTCGAAGTAGGCGACCTCGGGCTGGTAGCCCGCCTCGGTCAGCACCTCGAACCCGGTCTTGATCAGCTCGGAGACGCCGCCGCACAGCACCGTCTGCTCGCCGAACAGGTCGGTCTCGGTCTCCTCGGTGAACGTCGTCTTGATGCCGCCCGCGCGGAGCCCGCCGATCGCCTTCGCGTAGGACAGGGCCAGCGGCCAGGCGTTCCCGGACGCGTCCTTCTCCACCGCCACGATCACCGGCACGCCGCGCCCGGCGACGAACTGGCGCCGCACGAGGTGCCCTGGGCCCTTCGGCGCGACCATCGCCACGTCCACGCCCTCCGGCGGCTGGACGAGGTCGTACCGGATGCTGAACCCGTGGCCGAAGAACAGCGCGTCGCCCTCGACCAGCGCGGGCCTGATGTCCTTCTCGAAGATCTCCCGGTGGTGGTGGTCCGGGGCGAGGAGCATGATCAGGTCGGCCTCCTCGGCGGCCTCCGCCGGGGTGACGACGCGCAGCCCCTCGGCCTCCGCCAGCTCCCGGCTGGCCGACCCCTCGCGGAGCCCGACCCGCACGTCGACGCCGGAGTCGCGCAGCGACAGCGCGTGCGCGTGCCCCTGGCTCCCGTACCCGATGACCGCCACGTGCCGGCCCTGGATCACGCTCAGGTCGGCGGCGTCGTCGTAGAACATCTCAGCCACAGTGCTTGTTGCCTTTCGTAATTGTCACTGGATGGAAGGCCGTCCCCGCCGCGGGGCGGGGACGGCCGGAAGTCACGCGCTGCGCTCGATGGCCCGCAGCGAGCGGTCGGTGATGGACCGGGCGCCGCGGCCGATGGCCACCAGCCCCGACTGCACCAGCTCCTTGATGCCGAAGGGCTCCAGGACCTTGATGAGCGCGTCCAGCTTGTCGCGGTTGCCGGTGGCCTCGATCGTGACGGCGTCGGGCGCGACGTCCACCACCTTGGCCCGGAAGAGCTGGACGGTCTCCAGCACCTGGGACCGGGTCTCGGCGTCCGCGCGCACCTTGACCAGCACCAGCTCCCGCTGGACGCTCGCCGTCCGGTCCAGCTCGACGATCTTCAGCACGTTGATCAGCTTGTTCAGCTGCTTCGTGACCTGTTCGAGCGGCAGTTCCTCGACGTTGACCACGATCGTCATCCGGGAGATGTCCGGATGCTCGGTGGTGCCGACCGCGAGCGACTCGATGTTGAAGCCGCGCCGGGAGAACAGGGCCGCGACCCGGGCCAGGATGCCGGGCTTGTTCTCCACGAGCACCGACAGGGTGTGCAGGCTCATCGGGGTCAGTCTCCGTTCTCCCACTCGGGCGCCATGTCCCGCGCGATCTTGATGTCGTCGTTGGTGGTGCCCGCCGCGACCATCGGCCAGACCATGGCGTCCTTGTGCACGACGAAGTCGATCACGACCGGAGCGTCGTTGATCTCCATGGCCTTGGCGATGACCTCGTCGACGTCCTCGGCCTTCTCGCAGCGCAGGCCGACACAACCGTACGCCTCGGCGAGCTTGACGAAGTCGGGGATCCGCTTCGCGGCGTGCCCGGCCTGCGGCTGGAGCCCGGTGTTGGAGTAGCGCTCGTTGTAGAAGAGCGTCTGCCACTGCCTGACCATGCCGAGGTTGCCGTTGTTGATGATGGCGATCTTGACGGGGACGCCCTCGATCGCGCAGGTGGCGAGCTCCTGGTTGGTCATCTGGAAGCAGCCGTCGCCGTCGATCGCCCAGACCGTCGTGTCCGGCGCGCCGACCTTCGCGCCCATCGCCGCCGGGACGGCGTAGCCCATCGTCCCCGCGCCGCCCGAGTTCAGGAACGCGCCCGGGCGCTCGTACTTGATGAACTGCGCGGCCCACATCTGGTGCTGGCCGACGCCCGCGACGTAGTAGGCGTCCGGGCCCGCGAGGCGCCCGATCCGCTCGATCACGTACTGCGGGGACAGCGAGCCGTCCGACGGCGTGTCGTAGCCGAGCGGGTAGGTGTCGCGCCACGCCTGGAGCTGCCGCCACCAGCCGCTGTAGTCGCCCTTGCGGCCCGCCTCGTGCTCCTTCTGCACGGCGACGATCAGGTCGGCGAGGACCTCGCGGGCGTCGCCGACGATCGGGACGTCCGCGTGCCGGTTCTTGGAGATCTCCGCCGGGTCGATGTCGGCGTGCACGACCTTGGCGTGCGGGGCGAAGCCGTCCAGCTTGCCGGTGACCCGGTCGTCGAACCGGGCGCCGAGCGCGACCAGCAGGTCGGACCGCTGCAGCGCGCCGACCGCGCCGACGCCGCCGTGCATGCCCGGCATGCCCATGTGCAGCGGATGGCTGTCCGGCAGCGCGCCCTTCGCCATCAGCGTGGTGACGACCGGCGCGCCGGTCAGCTCCGCCAGCACCTTCAGCTCGGCGGACGCGCCCGCCTTCAGCACCCCGCCGCCGACGTACAGGACCGGCCGCTCCGCCGCGACGATCAGCCGCGCCGCCTCCCTGACCTGCTTGGAGTGCGGCCGGGTGACGGGCCGGTAGCCGGGCAGCTGGAGCGCGACGGGCCACTCGAACGCGACCGTGGCCTGCAGGGCGTCCTTGGCGATGTCGACGAGGACCGGTCCAGGACGCCCGGTAGAGGCGATGTGGAACGCCTCGGCGACCGTCCGGGCGATGTCCGCGCCGTTCGTCACCAGGAAGTTGTGCTTGGTGATCGGCATCGTGATGCCGGCGATGTCGGCCTCCTGGAAGCCGTCGGTCCCGATGAGGGACGAGGCGACCTGGCCGGTGATCGCCACGATCGGCACCGAGTCCATGTAGGCGTCGGAGATCGCCGTGACGAGGTTGGTCGCGCCCGGCCCGCTGGTGGCCATGCACACGCCCACCTTGCCGGTCACCATCGCGTAGCCCTGGGCCGCGTGCCCCGCGCCCTGCTCGTGCCTGACGAGGATGTGCCGCAGTTTCGCGGAGTCGAAGATCGGGTCGTAGGCCGGGAGGATCGCGCCCCCCGGGATGC
Organism: Actinomadura chibensis NBRC 106107; assembly: GCF_001552135.1. Taxonomy (GTDB): domain Bacteria; phylum Actinomycetota; class Actinomycetes; order Streptosporangiales; family Streptosporangiaceae; genus Spirillospora; species Spirillospora chibensis. Next base: position 41,785 of record NZ_BCQP01000001.1, on the reverse strand, counting down.
CGAACACGGTGTCGACGCCGACGTTCTCCAGTGCGCGGACCAGCGCCTGGGCTCCCGTCATCTGTTCGGTCGTCATGATCTGGGTTTCCCTTGGGGAGATGTGTCTCTTGGCTCGCCGGGCAACAAAAAACCCCCGCCGCCGTGAGGCGGTCGAGGGGAGGCGCGCAGGACGAGGTGCTTGGTCAGCCTGCGCGCCGACCAAGTACTACGAGAATGGTGATGGTGCTCTGCACGGGCCCCACTTTCGCCGATGTCCGGCCCGCGGTCAAATTCTTGAACACTTTGTCCCACTATCTGAGACGCCGGGACCGGTCGCCGGGCACCGCGCGGGCGTCGCCGATCATCGGTCGGTGTCGGGGTCGGGGTCGGGGGCCGCCGGTCAGCCCGGCAGGGGCAGTGGGACATCGCCGGACCTGCCGTGCTCCTCCAGGTTCGTCCGGACGAGCGACTCCACCCGCCCGGCCGCCATCGGACGCGCCACGAGGAACCCCTGCCCGCGCGGGCAGCCCATCTCGCGCAGCGCCTGGAGCTGCTCGGGCCGCTCGATGCCCTCCGCCACGACGGTCAGCCCGAGGTCGCTGCCGAGCCGGACGATCGTCCGGGTGAGGAGGGTCAGGGTCTCATCCGAGCCGAGGCCCGCCACGAACGACGGGTCGATCTTGATGATGTCGACGGGGAGCTGCCCGAGGTAGGCCAGCGAGGCGTACCCGGTGCCGAAGTCGTCGATGGCGAGCCGGACGCCCAGCTCGCGCAGCTCCGACAGGCGCGCGACGTTCTGGCCCGCGTCCTCGACGAGGACCTCCTCGCGCACCTCCAGCGTCAGCGCGTGCGGCGGCAGGCCCGTCTCCTCCAGCGCCGCCGCGACCGACTCGACGAACCGGGGCGCGGCGATCTGCCGCCCGGTGAAGTTGACCGAGAGGCCGATGTCCCACGAGTCGCGGCGCCACCGGGCGACCTCCCGGCACGCCTCCCGCAGCACCCAGCCGCCGAGCGGGATCATCAGGCCGGACTCCTCCGCCGGGCCGATGAACTCCTCCGGCGGCACCGCGTCGCTCCCCCGCCACCAGCGCAGCAGCGCCTCCACGCCGCAGACCCGGGACGTCGCGAGCTCCACCACCGGCTGGAACTCGATCGAGAACTGCTCCTCGGCGAGCGCGCGCTGCAGGTCGCTGCCGAGTTCGAGCCGCCGGACGACGTCGGCGTGCATGTGCGGGGCGTACACCTCGACGCGCCCGCCGCCGAGCTCCTTCGCCCGCGCCATCGCGAGGTCGCCGTTGCGCAGCAGGTCGGCGGCGGTGCGGCGGAGGCGGCGCTCGGCGTCCGAGCCGCCGCCGTCCGGGGGGCGCTCGTCGTCGCCCGCGAACGCGATGCCGACACTCGCCGTCAGCACGATGTGCTTGTCGCCGACCTGGTATGGGTCGACCGAAAGCACCCTCAGGAGGCGTCCGGCCAGCTCGACGGTGGCGCGCGTCTCACGGTCGTCGGGCGGGAGCTGGACGAGCACCGCGAACTCGTCGCCGCCCCAGCGCGCCACCGTGTCGTCGGACTGGACGTTCGCCCGCAGCCGCCGCGCCGCCTGCGACAGCACCTGGTCGCCCGCCGCGTGGCCCTCGGAGTCGTTCACGGCGGTGAAGCCGTCGAGGTCGACGAACACGACCGCGACCGTCCCGGCGGACGGCCGCCGCGACAGCACCTCGCGGGTGCGCTCCTCGAAGTAGGACCGGTTCGGCAGGCCCGTCAGGCCGTCGTGGAACGTCAGGTGCGCGACCTGCCGCTGGAGCGCCGCCTGCTCGCTCAGGTCGCGGGTCGTGACCAGCAGGCGGGCGGGCCCGCCGTCGGAGCCGCTGAACCAGGAGACCGTGGACTCGGTGGGCAGCCACGTCCCGTCGGCGGCGCGGACCCGGCAGGAGACGCGCAGCGCGTCCCGGGGGTCGGCGAGGCGGCCCGCAGCCGTCCCGGCCTGGTCGTCGAGGAACTCGGTGAACACGTCCTGGACGCGGGGCAGGTCCTCCGGGTGGACGATCTCGTTCAGCGGGCGGCCGAGCAGCTCGTCCGGGGCGTAGTGGTAGGTGCGCAGGGCGCCCGCGCTGGCGTACCGGACGGTCGCGTCCAGGTCGCAGATAAGGACCGCGTCGTCGATGCTCTCCGACAGCGCGCGGAAGTGCTCCTCGCCGGTCTCCACCGCGCGGCGCAGCCGGTCGTTCTCCCGCAGCAGCCCGGCGAGCCGCGCGATCAGCACCAGCGCGGCCGAGCCCGCGGTGATCGACACGCCGGGTTCGAGGCCGTTCTCCCCGGTGAGCGAGTGGCCCGCGATGAACAGCCCGGCCGCGGCGGCGATCGCGGCCGGGGCGAGGCCGGGGCCGATCATCCGGCCGCGCCGCTCGCCCGCCGGGTCGGCGGCGTCCGGCTCGGCGCCGGAGCCCGCCACGTCGGCGGGGATGTCGTCGACCGGGGGGTCGGGTTCGGGGGCCGGGCCCGTCCACGGGACGAGCAGCAGGAGCAGCAGCCCGGCGAGCCGCAGGATGTCGGACGGGTCGTCGGCCGCCCGCCCGCCGTCCAGCCGGACGTAGGTCGTCACGATGTCGGCGACCGCGACCGCCGTCAGCGCGCCGTACCCCATCCAGGCGAGCCGCCGCCTGCCGCGCGCCGCGCCGAGGACGAACGGCAGCGCCCCGCAGATGAACACGATGTCGATCAGCGGGTAGAGCAGTTCGAGCAGGAACTCCGACGGCGACTCCCCCGACTGGTGGTAGAGCCTGCTGAACAGCGCGACCCAGCCGAGCACGAACAGCGCGCACGCGCAGACGTAGGTGTCGGCCGTGTAGCGGAGCCAGGCGCCCGCGTCCCGCGGCAGCCTGATCGGCACGACCAGGCCGACCACCAGCGACGTCAGCGCCACCAGGTAGAACAGGTCGGGGACGGACAGCGACAGCGCGCTGCGCCCGCCCGGGTCGCCCGCGCCCGACAGGGCGCTGCCGAGCGCGCCCGCGAACCAGGCCGCGGCGGCGATCCCGTACCAGCGCCAGGACGCGCGCCACAGCCCGCCGGGCGCGGCGTCGGCGGGCGGCCCGGCCGGGCGGCGGGCCGACAGCAGCAGCGACACGGCGGCGGCGCCCGCGGCGGCGGCCTCGGTCCACGCGATGAACGCGCGGCCGCCCCAGCCGAGCAGCGAGCCCGTGGCGTACAGCGCGCCCGCGATGACGGCCACGGCCACGGGCAGCGCACGCGGCGGTACCCGCCTGGTGTGGTCGCCGCTCATCGCGCCGTGCCCCTTCCCGCCCCGGTGGGCGTCGGTCCCTGGAGGCGCAGCGCCGCGCCAGGGGAGATGGTGGGTCTTCAAACCACTCGTCCCGCCCGGATAACGGGCGGGAGGCCATGAATCGTGCCCCGCGCGGAGTCCGCGCGGACCGGCCTGCGAGCGCGTCCGCCTCGCCCGCCGGAGATCAGCGACGTTGCTGCATTGGTTGCTGCACTACGGGATCACCGTGACGCTCAATGTACGTTCGGTAGGTCACGGAGCGATTGAGGCTGGGCGTCCTCCCGGCGACGAACGCCCTAGTCGGATCACGGTTTGGGACGACCGAAACCGGAACGTCCCTCATGATCCGACCTGCCCGAGATCACCCTGTGTGACCGCGTTCGGGAGCCGCGCCACGGGCCGGAACCGCCGGACGCGCACGGTCCGCGCTTCCTCCGGAGGCACCCATGCGCAAGCATACGATCATGCGACAGCAGACGATCGTCCTCGCCGCGGCCGCGCTGCTCCTCGCCGCCTCCGCCGCGGCCTGCTCCTCGGGCGGCTCCTCGGGCTCCGGCGGCGGCGAGGCGAGCACCCCGCCGCCCGCCACGGCCGGGACGCCGTCCCCGTCCGCGAACCCGGGCGGGGCGCGCGTCATCGCGTCCGGGCTGGCGGTGCCGTGGGCCGTCGCGTTCCTGCCCGGCGGCGACGCGCTGGTCACCGAGCGCGACACCGCGGACCTGCTGCGGGTGTCGCCGTCCGGGCAACGGCAGCGGATCGGGAAGGTGCCAGGAGTGCAGCCGGAAGGCGAGGGAGGTCTGCTGGGCGTCGCCGTGTCGCCGTCCTACGCCACCGACCACCTCGTCTATCTGTACTTCACCTCCGCGTCCGACAACCGTGTCGTCCGCGCCACCCTCGACGGGTCGCTCGGCGCGCCGCAGCCGATCGTCACCGGCATCCCGAAGGGGCCCAACCACAACGGCGGGCGCCTCCAGTTCGGCCCCGACAAGATGCTCTACATCACGACCGGCGAGACCGGGGACGGCCCCCTCGCGCAGGACAAGAACTCCCTCGGCGGCAAGATCCTGCGCGTCACGCCCGACGGGAAGCCCGCCCCCGGCAACCCGTTCGGCAACCGCGTCTGGACGTACGGGCACCGCAACGTCCAGGGCATCGCCTGGGACGACCAGGGCCGCATGTTCGCCACCGAGTTCGGCCAGAACACCTTCGACGAGATCAACCGGATCGAGAAGGGCAAGAACTACGGCTGGCCCGAGGTGGAGGGCGTCGGCCACCGGAAGGGCTTCACCGACCCGCTGCTGACCTGGTCGACGGACGAGGCGTCGCCGTCCGGCCTCGCCTACGCGGACGGGTCGCTGTGGGCCGCCGCGCTCGCCGGACGGCGCCTCTGGCAGGTGCCCCTCCACAACGGCAGGGCGGGGCGGCCCGTCGCGCACTTCGAGTCCGTGTACGGACGCCTCCGGGCCGTCGTCGCCGCCCCCGGCGGCACGCTGTGGATCACCACGAGCAACCGGGACGGACGCGGCGACCCCGCCAAGGACGACGACCGCATCGTCAGCGTCCCCGTCCGCTGACGCCGGAGCGCGGCGCCAGCGGACGGCGGAGGTCAGGACGCGCCGAGCTTCTCCAGGATCAGCTCGCGCGCGCGCCCGGCGTCGGCCTGCCCCCGGGTCGCCTTCATGACCGCGCCGACCAGCGCGCCCGCCGCGGCGACCTTGCCCGCGCGGACCTTGTCGGCCACGGCCGCGTTGTCGGCGATCACCTGGTCGACGACCGAGGCCAGCTCGCCCTCGTCGCTGACGACCTTGAGCCCGCGGGCGGCGACGACCTCGTCCGGCCCGCCCTCGCCCGCGAGGACGCCCTCGAACACCTTGCGGGCCAGCTTGTCGTTCAGCTCCCCGGCGGTGATCATCGCCTGGACGCGGGCGACCTGCTCCGGCGTGATCGGCAGGTCGGCCAGCTCGACGCCCTGCTCGGTCGCGCGGCGGGACAGCTCGTTCATCCACCACTTGCGCGCGGCCCCGGCGTCGGCGCCCCGCGCGACGGTGGCCTCGATGAGGTCGACGGCGCCCGCGTTGACGACGTCCCGCAGCTCCAGGTCGGACAGCTTCCACTCCCGCTGGATGCGGCGGCGGCGCGCGGCCGGGAGCTCCGGCAGCGACGCGCGCAGCTCGTCCACCCACTCCCGGGACGGCGCCATCGGCACCAGGTCGGGCTCGGGGAAGTAGCGGTAGTCCTGCGCCTCCTCCTTGCTGCGCCCGCTCGTGGTGCGGCCGGTGTCCTCGTGGAAGTGGCGGGTCTCCTGGACCACCCGGCCCCCGGCGGACAGCACGCCCGCCTGCCGCTCGATCTCCGACCGGACCGCCCGCTCCACCGACCGCAGCGAGTTGACGTTCTTCGTCTCCGAGCGCGTGCCCCACTCGGACGCGCCGCGCGGCATCAGCGACACGTTCACGTCGCAGCGCATCGAGCCCTGCTCCATGCGCACGTCCGACACCCCGAGGGACCGGACGAGCTCGCGCAGCTCCGTCGCGTACGCGCGGGCGACGAGCGGCGCCTTGTCGCCGGTCGCGACGATCGGCTTCGTCACGATCTCGACCAGCGGGATGCCCGCCCGGTTGTAGTCGACCAGCGAGTACTCGGCGCCGTGGATGCGCCCGGTGGCGCCGCCGACGTGCAGGGACTTGCCGGTGTCCTCCTCCATGTGGACGCGCTCGATCTCGATCCGGTACGTGTCGCCGTCGACCTCGACGTCCAGGTGGCCGTCCACGCAGAGCGGCTCGTCGTACTGGGAGATCTGGAAGTTCTTCGGCATGTCCGGATAGAAGTAGTTCTTCCGGGCGAACCTGCACCACTCGACGATCTCGCAGTTCAGCGCGAGGCCGATCTTGATGATGCCCTCGATCGCGGCGCGGTTGGTGACCGGCAGCGACCCCGGCAGCCCGAGGCACACCGGGCACACCTGCGTGTTCGGCTCGGCCCCGAACCCCGTCGGGCAGCCGCAGAACATCTTGGACGCGGTGCCCAGCTCGATGTGCGTCTCGATCCCGAGCACCGGCTCGAACCGCGCGAGCGCCTCGTCGTAGTCCATCAGCGTCGGAGTGCTCACTTCGCCTCCACCAGTTCCGGGGCCTGCGCCAGCAGCGGGCCGCCCCAGCGGTCTTCCAGGGCGCGTTCGACGGCGGCGCCGACGCGGTAGACGCGGTCGTCGCCGAGGACGGGCGCCATGATCTGCAGGCCGACCGGGAGGCCGTCGGCGAGGCCGCACGGGACGGAGATCGCGGCGTTGCCGGTCAGGTTCGCCGGGATCGTGCAGAGGTCGGCCAGGTACATCGCGACCGGGTCGTCGGCGCGCTCGCCGATCGGGAACGCGGTGGTCGGCGTGGTCGGCGAGACCAGCACGTCCACCTGCTCGAACGCGGACTCGAAGTCGCGCTTGATCAGCGTGCGGACCTGCTGCGCCTTGCCGTAGTAGGCGTCGTAGTAGCCGGACGAGAGCGCGTAGGTGCCGAGCATGATCCGCCGCTTCACCTCGGGCCCGAAGCCCTCCGCGCGGGTCAGCGCCATGACCTCCTCGGCGCTGCGCGAGCCGTCGTCGCCGACGCGCAGCCCGTAGCGCATCGCGTCGAAGCGGGCCAGGTTGGACGACGCCTCCGACGGCGCGATCAGGTAGTAGGCGGGCAGCGCGTAGGTGAAGTGCGGGCAGGAGACCTCGACGACCTTCGCGCCGAGCGACTCCAGCACCTCGACCGCCTCGTCGAACCGCGCGGACACGCCGGGCTGGTAGCCCTCGCCCGCGAACTCCTTGACGACGCCGATCCGCAGCCCGTTCACGTCGGCGCGGCGCGCGGCGTCCACGACCGGCGGGACGGCCTCGGCGACGGACGTGGAGTCCATCGGGTCGTGGCCGCTGAACGCCTCGTGCAGCAGCGCCGCGTCGAGCACGGTCCGCGCGAACGGCCCCGGCGTGTCCAGCGACGACGCGAACGCGATCACGCCGTAGCGGGACGACCCGCCGTAGGTCGGCTTCATCCCGACGATGCCGGTGACGGCGGCGGGCTGCCGGATCGACCCGCCGGTGTCGGTCCCGGTGGACAGCGGCGCCTCGTACGCCGCGACCGCCGCCGACGACCCGCCGGACGACCCGCCCGGCACGCGCTCCAGGTCCCACGGGTTGCGCGAGGTGAAGTAGGCGCTGTTCTCGGTGGACGAGCCCATCGCGAACTCGTCCATGTTCGTCTTGCCGAGGATCACGAGCCCGGCGGCGCGCAGCCGCGCCGTCACGGTCGCGTCGTAGGGCGGGCGCCACCCCTCCAGGATCTTGGACCCGGCGGTGGTGGGCATGTCTGCGGTGGTGAACACGTCCTTGTGCGCGACGGGGACGCCCGCCAGCGGGCCGAGCTCCTCCCCGGCCGCGCGGCGCTCGTCGACCCGGCGGGCCTGCGCGAGCGCCGTCTCCCGGTCGACGTGCAGGAACGCGTTGACCTGCCCGTCCACTTCGGCGATCCGGTCCAGGTGGGCTTCCGCGACCTCGACGGCCGACACCTCACCGGCGGCGAGCAGCTCTCCGAGCTCCGCCGCGGTCTTCTTGACCAGCACCCGTCACGCCTCCTCGTCCAGGATCCGCGGGACGCGGAACCGCTGCTCCTCGGCGGCGGGCGCGCCGGCGAGGGCCTGCTCGGGGGTGAGGCACTGTCGCAGCTCGTCCGTCCGGTAGACGTTGGTCAGCGGGAGCGCGTGCGAGGTGGGCGGGATGTCCTGCGCCGCGACCTCCTGCACCCGCGCGACCGCGGAGATGATCTGGTCGAGCTGGGCGGCGAGGTGGTCGAGCTCGTCGTCGCCGAGCGCCAGCCTGGACAGGCGGGCGAGATGCGACACCTCGTCGCGGGTGATGGCGGACATGAGAGAAACCGTTCCTGGGATGAGTTGGGTTCAGGGGCCATCCTATTGGCCGCGCCCGGTTCCGCCCGACCGGTTTACCGGCCCCCCGCCCGGCGCGCCGTTTCAGATCCTGGTGGCGGGAACCATTCCCCTCGTTCACCCCCGGGACGAGAGGAGGGTCGCCGTGACCATCGGCGGCAGCATCGCCCTCATCATCATCGGCGCGATCCTGGCCTATGCGGTCGACGTCGACCTCAGCGGTGTCGACATCCGGCTGGTCGGCCTGATCCTGATGCTCGGCGGCCTGATCGGCCTCGTCATCGGCGTCGTCCGCATCGCCTCGGCGCGCCGCGCGGTCGACCGCCGGCCGCCTCCCCCGCGCGACGAGTACTACTACGAGGACGAGTACACCCACCGCCGCCCCTACTAGGGCGGCCCCTCGGGTCAGGCGGCGGGCTCGGGGGCCCGCTGCATGTGGCGGCGGAGCCAGTCGGTGGCGGTGTCGGCGTCCATCGGCCGGCCGAAGTGCCAGCCCTGCGCCGCGTCGCAGCCCATCTCGCGGAGCAGCCGCGCGGTGACCGGGTCCTCGACGCCCTCGGCGACCGAGCGCAGGCCGAGGGTGCGGACGAGGTCGACGATCGAGCGGACGATCACCGCGTCCTCGGGCGAGTCGGCGAGCCGCCCGACGAACGAGGAGTCGATCTTGATCTCCTCGACCGGGAGCCGGTTCAGCCGGACGAGCGAGGAGTAGCCGGTGCCGAAGTCGTCCAGGCTGAGCGGGATGCCGAGCTCCGCGAGCGCGCCGACGGTGTCGGACGCGTAGGCGGGCTCGTTCATCAGGATGCGCTCAGTGATCTCTAGTTGGAGGGCGGCGGCGGGCAGGCCGCGGGCGAGCAGGCCCTCCTCGATCGTCTCGGTGAGGCCGGTGTCGAGCAGGTCGCGGCCGGAGGCGTTCACGGCGACCTGGACGGTGAGGTCCTCCCGCCACCAGGCGGCGGCCTGCGTGAGCGCGGCCTCGACGACGTGGTGGGTGATCGAGCGCATCAGGTAGGTCTGCTCGGCGACCGACAGGAACTCCGCGGGTTCGAGGACGCCGTCCACCGGGTGCCGCCAGCGCAGCAGCGCCTCCATGCCGACGAGCTGGCCGTCCCGCAGCGACACCTTCGGCTGGTAGAACAGTTCGAGCTCGGAGCGGTCGAGGGCGCGGCGCAGGTCGCCGAGCATGCTGAGCCGGGCCGGGGAGTTGCGGTCCTTGCCGGAGGTGTAGATCTCGACGCCGGAGCGGGTCTCCTTGGCGTGGTACATGGCGACGTCGGCGCGCTGGAGCAGCAGCTCGAAGTCGGGCGCGTGGTCGGGGAACAGCGCGATGCCGACGCTCGCCTCCAGGTCGAACGACATGCCGTCCAGCCGGACGGGCTCGCTGAGCGCGGCGCGCAGCCGGGCGGCGACCTCGCGGGCGGCGGCCTCGTCCCGGACGGACGGCAGCAGCACCGCGAACTCGTCGCCGCCGAGCCGCGCGACGAGGTCGCCCGGCCGGACGCTGTGCGTCAGCCGGTGCGCGACGAGCTGGAGGAGCCGGTCCCCGGTGGGGTGCCCGAGCGTGTCGTTGACCTCCTTGAACCGGTCGAGGTCGAGCAGGAACAGCCCGGCGCGGTGCGTCGGCGGGTCGGCGGCCCTGCGGCGGCGGGCGGCGAGGCCGGCGCGCGGCCCGCGCATCCCGGCGCCCCGCTCCCCCGCCCAGGGTCTCCAGCGTCTCCCCGGCCGGTCGGCGCCCCGCCGCTCGGCCTCGCGCTTCTCCGTCTCACGCTTCTCGGCGGCGCGGGCCTCGGCGAGCGCCTCGTCGGTCCGCGTGATGAGCAGCTTGCGGTTCGGGAGCCCGGTCAGCCCGTCGTGCAGGGCCTGGTGCTCGCGCCGGACGGACACCGACGCGTTCAGGTACACGGCGATGAACGGCAGGACGATCAGCGGCACGAACACCGCGGACCGATCCATGGCGATCACCATCAGCGGCGCGAGCCCGAGCAGCGCCAGATGGACGAGGACCTGGTACCCGAGGTCCCAGCGGAGGGCCTTGAGCAGCGAGACCCGCTCGTGCAGGGCGACGGCGGAGCCGACGAGGGTGTCGTTGCAGAGGAAGTAGACGGTCCCGGCGAGGGCGACGGCGGGGAGGTCGGCGCCGTCCGGGACCCACCGGTCGGTGGGCGTCGCGAGGTCGCCGAACAGCGCGAGGACGAGCTGCGCCGCGCCCAGGCTGAGCGTGTACTGCGCGGCGTTGAACGCGATGCGGTGCGGGCTGCGGCCGCGGAAGACGCCGCAGGTGATCACGGCGACGCCCTGCAGCGCGGCGGCGATCGGCAGCCCGGCGTACAGGAGCGCGGCGAACGAGAACGTGGTGGACATGGTCGCGCCGTTGTTCTCGGTGGACCCGGGCGTGATGATCGGGCGCAGCTCGCCGAAGATGATGAAGCAGCCGAGGATCCAGAACACCGGCGAGCGGACGAGCGCGTCGAGGTCGGCGCCGGTCACCCCGGAGAACGCGAGGGCGCAGACGGCGACGCCGAGCAGGACGACCACGACGAAGTAGATCCACAACGGGGACCCCCGGCGTGGCGCCGTGTTCCGCGTGTTGTTCGGGTCCTTCATCACATCCTCGGGGGGGTTGGGGGGTCGTCCCCCGGCACCGGGCGTCCCCGACCTCGGGGGACGCCCCCCGGGTGTTACGTCCGGAGATTCAGGTGTAGGTCGTGATGAGTGGGAGGGTACGGCCTTTGCTCAACTTCGCGAAACCGTTTGGGTACGTTGCGTTATGCCCATTCCGTACCGGCCGCTCACCGTTCGGTAGTGGAAGTGTACCCCTGAGTAACGCAAACCTGGTGAAACCCCCCGCGACCACACCGCGTTATCCGTCGGCGCTCAGGGTTACACCTTTGGCCGCATCCGGCCCGTCGGACAGCAGGACGCGGAACCCCTCCTCCGCCAGGACCGGCACACCTAGTTTGACCGCTTTGTCATACTTCGACCCCGGACTGTCGCCGACGATCACGAAGCCCGTTTTCTTGGACACCGAGCCCGACACCTTGCCGCCGAGCCGCTGCACCGCCTCCGTCGCCGAGTCGCGGCTGAACCCCTCCAGCGACCCGGTGATCACCACCGTGACGCCCTCCAGCGGGCGCGGGCCCGCGGCGGCCTCGTCCTCCATCCGGACCCCGGCGGCCCGCCACTTGTCGACGATCTCGCGGTGCCAGTCGACCTCGAACCAGGCCTTGATGGACTTCGCGATCGTCGGGCCCACGCCGTCGACCGCGGCGAGCTCCTCCTCGGTGGCGGCGGCGATCGCGTCCATCGAGCGCATCTCGCGGGCGAGGTCGCGCGCCGCGGACGGCCCGACGTGCCGGATCGACAGCGCGACCAGCACCCGCCACAGCGGCTGCCGCTTCGCCTTCTCCAGCTCCTCGAAGAGGATCTCGACGGTCTTCTTCGGCTCGCCCTCCTTGTTGGCGAAGAACGACACGACCTTCGGCTCGCCCGTCTTCGGGTCGGTCTTCGGGGTGCCGGTCCGCATGTCGAGCACCGGGCTCTTGATCGGCAGCAGCCGCTCGACGGTCAGGTGGAACAGGTCGCCCTCGTTGCGCACCGGCGGGTCGGACGGCTCCAGCGGCTGCGTCAGCGCCGTCGCGCCGACGTAGCCGAGCGCCTCGATGTCGAGCGCGTTGCGGCTCGCGACGAAGTACAGCCGCTCGCGGAGCTGGCCCGGGCAGAACCGCGCGTTCGGGCAGCGGATGTCGGCGTCGCCCTCCTTCTCGTAGGCCAGTTCGGTGCCGCACTCGGGGCAGTGCGCGGGCATCTCGAACTCGCGCTCGGAGCCGTCGCGCAGGTCGGCCACCGGCGCCACGATCTCGGGGATCACGTCGCCCGCCTTGCGCAGCACGACCGTGTCGCCGATCAGCACGCCCTTGCGCTTGACCTCCCCCGCGTTGTGCAGCGTCGCGCGCTCGACGGTCGACCCGGCGACCTTGACCGGCTCCATCACGCCGTAGGGGGTGATGCGGCCCGTCCGGCCGACGCCGACCTTGATGTCGAGCAGCTTGGTGTTGACCTCCTCCGGCGGGTACTTCCACGCGATCGCCCAGCGCGGCGCGCGGCTCGTCGACCCGAGCCTGCGCTGCAGCGCGAACTGGTCGACCTTCACGACCACGCCGTCGATCTCATACGCGGTGCCGTGCCGGTCCTCGCCGTACGCGGCGATGTACTCGCGGACGGCGTCCAGCCCGCCGACGACCTTGTAGCGGTCGCTGACCGGCAGCCCCCAGCCGCGCATCAGCTCGTACGCGCCGGACTGGCTCTCGGGCAGCGTCCCGCCCCGCCACGCGCCGAACCCGTGGACGAGCATGCCGAGCGGGCGGTGCGCGGTGACCCTCGGGTCCTTCTGCCGCAGCGACCCGGCCGCCGCGTTGCGCGGGTTGGCGAACGGCTCCCGGCCCGCCTCGACCTGGGCGGCGTTCACCTGCTCGAAGCCCTCGACCGGCAGGAAGACCTCGCCGCGCACCTCCAGGACGTCGGGCCAGCCGTCGCCTTCCAGCCGGTGCGGGATGTCGTCGATCGTGCGGACGTTGTTGGTGACGTCCTCGCCGGTGCGGCCGTCGCCCCGGGTCACGCCGCGGACCAGCCGCCCCTTCTCGTACGTCAGCGCGATCGCCAGCCCGTCGATCTTCAGCTCGCACAGGTAGCCGGCGACCTCGCCGACCTCCTTGACGACGCGCTCGTCCCACGCGAGCAGCTCGTCGGCGTTCATCGCGTTGTCGAGGCTCTGCATCCGCTCCAGGTGCTGGACGGTCGCGAAGTCGGTGACGATCGGCGCGCCCACCCGCTGCGTCGGCGAGTCGGGCGTGACGAGCTCGGGATGCCGCTCCTCCAGCGCGCGGATCTCGCGCATCATCCGGTCGTAGTCGGCGTCGCTGAGCGTCGGGCGGTCGAGGACGTAGTAGCGGTAGTTGGCCTCGTCGATCTCCCGGGTCAGCTCCAGGTGCCGCTGCCTGGCCTCGCTCGGAACCGCGTCGCTCATGGTCATGCCCCTATTGTCGCCGTCGCCTCCGACAATACGAGCCCGCCGCGCCCCAGGTCAGTCGGCGGCCTCGTAGATCATCCGGGCGGTGTCGCGGCACCGTTTCAGGGCCTCGCGCACGTACCGCGGGGACGCCCCCGCCATCCCGCACGCCGGGGTGATCACCACCTGCCGGGCCAGTTGCGCGGCCGGGAAGCCGAGCCGCCGCCACAGCTCCCTCACCGGCTCCGCGGTCGCCTGGAGCGCGGGCAGGGCGGCGTCGGTCGCGGGCACCGCGCCGAGGAACAGGGCCGTGCCCGTGTCGATCGCCTCCCCCACCGCGTCGTCGTCGCGCTTCGGGACGCGCCGCAGGTCGACCGAGACGGCCTTCGCGCCCGCGCCGCGCAGCAGCGCGTACGGGACGTCCCTGGCGCAGCAGTGCACGACCGTGAACACGCCCGCCGCGTCGATCACGGAGCGGAGCGTCTCCTCGGCGACGGCCTCCTCGATGGCGCGCAGCCGGGAGAAGCCGCTCGCGGTCGGGACCGTCCCGGCGAGCGCGGCGGGCAGGCCCGGCTCGTCCAGCTGCAGCAGGACCTCCGCCGCGGGCAGCCGCCGCCGCACGTCCGCGACGTGCGCCGCGACGCCCTCGGCGAGCGAGGCGGCGAGGTCGCGGACGGCGCCCGCGTCCTTCAGCGCCCGGTCGCCGTGCCGCAGCTCGATCGTCGCGGCGAGCGTCCACGGCCCGCACACCTGGATCTTGAACGGGCCGTCGTGGCCGCCCGCGACCTCCTCCAGGACGTCCAGGTCGCGGGCGAGGTGGTCGCGCGAGCGCAGCGTGTCGCGGCCCGGCCGGTCGGAGAACCGCCACCCGGACGGCTCCAGGTGGACGGGCATGTCGACGAGCAGCCCGGCGGTCCGGCCGGTGAGGTCGGCGCCGGGGCCGCGCGCGGGCAGCTCGGGCAGGTGCGGCAGCTCGGGCGTCTCGCCGAGGACGATCCGCAGCGCCTCGGCCGGGTCGTCGCCCGGGTACGACCCGATCCCGGTCGCCGTCCCGGGTCCCCAGGGGTAGGTCGTGGTCACGTCCGGCACCCTATCGACGCCGCTACCGCGTCAGCGCGGCGAGCCGGTCGAGGTCGCGCAGCGTGTCGGCCTCGGGCTCGGTGTCCAGGTGGAAGAGGACCTCGTCGACGCCCGCGGCCGCCAGCTCGTCGACGGCCTCGGGGCGGCCCGGCGTCGCGAACACCGTCACCGGCAGCGGGCGGCCCGCCCGCTGCCACAGGTCGGCGATCTTCGCGCCGAGGCCGTCGGTGCCGCGCCCGTAGAGCGGCATCCAGCCGTCGCCGAACTCCACGACCCGGTCGGACGTCGTCGGCCCCGCCCCGCCGATCAGCACGGGCGGGTGCGGGTCCTGGACGGGCTTCGGGTAGGAGAACACGGGGTCGAAGTCGACGAACTCGCCGTGGAACTCGGCCTCGGCCTTCGTCCACAGCTCCTTGACGGCGAGGACGCGCTCGCGCAGCAGCCGCATCCGGGTCGCCGGGTCGGTGCCGTGGTTGCGCATCTCCTCCCGGTTCCAGCCCGCGCCGACGCCGAGCACGGCCCGCCCGCCGGACACGAGGTCGAGCGAGGCGACCTCCTTCGCCAGCGTGATCGGGTCGCGCTGGACGATCAGCGCGACGCCGGTGCCGAGCCGCAGCCGCTCCGTCACGGCCGCGACCGCGGACAGGACGACGAACGGGTCGAGCGTCCGGTAGTAGATCCGCGGCAGGTCGCCGCCGCCCGGCCACGGCGACTCCCGCTTCACCGGGATGTGGGTGTGCTCGGTGACGTACAGCGAGGCGAACCCGCGTTCCTCCAGCGCCCGGCCGAGCGCGACGGGACCGATCCCGTCGTCGGCCACGAACGTCGAGACACCGAACCGCATGCGAACCTCCTGGATCGTCCCGGCGGCAGCACCCTAGTCGGGCCGCGCGGCCCGGCTCTCAGGCGGGGACGCGCGCCGCCGCCGCGATCGTGGCGGACGCGAGCACCCGGTCGCCGTCGTACAGCACGGCCGCCTGCCCCGGCGCGACGCCCCGCGCGGGCGCGGCCAGCCGGACGCGCAGCACGCCGCCGTCCTGCTCGGCCGTCGACGCGTGCACCTCGCCGTGCGCGCGGAGCTGGACCTGGCACTCGAACGACCCGGCGCGCGGCTCGCTCAGCCAGACCGGGCGCTCGCCGGTGATCTCGTGGACGTCCAGCGCCTCGCGCGGCCCCACGGTCACCGTGTTCGTCACCGGGGAGATGTCGAGGACGTAGCGCGGCCGCCCGTCCGGCGCGGGGGTGCCGAGCCGCAGGCCCTTGCGCTGCCCGATCGTGTAGGCGTACGCGCCGTCGTGCTCCCCGACCTCGTTGCCGTCGGTGTCGACGATCGGCCCGCGCGCCGCGCCGAGCCGCTCGGCGAGGAAGCCGCGGGTGTCGCCGTCCGCGATGAAGCAGATGTCGTGGCTGTCGGGCTTGTCGGCGACCCGCAGCCCGCGCCGCTCCGCCTCCAGCCGGATGTCGGCCTTCGTCGTGTCGCCGAGCGGGAACAGCGCGTGCGCGAGCTGCTCGGGCGTGCACACGGCGAGGACGTAGGACTGGTCCTTGCCCTGGTCGACGGCCCGGCGCAGGACGCCGCCGTCCAGCCGGGCGTAGTGGCCCGTGCAGACGGCGTCGAACCCGAGCGCCATGGCGCGGTCCAGCAGCGCGGCGAACTTGATCTTCTCGTTGCAGCGCAGGCACGGGTTCGGGGTGCGGCCCGCCGCGTACTCGCTGACGAAGTCCTCGACGACGTCCTCGTGGAAGCGCTCGGCGAGGTCCCAGACGTAGAACGGGATGCCGATCACGTCGGCGGCGCGGCGGGCGTCGCGGGAGTCCTCCAGGGTGCAGCAGCCGCGGGCGCCCGTCCGGTACGACTTCGGGTTGCTGGACAGGGCCATGTGGACGCCGGTGACGTCGTGCCCGGCCTCGGCGGCGCGGGCGGCGGCCACGGCGGAGTCGACACCGCCGGACATGGCGGCAAGGACGCGCAGAGTCATAATGCCTTCGAGCGTACGCGCCGCCCGCGGTCGGCCCGACATGTATTTCCCGCGCGCGACCGGCGCGGCGGCTCGCGTAGGGTCTACGGAAAGGGCACGGCCTCGGGGGATTTCCGGGGGCGCCGTGCCGGCGCTCGACCACGACAAGGAAGAGACGACTGGTGGGAATCTTCCGCCGTCCGCGCGAGACCTCCGCCGTCACGCCGCCCGCGATCGGCGAGTTCTGGGAGTGGTGGGCGCAGGCCCGCCCGACGATCGAGGCGTCCCTCGCCGCCGGTCCCGACCGGCCCGAGCCGGAGACGCCCGGCGAGGGGCTGTCCGCGGACGCGATCGCCGAGCTGTCCCGCCGCGTCCACCGGATCCACTCCGCCCTGCAGTGGGAGATCGGCGGCGACGAGTCCGCGCCGGTCCTCACCGTGACCGGCGGCGGCGACCCCGAGCTGCGCGGCGTGACCGAGCGGTGGGCGCGGGCCGCGCCGACCGGGGCGGCGGCGGGCGGGTGGAGCTTCCACCCGGCGCGCCGCGCCGACCCCGAGATGCTCACGCAGGACCTCCTGCTCGGCGACCACGAGTTCGACCTGGAGTACGTCCGGCTCGGCATGCGCGCGGACGCCGACCGGGCCCGCGTGCACGTCACCGCCTACCACCCCGACTTCCTGTTCGTCGCGGAGGAGCAGCGGATCCAGGTCGCGGTGAACGTCCTGCACTGGGCCCTCGGCGAGGACGACGTCGCCCGCTGGATCGGCCGGGTCTCGATCGCGACGGAGGCGCCGATCGACGCGCTGCCGCCGTCGATGCTGCCCGCCGTGGTCGAGCAGGTCGCCGAGCCGTTCGCCGAGCCCGCGTGGCTGACCGGCGAGGGCCGCACCCCGCGCGGCCACCCGAGCCGCCTCGGCGCCCGGTTCCCGCTCCACCGGCAGGACTACCCGCTCTGCGACCTGCACGTGGCGATCAGCGTCCCGTACGCCAACAGCAACCCCGACCGGCTGCCGGTCGAGCCGTCCGCGGGGGCGCTGCGCGCCTTCGAGCGGAAGCTCGCGAAGCTCGGCTCCCGCGCGGTGCTGGCCGTCCACGAGACGGGCGACGGCCTGCGGGTCTTCCACCTGTACGCCGACCCCGACTCGGGCGTCATCTCCGAGCTCGACCAGCTCGCCGCCACCTGGTCGGAGGGGAAGGCGAAAGTCGCCTCAACCAGCGACCCGGGGTGGAAGGCGCTGGCCCCGTACCAGCCCTGACGCCCGCCGCCGGGCGGGTCGGGTCGACCTTGCGGTAGCGGGTCTCGCAGAGCGAGTACAGGCCGAACGTCACGACGCCGAGCGCGACCGCGGCGAGGCCCCACGGCCCGGCGGGCGTGCCCGCGAACTCGCGGAGGGCGCCGTCCAGGCCCTGGGCCTTGTCCGGCTGGAAGGTGACGGCCGCGTGCGCCAGGAAGGCGCCGACGGCGGCGGTGACGAGCCCGCGGGCCGTGTTGCCGACGATGGCGAGGGGCTGGACGATCCGCCGGACGGCCGGGCCCATCCGGCCCGTCTCCAGCTCGTCCAGGAACGAGCGGCGCGCCGCGCCGACGATCACCGCGACGCCCCACGCCACGAACGCGGCCGCCGCCGCGAGCACGGCCCAGCGCCCGCCCGGCTCGGCCATCAGCCGCGCGGTGGCCGTCTTGGACTGCTGGTCGCTGGACGAGCCGTGGTGCCCGAGCAGGAACGCGACGCCCGTCGCGAACCCGGCCGTGTAGACGACGCCGCGGAAGGCCGACGCCGCCCGCTTGGTGGGCTTGTCGCCGTCCGGGACGGGACGCCCGTACAGCGCTTCCGCGAACTGCCAGAGGGCGAGCGCGGCGAACCCGGCCACGATCAGCCAGAGGACGACCGGGCCGCCCGGCTTGCCCGCGACCTCCTCCAGCGCGCCCTTCTTGTCGGCCTCCCGCCCGCCGTCGCCGAACGCGATCTGCAGGGCGAGCCAGCCGATGAGGAGGTAGAGGAACGCCCGCGCCCCCAGTCCCACGCGGGACATGCCGTGAAACCACGGGTGTCCCGCCGCCTGTTCGAGTCCCGTGCTCACATCCGTCGCCACGGGCGGTTCGGTCCCCGTTCAAGGGACGGTCAAACCTGGACAGACCGCTACGATCCGGCCCGGCGGGCGCGTTCCACGGCGGCGGGCAGGGCGTCGGCGAGGGCCTTGACGTCGGCCTCGGTCGAGGTGTGGCCGAGCGTGAACCGCAGCGACCCGCGCGCGCGGTCGGGGGCCGAGCCCATCGCGGTCAGGACGTGGCTCGGCTGCGAGACCCCGGCCGAGCAGGCGGAGCCGGTGGAGCAGGCGATGCCGCGCGCGTCCAGCAGCATGAGCAGCGCGTCGCCCTCGCAGCCGGGGAAGGAGAAGTGCGCGTTGCCGGGCAGCCGGTCCACCGGGTCGCCGTTCAGGACCGCGTCCGGCACGGCCGCGCGGACGGCCTCGACCAGCCGGTCGCGCAGCTCGGTGAGGCGGCGCGCCTCGGCGTCCCGGCGGGCGGCGGCGACCTGGACGGCGGCGGCGAACCCGGCGATCGCGGGGGCGTCGAGCGTCCCGGACCGGACGTCGCGCTCCTGCCCGCCGCCGTGCAGCAGCGGCACCGGGTCGAGGAAGACGGGCTCCTTCGGCTTCGCCAGCAGCAGCGCGCCGACGCCGATCGGGCCGCCGAGCTTGTGGCCGGTGACGGTCAGCGCCTGCGCGCCGCTCCTCGCGAACGCGACGGGCAGCGTCCCGGCGGCCTGGACGGCGTCGGTGTGCAGCGGGACGCCGCGCTCGCGCGCCACCGCCGCGAGCTCCGGCACCGGCTGGACCGTCCCGACCTCGTTGTTGGCCCACATCACGCTGGCGAGCGCCACGTCGTCGCCGGAGCCGAGCGCCTCGCGCAGCGCCTCGGGGCGGACGCGCCCGGCCGCGTCGACCGGGATCCAGTCGACCCGGGCGCCCTCGTGGTCGGCGAGCCAGTGCACCGCGTCCAGCACGGCGTGGTGCTCGACCGCGCTGGCCAGCACCCGTGTGCGCGCGGGGTCGGCGGCGCGGCGGGCCCAGAACACGCCCTTCACGGCGAGGTTGTCGGCCTCGGTGCCGCCGGAGGTGAACACGACCTCGCTCGGCCGGGCGTCGAACGCCTCCGCGATGATCTCGCGGGACTCCTCCACCACCCGGCGGGCGCGGCGGCCGACGGCGTGCAGCGAGGACGGGTTCCCGAGCTCGCGCAGCTCCGCCGTCATCGCCTCGACGGCCTCGGGAAGCATCGGGGTGGTCGCCGCATGGTCGAGGTAGGTCACCACGCCGACAACAGTAGCCGCGCCCCGGATGTTCCCCCGCGCGGGCGGGCCCGGAGGGCGCGGGAATACCGCCGCGCGAGGGCGGGTTATCGCCTGTACCGTCCAGCCGGTACAGTGAAATGGTCATGAAACGCGAAGCACTCCTCGACGCCGCCGAGGCCGTCCTCTCCGAGCAGGGGACGCAGGCGCTGACGCTCACCGCGGTCGCCGACCGCGCGGGCGTCAGCAAGGGCGGGCTGCTCTACCACTTCCCGACCAAGGAGGCGCTCGTGCGCGCCATGGTCGCGCGGGTGATCGACGAGTTCGACGAGCTGATCGCGTCCTACATCGACTCCTACGGGGACGGCGCGCCGAGCGCCTACACCCGCGCCTACGTCGAGGCCACGTTCGAGATCCTCACCGGCGAGGCCCGCGCCTACCGGCGGTGGTCGGCGATCACGGCCGCCGCCGCCGACCCGGAGCAGGCCGAGCCGCTGAACGAGGCCATGCGGCGCTGGCACGGCCGCGACCCGGCCGACGACCCCGACCCGGACGCGGCGATGATCGTCCGCCTGGCGGCCGAGGGGCTCTGGGAAGTGGTGAGCCACGATCCCGAGCTGTACGACGCCGAGCGGCTCGACGCGCTGAAACGCCGGCTCCTGGGCCTGCTGGAGCGGTGAGCCCGGGGGCGCGCCCGCGTCCCGTCCGAACCATCCCGAACGCTCCGGACCCGGCTGTCTGGAGCGTTCCACCACGTCCGGGGCCGTGCCCCGCCGAGCCGAGAAAGAGGTGAACCATGCTGTTCCGCGCCCGTACGGGGACGTTCCTGACCTTCGCGCTGGCAGGGCTGCTGACCGGAGTGTGGGTGGCGCGCATGCCCGCGCTGGCCGCGAAGTTCGGGACGAACGAGGGCGAGATCGGCATCGTCGTCCTCGTCTGGGGGCTCGGCGCGATCGCCGCGATGCAGGCGCTGCGCGGCGTGATGGCCCGCGCGGGCAGCCGCGCGGCGCTGCGGGTAGCGCTGCCGCTGACGGGGGTGTCCTACGCGGCGGTGGCGCTCGCCCCGTCCTACGGCGTGCTGCTCGCCGCCGTCGTGCTGTTCGGCATGACGTTCGGGATCACCGACATCGCGATGAACGCGCAGGGCAGCGTGGTCGAGCGCGCCTACCGCCGGTCAATCATGAGCGGCATGCACGCGGGGTGGTGCGTCGGCGCGATGAGCGGCGGGCTGTTCGGCGTCGCCACCGCCGCCGCCGGGCTCGGGTTCACCGAGACCGTGCTGGCCGCCGCGCTGCTGACGCTGCCCGCGGGCCTCGCGCTCGGCCGCACCTACCTGCCCGACCCGCCCGCGCCCGCCGCGTCCGGGACGGGCCGCCGCGCCCGCCGCCTGCCGCCCGCCGTGTACCTGATCGGCGTCCTCGGGTTCATCGCGTTCATGACCGAGGGCTCCATCGCCGACTGGAGCGGGCTGCTCCTGCACGACGAGATGGGCGCGACCGAGGCCGTCGCCGCGTTCGGCTACCCGATGTTCGAGCTGGCGATGCTGCTCGGACGGCTCGCGGGCGACCGCGTCAGGATGCGGGTCGGCACCCGGCGACTGCTGGTCGGCGCGGGGCTCGGCACCGCCGTCGGGATGACGGTCGTCGTGCTGGCCCCGGCGGCGCCCGTCGCCATCGCCGGGTTCTTCTTCACCGGCCTGGTGGTGTGCACGGTCGTGCCGACGACGATCTCGCTGGCCGGGGCCGTCGCGCCGGACCGGCCGGCCGCGGCCGTGGCGCAGGTCGGCGCGATGGGCTACGGCGGGCTGCTGCTCGGCCCGGTCGTCGTCGGCTTCCTGTCGGACGCCACGTCGCTGCGGGTCGGCGTCGGGACGGTCGTCGTGCTCGCGCTGCTCATCGCGGCGGGGGCCCGGTTCGTCCCGCTGCGGGCGCCCGGCGACGTCGCCGCCGTCCCCGCGCAGGGATCGCCGAGCGACACCCGGCCCGAGCCGATCGCCGCCTGATCCACCGCTCAACGCTCTATTTCCGGTATAACCCGTTCTGGCTTCACGGGAATTGGGGGCGGTGCATGGGCGGGTGGCGGGTCCCGGGGTACAGCGAGCTGCGGGTGCTCGGCGAGGGCGCGCAGGGCCGCGTCGTGCTCGCCCGGCACGACGCGACCGGGCGCCCGGCCGCGATCAAGTACCTGGCGGACGCGCTGGCCGGGGACGCCGGGTTCCGCGAGCGGTTCCGCCGCGAGGCGGACCTGCTGCGGCGGCTGCGCAACCCGTTCGTCGCGCAGATGTTCGGGCTGGTCGAGACGGCGGACGGCGCCGCCATCGTCATGGAGGCGGTGGACGGCGCGTCCCTCAAGGCGGTGCTCGCCGAGGGCGGGCCGCTGCCGCCGGAGGCGGCGCTGACCCTGCTCAAGGGGTCGCTGCTGGGGCTGGCGTCCGCGCACGACGTCGGCATCGTGCACCGCGACTACAAGCCCGCGAACGTGATCGTCCGGGGCGACGGGCTGAGCAAGCTGATCGACTTCGGGATCGCCGTGGACGCGGGCGCCGCCGGCCGCTCCGGGACGCCCGTCTACATGGCGCCCGAGCAGTGGCGGGACGAGCCCGCGTCCCCGTCCACCGACGTGTACGCGGCGGCCTGCGTGTTCTTCGAGTGCGTGACCGGCCGCCGCCCCTACGCCGCCGAGGACCAGGCCGGGCTGATGGGCCGCCATCTGACCGCGCCGGTGCCGGTGGAGGACGTCCCCGAGCCGCTCCGCCCGCTGATCGAGCGCGGCATGGCGAAAAATCCGTGGGACCGCCCGCTCGGCGCGGCGGCGTTCGTCGCCGAGCTGGAGGCGGTCGCCTCCGGCGCGTACGGCGCCGACTGGGAGGGACGCGGCGTCCGGGCGCTCGCCGGGGCCGCCGCCGCGCTGTCGGTCCTGTTCCCGCTGACCGCGCTCGGCCTCGGCTCCGGCGGCGCGGCGTCCGGCGCGGCCGGGGCCGCGGGGGCCGCCGGGGCGGCTGGCGCCGCCGGGAGCGGCGGCGGTGCCGGGGCCGGGGCGCTCGGCGCGCTGGGGGCGAAGGGCACGGTGGCGATCGCGGGCGGGGCCGCCGCGCTCGCCGTGGGCGGCGGCGCGGCCGTCTACGTCGCGACCGCCGACGAGGCCCCGAAGCCGATCGTGCCGCGGCTCGCCGCGCTCAGCGAGCCGAGCCGGGACCTCGGCGACGGGAAGACGTTCCAGGCGCAGGGCCGGATCGTCCGGGTCGCGGGCGGCGACGACGCCCTCAACCGCAGGATCAACCAGGCGCTGCGGGCGCCGCTCGAACAGCGCTGGGCGAAGATCCGCAAGGGCCTGGACGGCATCGGCCGGGGCGCGTACACCGACGTCGTGACGCCGCGGATCCTGATGCGCACCGACCGGCTGCTGTCGGTCTGGTACGGCGTCGAGCTGCGCGGCGAGCGCGGGACGGGCTGGGACCAGTCGCAGGCCGCGACCGTCGACCTGCGGACCGGCGCGTCCTACCGGCCGCTCGACCTGTTCCGCGTCCCGTCCGACCAGGGGCTCAGGCCGCTGGACGGCAAGGTCAAGGCGCACCTGCCGCGCGGGGTCTACTGCTACAGCGACCAGAACTCCACGAGCGGGCCGATCCAGCCGGAGGGGACGGACGACCCGTCCAGGTTCGTCCGGACGGGCGACGTCACGATGGCGCTCACGCCGCAGGGCGTGCGCGTCGCGTTCTACGGGTCGATCCTCGGCTACGCCTCGGCGTGCGGGCTGCTCGACGTGGTCGTCCCGTACGCGGAGATCGGACCGATGCTCAAGCCGTCACTGCTCGCCGCCGTGCCGTACCCGTCGCCCGCCCGCTCCTGAGCGGACGGGCGACGGGGCCTCACTTGCGCTTGGTGATCTCCTCGGTGAGCTGCGGCGCGACCTGGAACAGGTCGCCCACGACGCCGAAGTCGACCAGCTCGAAGATCGGCGCCTCGGGGTCCTTGTTGATGGCGACGATGGTCTTCGAGGTCTGCATGCCGGCCCGGTGCTGGATGGCGCCGGAGATGCCGACCGCGATGTAGAGCTGCGGCGACACGGTCTTGCCGGTCTGCCCGACCTGGAACGAGTGCGGGTACCAGCCCGCGTCCGTCGCGGCCCGGGACGCGCCGACCGCCCCGCCGAGCGAGTCGGCCAGGCCCTCGATGATCGAGAAGTTCTCGGCGCCGCCGACGCCGCGCCCGCCGGACACGACGATCGCGGCCTCGGTGAGGTCCGGGCGCTCGCCCTTCTCCTGGACGACCTTCTCCACGATCTTCGCGGCCTTGTCGGCGTCCGACAGCGCGACCGTCACCTGCTCCTCCGCCGGGGTGGCGGCGTTCGGCTCCGGCGCGACCGAGTTCGGCCGGACGGCGATGATCGGCGTACCGGTCTTCACCTTCGCGTGCGCGATGATCCCGCCGCCGAAGATGGAGTGCTCGGCGACGAAGCCGTCGGTGACGTCCACGACGTCGGTGAGGACGCCGGAGCCGGTCTTCACCGCGAGGCGTCCGGCGATCTCCTTGCCCTCGGCGGTCGCGGCCACCAGCACCGCCGCCGGGGACTTCTCGTTCACGAGCTGCGCGAGCAGCGCGGCCTTCGGCGCGACGACGTACGAGGTCAGCTCCTCGTCGGCGGCCACGTAGACCTTGCCCGCGCCGTACTCGCCGAGCCGGTCCCTCGCGTTCTCGTAGCCGGGGCCCACCCACACCGCCGCGGCCTCGCCGAGCCGGTTCGCCAGCGTCAGCAGTTCGAGCGTGACCTTCTTGACCTCACCGTCGACGTGGTCGACGAGGACGAGAATCTCCGCCATTGTTCGCTAATCCCCTTCCTCGGTCAGACGAACTTCTTCGACGCGAGGAACTCGGCGATCTTCGCGCCGCCGTCGCCCTCGTCGGTGACGATCTGACCCTTCGCGCGGGGCGGCGCCTCGGCGAAGTCGACCACCTCGGTGGCCGCGTTCGCGAGGCCCACCAGCGACGCGTCGATCCCGGCGTCGCCCAGCCCGAGCGTCTCGACCGGCTTCTTCTTGGCCGCCATGATCCCCTTGAAGGAGGGGTAGCGCGGCTCGTTGATCTTCTCCACCACGCTGACCACCGCGGGCAGGGTCGCCTCGACGCGGTCGAACCCGTAGTCGGTCTGCCGCTGGATCTTGATGGACGTCCCGTCGATCTCGACCTTGTTGGCGAGCGAGAGCTGCGGGACGCCGAGCCGCTCGGCGAGCATCGCGGCGAGCACGCCGGTCCGCGCGTCGGTGGACTCCGAGCCGAGGATCACGAGGTCGAACTCGCTCCGGCCGAGCGCCTGCTGGATCGCGTACGAGGTCTGCAGCGCGTCGGAGCCGGCGAGGCCGTCGTCGAGGAGGTGCACGGCCTTGTCGGCGCCCATGGCGAGGGACTTGCGGATGGAGTCGGTGGCCTTGTCGGGGCCCATGCTCAGGACGGTCACCTCGCCGCCCTGGGCCTCCTTGATGCGCAGCGCCTCTTCGATCGCGTACTCATCGAGCTCGTTGATGACACCGTCCGCTGCGGCACGGTCGAGCGTGCTGTCATCGGACTTCAGCTTGCGCGGGCTCTCCGTATCGGGAACCTGCTTCACCAGGACGACGATGTTCATGGCCGGTGGCCGACCTCCCCTGCACTCAGTTGGCCGCTGAGGTCAGCGGCAGAGGTGCGCGGCCCTGGCGGGCCGACGCGGACGTGCGCTTTCGAAGTCACAGCCTGCCAAACACCCGAACGGGCTTCGGACCCGGGTCCCTGATTCGGCCGTGTCGGAATAATGTTACCCGCCAGTAGCGTACTTGCGAACTCAGAACCGGTTCACGGCGTTCTGCAACCGGTCCATCGTGCTCTCCAGGGACCGCTGGAGCCCGTACATCGGCGAGAAGCTCGGCGTGAGGGTCAGCGCGCCGAGCGCCGCGAGCAGCGCCAGCGCGCCGAGGAGCGCGCCCGCCGCCGCGATCCGGCGGGGCCGCCGCGCGACCGACAGGAACATCCGCTCCAGCTGCCGCCGCGGGGCGCTGACGCCGGGCGCCGTCCACAGCACGGCCGCGCCCGCCCCGGCGCCGAACGCGCACGCGCCGAGCGAGTCGATCTCGCCGCCGACCGCCGTGGCCGCGACCAGCCCGAGCGGCACGGCGACCGCGACCGCCGCCGCGTACGGGACGGTCAGCAGCGTCCGGCCGAACGCCCACGCCCGGCCGCGGGCCGTCGTCCCGGCGAGGCGGAGCAGCGTCACGGCGCAGAGCGACAGCAGGAGCCCGGCGATCGGCGCCATCACCACGACGGCGACCGCGATCACCATGACCAGGGCCGTGAGGAGCCGCGCCCATCCGCGCGCCACGGCCAGCTCCGGCGCGGGCCCCGCCGGGGCGGGGGCGGGCGGGCGCGAGACGGGCGAGGGGGCCGGGCGCGGCGGCGGCGCGAGCGGCGGCGGGGTGCTCGTCCGCGCGCCGCCGGGCAGGACGAGTCCGGACACGGCCTCCACCAGCTCGGCCGCCGACGGGCGGGCGCCCGGATCGGCGTCCATGGCCGCCTCGACGAGCGGGCGCAGCGCCTCGGGCAGGACGGCGGCGGGCGCGTCCGGCGTCCCGGTCGCGGCGAAGGCCACGGTCGCGGCCCAGGCCCGGACGTCCCCGGCCGGGCCGTCGGCGGAGCCGCCGTCCGGGGTGAGCGCGAAGTCGACGACGACGGGCGCGCCGTCCACGACGAGGACGGTCGCCGGGCCCAGGTCGCCGTGCGCGAGGCCCGCCCGGTGGACGGCCGCGAGCGCCTTGGCCAGCCCGGACGCCAGGCGGCGCAGCGCGTCCCCGGACATCGGGCCGTGCTCGGCGACGGTCTCGGCGAGCGGCCGCCCGGGGACGAACCGCGACACGACGTAGGGCGGGGACGCGGCCGGGTCGCCGTCCAGGACGTCCACCACGTAGGGGCTGAGGACCTCGCGCATGCGGGCGATGTCGGGGACGGCGCCCGGCGGCAGCAGCCGGATCGCGACGTCGCGCCCGTCCGGCCCGGCCGCCCGGTGGACGGCCCCCGCGTCGCCGCCCAGCGGGGACAGCAGGCGGTAGGGGCCGATGTGCGCCTGGTGGCTCGTCTCGCCGCTCATATGTGTCGCCACCCTACCGACCCCGGCGCGCCGCGCCGGGGACGTCCGACTCACACGCCGGGGATGCCGGGGATGTCGGCGACGAAGTCGTGGACGTCGGAGCGCAGGCCCTCCAGGTCCTGGCTCATGCCGTCCAGCGGCGCCGTGTCGGGCTGCTGGTTCTGCGCGACGACGACCAGCACGGTCGCGAAGACCCCGAGGATCAGCGCGCCCGCGAGCGCGGCCTCGGCGCGCGGGAACACCGCGCCCCAGATCCGGGCGAGCTGCCGCCGCGGCGCGCCGCTGCCCGGCGCGAGGCAGAGCAGCCCGATCACCGCCATGGCGGAGTAGGCGATGGCGGTCGAGGCCGTCATCGCCGACCTCGCGAAGATCAGCACGCCGAGCATGATCAGCCCGGCGGCGAGGCTCAGCGACGTCCACAGCAGCGTGGACATGAGGGCGCCCGGCAGGTGCAGCGGCGTCCGGAACGCGGCGGCGACGGCGTCGCCCGAGCGCGGGCCGCGCCGGGTCTGCCGTCCCTCCATGCCCTTGGCGGCCTTGTCGGCCATCCGCAGGACGAGCACGCCCGCCACGGTGACGCCGACCGCGAACAGCGGCGCGAGGTGGGCGAAACCGAGCAGTCCCACCAGGACGAGGAAGCTCAGCACCCGGTACCAGCCGTAGGGCTTCGGGCGGTCGCGCTCGGCGCGGGCGCGGTCCTCGACGCGGCGCTGCGCGTCCTGCGTCCGCGCGTCGTAGGGGCCGGCGGGCGGCTGGGGCGGCGGCGGCTGGCTGGGCGGCGGCTGGTTCGGCGGCGCGTACTGCGGCGGGTACCCGCCCTGGTCGTAGGGGTTCGGCGGGGGGTTGACCCGGGCGTAGCCGTGCTGCTGGTACCGCTCCCCCGCCCGGGTCGGGGCGGGCCCCGGCGGCGGGACGGGCGGCGGCGCGGCGGGCGGCAGCTGGCCGACGAAGTCCTTCGGCTGGGCCGGGGGCGGCGCGGGCGCGGGCGGCGGCGTCACCGCGGCGGCCGGGATCGCGGTCGATCCCGGCGTGGTCGGCCGCGCCTGGACCTCGGGCGGCGGCGGCGCCGGCAGCGGCATGGAGAACTGCCGCGAGTGGTCGGGCGCGGTCTCGTCGATCGGCTGCGACGTACTCGACGCGGACGGCGCGGACGACGAGGACGGCGGGGACGGCGCCGGGTAGTGGCGGTCGACCCGCGTCTGGTCGGTGATGGTCGCTTCGATGTGGATGCGCCGGGTGAGCTGCACCAGGTTCACCGCGGTCGGGCGCTCGGCCGGGTGCCGGGCCATCGCCGAGCGCAGCACGGGCAGCATGGCGTCCGGCACGCCGTCCAGGTCCGGTGTGCCCTGCATGATCTTGTAGAAGATCGACTCGAAGGTGCCGGAGCCGAACGGCGGGCGGCCGGTCGCGGCGTAGGCGACCGTCCCGGCCCAGGCGTGCACGTCGGACGGCGGCCCCGCGTCCTCGCCCTCGATGATCTCCGGGGCGAGGTAGCCGGGGGTGCCGATGACCATGCCGGTCGCGGTGAGCCGGGTCGCGTCGGCGGCCTGCGCGATGCCGAAGTCGATCACGACGGGCTCGCCGTCCACGAGCATGACGTTGCCGGGCTTCAGGTCGCGGTGGACGATCCCGGCCCCGTGGATCGCCGACAGCGCCGACGCCAGCCCGACGCCGAGCCGCTGCAGCCCCGGCCCGTAGATCGGCCCGCCCTCCTCGACGATCTCCTCAAGGGTGCGGCCGGGCACGTACTGGGTGACGATGTAGGGCTGGTCGGCGGTCACGTCGGCGTCGAGGATCTCCGCGACGTGCGGGCTGTGCACCCGGCGCATGGAGTCGACCTCGCGGGCGAGGCGGCGGCGCGCCGTGGCGTCCCCCGCGACCGCGGGCCGCAGCACCTTGATGGCCACGTTGCGCCCCTCGGGGTCGGCGCCGAGGTAGACGACGCCCATGCCCCCTTCCCCCAGGGTCTGGAGCACGCTGTAGTGGCCGATTCGGTCCCCGGACGTGACAACTCCCCTCATCGTTTCGAAAACCCTACCCTCCGCGAATCGCGTCCCCGCGGATCCGGCGCCCGTCACGCGGCGGACGCGCCGCCGCGTCCCTCGGCCAGGGCGCCCGCGAGCCGGCGCGCCGTCGGCCGCCGGGCCGGATCGCGCCGGAACGCGCCGCGCAGCAGCCCGGCCAGCGGCTCGGGGACGCCGTCGAGATCGGCCTGCCCGCGCAGGATGCGGAAGCACACCCCGTGCAGCGAGCCCCGTCCGAAAGGCGGCCGCCCGGTCGCGGCGCAGGCGACCGTCGCGGCCCAGGAGAACACGTCGGAGGCGGGGGTGGCGCGCTCGCCCTCGATCAGCTCGGGGGCGAGGTAGGCGGGCGTCCCGACGACCATGCCGCGCTTGGTGAGCTGCTCGGCGCCCGCCTCGTGCGCGATGCCGAAGTCGATCAGCGTGGGCCGGTCGCCCATCACGATCACGTTGCCGGGGGCCACGTCGCGGTGCAGCACGCCCGCGTCGTGGACGTCGGCGAGCCCGAGCGCGAGCCGCCGCGCGAACCGGGCGAGCCGGTCGCGGCGCAGCGGCCCGTACGCCGAGATGAGGTCGTTCAGCGGGCAGCCCGGCACGTACTGCATGACCACGTACGGCCGTTCGGCGGTGACCCGCCCGTCGAGCAGGCGCGCGACGTACTCGCTGCGCACCCGCCCCTGCGCGGACAGCTCCCGCGCCAGCCGCGCGATCGCCTCCGGCTCCCCCCTGAACTCGGGCCTGAGCTCCTTCACCGCGACCTCGCGGCCGCAGGGATCCATGGCGAGGTGCACCACGGCGGTGCTGCCCCGTCCGATCTCGTCCAGCAACCGATAGCCGCCCAGTCGCCGATGCGTCCCCATGGTTCCTTAGACGCCGGAAACCGGGCCGACGTTCCGGACATATCGGGCTGATCGCCCGAGCCGGTGGCCCGAGCCGGTCAGCCCCGGCGGGCGGCCTGGCGGGCGCGCCGCTCCTCGCGTCGCGTCTCGAACCTCGTGGCGGCGGCGTCGAGGCCCTCCAGGAACTCGCCGAGCTCCTCCAGCGCCTTCGCCCCGTCGCCGGACAGGTCGGTGCGGTCGAACACGTTCCACTTGCGCAGCACCGGGACGAGCACGTCGTCGTGGTGGAGCCGCAGGTCGTAGATCCCGGCGTTGGCGATGATCACCGACTTGCGCATGAAGCCGTCGATGCTGTGGCCCGGCATCTGGAACTCGGTGACGACGTCGGTGATCGCCCGCATCGTCGCGTTCGGCTCGGCCTCCAGCGCGGCGGCCATCAGGTTCCGGTAGAAGATCATGTGCAGGTTCTCGTCGGCCGCGATCCGGGTCATCATCTGCTCGCAGAGCGGGTCGCCGGACGCCCGGCCGGTGTTGCGGTGCGAGACGCGGGTGGCGAGCTCCTGGAACGACACGTACGCCGCGCCGTGCAGGAACGAGTCGCCGTGGTCGGCCTCGTAGCCCGCCTCCATGTGGTGCATACGGGCGCGCTCCAGCGCGACCGGGTCGACCGCGCGGGTCACGGTGAGGTAGTCGCGCAGGGCGATGCCGTGCCGGTTCTCCTCCGCCGTCCAGCGGTTGACCCAGGTGCCCCAGGCGCCGTCGCGGCCGAACACCGTGGCGATCGCGCGGTGGTAGCCGGGGAGGTTGTCCTCGGTGAGGAGGTTGACGATGAGCGACTCGCGCGCCTCGACGCTCAGCTTCGACTGCTCGATCGACCAGGGCTCGCCGTCCAGCGGACCGTCGAAGTCGCGGCCCTCGCTCCACGGCACGTACTGGTGGGGAAACCATTCCTTGGCCATCGACAGGTGCCGGTTCAGCTCCTTCTCGACCACCGGCTCCAGGTCGAGCAGGAGGCCGGTCTGGAGCTTCTCTTCGGGGGTCACGGACATGCGTTTCCTTCGCTGGACGACGTTGACGTACCGGACGGTGCCGCCGGGCGCGCGGCACGTGACAGGGGCTGCCAGCAGGCCATACTCACGAACCTACTCAACCGTAGGTTCGATCGTCGCCAGTGCGCGCGACCCGCGTCAAGTCGCCTCCGCGACAATCAGCGCGCGCCGAGTTTTGTAGGTCCGAGCAAAGTGGGGCGTGTGCGATCCGTCACCGCGATCCGTCACCGCGTGCCGGCGGCCTGCTGCCACACGCGGTTCACCGCCGCGCGCAGCAGCGGCCTCGGGACGAGCCGCAACGCGGGGAACGCCGCCTTGTACTGCACGCCGGGGATGCAGAGGGCGCGCCCGGCGGACACGGCCTCCAGCCCGGCCCGCGCCACGTCGTCGCGGCGCAGCCACAGGATGTTGGACGGGACGTCGTCCTCCGTCCGGGTGAAGCCGGGGCACAGCGCCGTCACGTGGACGCCCTTGCCCGCCACCTCGGAGTGCAGGCTCTCGGAGAACGACGCCACGTACGCCTTCGTCGCCCCGTACGTCGCGCTCCCCGGCGACGGCGCGAAGCCCGACATCGACGCGACGTTCAGCACCCCGCCCCGGCGCCGCTCGACCATCCCCGGAAGGGCCGCGTGGGTGAGCCGCACCAGCGCGGTGACGTTCAACTCCACCTGCGCAAGGTGGTCGTTCAGCGGCGTGTCCGCGAACGCTCCAAAAGCGCCGTGGCCCGCGTTGTTGACGAGCAGTTCGACGGGGTCGGCGCGGAGCCGTCCCTCCACCTCGGCGCGCTGGGCGAGGTCGGTGAGGTCGGCCGCGAGCACCTCGACCGCGACCCGGTACCGCTCGACCAGCTCGCGGGCGAGGTCGTCCAGCAGGCCGGTCCGGCGCGCCACGATCACGAGGTCGGTGCCGCGGGCGGCGAGGACGCGGGCGAAGCTCTCCCCGATCCCGCTGGACGCCCCGGTCACGAGCGCCGTGCGATACGCGTGCCGCATGGCGGCCGATGCTAGCGGCCCGTGTTGGCGCGGCCACGCGGCTCGCCGAAGAAACGAATAACGTTTTAGGCGGTCATGTCGGACGTGCGGACGGGCTCGCCCACGGCCCGCTCCGGCGGCGGCAGCATGGCCCGCGGGTCCTCGCCCGCGACCCACAGCCCGACGACGAACGCGGTGGCCGCCTCCAGCAGGCCCGCCCGGTCCAGGCCGCCGCCGTCCATCGGGACGCAGCCGAGGTCGGCGACCAGGGTCCGGACGGCCGCGAGCGCGTCCGCGTCGTCCCCGCACAGCGGCACGCCCAGCGGACGCCCGCCGAACACCGGCGGCGCCATCCGCCACACGCTCTCGTGGCACAGGTTGAACGCCTTCACGACCCGCGCCCCGGTCGCGTCGGCGATCCGCCGCGCGGCGGACGGGCCGCCGTCGGTCTTCAGCCCCGCGAACGGCGGCTCCATCGGGTTGGTGCAGTCGATCAGCACGCGCCCGGCGAGCGGCCCGGCCTGCCGCAGGACGTCCGGGACGCCCTCGTGCCACACGGCGAGCAGCACGACGTCGCCGAACTCCGCCGCCTCCCGCAGCGTGCCGCCGGTCGCCCCGGCGCCGATCCGCTCCGCCAGCGCGACCGCCTTCGCGGGCGTCCGCGCGCCGATCCGCACCTCGTGCCCCTTGCCCGCCCACTGCGTGGCGAGCGCCTCCGCCATGTTGCCCGCGCCCAGCACACCGATCCGCATGACGTCCTCCCGTCTCGACTACCGTCGGACGGGACGCTAGGCGGTCCGTTCCGCACCGCCCGGTGCCTATCGGACGCGGCAGAATCGCGCCGGGGGGAGACATGGACGACACCGAGTTCACCGCCGACTGCCAGACGCGGCTCGCGCTCGACCTGCTGTCCGGCACCTGGACGGGCGTCGTGCTGTGGACGCTGCGCGACGGCCCGCTGCGTCCGGGCGAGCTGCGCGCCCGGATCGGCGGCATCAGCCACAAGGTCCTGACGGAGACGCTCCGCCGCCTCGAACACGACGGCCTCGTCACCCGCCGCCGCTACGCCGAGGCGCCGCCGCGCGTCGAGTACGCGCTGACCGCGCCGGGGCGCGGCTTGCTCGTCCCGCTCTCCGCCCTCGGCCGGTGGACCGAGCGCTACGCCGACGACGTCCTCGACGCCCGGGATCTCGCTGGTGAGGTCAGCGGCCGGTGAACGTCGCCTTGCCGGGGCCCTCCTCCATGAAGCTCTTCATCCCGGCGGCCTGGTCCTCGGTGGCGAACAGGGCGGCGAACTGCGTCCGCTCGATCTCAAGACCCGTCTCCAGGTCGACCTCCAGGCCCGCGTCGATGGCCTGCTT
Organism: Actinomadura chibensis NBRC 106107; assembly: GCF_001552135.1. Classification (GTDB taxonomy): domain Bacteria; phylum Actinomycetota; class Actinomycetes; order Streptosporangiales; family Streptosporangiaceae; genus Spirillospora; species Spirillospora chibensis. Next base: position 8,919 of record NZ_BCQP01000001.1, on the reverse strand, counting down.
GGCGGCGCGCAGCGCGATCGCCGGGCCGCCGACGAACGTCGCCGCCCACTCCTTCGCCGCCGCGTAGACCTGGTCGTCCGGGACGACCCGGTCGACCAGGCCGAGCGCGAGGGCCTCGGCGGCGGCGACGTGCCGTCCGGAGAAGACCAGGTCCTTGGCCCGCGACGGGCCGATCAGCCGGGACAGCCGCTGCGTCCCGCCCGCGCCCGGGATGATGCCGAGCTGGATCTCCGGCTGCCCCACCTTCGCGCCCTCGCCCGCGACGCGGAAGTCGGCGGTCAGCGCCACTTCGAGGCCGCCGCCGAGCGCGTACCCGGTGATCGCGGCGATGACCGGCTTCGGGATCCCGGCGAGCGCCTTCGCGAAGTCCTGCAGCAGGCGCGAGTGGCCCGCCGACATCTGCGCGTACGACATCGGGGCCATCTCCTTGATGTCCGCGCCCGCCGCGAACACCTTCTCCCCGCCGTACAGGACGACGGCGGCGACCGCGTCGTCCTGCGTGACCTGGCGCGCCGCGTCGATCAGCTCAAGCTGCATCTGGGCGTTCAGGGCGTTCATCTTCGGACGGTCGAGCCTGATCGTCGCGACCCCGTCCTCGACCTCGACCCGTACGAACTCGCCCACGGCGACCCTCCTGGAATGAAACGGCGGCAAACGCCACGAGCCTAACGCGACGGTCCGCGGCCACCGTGACGGCGGTCGGCCGCGCGACGCCGGGCACGAAACGAAACGTCAGAGGCTGCTGGTAGCTTCGGTGACCATGCTCGTCGCCCACGCCACCTGGCATGGCGGTGCGCTGTGCCTGTGGGCCGAGCGCTCCGGCCCGGTTCCCGGAACGGAGCGCCAGCGGAGTGGAGGGAACCGGGCCGGAGCGCCACCCCGGGGGGTGTGGGGGGTCGACCCCCCACAAGAAACAGGGCGGTATGGGCTTTCTTCTGACGACATGCATCCCTTCGCCACTCGTGACTTCGCGGGGACGTCGTATGAGGCGTTCGTCCGGAACGCGATCCGGGTGGAGTTGGCGATGGCGCTGCCGACGTCCGGGGGGCGTCCGCTGCCGTCCGCCGAGCTCGGGTCCGAGCCGGTGGCGGACGAGCCCGAGCTGCGCATGTGGCGCGTCCCGGCGCTCGTGCTTGAGCCGTTCCCCGCGATGGCGCTGCTCCAGGCCGCCGAGGAGAGCGCCGACGTGGTCCCCGGCGGCGACCTGCGCTTCCTGTGCCTGGTCGCGGGCGAGGCCGTCCGGCTGACGGAGCGGGGGCAGGTGCTGCCCGCACTGCTGCGCGAGGACGGCGACCTCGTCGCCCGCTGGCGGCCCGTGCTGGACGAACCGGCCCGCTTCCGGGCGCTGGCCCGCGCGATGCCCGCCGCCTGCCGCGCGGCCGACGGCGGGCGGCCCGCCGCCGAGGTGCTGCGCGAGGCGCTGTCCGGGCTGGTCGACACGGCGGTCCGCGGGGTGGTGCCGCATCCGCTGCTCGCGCCCCGGCGCGGCAAGGTCCCCGAGCGGCTGCCGCTCGCCGAGCGCTGGGCCGCCGCGCTCACCGGGCCGTCCGCGGCGGTCGCCCGGGAGCCGCGCGACGACCCGGACGACCTGATCGCCGAGCTGGACGCCTGGGCCGCCGCCGCGCGCCGCCCGTCCGGCCCGCTGCGGGTGTGCTTCCGGCTCGCCGAGCCCGGCCCCGACGACGACGAGAAGAAGGGCGACGAGAAGAAGGCCGCGTGGCGCGTCGAGTTCGCGCTCCAGGGCACCGACGACCCGAGCCTCTACGTCCCGGCGGCGACGGTCTGGGAGGGCGAGGCCGCCTCGATCCCGCGCGCCGAGGAGACGCTGCTCACCGGCCTCGGCCGCGCGCTGCGGCTGTTCCCCGACCTGTCCCCGGCGCTGGACGGCCCGTCCCCCGCCGAGCTGCCGCTCGACACGGCGGGCGCGTTCCGCTTCCTGCGGCAGGCGGCGCCGATGCTCGCCGCCGCCGGGTTCGGCGTGCTGCTGCCGCAGTGGGCGGGCAAGGCGAAGCTCGGCATGAAGCTGACGGCGCGCAACGACGACCCCGAGGCGTCGTCCGGGTCGGCGGCGTCGTCGGGCTTCGACCTGAAGGCCATGGTCGACTTCCGCTGGGACCTCGCCATCGGCGACGAGAGCATCGACGAGGAGGAGCTCGCGGAGCTGGCCCGGTTGAAGACGCCGCTCGTCCGGCTGCGCGGCCAGTGGGTCGAGCTGGACGAGCACCAGCTCGAAGCCGCCCTCGACTTCCTGCGCCATCCCCGGCGCGGCCGGATGACGGCGGCGGAGGCGGTCCGCGCCGTCATCCACGCGGGTGCCGACGCGCTCCCGCTGACCAGCGTCGAGGCGGGCGGGGCGCTCGGCGACCTGCTGTCCGGGGAGGCCGACCGGCGGCTCGTCCCGATGCGCACGCCCGACGAGCTCGACGCCGAGCTGCGCCCCTACCAGGAGCGCGGCCTCGCCTGGCTCGCCTTCATGGACGGCCTCGGCCTCGGCGCCCTGCTCGCCGACGACATGGGGCTCGGCAAGACGATCTCCGTCCTGTCGCTGCTCGCGCACGAGCGGGAGGGCGGCGCCGCGCCCGGCCCGACGCTGGCGATCCTGCCGATGTCGCTGGTCGGGAACTGGCAGCGGGAGGCGGCGCGGTTCACGCCGAAGCTGCGCGTCTACGTCCACCACGGGACGGGACGGCACCGCGGCGACGACCTCGTCCAGGCCGCGGCGGGCGCCGACCTCGTCCTCACCACCTACGGGACGGCGACCCGCGACGCCGAGTCCCTCGCCGAGATCGCCTGGGAGCGGGTCGTCTGCGACGAGGCGCAGGCGCTCAAGAACAGCGGGACGCGCCAGGCCAGGGCGGTCCGCAGCATCCCGGCGCGCACCCGCATCGCGCTCACCGGCACCCCGGTCGAGAACCACCTCACCGAGCTGTGGTCGATCATGGAGTTCGCGAACCCGGGGCTGCTCGGCCCGCGCGCCGCGTTCCGGCGGCGGTTCGCGATCCCGATCGAGCGGGACGGCGACGAGCAGGCCGCGCTCGCGCTGAAGCGGGCCACCCAGCCGTTCGTCCTGCGCCGCCTGAAGACCGACACCTCGATCATCTCCGACCTGCCGGAGAAGCAGGAGATCAAGGTCTACTGCAACCTGACCGCCGAGCAGGCGTCGCTCTACCGGGCGACCGTCGACGACATGCTCCAGCAGATCGCCGAGGCCGACGAGACGCAGCGGCGCGGGCTCGTCCTCGCGACGATGGCGAAGCTCAAGCAGGTCTGCAACCATCCGGCGCAGCTCCTCAAGGACGGCTCGCGGCTGCCCGGCCGGTCCGGCAAGCTCGAACGGCTGGAGGAGATCTGCGCCGAGGTGCTCGGCCGGGGCGAGAAGGCGCTGGTGTTCACCCAGTACGCCGAGTTCGGCTCGATGCTCCAGCCGTATCTCGCGGGGCGGCTCGAACGCCCGGTGCTGTGGCTGCACGGCGGGACGTCCAAGCAGGCGCGCGACGACCTCGTCCAGCGGTTCCAGGGCGACGCCGAGCCGTCCGTCTTCCTGCTGTCGCTGAAGGCGGCCGGGACGGGCCTGACGCTGACGGCCGCGAACCACGTCGTCCACGTCGACCGCTGGTGGAACCCCGCCGTCGAGGACCAGGCGACCGACCGCGCGTTCCGCATCGGGCAGACCCGCAACGTCCAGGTCCGCAAGTTCATCTGCGTCGGGACGATGGAGGAGCGCGTCGACGAGATGATCGAGCGCAAGAAGGCCCTCGCCGACTCGATCGTCGGCACCGGCGAGGACTGGCTGACCGAGCTGTCGGTCGCCGAGCTGCGCGACGTCCTGCGCCTGTCCCCCGACGCGGTGAGCGGCTGATGTCCGAGGAGCCGGAGGGCCTCCGGGCCCGCACGAGGCGCGGCTCGATCGGCGCGCGGTGGTGGTCGCGCCGCTTCATCGACCTGGTCGAGTCGTTCGCCGACGCCGGACGCCTCCAGCGCGGCCGGACGTACGCGCGCAAGGGCAACGTGTTCGACCTGAAGGTGTCCCCCTACGAGGTGACGGCGCGGGTGCGCGGCACGGCGCCCGACCCGTACGAGGTGGCGCTCGGCATCGACGCCATCGACCCGGACGGCTGGCGCGCGGTGGAGCGCGAGCTCGCGTCCCGCGCGGTGTTCAAGGCGCGGCTGCTCGCCGGGGAGATGCCGCCGGAGATCGAGTGGGTGTTCGCCGAGCTGGGGCTGTCGCTGTTCCCCGGCGAGGCGTCCGACCTGCACCTGATGTGCGACTGCCCCGACTGGGGCGACCCGTGCAAGCACGCCGCCGCCGTCCTGTACCTGCTGGCGGAGAAGTTCGACGACGACCCCTTCCTGATCCTGCTGTGGAACGGGCGGGGCCGCGAGAGCCTGCTCTCGTCGCTGCGCCGCGACTCCGCCGTGGAGCCCGACCCGCTCGACATGGCCGACGAGCCGCTCACCGCCGCCGGGTTCTGGACGCCGCCGTCCGGGCTCGCGGGGCTGCGCGACCGGCCGGCCGTCCCGCCCGCGCCGCCGGGCCTCGTGCTCCAGGTCGTCCCTCCGCCGCCGGTGAAGATCCGCCGCCGCGGTCTGGCGGAGGTCCTCGCCCCCGCCTACGAGGCCCTGGCCGGAGAGCCCGCCGACACCGACTGACCGCGGGGCGCTCCCGTCCAGCGGCTTGCACGTCTGCGATGAGATGTAGTACTTCTACTATCAAGAGCCGCAGTGATACGGCGAATGATCCAAGTACCCGTACGGGGGTGTCCATGAGCGAACCGGTGGCCCAGAGGCGGGCCACATGATCCGCAAGGCCGACAAGGCCCCCGCCGACAAGGAGGCCGCCGACCCGTCCGCCGACAAGGAGGCCGTCCACAACCGGATCACGGTGCTGCGGGCCGAGCGCGGCGTGTCGCGCCGCGACCTCGCCGCCGCGCTGGGCGTCCACTACCAGACGGTCGGCTACCTGGAGCGGGGCGAGTACAGCCCCAGCCTCCACCTCGCGCTGCGCATCGCCGACTACTTCGAGGTGCCGGTCGAGGTCGTCTTCTCGCTGAAACCCTTCCCGAGGATCGGAGACCCGTCATGACGAACCGCGCCGCCGGGCGGCTGGAGCGGTCCCGGCGCAGGCGCGCCGCCCGCCTCGCCGCCCTCGACGAGGAGCTGGCGCGGCGGATGCCCGCCCGCTACGCCCGCCGCCGTCCCCGCCGCGTCCTCGCCGGAGCCGCCGCCGTCACGCTGAGCCTGCTCTGGGTGGACGCCGCCGTCTCCTGGGCGCTGGCCCCGAGCGACACCGCGGTGATCGTGAACTTCGTGGTCCTCGGCGTGCTGGTGGTGGCCGGGTTCCCGCTCGGCGGCCAGCTCATCGCGCTGACCGGCGGCGTGACGTCCAGGCGGGAGCGCGAGCTGGACGAACGGCAGCTCACCGCGCGGCTCCGCGCGTTCGCCTCGGCGCACCGGGCCACCACCGCCGTGATGGTCGCCGTCCTGCTGGCGACCACCGTCGCCGACCGGGACGGCCGCGAGTCCCAGATCCCCGGCGCCGCCCTCTTCCTGATCCTGATCGCCCTGCTCGCGACGCACCTCGTCCTGCCGCTGGTCGTCGCGGCCTGGCAGCTCCCCGACCCGCCCGCCGAGGACGACGAGCCCCTGCCGGTCTAGCGCAGGTCGCCGTTCGTCATGCCGGGCGGGGCGGGCGGCAGGGCGACCAGGCCGAGCTCGGCGCGGCCCGACAGCAGCGGGTGGTTCGGGACCACGCGGACGCTGTAGCCGAACGCGCCGCTGCGCCCGAGCGGGACCTCGCCCGCGTACCGGCGGCGCCCGTTCCCGGCGGGCTCCCCCTCCGCGAGCTCCAGGTAGGACGGCGCGACGAGGGCGTCGGAGTCGTCGACGCGGCCGTACACGACCTCCACGGCGACGTCGTCGGGGTCGAGTCCGCCGAGCGCGACGACGGCCCGCACGGTGAGGCGGGCGCCGACCTGCGGGCTGTCCGCCCCGTCCGACTCGACGTGCTCGACGGCGACGTCCGGCCACGCCCGGCGGACCCGCTGCTTCCACGCCGCGAGCGCGCGGGCGCCCGCGAACTTGTCGGCGGTCATCGCCCGCGCCGCGGCGGCGGCCGGGGTGTACAGCTCGTCGACGTAGTCGCGCAGCATCCGGGACGCGAGCACCTTCGGGCCGAGCGTCGCGATCGTGTGCTTCACCATCTCCAGCCAGCGCCGCGGCAGGCCGCTCGCGTCGCGGTCGTAGAAGGTGACGGCGACGTGGTCCTCGATCAGCTCGTAGAGGGCGGCTGCCTCCAGCTCGTCCCGCCGGTCGGGGCTCGCGAGGCCGTCGGCGGACGGGATCGCCCAGCCGTTCTGGCCGTCGTACCACTCGTCCCACCAGCCGTCGAGGATCGACAGGTTCAGCCCGCCGTTCAGCGCCGACTTCATCCCGGACGTGCCGCACGCCTCCAGCGGCCGCAGCGGGTTGTTCATCCACACGTCGCAGCCCTGCACCATGAGCTGCCCGAGCGCCATGTCGTAGTCGGGCAGGAACACGATCCGGTGCCGGACGTCCTCGCGCCCGCTGAACCGCACGATCTCCTGGATGAGCCGCTTGCCGCCCTCGTCCGCCGGGTGCGCCTTGCCCGCGACGACGATCTGCACGGGGCGCTCCTCGTCCAGCAGGAGGGCGCGGAGCCGGTCCGGGTCGCTCATCATCAGCGTCAGCCGCTTGTAGGACGGGACGCGCCGGGCGAACCCGATCGTCAGCACGTCCGGGTCGAGCGCGTGGTCGGTCCACGCCACCTCGGCCTCGCTCGCGCCGCGCTGCCGCCACGACTCGCGCAGCCGCCGCCGCGCCTCCAGCACGAGGCGGCGGCGCAGCACGCCGCGGATCCGCCACAGCTCGGTGCCGGGCCGGGTGCGGACCTCCTCCCAGCCCTGCCCGGACTCGACGATCGACGGCAGCTCCCGCGCGGCCAGCTCCAGGATCTCCCTGGCCACCCACGTGCCCGCGTGGACGCCGTTGGTGATCGACCCGACCGGGACCTCGTCGGTGTCGAAGCCGCCCCACAGCCCGCCGAACATCTCGCGGCTGACCCGCCCGTGCAGCTCGCTGACGCCGTTGACGCGCTGCGCCAGCCGCATGCCCATCACGGCCATGTTGAACACGGTGCGGTCGCCGCCCGGGTAGTCCTCCGCGCCGAGCGCGAGGATCCGGTCGACGGGGACGCGCTCCTCCTCGTTCGAGCCGCCGAAGTAGCGGCCGATCAGGTCGCGCGGGAACCGGTCGATCCCGGCCGGGACGGGCGTGTGCGTCGTGAACACCGTGCCCGCGCGGACCGCCTCCAGGGCCTCGTCGAAGCTCAGGCCGTCCTCGTCCGCCAGTTCGCGGATGCGCTCCAGGCCGAGGAACCCGGCGTGCCCCTCGTTGGTGTGGAACACCTCCGGCGCCGGATGCCCGGTGACGCGGCAGTACGCGCGGATCGCGCGGACGCCGCCGATGCCGAGCAGCATCTCCTGCAGCAGCCGGTGGTCGCCGCCGCCCCCGTACAGGCGGTCGGTGACGTCCCGCGCCGACCGGTCGTTCTCCTCGACGTCGGAGTCGAGCAGCAGTTGCGGGACGCGCCCGACCCGCGCGACCCACACCTGCGCGTGCAGGCCCTTGCCCTTCGGCAGCCCGACGGCGACGCGGACGGGCGCGCCGTCCGGCTCGCGCAGCAGCGTCAGCGGCAGGCCGTTCGGGTCGATCGGCGGGTAGCGCTCCAGCTGCCAGCCGTCCGGGGACAGCGACTGCGAGAAGTAACCGTGCCGATAGAGAAGTCCTACCCCAATGATCGGGACGCCCATGTCGCTCGCGGTCTTCAGATGGTCGCCCGCGAGGATGCCGAGGCCGCCGGAGTACTGCGGCAGCGCGGCCGTGATCCCGTACTCGGGCGAGAAGTAGGCGATGGCCTTCGGCGTGTCCCGCCTGGCCTGGTACCAGCGGGGGGCGGTCAGGTATTCGTGCAGGTCCTCGGCGGTGTCCTGGAGCCGGCGCAGGAACCGACGGTCGTCCGCCAGCCGCGCGAGCCGCTCCGGCGCGACCTCGCCGAGCAGCCGCACCGGGTCGTGGTGGACGGCCTTCCACAGCGCCGGGTCCACCGCGCGGAACAGGTCGAGCGTCTCGTGGTGCCAGGACCAGCGCAGGTTGAGGACCAGCTCCTCCAGTTGCCGGAGCGGCTCCGGGAGGACGGTCCGGACCGTGAATCGTCGGATTGCCTTCACGCAACGTCACGCTATGCGGTGCCCGGCGCGGACGCGACAGCCGGGGTTGCGTGAACGGCGCGTCGCACACAGTTATCGGTGGTTTGGAGGGGGTATCCGCCGGTTCGCGGGCATGGACGTTTCGGAATTCCCGCACGGGTAGAGGAGGCCATATGCACGACGAGTCCGGGACGTCCAGCGGGACCGGGATTCCGAGGCTCGGTCGCGTCCCGATCCTCGATGTGGCGCCGGTGGTGGGGTGTGGGCGGTGGCCCGCCAAGGCGGTGGCGGGGGAGACGGTCGAGGTGTCGGCGACGGTGTTCCGGGAGGGGCACGAGCGGTTGGGCGCGGCGGTGGTGCTGCGGACGCCGGAGGGCGAGGAGCTGCCGGGTGTGCCGATGGCCGAAGTGGCCCCGGGGTCGGACCGGTGGGCGGGTCGGGTGACCCCGACCGCGGTGGGGTCGTGGTCCTTTCGGGTGGAGGCGTGGGGCGACCCGATCGCGCACTGGCGGCATGACGCGCAGATCAAGGTGCCGCGCGGCCAGGACGTCGAACTCATGCTCACCGAAGGGTCACTGCTGTTCGCGCGGGCGGCCAAGGCGGTGCCGGGCAAGGACCGCCCGACCGTGGAGCGGCTCGCCCGGCGCCTCGCGGACGAGACCGTCCCGGTCGCCGACCGGATGGACGCCCTCGA